>JAKSUA010000025.1 GCA_024409235.1 Bacteroidales bacterium | reverse complement strand
GGATTTATCATTAACTAAGCAAAAAAGTTGTCTAAATTTACTGGAGTATTATAGTGAGGAAGTGACTCGTTTTTTTTTGCTTAAATTAAATGAATATAGAGATCGTATTATTGAAGAAGATGGCGAAGTTTTTTAAATCTATGTTGTGCATGTTGGTACAATGGATTTGTTTGTGTTTGTTTATGATGGAAATTATTGTTTCAATAATTTATTATTTGAAACCCTCATTTGCAAGTCTTGAAACGATACCCTCTATAGTCACTTGGTGTGTATTTATTACTCTTTTATTTGTAGAGATGTATAAACAAAGGTTTTCAAGACATGGGAATATGGTCTGGTTTTGTACAATAATGTTTTTTACTCCTGTTGTCGTTGCTATAGGACCTGTTTATGATGATTTAGACCTGTACGAACCAGTTTCAGTAATGTTTCCCTATGGTATAGAAATATTATTAAAACTTGGCGATTATTGGTTGTGTTTCAGTAAAATATTGGATTTTGCGACAGTTTTTTTCAGTAAGGAAAATCTTTATGAAAAGTTACCTGTATTGATGGAAAAATATACATTGATAATTGTTACAATATCATGGATGTTAATTTTTCTTATAAAGAACGTCAAAAAACAGAAAACTTTGTTTCGTATGAGAAATAAACTTTTTGTTATAAACATTTTCGATATTGTTTTGTTGCTGATATTTATATGTGTCATTGTATATGATTTTACAGTAAATAATCAAACTATTGTTAATAAAAATATGTTCATAGAATACAATCAAGTTGTATTCTATTTAACAATGTTGCTATTTACCTTTTGTTTGTTTTTTATAATTAAAACCCTTAAAGAGATGAATGATAAACAATATCGCTTTTATATAGGCTACTTTTTGTTGTTTTTGTTTACGCCAACGATTGTCTCATTGGATATTACAGGGAATAACTTATCCAATGCAAATCTGTTTGTCAAACCATATGGTATCCAATTAATTTCTAAACTATTAAAAAGTTTTTGTCTATTTGATGTTAAATATTACTTTGATATTCAAACCTTGTGGTCAAAATCCATGGAGCATATTTATTATTTTGCAGAATTGATGAATATATTTATTACACCATGCTTCTATGTAGGATTTATCATTCACAAAAAAAGAAAATCTGAAATAGTGAATTATAATTATCTAGAAATTTTAGACAGCTAGTAAAGATAAAAAAATAATAAATTAGCTGTATGAAAAGTAAACGAAAATTTAGCTCGGAGTTTAAGGCCAAGGTAGCCATAGAAGCTCTCAAAGAACAGTCGACATTGTCAGAGTTGGCAATAAAGTATCAATTGACTCCCAACCAAATATCTCAATGGAAGAAAGAGTTTTTGGAAAAGGCACCACAAGTATTTGCAATGAAAACGCCAGAGAAATCTCATGAGGATGAAGTCAACGCACTATACAAGAAAATAGGTGAGTTGCAGATAGCGAATGATTTTTTTGCCAACATTTGCTAATTTTTTGCCAACGTTAATGTAAAAAAATGCCGTCAATTCTAAGTTTACGAGATTTATTTACTCGTGAATTTCTTGCCAACTTTTTACCAACATTTCCGTTTTATCAAAATCACAAACAAAAATAAAAAATCTACAAACAATAACAAAATCAAGCAGTTACAAGCATTGGCAAATGTTGGTAAATGGTTTTGTGTAAAAATAAAAAAGGACTCACAAACATTCTTGTAAGTCCTTTATTTTCAAGTTTTTACCCTTGTAGCGAGAGGCGGGCATGATCCGCCGACCTCATGATTATGAATCATGCGCTCTGACCAGCTGAGCTACCTCGCCATGATTTTTAAATCGCTTGCAAAAGTATAAATAAATTTTACTTACGCAAGGTTCTGCTCTGAAAAAAATCTTTTTTACGGGAAAAATAACGGTACTATCTGTTTAAATCTTGTAATTAGGTTTATTTTAAATTGTATTTTTGCAAAAATTTTGTGTTACAAGATGATTATTGTTCCGAAAAAACTACCTCTTATCTCAAAATTGAACTCGGAAGGCTGTAATTTAACTGATGACAGAAATGTCTCTTTGTCTCCGTTAAAAATATTGATTGTAAACTTAATGCCCGAGAAAGAGGAGGCTGAAGCTGATTTATACCGTGCGTTAGATGTTCTTGATGTTCCAGTAGAAATTACTCTTGCAAAGATGAGTAATCTTGTGTATAAACACACGCCGCAGGAATATATGAACACCTATTATCAAGATATTTCCGAAATAATGGAATCAGGGCAGGATTTTGATGCTTTGATAATGAATGGTGCTCCTTTTGAAAGGTTTGAATACGAAGAAATTCTTTATTGGAAACAATTGTGCGTGTTTTTCCGTTGGACCGACAAACATGTGAAATCTTCATTTCTTATCTGTTGGTCGGCTTTTGCACGGATTTATTATGATTGTGGAATTCACTTTAAACGAAATAGTTTCCAGTGGAGCGGGGTTTATCCTCATGCTGTGTTAGATAAAACAACAGAGCTTATTGACAACTCATTGTCTGAAATCTTGTTGCCGGTAAGTCGTCCTTGGTATTTGTCGCATGATGAACTTGCGCAGGTTCCAGACATACAGATTGTTGCCGAATCTTCTGTAACAGGGCCGGGGTTGATGGTTGCGTATGGTGGTCGTCATATCTATGCTATTGGTCATCCGGAATACGCTCCAGAACGGATTCGTTTTGAGTATCTTCGAGATTGCGAAAATGGTAAAAATCCAATGTTTCCGTTCAATTATTTTTGTGACAATGATTTGAATAAACAGGTGAATTATTCATGGAAAGTTTGCCGAGATATGATTTTCTCCAATTGGATTCATAAATACGTGAAAAATCTTTAATGTGTAATAAATTATCAGAAAATGAAAATACAGAATTTTATAGGTGCCGCATTATTATGCTTTTTAGCTAATGTGGCTTTTTCACAGGAAGAAAATGGATATTCGAAAGTTGAAGGTAAAAAAACTGTGTATTATGACAAGTCAGGAAAATGTGTAAGTTTTGACAAGTATGATACTAAACGTCACGCAACAATCCATTATGATGCTCAGAAAAAAGAGATTGGTTATGCTCAGGTTGATAAGAAATCTCATAAAACAATTAACTACGACAAGGATGGGAATGTGGTGAATTATATAAAGGTTAAGAATCAGAAAACATATCGTTACGACCGAGAAGATAATTGTTTGGGATACTATAAATTAGACAGTCGTAGCAAAAAACGTATTTATTATACGTGCGATGGTGTAGAGGCGGCGTATTCGCAGGTAAAAAATGGAAAAACTGTTTTTTACGGCGAATTTCCATATATGGGTTGGTAGAAAAATATAATTGTAAAAAATAAAAGGGTTATTTCAATAAACGAAATAACCCTTTTTATTTTATAGGAGTTTGTTACTAAATCTCATCAAGTTTATTCCACCAAGTGATTTTTAATGTAGTAACACCAATTGCAATAAGAACGATACTTATGCCGAATCCCATCCAGTTTCTAATAACTAAACAGATAGGCATTGCAACTAAAGATGTTTGAGTAATAATACCAACAACCACGTTGCCCATATCTTTTAAGAATCGGTCGTTTTCTTTGAAAGAAGGATTTTCTTTTTGAACCAAGTGTAATATTGGTTTCCAGAATCCCCAAGGGCGAACGTTTGCGTAGAATGATTTTAGTGTGTCTTCGTCTGTTGGTTCAGTAAGTAATGTTCCGAGTAAGCAGCCAATTACAGAAACAACTAGTGTGATTGGGAATGCGTAAAGAGAAATTAAGCTTGTTGGAATAAAATCGAAGTTTTCTGTGATAACTTCTGGCCATAATAATTGTATAGAACCAATAATTACACCGGAAATAATACCTGTCAACATACCCCAGAAATATCCGTCTCCATTGAATCTCCACCAATACCATTTAAGAATGTTCGAAGCCATGTAACTTGCATAGAATGCACCTGTTACAATTTGTAGAATTTCATTGATATTTTTTAATGTTAGACCGAGAATTGTACTGAAAACAACCGCACATGTACCAACTACATAATTAATACGTTGTTGTTGTTTTGGAGTAGCTTCAGGGTTGATATGTTTTAGATAAATATCGTTAGAAATGTATGCTTGAGCAGCATTTAATGTACCGGCAAAAGTTGACATGAATGCGGCAAGAAGTCCTACTAATAACAAACCTAACAAACCTGCAGGAAGGAATTTAACCATAGCAGCAGGAAGAATTTGTTCAAAGTCAATAATGCCGTTTACGTTAAGGTTTAGTTCATCGTAGAATGCAATGGCAAGGATAGCGAAACCAGAAACCATGAAATAACGTACAGGGTTTAGGATGACAGAAACAGAACCACTCATTTTTAATGCATCTTGAGGAGTTTTGTTAGCTAAAATCTTCTGCATATCGTATGTTGGTGCTGGACCAGCCATACTTACCAAGATACCTTTCATGAACATGAAACCAAAGAATAGACTAAATAATGAATAGCCGTCTTCAGCTATTTTATTATTTACCTCGTGTAGTTTACCTGTCCAGTCAATGTCTAATGTGTTTCCAAAAAATGGTGTATTCCAACTTTCAGGAGTTAATGCTGCAAGTGTCTCTGGACTAACATTATACATGGCAATAATACCGATTGCTATAGAAGCAACAGTCATAATAGTATATTGGACAACATCGGCCCAAACAATACTGATCATACCACCAAGAATAGTGTAGAATGTCGCAAAAAGAGTAAAGAAAATTCCATATACGTGTGGAATATATGCCGAAGGAATACAATCTTGTGAGATGTGTAGTAATGAACAAACAGATTCCCAAGGAATAAATAGAGTAAGGAATTTACCAAGTCCTACGAATCCGTATGACAACATTGATAATCCAATTAAAAGAGCAAAGCAAACAACAATCCAATGCGATAAAACGCCGCCGCGACCTTTGCCAAAACGAGTTTCAATCCATTCTGCACCAGTGGTTACATTTGATCTACGTAACCATGCAGAAAGGAACATCATTAGGAAAATTTGGTTGAATGTAGGCCATAACCAAGGTAACCAAATACTTTTTAGTCCATAGACGAACAAGATTGTTACCAACCACATTGTACCAGAAATATCGAACATACCAGATGCGTCCGATAATCCTAACATGTACCATGGCATGCTTCTGCCACCTAATAAATAAGACGATTTGTCTTTTTGAGCTTGTTTCTTAAAATAAATTCCAATGAAGACAAGAACGGCGATGTAAAGAAATATTACCGCAAAGTCTAATCCGTGTAAAACCATAATTTTAGTATTTTTTACAAAAATATGCATTTTACCTTATATAAAAGGAATATGTGCCTTAAAAGAATATATTCTTGTTTGGAAGTATAGTAGAAAAATATACTTTTGCTGTATGGAAAGTGCATTATCATTATTACAAGTAATAGCTGAAATGACCCCGTTTCTGCTGTTTGGATTTTTATGTGCGGGAATACTTCATGTTCTTGTACCTAAAAATTTTTATAGAAATTATCTGGCAGACAATTCTTTCAAGTCAGTTCTGTTAGCAGCATTGTTTGGAATTCCGTTGCCTTTATGTTCGTGCGGAGTGTTGCCAACAGCAATGTCGTTACGGAAAGAAGGAGCATCAAAAGGAGCAACAACTTCATTTATGACGGCGACTCCTCAAACTGGTGTGGATTCAATATTAGCTACATATTCAGTTTTCGGTTTGCCTTTTGCGGTGATTCGTCCTTTGGCGGCTTTGATAACTTCAGTGTTTTCAGGCTTTTTTGTGACTGTATTTGATAATGATTCTTCAAAAAATGAGTCTGTTTGTTCTGATGAAAAGAACAAAACTGAAAATACAGGATTTGGAGTTAAAATAAAAGAGATATTGCATTATGCATATGTGGCAATGTTGCAGGATATAGGACCTCGTATGTTGTTGGGCTTATTCGTTGCAGGGTTGATAGCAGTGTTTCTTCCGGATAATTTTTTGTTGAGTTTTTCGGATAAACCATTGTTGGAAATGTTGGCTGTAATTATAGTTGCTTTGCCGATGTATGTGTGTGCAACAGGATCAATCCCAATTGCTGCTGCATTAATGTTGAAAGGATTGACTCCAGGAGCGGCTTTAGTGTTTTTAATGGCAGGTCCGGCGGTGAGTCTTGCTTCTTTAATGATAGTCCAGAAGGTTTTGGGCTTGAGAACAATGATAATTTATGTGTTTAGTATAGTAATTGGTGCAATCACTTTTGGCTTGTTGATTGATTATATGGCTCCAATGGAATGGTTCACTGATATTGAAATGGCAAAACAGTGTTGTCATGTTCAGATTCCATTGTGGAAACAAATTTCAACAATCTTGTTTTTCGCTCTGATTTTTAATGCGTTATTATTGAAATATAAACCAAAACAAAATAAAGTCATGGAAAATTCTATTACATATAAAGTAGGAGGAATGTCTTGCAATCATTGTAAAATGACAGTGGAAACAAATTTAATGAAGCTGGAAGGAGTTACAAGTGTTTCTGCGGATATAGCTACAGGAAATGTGGTTATAGAGGGCACTTCTGATGAGAATTCAGTAAAAAATGTAGTGGAGTCTTTAGGATTTACATACGTTGAAAGGCTATAATTCAACGAATTAGAATATTTGAAAAAGATTTTTTTAAAAGTGTGTTTGTTCTAAAAAAAATAATTACATTTGCCCACCTAAAAAATATAAACGAGATGAATCTATTAGACGAAGTAAAGAACGAGGTTATCGAAAAGAAAGAATGGCCAGAATTTTCAGCTGGAGATACAATTACTGTTCATTATAAAATTAAAGAAGGTGATAAAGAACGTATCCAACAATTTCGTGGTATAGTTCTTCAAAGAAGAAACGAAAGTTCTGTAGAAACTTTTACAGTAAGAAAAATGTCTGGAAACGTTGGTGTTGAAAGAATTATTCCTGTAAATTCTCCAATGATTGATAAAATCGAAGTTAATAAAAAAGGTAAAGTTCGTCGTGCTCGTATCTTCTACTTGCGTGATTTAACTGGTAAAAAAGCTCGTATCAAAGAAAAACGCGTTTAGTAACGTATTTTCTTCTAGAATACTAATAAAAGAGGTTGATTCGTTTGAGTCAACCTCTTTTTTGTTGTGTACAATACGTTGAAAACTTGCGTGTTAAAGATTTTATCCGTCGAAATCACTTTGTTATTTTTGAAGTGAGATAAAAGGATGGCGGAAAATACTTATAAAACAATAACAAAATCTTCGGAAGGACTGTTTAAGGACAAGGGTAGTAAATTTATTGCCTATGCGTATCCTGTACATTCAGAATCGGAAGTGAAGTCGTATTTGGAGGCTTTGCGTAAAGAACATCATGCGGCACGTCATCATTGTTGGGCGTATAAAATTGGAAATCATGGTGAACAGTTCCGATGTTCCGATGATGGCGAACCATCAAATTCTGCAGGAAAACCAATTCTAGGACAGCTGGAATCCTTTGGCGTTACCAATGTTTTAGTTGTTGTTGTGCGTTATTTTGGCGGAATTTTGTTGGGCGTTGGTGGATTGATTCAAGCGTATAAGGAAGCAACGAAGGATGCTTTGAATAACGCCGAAATTGTTGAAAAAGTAATTCAGTCATATTTTACAGTTAATTTTACTTATGAACAGAATAATACAGTGATGAACATAATTAAGCGGAACAAATGCGAGATTTTGTCGCAATCATTTATGGAAAGTTGTTCGCTTCGTTGTTCTGTTGCTCAGAATCTTGCTGCAGAGTGTGTTGCTGCATTACAAAAAATATCGGAGGTATCGTTGGAAAATGAGTGAGGATTATAAATTATTACAAAAATTGTGTAGCATTTCGGCTCCGTCAAGTGATGAAAGCCGAATGGCCAGATTTATTGTAGATTATGTAGAAAAAAATAGTTCTTCGTGGCATCGTAAACCCCATATTCTTTATGGCGAAGAATTTCAAGACTGTGTGATGCTTGTGTGGGGAAATCCTCGTACTGCTATTTTCGCACATATTGATAGTGTTGCTTATATGGTGGGATACAATAAAACATTGGTGCCTGTTGGATCGCCACGTTGTGAAGATGGAACAGAATTGGTGGGATTGCAGGATGGACGTGAGGTTTCTTGTGTTCTTCGTGAAGTGGAAGATGAATTATATTATGAGTCTGCAGAAGAACTGGAGCGAGGAACATTGTTGACGTATAAGCCTGATTTTTCTGAAAATGGGGACTTTATTGAATCTCCGTTTTTGGACAATCGTGTAGGAGTGTATGTGGCTCTACGTCTTGCAGAAACGATGGAAAACGGAGCTATAGTTTTTTCTACAGGAGAAGAAACGCGAAGCGGAAATGCTAAGTTTTGTTGGCGTTTTTTATACGAAAATTATCATTTTCATAATGCGTTGATAGCAGATATCACTTGGATAACGGAAGGGATTGAATATAATAAAGGCTGTGTTGTTTCCTTAAAAGACTCAAATCTTCCACGAAAAACATTTGTGGATAAAATATTGAATATAGCTAAAAGTAAAAAAATAGACATTCAGAGGGAAGTAGAGACAGCAGGAGGAAGTGACGGCGGCTCCTTGCAGTCGATTCCTTATGCGGTGAATTGGTGTTTTGTTGGAGCTGCACAGGAGTTCCCTCATACTCCAAAGGAAAAGATTCATAAAAATGATATAGAGTCTATGTATTTGTTGTACAAAGAATTAATGGAATATTTATAATGAAAATATATAAGTTTATATTACTGTTTTTTGCATTACTGTTTCTGAATTGTGAATTATTAAATTCAAGTGAATCAACAAAAGAATCGTCTTATCCATTTGAAGGAGCAGATATGCAATGGGTTGATTCAGTGTTTAATACAATGACTTTGGATGAGAAAATAGGACAATTGTTTATGGTTGCCGCATATTCCGATCCAAAGCAAAATAACAGTGCTGCTGTTAAAAAGCTGATTACTGAAAATCATATTGGGGGAGTAATATTTTTTAAAGGTTCTCCTATAGCACAGGCCAAAATGACAAATGATTTCCAAAGTCTTTCAAAAATACCATTGTCTGTTGCAATAGATGGTGAATGGGGCTTAGCTATGCGTTTGGATAGTACTATAGCTTTTCCTCGTCAGCTTCAGTTGGGTGCAATTGATAAAAAGAATGAAGAATTAATTGAGGAAATGGGAAAAGAGGTTGGTCGTCAGTGTGTTAGAATGGGAATTCATATCAATTTCGCTCCCGTTGTTGATATTAATAATAATCCTCAGAATCCAGTGATTAATACTCGTTCGTTTGGCGAGGAAAAGTTGAATGTTGCAAAAAAAGGATTGTTGTATATGCGTGGTATGCAGTCTTACAATATATTAACAACGGCAAAACATTTTCCTGGGCACGGAAACACTGCGAGTGATTCGCATTATTCCCTGCCGCTTGTAAATGGAACAAAAGAAGAATTGGAAAATTATGAGTTATATCCTTTTAAACATTTGATTAAAAATGATTTGACGGGTATTATGATAGCTCATTTGTATGTTCCTTCTATGGACAAAACGAAGAATTTGCCATCAACACTTTCTCCAAAGATTGTTAATGAGAAGTTGAGAAAAGAATTGAATTTCCAGGGATTGATTTTTACTGATGCGCTAAATATGAAGGCGGTAAGTAATGCATTTCCTGCAGGAGAAGTGGAAGTTCGTGCCTTATTGGCAGGAAATGATGTTCTTGAATTTACGTTAGATGTACCAAAAGCAATTGAGGCAATTAAACAGGCGTTGGAAAACGGACGTGTTAAGCAGGCTGATATAGATGAACATTGCCGTAGAATCTTGATTGCAAAATCTTGGATGAAAGTTCCGGAACGAACTCATGTTGATTTAAATAATCTGTATGAGGATTTAAATACTCCATATGCAAAAAATCTTAATCGAAAACTTGTTCAGTCATCAATCACTGTAGTTAAAGATTCAAAATCTCAGTTACCGTTCCGTAAACTTGATACGAAAAAGATTGCTGTTGTTTCTTTGAAGAATGGAACTTCTTATTTTGTGAATCGTTTGAAAAAGCAGGCAGATGTTACTTCGTTTGTAGTTCCTGCTTCAGCCGGATATGAACAAATTATAGAAAAGACGCTTGTGGATTTAAATAAATTTGACGTTGTTATTCTTGATGTTCAAGGAACAAGTTCTTATCCAAGTAAGAAATATGGAATTACGCAACAAATGGTTGATATAGTAGGAAAAATAGCTGCAAGAAATAATGTGGTTATGGTTCTGCATGCAAATCCGTATGCTTTGGATTACTTTAAAGATGCACTAAAAAATGTGGAATCACTTGTTGTTGCGTATGATTTCAAAAAACTGGTTCAGGAAATCACTCCGGAAGTTTTGTTCGGGGCATTGCCAGCAAGTGGAAATCTTCCTGTTTCGGCTGGTGGATTTAATGCCGGTGAAGGCATCTCGTATTCGTCAATAGAACGTCTTCGTTCTGGAGATCCTATAGAAGTAGGCATGTCTGAAGAAAAACTAAAAAAAATTGATTCCGTAGTAAATAAATTTATAGAATATGGTGCAATGCCAGGCTGCGAAGTTCTAGTTGCAAAAGATGGAATTGTTGTTTTTGAAAAAGCTTTCGGGCTTTTATCCTATGGCTCTGCCGATTCTGTAACGGATAAAACAATTTATGACTTGGCTTCAGTTACAAAGTCTGCTGCGACAACAGTTTCATTGATGAAATTGTATGATGAAAAAAAGTTTGATTTGAACAAAACTCTTGGTGAATATCTGCCTTATGTAAAAGGTTCAAACAAGGATACACTAGTGATGTATAATATTTTAACGCATCAGGCTCAATTAAAACCAGGTGTAGCTGCTTCACCAACGTTTATAAAGGATTTTTATGGAAAGGGAATGAAGTCCCGAACACGTTCGGCAGAATATCCGTATATGATTGAATATCAGTTGTATCTGAAGAAAGATTTTGAGTATGTCGAGAATGCATTTGTTTCAGAAAAAGACGAAAATCATGCTATAGAGATTGGAACAGGAGTGTATATGAACAACGCATATCGTGACACCGTTTTTCGTTTAATTGTGGAGTCACCGTTAAATCCTAAAAAAGAAGTTGTATATAGTGATTTGGGGTTTTATTTAATGACGGATGTAGTGAAAAATATATCTGGAAAATCATTGGATAAATATACTGAGGAGAATTTTTATGCAAAATTGGGGGCGTCAACATTAGGTTATCTGCCGTTGCAAAAGTTTCCAAAGTCGGAAATTGCTCCTACAGAAAATGATGAGTATTTTCGTCATCAGTTGTTGCAGGGATATGTTCACGATAGGGGAGCTTCTATTTTAGGAGGCGTAAGTGGTCATGCGGGATTGTTCTCTAATGCCTATGATTTGGCAAAATTATTACAGATGCTGCTGAATAAGGGTACGTATGGCGGTGAAAAATTTCTTGATTCGGAAACAATTGAGTTGTTTACTTCATGTCCTTTCTGTGAAAATGGAAATAGAAAAGGGTATGGGTTTGATAAGCCGGAGGTTGTGCCAAATAAGATAGATCCTACTTGTCGTTGTACTTCACCTAAAAGTTATGGTCATACTGGTTTTACAGGGACATTGTTTTGGGTTGATCCGGAACAGTCTTTAATATACATATTCTTGTCGAATAGAGTTAATAGGATTACTCCGGACGCAAAAAATACAATGTTAGGCGATTCTGCTGTTCGCCCAAGAATTCAGCGGATTATTTATGATGCAATAATTTAATTAAAAACTATATGTCATCTTCAGGAGATTTGTTGGATAGAATTCAGAAAATGTATAGTGAAAATCCTCAACGATTGAATATCATAGAGGAACAGATTGATTTGGATATTCAGATGAATTATTTCAAACGGTCTGGCATGTTGAAAAAACACGTGGTGGAGTTGAATGATGTGTTATCAAAAATTCCAATTTTGTATGATGTTGAGGCTCGGTTGGAAGAAAAAAGAGACATTCTAATTCAACTTGCTTCGTTCGAAGATATAGAAACTTTCCGTTTCTTGGAGAAATTCAAAAATGATTCCGACGGAGAAATAAAACTATGGGCAACAATGGCTTACCGCGAATCAAAAATGTTGCTTGAAAGTTCTTTGCTTGAGGATGATAATCAGATATTAATTTCAACTGGATTAGGTGGAAAGGGAGCTAGTTTGCGTTATTTCGTATGTTTAGTTCATAAAAATGAGGATTTCTTTACGGAATTTCAGGAGAAAATTATCAGAAATGAATTTGCTTCATCTTCGGAACGCTATGCTATGGAGATTGAATCATTGCATGTGGAAAATCATTTGGTAAAGGCTTCGCTTTTAATTCCTATAAATGAACCGGTAAAAAATGTGGTTGGTGATGTGATTGATGCCTGTGAGGAATTAGGCGATTTTCTTGATAAACATGTGATTATTACCAATGTCCGTGCTTTTTCTGATAGTGAAATAGAAGAGATTGTTCATGGAAAACTTCAGGAGGAAGATTTGTTAGGTTTCGATATTGACGACATCAGTGGTTCACCATATATAGGTAATGGTGATTCTGATGATTTTGACGATGAGTCTGATGACGATGATTTCGAATAGACTATAGATAAAAATCTTTGGTTAGATTTTTTTATTTGTCAGAGTAGGAGTTGTTGTTATTGTAAATAATTTATTCGATAACAATTTTCTTGCTTTTCCCATCTATCATAATAATGTAGAACCCTGGTTTTTCAATTTGAAATTGGCAAGAACCAGATTTTTTATCAATACATTGTCCATTTGTGGAATAAAGAATAACTGTGGCATTTTCGTTTGTTTGTACGAAAATGGTGTGATTTTTTATTGAAATTGAAGTGTCATTTTCTGTTTCCTCAATGTTGACAACATCCCAGTCTCCATATTTTAGTTCAATAACGCCGCCATCGGGAATAGCTCGGAAAAGTACGTATTCATAATTTTGAAAAAGAATAGGACAGTCTGTTCCTTGTTGCTCTATATGGTTAAATGTTTTTCCATTGTTAAATATTCTCACTGTTAAAGGGTAATTGTAAATAGAGTCTGGCAATGTATCGGTTATTTCTACAAATAATGAATTTTCGATTGATTCATTTTCCAGAAAAGATAATTGTGCACATCTTTTTTCTTTATGGTAAAGTATTGCATTTGCAAGTGTTGTAATCCAAATTTTGTCTTGAAAAGATTGTAATGTGTCAAGTTCTGCATAGAAAACTTCTTTTGGCACATTTGCGTAATCACTAGATTTGTCAACCCCGTGATATAAAAATGTGAGTAATCCACCGCCGTTTACTATTTTTGTTATGTATGATGCAAAATTCTTAGCATTTGTAACACCATCACCTCCAACACTTACAGTACGAATGTTGTAATAGTCATTTTCTTTTGAAGCAAATGAATATTTAAAATTTGTTGGCGGCCAGACTCCACGTGCTGCAATATGACCGCAATTTTTAACAGTGTCATACAACATATCACTAACAGTACCATAAGGATAGTCGAAAGTCGTGATTTTTTGTTTAGGTAATACGGAATCGATAATCATTTTTGCCTTACGTACTTCTGAAGCAATTGCAGAATCAGATTGTGGATGAGTGTAGGAATGATTGCCTATTTCGTGACCTGCTTCAAATGCTTTCTGAAGTTGTGTCGCTTTTGTTTTTGACATATTTTTTGCGATAAAGTAAAATGTCGCTGTCATACTTCTTTCTTTAAGTGCAGGAATCACTAGTGTCGGATGTGTTGTTAGCCAATCGTCAAAAGTAAGTACAACTGCAGCCTTTTTATTGCTGTCCCAGTTACAGATTTCTCCTATTTGTCCAAAACAAATGTTGCTAAAAAAAGAAAGGATTAGAATAATTCTCTTCATACTGTTATAAATAAAAATCTTTAGTTAATTCTTTGAATAAATGAGTATATGTTTTGTCGGCATTTCTTATATGAATTTCTTCTGTACCAAATTCTTTCCAATTTTTTCGAAATTCTATAATAGTTCTATTTGGATTTTCTGAATTGGCAAACGGATAGATGAGTATTGTATGTGTGGCGTATAAATTGTTCTCTACGGCAGCTTGTATAAATCGTATCTTTTCTGAACATGGAATAATAATATATGCAGTTCCGTTATTATTGAGAAGTTTGTAAATACAAGAAAAAAGAATTTCAGGTGTAAGATTGACAGTATGTCTGGCTATTGTTTTGCTTTTGTCGTTGTTTGTTAAACTGTTTGAAAAAAAAGGCGGATTGCAGATGATTCCATCGAATTCTTCTTTCTGCTCGTTTGTAAAATCTTGTACGCTTTTGTGTTGCAATTGAATATTTTTAGTCCATTTACTTGCTGCAAAATTTATTTCGGCATCTTTGATTGCGTTTTCATCAATATCAATGGCGGTAATGGAACAGTTGAATCTTTGCGCCATCATTAAAGCTAAAATACCAGTTCCCGTACCTATGTCAAGAATGTTTGTAGGTGATGAAAAACGTGCTGCACAACCAAGTAAAACTGCATCAGTTCCTAATTTTAATGCAGAATGTTCCTGGGTAATAGCAAATTGTTTGAATTTGAAGATTGAACTCATTACAAGAAATCATCGAAATCTGTTGATGTTGATTCATTGCTGTTTTTAGGAGCCGGATTTGTTCCATAACATGGTGAAATCCAGTTCGCAGGTTTTTCGAAATCTCCAAATGTGTAGCCTAATTTATCCTTGTTTGCAATACAATCAGTTATGTAATAAGCGAATACAGGCATTGCCATTCTAGCTCCCTGACCATGTGCGAAACTTCTGAAACGTATGCTTCTTTCGTCTCCACCAACCCAGACTCCAGTGACTAATTCAGGAGTAAATCCCATGAACCAGCCATCGGCATGATCGTTTGTCGTTCCTGTTTTTCCTGCAAGTGGAACTTTTATTCCGTAACGTGTACGAAGGGAAATTGCTGTTCCGTATGCTTTTGCTTCACGGTCAACCATGTTTACAACATTCTGTAATAAACCAACCATTTGATAGGCAACTTCTTCACTTACAGCCTCATTTTGTCCAGGAGTGAATTGTGCTATAACATTGCCGTATTTGTCTTCTATTTTTGTAACAAGAATTGGATCTACGTGGATTCCTTTATTTGGAAATGTACTATATGCACCAACCATTTCGTGAAGTGTTAAATCTGCAACACCTAAACAAATTGAAGGCACTGGATCTATATGACTGTAAAGTCCCATTTCGTGTGCCAAGGCAACTACAGGTTCTGGTTTTAGCAATTGCATTAATTTCGCTGAAATCCAGTTGTTTGATGTTGCTAATCCCCACGCAAGAGATACCATTTCTCCGTTTCTTGCTTTATCTGAGTTACTTGGAGTCCACATCTGGTCGTTTACATAAAAAGATGTTGGTACGTTTGCGAACTGTTTGCAAGGCGACATTCCTTCCTGCATAGCAAGAGTATATAAGAATGGTTTGAACGTAGAACCAACTTGTCGGCGTTGCTGCATTACGTGGTCATATTGGAAAAATTCATAGTCAATACCGCCAACAAAAGCTTTAACATGTCCGGTTTTAGCTTCCATTGACAACATTCCGCATTGAAGAAAACTTTTCATCCATTTAATGGAATCAAGAGGGGAAAGCACTGTGTCGATAGAACCTTTCCATGAAAAGACTGTTGTTGGAACAGGAGTGTTAAATATTTTTAATACTTCGTCCCATTCCATTGATTTACATCCCATAGCATGGTATCTTTCACTTTGTTTGATAGATGCTTTTATACGGCTTTGATATTCTTCGCTTGTAAGATTTGAGGCGAAAGGTGCTTTGGAATTATTCTTATTCTCATTGAAAAAGGCTGGTTGCACGTTTTCAGACATGTGTTTTTCCACTGCATTTTCTGCATATTGCTGCATACGTGAATCAATTGTCGTGAAAATACGCAAACCGTCGCTGTACAAATTGTAGTAAACGCCTGGAGATTTTTCATTTTTGTTGCACCATCCGTAAAGAGAACTGGTTTCCCAAAGAATGGAATCTCTGCTATACATATCCTGACTCCAATAATTTTTAGGTTCAGGTTTTTTTGCTGTCATTGTTGTTCTTAACCATTCGCGGAAATAAGGTGCGATACCATTAGTGTGGTCAATTCGTTTGAATTTTAATGTCAATGGAATCTGTTTCAATGAATCGTAATCTTCCTGACTAAGTTTTCCGTAATGAACCATTTGGCTCATTACAACGTTTCTACGAACAGTTACAGTGTCAGGGTAGCGTACAGGATTGAATAAGGCTGGGTTCTTTAACTGTCCTACTAACATAGCTGCTTCTTCTATAGTCAAATCTTTCGGTTCTTTGCTGAAATAAACGTTTGATGCCATTTTTATACCATTGGCATTGTGTAGGAAGTCAAATTTGTTGAGATATAAAGCGATAATTTCCTCTTTCGTATATGCTTTTTCTAATTTAACTGCAATTACCCATTCACGAAGTTTACGAAGAACAATTTCTATCGCACTGTCGAATTTTTCTCGTGGGAAAAGCATTTTTGCCAACTGTTGCGTGATTGTACTACCACCTCCGGAATTTTTGTTTCCTCCTAAAACTGTTTTAACAGCAACACGCATTAAACCTCTGTAATCTATTCCGGAATGGTCGTAGAAACGGGCATCTTCTGTGGAAGTAAGTGCGTCAACTAAATATGGAGGTAAGTCATCGTAACTACATTCTATACGATTTTCCTTGAAAAATGTTCCCATGGTTACACCATCGGAAGAGATAATATTGGTAGCAAGTTTTGTCTTTGGATTTTCTAACTCCTCAATTGTTGGCATAAATCCAAGTTTTCCTGATGAAATCAGTGAAAACAGAATTACTGTACAAAGAAGAGGGAATAAACAGCAACACCATAATATTATGTATAGCTTTTTGTGGGATTTTCCACTATTTTGTATTTCTTGCATAGGTCAAAATTTTGTTTCAAATTTAGGGAATCTGACTAATTATAAGAAGTCTTTTTTTGATTTTTTTTACGA
Organism: Bacteroidales bacterium; assembly: GCA_024409235.1. Lineage (GTDB taxonomy): Bacteria > Bacteroidota > Bacteroidia > Bacteroidales > UBA1715 > UBA1715. Next base: position 23,566 of record JAKSUA010000025.1, on the reverse strand, counting down.
AAACTATTGTTTGTAATTGTTTTTTATAATTTTGCGAAATCATTAAAAGACAAAATACACGATGACGGAAAATCTGGTGATAGTCGAATCTCCTGCAAAGGCTAAGACGATTGAAAAGTTTTTGGGAAAGGATTTTACGGTTATGTCAAGTTATGGACATATCCGCGATTTGGAGAAAAAAGGTCTGGGTATCGATGTTGATAATTCTTTTGCTCCATTGTATGAAGTTTCTGCAGATAAGAAAAAATTGGTAGCTGAGTTACGCAAAGCTGTAAAAGAAACAAAAAATGTATGGCTTGCTTCCGATGAGGACCGTGAGGGAGAGGCTATTGCATGGCATTTGGCAGAGGTTTTGAAATTGCCTGTAAAATCAACGAAACGAATTGTTTTTCATGAAATTACAAAAGATGCTATTGTTGATTCTTTGAAAAATCCTCGTACTATAGATTTAAAACTTGTTGATGCTCAGCAAGCCCGTCGTGTGTTGGATAGATTGGTTGGTTTCGAATTATCTCCTATTTTATGGAAAAAAGTAAAACCACAGCTTTCCGCAGGTCGTGTACAGTCTGTTGCTGTTCGTATAATAGTAGAGCGTGAACGCGAAATTAATGCTTTTAAAACAGAGTCTTCTTATAAAGTTGTTGCTGATTTTGTTGCTGAACAAGGTGGAAGAAAGATTCCTTTTTCTGCAGAATTAACAAAACGCTTTGCTACAAAACAGGAGGCTGAGGATTTCTTGCAAAAAGCAAAAGATGCTTCATTTGAAGTTTCTGCGTGTGAGAAAAAACCTGCTACAAAACGTCCGGCTCCTCCTTTTACAACTTCAACATTACAGCAGGAAGCTAGTAGAAAATTTTCGTTTCCTGTTGCTAAAACAATGCAGATTGCACAGTTGTTGTATGAGTCTGGATATATTACTTATATGAGAACTGACTCTGTGAATTTGTCTTCATTAGCAGTAAATTCTGCAAAGAAATTTATTGTTGAAAATTTTGGAGATAAATACTCTAAAGTAAGAAAATATTCTACTACATCGAAAGGTGCTCAGGAAGCCCATGAAGCAATTCGTCCTACATATATTGAAAATGAATTTGTTTCTTCAAATGCAGATGAACAACGTTTGTATGAGTTAATCCGTAAACGTACATTGGCATCACAAATGGTTGATGCTCAAATGGAAAGCACAGTTTTGACTATCACAAGCAAAGAATTGAAAAATGCGACTTTTACAGCAAAAGGCGAAGTGATGGTTTTTGACGGTTTCCTTAAGATGTATATTGAATCAACAGATGACGATACAGCTGAAGAGGAAAGTGTTGTTTTACCTGCATTAAGTGTTGGTGCTGGTGTTCAAACAAAGTCTATCGTTGCAACAGAACGTTTTACACAACATCCGCCTCGTTATACAGAGGCAACGTTGGTTCGTAAATTGGAAGAGTTAGGTATTGGCCGTCCTTCTACTTATGCTCCAACAATATCAACTGTTCAGAAACGTGGATATATCTTAAAAGAAGATAGAGCTGGACAAAAACGTCAATATAATAAGTTGACATTATCTGCCGGTAAAATATCTGCTGTAAAGGCAACGGAAACTATTGATACAGAAAAGAATAAACTGTTTCCGACAGATATTGGTATGGTTGTGAATGATTTCCTAATGAAGTATTTTAACGGAATTATGGATTTCAATTTCACAGCTTCTGTAGAACAGGAATTTGATGAAATTGCATTAGGAAAAATTGGTTGGGTTGAAATGCTTTCAAAATTCTATGGACCATTCCATTCCAAGGTAGAGGATACTATGGAAACTTCGGAACGTGGTACAGGTGAAAGAATTTTGGGTGTAGATCCTGAAACAGGTCGTCAAGTATCTGTGCGTATAGGTCGTTTTGGTTCTATGGTTCAGTTAGGTAAACAGGAAGATGACGAGAAGCCTATATATACTGCATTGGATAAGTCGTTCCAAATAGAAACAGTAACTTTGGAAGATGCTCTGATGATGTTGAAGAATGGAAATGAGGGACGTTTACTTGGAACTCATCCTGAGACGGGTAAGAATGTTTACGTACGTAATGGCCGATTCAGTCAGTATCTACAGATGGGCGAAGCCGATGATCCCGAAAAGAAAAGTGTTACATTGTTGAAAGGTCAGAATCCTAATACTATCACTTTACAGGAAGCTTTGACATTATTGTTGCTTCCACGTGAAGTTGGTAGTTTTGAAGGAGAAACTGTTACTGCAAACATTGGTCGATTTGGACCATTCTTGGCTCATAAAGGGAAATTTATTTCTTTGAAAAAGAATGATCCAGATGTCTTTACTATTACAATAGATGATGCTGAAAAAATCATTATCCGTAAGCGTGAAACTGATGAAAAACGTAGCATAAAAGATTTTCCTGAAGATGCAAACGTTAAGGTGATGTTGGATCGCTGGGGACATCCATGTGTATTTTATAAAAAGAAATATTTTAGAATTGCGAAAAATGTTAAACCTGAAAATTTAACATTGGAACAATGCTACGAGATTGCAGAGGTAAAGAAAACTAAATAATGACGTTAAAAGATCTTTGTGTACCTGTTACAAGTCTGAATACAAATAATTTAGGCGTTCAGATTGTTTCTACCTATGAAGATTCTGAATTAGTTGCTGCAGATGTTTTCTTATTAGGATATTTAGAAGATAGAAATTCTAACAATGTTGGTGCTTCGCGTGCTTCTGCTCAAATTAGAAAATCGTTGTGTGCTCTGCATGAAACATCTAAATCTCTAAAAATATTTGATTTAGGTGATTGCCGACAAGGTGAAAATGTTTCTGAGTCTTACAAAAATCTGGAGAAATGTGTTGAGTTACTTTCTATTTATGGGAAACCTATAATTGTTTTTGGAGGAACTCAGGAGGCAGTATGTTCGTTGGCTCAGGTAAGTTTGCAAAGAAGTGCGTATCCTTCTGTTTGTTTAATCGATGCAAGGATTGACAGGGAAGAAGAGCTGGAGGATTTTCACAATCAGAATTATTTGAACCGTTTGATTTCTGAAAATAAGGATGTTCGCTTGGTGCATATTGCTAATCAAGAGTATTTATCGTCGCGTGATTCATTTGGTTGGATGAATGACAATAGTTTTTATTCACTTAGATTAGGTGAGTGTAATTCTAATATTGAATTGTCTGAACCTTTAATTCGTGATGCTCAGTTGGTTTCTTTTGACGCAAATTCAGTCCGTTTTTCAGACAATCCATCAAGTAGTAATGTTAATGGCCTGTATTCGGAATATGCCTGTCAATGTGCCTGGTATTCTGGATATTCTCCACGAATGAATATGTTCTTCTTGTCGGAATATAACCCTAAAAATGACGATGATGTAATTTCAATGCAGTTATGTGCGCAGATTCTGTGGCATGTATTGGATGGAATTTCACAGCGCAAAAATGAAACAGGTGATTTTTCCGATGAAACGTATTTGAAGCGATATCTAAAACATCCTATGTTTCCACAAAATATTTGTTTCTATGAATCAATGGTCTCTCAGACAATGTGGGTTGAAATCCCTGTAGGAACAACAAATAAAAAACGAATTGTTCCATGTTCTTTGCATGATTATGAACAGTTTAAAAATGGAACTGTACCTGATTCGTGGATTGTAGAGTATCAACGTTTAGCGAAATAGTTCCTAAAACGTTAATTTAATTAATTTCCCAATGATAAACTTTGCAACTCGGTTGCAAAACTTTTGATGCATTTTTGTGTCGTAAACAAAAACAAAAAGGATATGGCACACAAAGATGAACATTCGCACAATTGTTGTTCGCATGAAGAACACAAACATTCACACAGTGAAAATCATGAACATAAAGAACATGGTCATAGTCACGGGGAAGGTGGATTAAAAGAGCAGATAATCCGAATTATTTGTACAATAGTGCTTCTATTGGGAGCGGTAATTATTGAACGTACGCTGGAACTTCCAACATGGCAGCTGCTGTGTATTTATTTGATACCGTATCTAATTATTGGCTTTGAAACATTAAAGGAAGCAGTGGAAGGTGTTTGTGAAGGCGATGCGTTTAATGAGCATTTTCTGATGGCAATAGCAACAATTGGAGCGTTATGTATTGGCTTTCTTCCTGGGGCGGAAACGGAATTTCCAGAGGCGGTTTTCGTAATGTTGTTTTTTCAAGTTGGTGAACTTTTCGAAGGTTACGCAGAAGGTAAAAGCCGTGAGAGTATTTCGCATTTGATGAATATTCGTCCTGATTCTGCAAACGTGGAACGAAATGGAGTTGTGGAAACTGTCTCACCGGAAACTGTTGCACTCGGAGAAATTATAGTCATAAAACCTGGTGAAAAAGTTCCTTTGGATGGTATTGTTGTTGAAGGTAATTCCTCGCTTAATACAGTTGCACTTACGGGCGAGAGTGTTCCGCGTGAACTTTCTGTAAACGATGAGGTTATTTCTGGATGTTTGAATTTAACAGGAGTGATTCGTGTGAGAACGACAAAAACATTTGGAGAAAGTACTGTCTCAAAAATTATTAATCTTGTTGAAAATGCAAGTGAGAATAAGTCTCAAAGTGAAAATTTCATTTCGCGTTTTGCTCGTATTTATACTCCGATAGTTGTTTCTGCCGCTTTTATTTTGGCTGTTATTCCTCCTTTATTTTCCGGAGATTTTATTGCAAGTTTTTCTTTGTGGTTATATAGAGCATTGATGTTTCTTGTGGTTTCTTGTCCGTGTGCATTGGTTATTAGTGTACCTTTAACATTTTTTGGAGGTATTGGCGGAGCTTCACGTAATGGTATTTTAATAAAAGGGTCAAATTACATGGATACGCTTGCTAATGTGAAAACTGTTGTTTTTGACAAGACAGGTACATTAACGTATGGACAATTTTCTGTAGAAGCTGTGCATCCGGAAACGTGTGATGAGAAACAACTGCTTCATCTTGCAGCACATGTGGAGCATTTTTCTACTCATCCAATTGCTGCGGCGCTTCGTAATGCTTTTCCTAATGAAGCTGTTGATGGCTGTTCCATAACAGATGTGGAAGAAATTTCCGGACATGGAATCAGGGCAAAAATAGGAAATGATGTTGTTTGTGTTGGAAATACTAAGATGATGGATTCTATTGGTGCAAAATGGCATGATTGTTCTATAATAGGTACTATTATTCATGTTGCAATAAATAATGAATATGCAGGACACATTGTGATTAACGATAGAATTAAAGAAGATAGCTCTGAGGCAATTTCTAAATTACAAAAAATTGGTGTTACGAAAACTGTGATGTTGACAGGTGATCGCAAAGAAGTGGGTGAAGATGTTGCACAAAAACTGAATATGAATGAATTTTATACGGAACTATTGCCAACAGACAAGGTTTCTCACATAGAAAGACTGTTGTCCGAAAAAGCGGAGGGGACGTTCCTTGCTTTTGTAGGTGACGGAATCAATGATGCACCAGTTCTTGCCCGTGCAGATGTTGGTATTGCAATGGGAGGTTTGGGTAGCGACGCTGCAATTGAGGCTGCTGATATTGTTCTTATGGATGACAAACCTTCAAAAATTTCAACTGCAGTGGAAATTGCCCGTCAAACTATTCGAATTGCTAGTCAGAATATTTGGTTTGCAATTAGTGTGAAAATAATTGTTTTACTTATGGCTGCATTGGGATTTAGCACTATGTGGATGGCTGTCTTTGCTGATGTTGGTGTTACTGTAATTGCTGTGTTAAATGCAATGAGGGCTTTGAGAATAAATGTTTAACCCATGGCGAAATAAATAAAATTCAAGGGTTGTTTAATATTATGTTATCTAAAAAATGTATTTTTGTCAAACAGTAGGTCGTTCTATCGCTCCCGAAAGGGGGAGGAAAGTCCGGACAACATAGAGCATTGTGCCTGTTGAAAGAACAGATGTGCGTGAGCGTATGGTATGGCAGAAGAAAATAACCGCCGGAGTAATTCGGTAAGGGTGAGAAGGTGGTGTAAGAGACCACCATTGGATGAAGCGATTCGTTCAGATGTGCCACCGACAAGTTGCAAGACCATGTAAACCGACGTTTGAGGGCTGCTCGTCCGAGTCGGAGGGTAGGTTGCGTTAGATAAATGATAGAATTCCGAAAGGAAACAGAATCCGGCTTATAGACTTACTGTTTTTTTATAAAAACTACATCAGTTTATCACGTTTTATAAGATATCCTGTTAGAATTTGATCAAATCCTTTGTTAATATCTGCTTTGATATAGTCTATTTGGAATTTGTGGCAGGTTGATACAATGTCAGCATTTATCTTTTCTATATTTTGATAATATGCCGAACGAATACTGTTTGGATTAATTTTTAGAATTTCACCTGTTTCCATATCGGAAAGTTCTGTCGGACGGTTCTCAAATTCAAAATGTTCTTCACGATTCGGTTCTGTAACGTGAAATAGAATTATTTCGTTTTTGTTGTATTTCAGGTGTTGTAGTGCATCAAATAGTTCGTTGTATTTTTCTGATTGGTATAAATCGCTGAAAATGATAACTAATGATCTCTTATGGATTGTTTCTGCCAGCTGGTTTAGCGTTTTTGACAAAGATGTATTTTTCTGGAAAGAATCTTGTTTAAAACTTGCCTGTAGGCAGTTGTTTAATTCCGCATAAAGCATTTGAGCATGCGAATCCGATAATCGGGCAGGGGTGTGTAAATCAATTTTGTCTGAAATAAAAGACAAACCGACTGCATCTCGTTGTTTTCTAAGAAGATGAATGAGTGCAGCTGAAGAATATAAAGAAAATGCTAACTTGTTATAGATTGATTTTTCCTGAAACGGGAATAACATCGATGAAGATGTGTCAATGACCAATTGGCAGCGAAGATTTGTTTCTTCTTCAAATCTTTTGGTAAAGAGTTTGTCGGTCTTTGCGAATAGCTTCCAATCAATATTTTTTGTGGATTCGCCGGAATTGTATTGACGATGTTCCGCAAATTCTACAGAAAAACCATGAAACGGACTTCTGTGTAGTCCAGTAATAAAACCTTCGACAATCTGACGAGCAAGAAACTCAAAATTGTCGAAGGTTTGTAATGATTCTATTGTCTGTAAATCAACAGAACTCATTGAATATTAGCAGTTAGCTTCAATTTTTTCTTTGATTTTATCTGTAGGAACAGCGCCAACTAGTTTATCAACAACTTCGTTGTTACGAATGAATAATATTGTTGGAATGTTGCGTATTGAGAATTTTGATGTGATTTCAGTATTTTCTTCCACATCACATTTTCCAATCACAACTTTTCCTTCGTATTCTTCTGCTAATGCAGTGATTACAGGAGAAATTTTTTGGCATGGACCACACCATTCTGCCCAAAAATCAATAACAACGAGTTTGTCTGTTGAAACTACTTCGTCGTAGTTTGCGTCTGTAATTTGAAGTGCCATAATTTTTATTTTAGTTAAATTTATATTTCAGTTCCACTGGATAATTTTTCATTTCTTCGAAAAATGAATTATCTAATTGAATTTTATATGTAGATGACGATAATTCTGTTAAAATATTACCGTTCTTTATAAGAAAATCAACATTTACTCCATGGTCAGTTTTGCAGATCCAGTTGGAGAGACTTGCAATAAAATCCTCGCTAAGTGTTGGTAACTCAAGTTTGATTTGAAGTGCTCTTATTTCCTGCATCATTTGCTGGGCGGATTTAAAATCTTTTAATGCAAATTCATATTTAGCATCTTCTTTATCCTTTGAATGCCATGGTCTTTCAATTCGTCCTGTAATAACAATAATGTCTTTTTCTTTAAATCCAGCTTCTTTAAAGAGCGTGCACTCACTCTTTCTTTTACTTTCGTCAGCACGTCCAAAAAGAGGAAATTCGCGGGAACCTCCGTAATCGCTTAGGGTAAAAAGTACCATAGGACTACCTTTTTTTGTCGTACCGTAACGTAGTTTTTCAATCATCCCAAGAAATTTGAACTCCTTGTCGTGTAATTCAGGATTATTTACCATTGTTTCGATATCGGACAACTGGTAGTTCTCAAAACCTTTTGCTAAGAAATTATATTTATCTAAAGGATGCGATGTCAAAAAGATACCAATGAGTTCGCTTTCTCTTTGCAAAATATATAAAGGATCAAGTCTTCTAACCGAAGGTATTGCTGGATGTCCTGTATCAACCTCTTCTGTCCCAAAAAGCGACATCATGGAGTTGTCTGCTTTTTTATGTATTGAAGACGAAAAGTTTGCCAATGTCTCAATAAAAGGAGTTCCTTCGTCCGAAATGCTTACATAGGTATCTCGAGGTAGTTCGAAACAGTCCAAACCACCGCTGTAGGTTAATAATTCAAGGTTCTTATTAGTAAGCATAACGCGTTGAACTAAATCAAAGATATCCTTGTAGTTTCCGTTTTTTTCGCGTTCTTCGATAATTGCAATGGAAATATTTTCTCCGAATCCTTTGATTGCTTTTAATCCAAAGTGAATATTACCTTTTTTATTTACCGAAAAAGAAAGTTCGCTGTCGTTTACGCTAGGACATAGAATTTTTATACCAAGTGAACGGGCTTCTTCCATAAATTTTGCAATATCGGCAGGTGTACCAATGCTATTGGTAAGTAGTCCTGCCATATATTCTGCAGGATAGTGTGCCTTTAAATATGCAGTTTGGTACGAAACCCAGGCATAGCATGCAGCATGGGATTTGTTAAATGCGTAGGACGCAAATTTTTTCCATTCTGTCCAGATATGGTCTAGGATTTCTTTTACTTTTTCTTCCGACCAACCTGTTTCTTTACATTGTTTTGGAACACCTTGTTTGATAAATAAACCATATAGTTCTTCCATTTTCGCCAATTGCTTTTTACCCATGGCTTTACGAAGAGTATCTGATTGACCACGAGTAAAATCGGCAATTTCACGTGATAGAAGCATTACCTGCTCTTGATATACAGTGATACCGTATGTGTCTTTCAAATACTTTTCCATACAAGGAAGATCGTATGTAATTTCTTCTTTACCTTGCTTACGTGCAATGAACGAAGGTATGTTGTCCATTGGTCCTGGTCGGTAAAGGGCGTTCATGGCAATTAAGTCTCCAATTACAGTAGGATGCAGTTCTTTTAGATATTTCTGCATCCCTGGAGATTCAAACTGGAACACACCGACTGTTTTTCCTTTGCTATAAAGTTCGTAGGTGAGTTCGTCGTCAATAGGAATTTTATCAATATCAACATCAATATCTTTTGAATGTTTAATATTCTTGATGGCTTCTTTTATAATTGAAAGGGTCTTTAATCCCAAAAAGTCCATCTTTATTAATCCTACAGACTCAATAACATGACCGTCATATTGTGTTACAAGTACATCTTCGCCAGTATCTTTATCTTTCTGTGTACATATCGGTGCAAAATTTGTCAAATCGTCCGCACCAATAATAACTCCACATGCGTGGATACCAATCTGGCGGTTTGTATCTTCTAATTGTTCTGCATATTTTAAAACGGATGCTAGATTTTCGTCATTACCGTTTAGAATCTCATTTAGTTTAGGAACGTATTTGTAACAGTTCTTTAGATTAACCTTTGGCTTCTTTGCATTAGGATTATATTTATCACCGTCAACAGCTTTTAATTGACTTTCCTCAAACTCTTTTTCTGGAATATATCCTTTTATTTCTGCAACTGTTGTAAGTGGAACTTTTTGAATACGGCTGATATCTGCAATAGAAGATTTTGAAGCCATTGTTCCGTAAGTGATAATGTGGGCAACTTTTTCTTTACCATATTTTTTTGTTACCCAATCCAAAACTTTTCCTCGTCCTTCATCATCGAAGTCAACGTCGATATCGGGTAGGGAAATACGGTCTGGATTAAGGAAACGTTCAAAAAGCAAATCGTATGTAAGCGGGTCTAAGTCGGTGATTTTTAAGCAATATGCCACAACCGAACCTGCAGCGGAACCACGGCCGGGACCAACAGCAACACCTAGTTCTTCTCTTGCTCCACGAATGTAATCTTGAACAATCAAGAAATAACCAGGAAATCCCATGGTTTTCATGATGTATAATTCAAAAATTATACGTTCACGTTGTTCATCTGTTAAGACTTCTCCGTATCGTTTTTTTGCTCCTTCCCAAGTAAGTTTTGCCAAATAGTCGGCTTCAAGTTTTATTCGGTAAAGTTTTTCGTAGCCTCCAAGTTTTTTTATCTTATCCTCGGCTTTTTCCTGTGAAAGTACGACTTCACCTTTTTCGTTGCGTGTAAATTCATCGAATAAATCTTGTTCTGTGAATTTCTGGCGATATTCTTCCTCTGTTCCAAAATCTTTTGGAATGTCGAACATAGGCATGATAGGTCCGGAATCGATAGAAAACACTTCAATTTTATCGACAATCTCCTGGGTGTTTTCCAATGCTTCAGGAATATCTTTGAAAATTTCAGCCATTTCTTCCGGCGTTTTCAACCATTCCTGTTTGGTATAATGCATACGGTTTGGATCGTTGAAATCTTTGTTGGTGCTTAGGCAGATTAATCTGTCGTGAGCTTCTCCATGTTCTTCTTCAACGAAATGAACGTCGTTTGTAGCGATTATTTTTATGTTGTGTTTTCTTGCCAGTTCAATAAGCACCTTGTTGACTTCTTCCTGTCTTTCAAAAGTGGAAGTATCAGCATTAGGCTTATCGGTTTGGTGTCGTTGTAATTCAAGGTAATAATCTTCTCCGAATAAATTTTTGAACCATACAACAGCTTTTTCTGCTCCTTCAACATCTCCGTTCATTATCTTTTGAGATATTTCCCCTCCTAAACAGGCTGAGCTGCAGATAATGCCTTCGTGATACTTTTCAAGAAGTTCATGGTTTATTCTCGCATTGTAGTGAAATCCCTCTATGAAAGCAATTGAGCTTAATTTGCAGAGATTATGATAGCCTTTTTTGTTTTTTGCCAGCAATATTAAGTGCCATCCACGATGTTTTTTGTGTCCAGGTTTTAATTCATCTTCGAAATTTTCATGGGCACAATATGTTTCAATACCAATAATTGGTTTGAACGGAATAAATTTTTCTTTCTTTTCAATTAAAGCAGGCAATTCCGCCTCTAATTTTGCAAGTCGCTCAGCAGCTTTTGCTTTATCTTCGGCACTTTTTTCATCAGAATCAAGAATAGCTTTTTCTTTACTGATATTTTCTTCACATTCAGCTACTTTCTTCTTTGGTTTTGAATTGAAACTATTAGAAGAATCCATCAAATCTTTTATACCGAACATGTTTCCGTGATCGGTAAGTGCCATAGATGTCATTCCGTTTGCCATACATTTTTCAATCAGGGCAGGAACTTTTGACATTCCGTCGAGCATTGAGTAGTGTGAGTGAACGTGTAGATGAGTAAACTTCATTTTTGATAATAAACTGTGAGTTGAAAATCTGAATTATAGGGCTATTCGAGTCCTTCAAGATATATAGCAAACATAAACTAAAATCTTGTTGGAAAAACGTGTGTTGATATTATGTGAATACTTCTTTTTTATGATAGATAATATCCCTGACGGATATCGATGTGTCAAGTACCACAAATAAAAAAAGGAACATTTAGCTCCTTTTTTATTTAATAATCATAGTCATTGCCATAACCTCCGCCACCAAAATCATCGAACTCGTTTCCTCCAAATTCGTCTCCGAAGCCTAACTCGTCTTTGTCTTCATTGCTGAATAAATCGTCTTCGTCGTCTATACCGGTTTCATTAAATAAATCATTGAAATCTTCGCCGCCGTCGTCTAATACTTGGAGTGGGGCATTTCCTGTTGAGTGCGAACAAACTGGATATTTCTTTTTTGCATCTTTCTCAAGAATGTCAACTAAAGTGCAGAATAGTGCGCGGTCACCGAAAAAGTCAAATTGATAAATAATTTTATCTTCTTTTTCGCCCACAAAATCCTTTAGTTTCGCCTTCTGCATAGGTATTGTACCTGTATCTTCTTCACCCATGTCGAAAAGTGTAATTTCCTGTCCTTTATCCCAGTCGTCGTTCGAAATAAAGAAAGATGTCATTTCTGAGTCTTTAAAATCACAGGCTTTAAGAATAGCTTTGTGGAATTTTAAAAATGTGTCGTCATCTGAAATTTCTATTGTTCTTGTGAACAATTCGTTTTCATCACTGATAATTCTAAATTTGTAAATCATCGTATATTGATTAGAAATGTTAATGTATCGTTTGTTTCATCAAAATTTGGTTTCTGTGTTTCTCCAAATGGGGTAGCTTTTTTATAAAAAGAATCGTTGTTACTAACAATGTATTGAATCTCGTCTTTTTGCTTTTCTAAAGCTGTTTGTACCTGCGAAAAATCGGAATATTTCTCGTAAAAAACAACAGCTAGCGGAGATTTAAAATGTTCATCTTCTTTTAAAATTAAGAAACCGTTATCCAAGTGTTTTTGTTGAGCAACTAAATAGATTGATTTATTGTATTCGTAGTTGTTCATGTATTTGTAATGCATTGAAACAGAGTTGTATGGTTCTAATGCATCAAGTATTTTTGTTTCAGCAAAAGTTTCTGGAAAATAGATTTTAGAAACATTCCGACTACTCATACCATAATAATCAAAAATATCGTTACCTAATTTTCTCAAATCTTCATCACTTTCGTTTCCAGTAAGAACGGCAACCGATGTTTTTTCTGGACGGATTATGTGAGGATATTTTTGGATATATTTTTCAAAGCTTGTATTTGTCTTTGGGGTAATAATTACGTCAAAATGAGGCAATATGCCGTCATAGATTTCTATGTACTGCTTGAATTTTTGTTCTGTGTTAATTAACTCATACAAAAGAAAAGATACTAGAATAGCATCTTTTTCGGAGGGTTTTATCAAGAGTACATTTCCCGAAAGTAGAATGCACATTATATCGGAAAAGCTGTCAAATGGAACTTTCCCTTCGGTGATTAACGCAACTTTCTTTAGTGGATTTTGTTCCGGAAGAATGCGTTTTGAAATCCATGTACGAAAACAGTTTTCTTCTAAAATTTCTGCAAGTTCTTGTAACGCAGATTTTACGTTTTGTGAAGAAAACCAAGGATTTTTATATTCTGAACGTGAAAGTGTTTTAGCAAAATCGGCATTCTTTTCGCTCTGTTGCAGAATATTCTTTAATGAATTTCCAAGCGAAATGAATGCCGATATGCGTTCTTCTAATGTCATTATATTAACGTTCGTCAATAACTTTTACTCCAGGATTTTTTGCTTTGTCAAATGTAAATAACGAATCTGCAAGTTGTTCGTTTACCTTGAATGTGTTGATGGTTATAGTATATTTATTGCCATCTTTTGCAAAATATTCAGCCTTCCAAAGTTGAGATTTGTCTTTGTCAATGTAAAGTCTAACTTTTGAATATTCGCTGTTTGCAACATCTTCTGGATATAAATCGATAATGTAAACAGCACGGCTGCCTTCAAAACGATCTTGTATGAATTTATTTTTAAAGCCTTTTTCATACATAGTCAATACTTTGGCAGGATTAAGCAGACCGGAATCATCATTGTCAACATTAGAAACAACAACTTCTTTTTCTTCAATCATGTGTGTCCATAACGTTTTTCCATCGCAGTACAAAACGTTGTCAAAAAGAGAAAGTTGGTATTTATTCCCTTTCATCTGCATTGTTCCTGTTGCTTTGTCATTTTTACCGTCTGGAGAAGTATGTACCAAAGAGTAGGAGAGGTTGATTGTACTATAACTTTTTGTTTTCTTAGAAACATTGTCTAAAATTTCTTTTGCGTTTTTTGTGTTTTGTCCGAAAACTGCCATTGAGCAGATTGCAAGAACAGAAATAATAGAAAGTATTTTTTTCATAACATTTATATTTAAAGACAATGGTCGTTTACCAATAATCGTTCCAAAATTTATTCTAAAAGATTTTTAGCTCTTAAATCATTCAAAATTTGATCTAATCCTAATGTATCTGTTTTTAATTCACGTGCTTTACTTCCGTTTGAAGGGCCTACAATGCCGTGTCTTTCCATCTGATCCATTATTCTGCCAGCTCGGTTATATCCGACTTCAAATTTTCTTTGAATGAAAGATGTTGAAGCCGTTCCGGAAGCAACTATAAATTGTGCTGCTTCTTCAAAAATTGGATCAAGTTTTCCACCACCTTGAGCAGATGAAGATGTTTTTTGTACGTCTAAGCTCTGAGAATCTTGAACTTCTGGCAATTGCATTGGCATTCCGTAGCTTTGCTGGTCACTGATGAATTTAACTATTCGTTCTACTTCAGGAGTGTCAACAAAAGCACATTGTACACGTTCTGGTTTTGCACCATTTGTTGATATAAGCAAATCTCCACGTCCAACAAGACCTTCAGCTCCAGGAGCATCAAGAATTGTCTTACTATCAATACCAGATGCTGTTTTGAAAGCCATTCTACTTGGTACGTTAGCCTTAATGATACCAGTGATGATATTCACACTTGGTCGTTGGGTTGCAAGAATTAAGTGCATACCAACGGCACGGGCTTTTTGTGCAATTCGGGCAATTGGTGTCTCAATTTCTTTTCCTGCCTGCATGATAAAATCACCGAACTCGTCAATAATTATGACAATATAGCTAAGGTATTTGTGTCCGTTGTTCGGATTTAACTGTCTATGGATGAATTTATCATTGTATTCAATAATATTTCTACAATGAGCTTCCATAAGCAATTTATAGCGGTTTTCCATTTCCTGAACCAAAGACTTTAATGTTTGCTGTACTTTCATACAGTCGGTAATGATAATGTCTTCTTCTCCAGGATATTGAGCCATGTAATGGTTTTTAAGACCTTCGTAAATGCTGAATTCAACCATTTTAGGATCGACCAGCACAAACTTTAATTGAGATGGATGTTTTTTATAAAGCAATGATGTCACGATAGCATTTAATCCTACAGATTTACCCTGGCCAGTAGCACCGGCAACCAATAGGTGAGGAGTTTTTGCCAAATCGAACATATATACTTCGTTTGTAATTGTTCTACCAAGAGCAACAGGAAGTTCCATTGTTGACTCTTTAAAGGATTTAGAATTCAATACAGAATACATTGAAACGACCTGACGTTTTTTGTTAGGAACTTCAATACCTACGCTGCCTTTACCAGGAATAGGAGCAATGATACGTATTCCTAAAGCAGAAAGGCTCATCATGATGTCTTTTTCCAACGCCTGTATTTTGGAGATTTTCGTACCTGCTGCAGGAACTATTTCATACAATGTGATTGTAGGTCCAACAGTTGCAGAAATCTTCTCAATATTTATTTTAAAATCAGAAAGAGTTTTCTCTATAAGATTCTTGTTTGAAATGATTTCGTCTTCATCAACTTCAACGGCTTGTTTGTCGTTGTCGTAGATTTTCAGCAATGTTGTGTCTGGTTGTTTGAAATGCGATAAATCAGCCTTAGGGTCATAATCCTGCATTTCCATTTTTATATCTTCGGTATTTTCGGCAGCGGCGTTTGTGTTAGTAATTTGCATGCCGCCAATATTTGTTATTGGTTCTGTTTTAGAACTATTTTCCTCTTCTTCATCATTAGGATCTAAAACAGCCTCATCTTCTTCATCTTCATTCTCTTCGTCGGAAGAATCTTCGATATTTTCTTGGGTGTCAGAGTTGTTTTCCTGTGTTTCTTCTATTTTATCTTCTTCCGTGCTTTCTTCAGATGAATCTTGCTCTTCTGAATCTTGAGAATCTTCTGTATTTTCTTGTTCTTCAGTGTCTTGCGATGTTGCTTCTTCTTGTTCAACAGACTCTGTTTCAATTGTTTCTTCGATTTCTTCAACAGGTTGATTTTGTTCTACCGGTGTAGAAGTCTGCTCTTCTATTTGTTCCTGTTGTATTGGTTGGTTAAAGGTTTGAGCTTCTTCGTTTTGTGTGTCGTCTTGAGAAACGATTTCTGATGTTACGACTTCTTCTTCTTGCTGTGTAGCTTCAGAAAGTTGTTCCTCGTTCTCCGTTGAAGCATTGAGTTTTGCTTCACGTTTTTCTTTAAATGCCTGAATCTTATTTGAAATAAATGGTAATACCTGTTTGAAAGTAAAGAAGATATAAATGAGATCTGTAGCAATAATAACTAAAGCTGTTATAAATGTACCTAGAATATTTCTAAGTAATTGATAACTAAAATAATATCCTAAACATCCACCAATGTTTCCATCAAAAATATCGTTGAAAAAGAAACCAAACGTTATTGATGAAATAATGGTTAGTGAAATAGGAACAAAGAAGATTCTTTTTAGATTCTGCTTTTTTGCAAATTCAATGTTGAAGAAATACAACATGAAAAAGAAACAAAGAAATACAAATGAAAATGAGCCGATTCCAAACCAGTCATGAATGAATTTCTTTGCTACGATAGCCCCCAGTTTTCCTCCTTTATTCTGTATTTCGAGTGGAGCAGCTTCTGAAAGAGCTGGATCTTCGTTTTCTATATGTGAAAAAAGAATTTCCGTAGCTGTTTTATTTAAAAGCTCGCTTTGGTCGTTTTTCCATGTGAAGAAAAAAGTAAAAAACGAGATAGCTAAGAATACGCCAATCACCAGCAGAAGAAATGCAACAGCAATTTTCTTCGTTTTGTTTTCAGAGACTGTATTTGTAGTTTGTTCGTCCATTAAAATTCCATTTCTAAGTATTTGTCAAAAATAACGTTCATTGAATCAACGTCAACTTTTACGAAATCTTTCGGCACGGAGAATTTTGTGCTGTCAACAACTGCATCCGAAATGTCGCTAAGGGCAATATGCATGGAAATCCCTTTTAATGCAATTCGGTAATCAAGCAGAACGCCGTCAACTTCTTTGTATGGCGTATGCCAGTTAGGATCGTTGACTTTTATGTCCTTTGTGTACCAAATGTCGTATTCTTCCTTTGACGCATCTTCAAAAGATACGTGAATTTTATGTGCAGTCAAGCCTAAAATATCTTTTTCTTCTTTTGTTGGAGTTAGGATAATTCCTTGCATTGGGTCGAAGCCAATCATTTTCTCTCCAAATTTTGCTCCACAGGTATATTTCTTAGGCATGAAATAGAAAAGGACACTGTTTGTCTTTTGATGGAAGTTTGAAATATATGCGGTACGGAACATGCCGAATGCACTGATTTCCATTGAAGAACTTTTGTCCTTGTAATAATATTTCATTGTTTCTGGCAGAAGTCCAATAATACTTCTTTCAGCTTTTTCCTGTTCGTTGAACTCTATTTTGTAGGTAAGCGTACCTTCATTGTTCCCTTTCTGACAAGAGATACAAAGCAGTGTTATTGCTGTGAATAGGAGTAACTTTAATATTTTTTTAGCGTCTGTCAAAATTGAGATATTAAATCAGGCAAAGGTACAAAAACATGATTAACTTTCCACTTCAAAAAACACTTTATAAAAACTTTTCCCTCGGTTTTCGTCATAACCTCGTTCAAGGAATTCTGGGCGGGAATGAACGTAAATGTGGAAGTTCTTGTCTAGTTTGATGACGCTTTTTAAATATTTCTTGGATTTTTTTACTGCAATTTCATCAATGTCGAACGAGGTTGGAGCCTCGATTTCAAATTGATTTTTATATCGTTGTTTGAAATTGTCAAAAGCTTCGATAACTTCTGGATTTCCGATAGTTTCTTCTTTGAATTGACTTTCGTCGAATGTTTGATTTCTTTGAAAATAGTTCAGAGAATTTTGAAGGAATTTTACACGGTCTTCGTTTCGCACAGTTTCATTTTGAGCAAGAACTTCTTCGTTGAATTCCTTGCAGATCTTAAGAAATGACTCTGTGTTAAAGTATTCGTTTTCAATTACTTTTGCATCAATAAACGTGTCTATCCAATATAGATTTCCACTCTTTTGATTATCCTGTGCTTTTATAATGTAACCGTATTCTTTTTCTAAATTGAAGATAATGCAGCCTTTGTCTAATTTTTTCAAACTAATTCCATTTTCTGGTTGAAAATTCACTTCGTTTTCATTCTGCATGATTTTCAGGAAAACTTCTTTGTGTTCTGATTTAAAGATACCAACAGCGTCAACAGTTAAATCATCAACAATACAGTTCGAAAAATGAACAACATAGAATTCACTTCTGGTTTCGTCGTTTTCTTCTAACGTGTTGTAGAGTGTTTCGGCAAGTTTTATGGAAGAATCAAGGAAATTAACTCGTTGTTCGAATAAATCTGTGACAAGTGGTGCAATGGAAGCACTGTTTTCCTTAAATCGATATGTGTCGGGAGATTTCATTGCCAACGAGAAATAGTTTTTTAGAAAATACTGTGTTTCTTCGTCAACAAATTGAATTTCGTGTTTTGAGTAAAAATTGTTTTTGCAAGGATCTGTTTCCTGTGCAGCTTTCATCCCGATTTTATGAATAACAATCGAATCGATTATCGCTTGATCTAAACTTATCATTCTTCTATTTAATTATGTATGCAAAAGTAATATTTCGGTACTTTATTTACAAAAAAAGATATTAACTGAAAATATTTAGATTGTTTCCCCCTTGGCGAATACAAATAATTAATAAATTTGTAAACTTTTTAATAACATATAAAATATAAATATGCAGTACGGATATTTTGACGACGAAAGGAAAGAGTATGTTGTTACTCGTCCTGACACTCCTCGTTCTTGGAGTAACTATTTAGGTGATGTAAACTATGGTGCATTGATTACAAACAATGCAGGTGGTTATAGTTTCTATAAATCTGCTGCTCAAGGTCGTTTTATGCGTTTCCGTCCAAACACAATTCCTATGGATCAACCTGGACGTTATGTATATGTACGCGATAACGAAAGCAAAGATTATTGGAGCACCGCTTGGCAACCTGTAAGCAAGTCTTTGGATGAATACAAAACAACTTGCCGTCACGGTAGTGCCTATTCTATCATTGAATCAGAATATTCTGATATTGCAATGAAGTCAACATATTTTGTTCCACTAGGAAAACAATATGAATGTTGGATGGTGAAACTTACTAATAATAGTAAGAAAACTCGTAAGTTGAGTTTGTTCACTTACGTTGAATATGCTAGCCACTGGCAATTGTGGATGGACTTGATCAATCTTCAATATACACAATATATTATGAAGATGTCTTACAAAGATGGTGTAATCAATCACTGTATCAATCCACATCTAGAAATTGAAGAAAAAATCGATGCTGGTCAAAAGAATACTTTTATCACAATGGTTGGTGCTGAAGTAACAGGTTTTGATACAGATCGTGAAAAATTCATCGGTCCTTACCGTGCATACAACAACCCGCTTGCAGTAGAACAAGGAAAATGTTTCGGTTCTTTGGCAGAAGGTGACAATGGTTGTGGTTCTTTGCAAACTGATATGACATTAAAAGCTGGCGAATCAAAAGAATTCGTTGTGATTATGGGTATCGGTCAAGGTTCAAAAGAAGGTAAGAAAGCAAAGAAAGAAATCGCTTCATACGCAGTTGCTGAAAAAGAATTCGAAAAGTTGGTTGCTTACTGGCACAACCGTATTCAAGGTATGACAGTTAAGACTCCTGATGCAGAATTCAACAGCCAAATCAATATGTGGAGTCCATTCAACTGTTTGATGACTTATTCTTGGAGCCGTGCCGCTTCGCTAGTTTACAGTGGTGAACGTGATGGTCTTGGATATCGTGATACTGTTCAAGATATGTTAGGCGTGCTTCCTGTAATCAATGATGAAGTTAAAGAACGTTTGGAATTGATGATCACAGGTCAAGAATCAAATGGTGGTGCAATGCCAGTTGTAAAACCATTCGATCACACTCCAGGTCAAATGCCAAAAACAGCAGACGAAGATTACCGTTCTGATGATTGTATGTGGTTGTTCAATACAATTCCTGCATATATTAAAGAAACAGGTGATTTGAAGTTCTACGATAAAGTTCTTCCTTTCTCAGATAAAGGTGAAGCTACTGTTCTTGGCCACTTGCGTCGTGCAATTGAATTCAATCTTGAAAGAGAAGGTGCTCATGGTCTTCCTTGCGGTTTGAAAGCTGACTGGAATGACTGCTTGGTACTTGGTCAAAAAGGTGAAACTACTTTCGTTGCATTCCAATTACGTTATGCTTTGAAGACATACGCAGAAATCTGCGAAATGAAGAAAATGCCACAAGAAGTAGAATGGGCAAATAAAGAATTGAAGAAACTTGATGAAACTATAGAAAAATATGCTTGGGATGGCGAATGGTTCGTTCGTGCATACAACGAAGCAGGTGAAGTATATGGTTCAAAAACAAGTGCTGAAGGTCAAATTTGGTTGAACCCACAATCATGGTCTGTATATAGTGGTTACGCAACAGGTAAGAGAGCAGATGTTGTATTGAACTCTGTTAAGAAAAAACTTGCTACAGAACATGGTGTTATGTTGGTAACAAAACCATACATCAAAACAGACCTTTCTGCAATCAAAGCTCCATTGTTCTTGCCAGGTATGAAAGAAAACGGTGCTATTTTCCAACATCCACAAGGATGGATTGTAATCGCTGAAACATTGCGTGGCAATGGTGAAAATGCATACAATTACTTCCGTGCTTATATGCCTGCAGCATACAACACAAAAGCTGAAATTCGCGAAATCGAACCATACGTATATGCACAATCAACAAATAGTAAGTTCAATACTCGTTTTGGAGCATCTCGTTTGCCATGGTTGACAGGTGCTGCTACTTGGTCTTACTATGCTGCAACAAACCACATTATGGGTGTTCAACCTGATTATGATGGTTTGGTAATTGATCCATGCGTTCCAAAATCTTGGAAAGATTTCGGTATGACTCGTCGTTTCCGTGGTAAGATGTTTGATATCACAGTTAAGAACCCTAAGGGTGTACAAAAAGGTGTTAAATCTATTACTATCAATGGTGTTGCTGTAAAAGGTAATAAGATTCCAATGAGTAAGATGAAAGCACAAAATACTGTAGAAGTAGTTATGGGATAATTAGAATTCCTGTTAAAATAAAAAGTCTGTTAGGCAATGCTTAACAGACTTTTTTTGTTTTGTGAAAAATAGTAATAACTATTATTTTATCTATATATAGAAAATTAATCTAATTTATAAGGTGTTTCTTGGTAAACATAATAGTTTAACCAGTTGCTGAACAAAAGGTTGCCGTGTCCTCGCCAAACGTTTTTTGGTTCTTTGGAAGGATCGTTGTTTGGAAAATAGTTTAATGGTAAATCAATGTCCATTCCTTTGTTTTGATCCCGGAAAAATTCATCACTCAACGTTGTTGCGTCATATTCGGAATGACCAAAAACAAAGAAATCTTTAGAGTCTTTTGATTTTATTAGATACGGACCGATACCTTCGCCTTCGCAAATTACTTCAATATCTTTGCAAACGTTTATTTCTGATTGTTTTACGTAAGAGTTTCTTGAATGAGGTACGAAAAATTCGTCGTCAAATCCACGTACAATGTTTTCGTTTCTGTTAAGAACAGAATGACGGAACACTCCAAAGATCTTATCATCACGCCAGTATTTATTAATGCCGTAGAAATAATATAATGCGGCAAAAGCTCCCCAACAAATGTGTAAAACCGAAGTTACATTGTTTCTTGACCATTCATAAATCTCGGTAAGTTCCTTCCAAAAAGTAACATCTTCATATTGCAGATGGTCGATAGGAGCACCAGTAATAATAAGTCCGTCTAATTTTCCAACTTCTTCGAAAGATTTGTAAAATGTTTCCAGATATTCAGAAGATGTGTGGGAGGATTTGTGTGTTCTTGTATATAAAAGAACAACTTCTACCTGTAACGGCGTGTTCGATAGCATTCTAATAAGTTGCGTTTCTGTTTTCTCCTTGATTGGCATCAAATTCAAAATACCGATGCGTATAGGACGTATGTCCTGTGTTATGGCACGACTGTTCGTCATGACAAACACATTCTCGTTTCTGAGAATGTCGGCCGCTGGTAATTTGTCAGGAATGTTTACAGGCATATCAACTATTAAAAATCATGCAAATGTATGAAATCTTATTTCTTTTAGTACTTTTGTCCCGAAATAAAATGGATATGAAGAGAATTCATTTGTTGGCTATAGGAGGTGCCACGTTGCACAACATAGCAATCACGTTGCAAAATGATGGTTTTATTGTTACTGGAAGTGATGACGAAATTTATGAACCGTCATATACTGATTTGAAAAACAATAATTTGTTGCCTAAGAACATTGGCTGGAACGAGGAAAACATCACTCGTGACATAGATGTTGTTATTGCTGGAGGGAAAATATTGCCTGATAATCCGGAATTGCTAAAGGCCCAGGAACTTGGGATTAAAATTTATTCATATTCTAAATTTATTTATGAATTTTCAAAGGATAAACAGCGTGTAGTAATAGCTGGAAGTTATGGTAAAAACATGATAGCTTCCATTGTTATGCATGTGTTGTCCTATTATGAATATGACTACGATTATTTTTTGTGTTCTGCGGTAAACGATCAGGAAAGCACTATACGGCTTTCGAAATCGAGTAACTTGCTTATTGTGGAAGGTGACGAACATATTTCTTCGCCAATAGACGATCGCTCAAAATTTGAACATTATAAGCCTTGTGTGGCATTGTTAAGCGGTATTGCCTGGGAAGATGTGCAGGCTTTTCCTACTTTGGATGCATATAAGGAACAGTTTAAACGATATGTTGGATCCATCAACGAAAATGGACGCTTAATATATAGTGAGGAAGATGAACTTGTTTGTGATGTGATTTCGCAGTCGGGAGCAAATATTAAGTTGATACCATATAAGACACATCCGTATGAACTATTCAATAATCATACGTTTTTGAAAATATCTGGCGGTCGTTTACCTATATATATATTTGGTGAACACAATATGAAAAATATTGCCGGTGCCTTAAAAGTATGTCAACAGTTGAAGATTTCTGAGGAGAAATTTTATCAGGCACTAAAGTTTTTTAAAGGCCCGATGAAACAATTGCAGCTGATGGGGAAAAATGCTTCGGTAAATATTTATCGTGATTATGTGTATTCTCCTTTAAAAATGAATGCAACAATCAAGGCTATCCGTGAATTGTATCCTTTGCGTGAATTGGTTGTTTGTTTGGAAGTGGGGTCGGATGGGGAAGTTCCTGAAAATTTCTGGAAACAATACGATGACAGTATGCGTTTGGCCGATGAAAAGTTTGTGTTCCTGAATATGCAAGGAACTGAAAAAAAAGAGGCATCAGCCGCTGAAAAAATGATTCAAACTATCTTTGGAACATCTAAAATTAAGATATTCACTAATTTAGATGATATAAAATCGGAACTGTATAGTATCACATGGCAGAATAAAAATCTATTGCTGTTGTGTGCAGATAAGGAAGAGAAGTTAGAATTTGGAAATCTTTCAAAAAAAATATTAAATTTAAATGATTGATAATTATCGAGTTATAAAAAAAAGAAGATTTTTTTTATGTAAACTATTGTTAGTATAAAAAACTTTTCTATATTTGCACTCGGAAATAACAACCAGATGGCGAGTTCGTATATCGGTTAGTACACAAGGTTTTCATCCTTGTTAGAGCGGTTCGATTCCGCTACTCGCTACAATTAAATTTTAA
>JAKSUA010000024.1 GCA_024409235.1 Bacteroidales bacterium | reverse complement strand
CTTCGAACACATTGCTGATATGACGAGATATAACGGATACACTTTTATCAAACAGTTCCGCCATCTGCGCCTGCGTCAGCCATACGGTTTCATTCTCCATCCGAACCTCAATACGGATGGTTTCATTCGGTTGGTACAATACCACCTCCCCCTTTTGTGGGTCTTGATTGTCTAACATAACTGGTAAATTGGTGTTAAACGATTTTTTATTTAAAATTGGTTTTGTGTGACACAAAACTAATCAAATTTCTCGTTAAAAATTCATTCGAAAGAAATAAAACATAGGCAACTTTCACATATATACATAAAAAAAGGGCGTATGCAATACGCCCCAACAAGTCTTACTATATAATCAAAGCAATCTACTCTTCTTCCTGTACAGGCATAAGCACTTCATCACCATTCCACACTCGGTCTATTAGGAAACACGATGACGGTAAATTGTATTCGTTTCGTAACGATGGCTGTGCGGTATTACTCCATGCATAACGAACTTGTTTCGGATCTTTTACTTTTGAGAAATGTAATTCTACACAAGACAACGTTCCCTCTTCTTCATCTTTCACAATAGTTGCCTTTGCTGGATAAAATACTCCGTCTTCGCCGGCTACCTCAAAACCATCAATAACTTTTGTTGTAGAATGTAAATCCTTCGCATTCATAAAATACACCAATACGCCTTTATTTTTTTTACAAGCATAAACAGACCAAGGACAATATAACTTATTCGGATCCATAGTTCGTCCGTATGTTTCCGAAATGGCAAGATTTGCAAAACGATGCGCGGCCGTTTGCTTATCTTTTGGGTGAATATTGTTCACATCGTCAACAAAGTCGTTGGTAATAATCATTGCTGAATTTCCAACCTGGTTTGGCATACAGATTTGTCCAAATTGAATAGTAGGACACGCATACGGTGTTCCATAATTAAATGGGGCTATTTGAGCATAGTAGAACGGAATCTGACCATACGAATAACTGAGGCTGTTTGTCCAATTGTCACGCCAAGTCCACACCATAGCCTGTAGATTCCATAGATAGCTTTCTGCATTTGGTTCGTTCGCCTCACCTTGATACCACAAAAAGCCTCTAATCGCAAAATTGGTAAGTGGATGTATCATTGCATTATACAAAACACCAGGCTTTTTAGGACTCCACGATGTCTCTGGTAATTTTTCGGCAGATTCTGGAATAGAAACTTCCTTATTGCCTTTGAATGTCGGCATCCAAACTTCGATTGGAGAACCGCCCATAGAAGAATTTATAATCCCGATAGGCACATCCAATTCCTTATGTAATTCGCGTGCGAAAAAGTAACCGATAGCACTAAAGTCTATCATTGTT
This sequence comes from Bacteroidales bacterium, assembly GCA_024409235.1. Lineage (GTDB taxonomy): Bacteria > Bacteroidota > Bacteroidia > Bacteroidales > UBA1715 > UBA1715. The sequence continues at coordinate 39,447 of JAKSUA010000024.1, read as the reverse complement.
TCTGGTGAACATTCCGTCCATTCACCGTACAAATCATCTTGCGGAGTTACGGACATACGTGGCACTACAGAGAAGAAACGAATATTCGGATAATTCGCTGCCGCAATTTCCGCATCTTTATTTACTATGCCTGCGCGTGGCGACCATTCCATATTCGACTGACCGGAACACAACCAAACTTCACCAATCAACACATTCTTGAATGTAAGCTTACGCCAACCTTCCACGGTAATTTCATACGGAGTATAGCTTGCCGATGGTGTTTTTACTTCAACTTCCCACGACATGGTATTGTCGGTCATTACTTTGTATGTGGTTGTATCCCAGCCTACTTTCACCGTGATTTCTTCGTATGGTTTAGCCCAACCCCAGATTTTCACCTTCGCATTTTGTTGAAGCACCATATTGTCACAAAAAATTGCAGGCATAGTGACCAAAGCGTAACTAGAAAGCGAAAGAAAAAGAACCAGTATGCTAAAAAAAATAGACTTTAGAAAATTCATCATTTTAAAATTCAGAAGTGAAATGAAATTCTATTTCTGGGAAATTTTGCTTTGCCATTTCCAATGCGTATGCACTTTCAGCCAAGAACACGTCAACTCCCCTTTTATCTACAGCAAGACTTTGATATTTACGTTTCTTAAAATCATCTAACTGAGCCTTATTCTTTGACGTGAACCAACACGCTTTATACAATTGTATTGGTTCGTAACGGCATTTTGCATTGTATTCATGTTCCAAACGGTATTCAATTACTTCGAACTGCAATGCACCGACTGTACCAATAATCTTTCTATTATTAAACTGATTTATAAACAATTGCGCAACACCTTCATCCATAAGCTGGTCAACACCTTTTGCCAATTGTTTGAACTTCATTGGATCAGCATTTTCAATATATCGAAACAACTCTGGGGAAAAACTTGGTATTCCGGCAAAATGTAAATCCTCTCCTTCCGTCAAAGTATCACCAATCTTGAAATTTCCAGAATCGTACAAACCAACTATATCGCCAGGATACGCCTCGTCAACAACAGACTTTTTCTCTGCCATAAACGATGTTGGGTTTGCGAATTTCAGCTGTTTCTGCTGACGAATATGCAAATAGTTTTTATTTCGTTCAAAACGACCGGAACAAACTTTTACAAACGCTATTCTATCGCGGTGGTTTGGATCCATATTCGCATGAATTTTAAACACAAAACCTGTAAATTTTTCTTCGTACGGAGAAACCATTCTCTCATCGGTTTTTGAATCCCTTGGAGACGGAGCAATTTCAACAAATGAATCCAACAACTCCTGAACGCCAAAATTATACAACGCACTACCAAAGAAAACCGGAGCCAGTTCTGCCCTACGGTATGCTTCCACATCGAACTCAGGATAAACAGTTTCTACCAGCTCAACTTCATCACGAAGCTTTTGCGCAGCCTTTTCTCCAACCTTTGCGTCTATACCTTTATCATCTATATTCTCAAACTTTATTGCTGGCTGTATCACCTGCTGATTTTGCTCAAACAAACGAAGATTCTGTGAATACAGATTATACACACCTTTAAAATCATAGCCCATACCTATAGGCCACGCAAGAGGACGGACTTTTATATTAAGAAGAGATTCTATTTCATCAAGAAGTTCAAACACGTCCTTACCTTCACGGTCAAGTTTATTGATAAAAACCATAACCGGCGTATTACGCATACGACAAACTTCGGCAAGCTTTTTTGTTTGTTCCTCAACACCTTTGGCAACGTCAATCACAATTATAACACTGTCAACGGCAGTCAACGTTCTATAAGTATCTTCCGCGAAATCTTTGTGTCCCGGCGTATCAAGAATATTTATTTTACGACCTTCATATTCAAAACCCATTACAGACGTAGCAACCGAAATACCACGCTGTTTTTCAATCTCCATAAAGTCTGAAGTTGCCGTTTTCTTTATCTTATTTGATTTGACAGCACCGGCAACATGAATTGCACCACCAAACAATAAAAGTTTCTCTGTCAATGTTGTTTTTCCCGCATCAGGGTGACTGATAATAGCGAACGTACGTCGTCTCTGAATCTCTTTCTCGAAAGCCATTTACTTACTTATTTTTCAAGCAAAAGTAAACAAACAGCTTTATAAAAACAAAAAATGGCAGACTTCACTGTCCACCATTTTTAAGCATTTTACATTACAAATTATTGTTTGCTATAATCACGTTCTCCAAAAATAGAACTGCCAACCCGCACAATAGTACTTCCCTCTTCTATAGCAATCAGATAATCATCAGACATTCCCATTGAAATTGTTTTAAAATCAGAAATTCCTGAGAAATAACTTTGTTTTAAATCATCAAAAATCTGCTTTAAACACCCAAATTCACGGCGCACCTGACTTGCATCGTCCGTATTTGTGGCCATACCCATTACTCCACAAATATTTACATTATGCATTTGTTTATACAAATCACTTTCGAGTAACTGAACAGCTTCTTCGTATAAAAGTCCAAATTTAGTTTCTTCAGAAGCTACATGAAACTGCAATAAACAAGAAATAACTCTATTACACTTCACTGCCTCCTTGTTTATTTCCGCCAATAGTTTCAACGAGTCAACACTATGAACAAGATGAACAAACGGAGCTATATATTTCACCTTATTAGTCTGTAGATGCCCTATAAGATGCCAACGTATGTCCTTCGGTAAAGCCTCATATTTACTTGTCATTTCCTGAACTTTGTTTTCTCCAAAATCGCGGATGCCAAATTCATAAGCTTCCATTATGTCACTGCATGGCTTTGTCTTTGAAACAGCCAAAAGAGTTACCCCATCAGGTATTGTTGCAGTTATCCGTTTAAGATTTTCCTGTATCATAACAATGCAAAGGTATCAATTATAATTAAAGATATAACAATAATTTTATTCATTCAGAAAAATTCTGAATTATTCCTACTTGTTATCTTCTACAGAAATTACAAAGCCAACAGGTTTTCTTGTTTTTTCTTTAACTGTTAGCGAATCAACTTTTACACTTATATCTATTGGTTAACGGTATGACAAAATACAATTAAAACTTTCTTAAAACAAAAAAAGGCTATCGTTTCCGACAGCCTTTATTTATTAGAAAATAATTTGATTAAATCAAACTATGAAGAATCAAACCACTTCTTAATTTTGGTTCAAACCATGTTGATTTTGGAGGCATAATTTCACCACTATCAGCAATATTCATTAATTGATCCATAGATACTGGATATAATGCAAAAGCAGCTTGCATTTCTCCTGAATCTACGCGTTTTTTCAATTCTCCCAAACCGCGAATACCACCAACAAAATCTATTCTTTGACTTCTTCGCAAGTCTTGGATGTCAAATAATGGAGAAAGAACTTGTTCTGTCAATATAGTTACATCCAAAACACCGATTGGGTCTGAATCATTGTATGTACCTTCTTTTGCAGTTAATGAATACCACTCTCCTGCCAAGTACATTGAGAAGTTGTGTAATTTATCTGGTTTATAAATTTCAGTACCTTTTTTCTCAACAACAAAAGACTTCTCTAATTTTGAAACTAACTCAGCTGGAGTCATTCCATTCAAATCTTTCAAAACACGGTTGTAGTCAATAATTGTCAATTGGTTTGCTGGGAAGTTTACTGCCAAGAAATAGTTGTACTCTTCACTACCATTGTGATTTGGATTTGCAGCACGACGTTCTGAACCAACACCTGCAGCAGCTGCTGTTCTATGGTGACCATCAGCAACATACAAGCAATCAACTTCGTTAGCAAACAAATACTCAATTCTCTTGATTTTTGCATCGTTGTCTATTACCCAAACATGATGACCAACACCGTCTTCAGAAACGAAATTATAAACAGGATCAACCAAAATTGCATCATGGATAATCATATCCAATTCCAAATTGTTTTTGAATGCAAAGAACACTGGTTCAGCATTGAAATTTGTATGACGAACATGGTTTCTACGATCCTCTTCTTTATCTGGACGAGTTAATTCGTGTTTCTTAATGATATTATTTTCGTAATCAGCAACATACGCACCACCTACAATACCATATTGCGTACGACCATTCATTGTTTGTGCATAGATGTAATAGCAAGGTTTTTCGTCTTGAATAAGAACTTTTTCGTCAATCAATTTTTGGATTGCTGATTTTGCTGTATCATATACAAGTTGAGAATGCAAATCAACATCTGCTGGTAAGTCAATTTCTGGCTTAATTACATGATAGAACGAATATTGATTGTCTCCAGCTTCTGCTTTTGCTTCTTCTGAATTCAATACATCGTATGGACGAGATGCAATTTTCTTTGCATATTCTTCGTTACAAGGACGAAATCCTTTGAATGGTTTTACTATTGGCATTGTTATAATGATTAGTGATTAATGTTTAGTGACTAATTCTGCAATTAATCACTAAACTCTAATCGTTATTTTACTTGTTTACTTGGAATTTCTTATCACCAGTAGTGATGAAAGAAACAATTTGACGAGCAGCTGCTAGACCAGCATTAATGTTTGCTTCTGAAGTTTGAGCTCCCATTTTCTTTGGTGTTGAGAAATAGCGACCTTCGAATTTAGAGAATTCTTCGTGAGCAGCTGGCATAATATCAGAGATATATTTGATATCAGCACGATCGTTCATCAACTTAATCAAACCAGCTTCGTCGATAACTTCTTTACGAGCAGTGTTAACTAAGATACCACCTTTCTTCATTTGGTTTACCATATCGTAGTTAATGCTGTTGATTGTTTCAGGAGTTGCAGGAATGTGCAAAGAAACAACATCACAAGTCTTGAATAATTCGTTTTGGTTTGCAACAGCTTTAACACCAGCAGCTTCAATAACTTCTGCAGGACAGAAAGCGTCGTATGCATAAACTTCCATACCGAAACCTTTAGCAACGCGAGCAACATTACGGCCAACATTACCAAATGCCAAGATACCAAGTTTTTTACCCATCAATTCAGAACCAGATTTTCCATTGTAGAAATTACGAACTGCGAAAACCAACAAACCAAATACTAATTCTGCAACAGCATTAGCATTTTGTCCTGGAGTATTCATAACAACAACGTTCTTAGCTGTAGCTGCAGCCAAGTCAACATTGTCATAACCTGCACCGGCACGAACAACGATTTTTAGATTTTTGCCAGCTTCCAATACTTCTGCATCAACTTTATCACTTCTAATAATGATAGCATCTGCATCTGCAACTGCGTTTAACAAAGCAGATTTTTCAGTGTATGATTCTAATAAAGCGAATTCAAATCCTGCTTTTTCTACGATTTCTTTAATACCGTCCACTGCAGCTTTTGCAAATGGTTTTTCGGTAGCAACAAGTACTTTTGTCATTTTTATACAATTAAAAAAGGAGAAAGCAAAACTTTCTCCTTTCTGTGTTTAACATCAATTAAATAGATTGTTCAAATTTCTTCATGCAGTCAATCAATGCTTGTACGCTTTCGATTGGAAGTGCATTGTAGCAAGATGCTCTAAAACCACCAACTGAACGGTGACCTTTAACACCAACCATGCCGTTTTCTTGAGCGAATTTCAAGAAGTCTGCTTCTTTTTCTTTGTATTCTTCTTTCATTACGAAGCAAATGTTCATTCTTGAACGGTCTTCTTCTTTCGCTGTTCCAACGAAAATCTTACTGCTGTCGATTGCATCGTATAGCAAGTTTGCTTTTTCGATGTTTTTCTTTTCCATTGCAGCAACACCACCATTTGCTTTCAAATAACGCAAGTTCAATAATGCTGTGTAAATTGGTAATACTGGAGGTGTATTGAACATTGAACCGCCATCGATGTGAGTACGGTAATCCAACATTGTTGGAATTGGACGAGTTACTTTACCAAGTAATTCATTTTTGATGATTACGAATGTAACACCTGCTGGAGCCAAGTTCTTTTGTGCACCACCATAGATTACACCATATTTTGAAACATCGATTGGACGAGAGAAAATGTCTGATGACATATCTGCAAACAATGGAACTGGAGAATCGATATCTTTCAAGATTTCTGTTCCGTAGATAGTGTTGTTTGTTGTGATATGGAAATAATCAGCATCTGTTGGGATTGTGTAATCCTTTGGAATGAATGTATAGTTTGCATCTGCAGAAGAAGCAACTTCAACAACATCACCAAACAATTTAGCTTCTTTCATTGCTTTCTTAGCCCAAACACCTGTGTTCAAGTAAGCAGCTTTCTTTTCCAAGAAGTTATATGGAATCATACAGAATTCCAAACTTGCACCACCGCCAAGGAAGATTACGGAGTATCCTTCAGGAATATCCAATAATTCTTTGAACAACGAGACTGCCTCATCAACTACTGGTTGAAAGTTTTTAGCTCTGTGGCTAATCTCTAAAATTGAAAGTCCATCATTTTGAAAGTCAAGAACAGCCTTTGCTGTTTCTTCAATGACTTCACGTGGCAAAATGGACGGTCCTGCATTGAAATTATGTTTCTTCATTGTTAATTTTATTTTTGTGCCGCAAATTTGCAAAAATATCTTCAATAAAAAAATGTTCAAAACCTTTAATCTTTCAATATTTTTAAAAAAGATATTAACCGAAAAGAAACAAAAAAATTATTTTTTGAAATGACCTTGCCCCTGCAACCTATTTTCGGTATATTTCCCCAAAAATTTATTTATGGAATCATTTATTGACATTTGCGTAAGCGATATTCTTCAAAAACATGCTCAAAATTTTATAAACACAACAGTTGTTTTTCCTAGCAAACGAGCCATGGTATTTTTCAAGAAATCTCTTGAAGAACATATATCACAAACCATATTCTTACCAAAAATGACCACAATACAGGATTTCTGTATTTCACGGCAAAACTCCTCGATTCCTGATGACTTCACTTTGATATACCTTTTATATCAATCATACACAAAAATTGCGAGAAGCATGGAACCGCTTGAAGATTTTTACCCTTGGGGCGAAATGCTTCTCGCCGATTTCGATGATATTGATAAGTACAACATCAATGCCGAAGCCATATTCACAAATATTGGTGACTTAAAAGATATGGACGACACTTTTTCGTTTTTAACAGAAGAACAAAAAGCGATGATAGCCAGATTTTGGGATACTACCAAAATAGCAGATAACACTAACGAAAATGATGTAAGAAGGAAATTTGTACAATTCTGGAACTTACTCCCTCTCATATACTCTGATTTCAAAGAAAACCTTGAAAAACAGAATTATTGCTACGAGGGAATGGCTATACGAAATGTGGCCGACTCAATAGACAAAATTGACGAAGTTTTTGGCAACGCAACATATATATTCATTGGTTTTAACGCTCTAAGCAAATGTGAGCAGAAACTGCTCGAAGCACTAAGAAACAGAAAACAAGCATATTTCTATTGGGATTACGATATATATTATAAAGAAGACATTTCTCATGAAGCAGGAATCTTCATCAGAAAAAACATAAAGGATTTTCCTAACGAAATCACTAAAGATGCATTTTCAAATTTTAGGAGAAATAAAAATATCAATATAATACAGACACCTAACGAAGTCGCACAAGCAAAAATATGCGGAGAATTACTATCTCAACAAAAAAACTTCAACGACACTGCAATTGTCCTTGCTGATGAAAAATTGATTGTACCTATAATCAAATCTATTCCTAACGAAATTAAATACAACATCACATTAGGTTACCCTATACGATCATCCGCCGCCTATACTCTATTTGAGTCTATATTAGACATGTGCAACAACAAAAAAGGAGAATACCTATATTATAAAGACATTCTTCGGATTTGTGAAAACAGTCTTATTCCAAGCAGCGAACAAACAAATGCAAAAAAACTGCAATCGTTAATAAACAAAGAAAAAAGAATAACACTGAGCTCTAAAGAATGTTCTGATATTTGCCTTGGAAATATATTCAGCATTGATACAAACTTAAACAATTATATTCCAAGCTTAATTGACTGCATTGTTTCTATTTGCAGAAATCCCGAAATCGAGGAATTAGACAAAAGTATTTTCTATACAATTTATACTGAATTATCTGCTTTAAAAACAATAATCGAAAAAAATGAAATTTCTTTCGGAAAAATATCTTTCATAAACAGTCTTTTAAAGAAATCCATACAAGGAAAAACAATTGCAATTGAAGGAGAACCACTTGAAGGTCTTCAAATTATGGGTATCTTGGAAACTCGTATGCTTGATTTCAAAAATATTATTATGACATCGGTTATGGATGGTAATTTACCAAAATCATCAGTTGGAAGTTCATTCATTCCATATACAATCCGTACTGCATTTGGCATGCCAACCATTAAAGAACAATCCGCAATGTATTCGTACTATTTCTACCGCTTAATTCAACGCTGCGAAAACCTTACATTGCTATATTGCGAGAATTCAGGAGAAAACAAATGCGAAAAAAGTCGTTTTATTCTTCAACTGCTATACGAAAGTCCATTCAAAAATCTTTCCGCCAACGAAAACAATTCAAACAAAACATTGGATGGAATTACATTAGAAACTTACAATTACAATATCACACCAAACGAACTGGAATATGAACAAATTGAACGCTCACGCCCTGAGGTTGCAGAATATATAGAGCAGATAAAAAATAACAAATACCTATCTCCTACCGCATTGCAAAAATACATCAAATGCCCTAAACAATTTTATTATGCTCAGATTCGTGGACTTCACAAACCAGAAGAAATAGATGAACTTCCACGCCCTTTCGAAATAGGCTCTTACATTCACGATACAATTGAACTGATCTACAAACCATTTGTAGGAAAAATAATCGACAACAACGTTATTGATAAAATTCTACAAGATGAAGATGCTATAAAAACACAAATAAAAGATGTACTAAAAAAAAATAAAGCCCCGCAAAATATCACAAATCCGCAAAGCAAGGAATTTCTTACAATATTAAAACGAACCAAAGATTTTCTTGAATCAGAGAAAAACAAGCCTTTCAAAATCATAGGTCTAGAAACCGGAGAAGCTCAACTCACATTAGAAAATGGTGTGCATATTAGCGGTAGAATCGACAGGCTTGATTTTTGCCAGGACGTATATAGAATTATAGATTATAAAACAGGTAATTGCACAATAGAAAAACTAACAGAGAAACTTAACATCAAAAATGTAGAAGACCTATTTTCAAGCGACAATAAACAAAAAGAAGCATTCCAAACACTAGTATATGCATATATTTTGCACAAACTTCACCCAGAAAAAAATTACCAGCCAAATTTATTTTTCCTTCAAACAATCAGTAATGAAAAAAACAGAACAACATTACATATTGCAGAAGAAGAAATATTGTCTTTTGAAGGCGAAACATTCAAAATTTTCGAAGAAAATTTTAATGAACTGATAAACAATCTAATTTCAACCGAAGGATTTTTCGAAGAAACAGAAAATGACAACAATTGTTCTTTTTGCGACTTCAGAAGCTTTTGCAGAAAATAATTAGGGTTCCAACAGATTCCTTTTTATTGCCAATTCATGCATTTTAGCACCATAAATTTCATCTTGCTGATATTTTTCGTTGATAGAACGTTCAATATCAACAATTTGTTGTTTTAATATTGTTATCTCCTGTTCTAGTTCCTCTCGTTTAGATCTGTAAAATTCTATTTCATCTAAACACTTTTGATATTCTTCTAATTCCCCCATCGCTTTAATTTTAATGTCAAAAATAAGTAAAAAAGAAACGTGGAAATATTGTTTATTTCTCTTTATTAAAACTTTTAAATTAACGAATATGATTTTTTATTTTTGAAATGGATATTAAAAGTCATGAATTCGAATTGTAATATATTACTAATCAGCAACAACAACGATTATATATCTGCGTTTTCCAGCAATACTGTTCAATCGAAATTCATGATAAAAGCCATATCTTCCTGTGAACAGATAAATCTAATCTTACCGAAATTCACACCTGATATTGTCTTCTGCGACCTTTCATTGCTAACCACTAATAACAATGATATTTTTAGGCTAATACGTTCTGTAAACCATCAGGCAATTATCAATATGCTGCTTGACAAAAATGACAGAGATTTAATTTTCCATGCCATGTCATTTGGAATCAGCAACTATTTAATTATGCCGATGAATCAGATTGAAATCCTAAATTATCTGAAACAATGTGAATATGTTCTTCGCACACGACACATTACAAAAGAAAAAAGCACTATCGTAAAACCAAGACGAGAATGCTTTTCTACTAACAACAATCTTACTAATTTGCCAATACTCATTGACAACCTTCTGTCTATTGCGAATCCATGTTTGCAACAAAACAAATCAGAACTTCGCACTGGATTAGAAGAGCTGATTATCAACGCAATAGAACACGGAAACCTAAACATATCTTTTAAAGAAAAATCACAAGCAATTTTAAACAACACTTTTGAGGATTTGCTCACACAGAGACAACAAGACAAACAATATAAAGACAAAATTGTAAGTATTATTTTTCACCAAGAACCTGAATATGACGAATGGTATATAAAAGATGAAGGTAAAGGTTTTGATCTCTGCGAACTTTCAGAAATAACAAATGACTCCGCAATAAGTTGCATGCATGGCCGCGGAATTATGATTAGTCGTTTTCAATTTGATGAGATTGAATATTCAGAAAACGGAACAAAAGTTCGCGTTAGACGATATGCCCCTATAAATTAGCCTGCAATAAAATTTGTCAATGCAATAAATTCTTCTACCGACAATTGTTCAGGACGCATCAACCCTACTTTTTCATCCAGTTTTTTATCCTTCAACATTTTTTTCAAGGAATTATTCAATGTTTTGCGTCTTTGATTGAAAGCAGTTTTTACAACCTCGAATAATAGTTTTTCATCGCATGGCAATGTATAGTTTTCCTTACGTACCATAGACATAACCCCCGACTTTACTTTTGGAGGTGGATTAAACTCATTTTCGTCAACCGTAAAGTGATATTTAGTATCATAAAAAGCCTGAACAAGAACCGATAAAATTCCATATTCCTTAGAGCCGGCAGGCGAACAAATTCTTCGAGCAACCTCTCGTTGGAACATACCAGCCATTACAGGAATTTGTTGACGATTTTCTATCACTTTAAAAACTATCTGACTAGAAATATTGTATGGAAAATTTCCCATCACCATAAATTCTTCGTCTCCAAAGAATTCAGAAACTGGAAGTTGCAAAAAATCACCTTGAATACATTGTGCAGAAGGAATAACATCGTTTGCTAACAAATAATCAATTGATTCTCCATCAATTTCAATCACCTTGACAAAAATTGGTTTATCAAGCAAATGTTGAGTCAAGATACCCATTCCCGGTCCTATTTCTAGGCAATTCTTACAAAGCAACGGAAGACAGTCGGCAATGTCCTTTGCCGTAGCACTACTCCGCAAAAAGTGTTGACCAAGATTTTTCTTTGCACGAACAGACGATCCCATTATTTCCTTTCACTAAACGTAACACATTGACGATTAAGAACTTCGCCAGCTTCATTTTTAATTTCAAAAATAGCCTGATCAGCAGAAATATCCTCACGGAAAATAGAAACTGTTTCACCACAACGACATTCCTTAATAAAATTCATTTCCAATCCTGAAACCTGCTTTTTCTTATGTTCATCCAATGAAATCACATCCAAAATCCACAATGCATAGCGGAAAGTTGTGGTGTGCATATTACAATCCAAATCGCTGAAAACAACAGTATGGGTACCTACCAATTGTGGATTTTCGATAGCCTTTAATTTTTCAGGAGCACGCAAAACCGATTTTTCATCAACAATAAATTTTTCAGAAAATTCAGGCATTTTCTCCAAGATATTCACAGGACGACGCGTATTGTAATCTACCAAGGCAAAAATCGTAGTGATGTCAACCAAATGATTTCCAGCAGCATCCTTAAAAGTGCAATTACGTTGTGTTGTTATTCTCGTACAATCTTGTACCCACGTTTCCACAGTTGTATTATCCTGATCGTGAGGGAATTTATTCACCTTAATATAGGTACGCAAAGTAACCCAAGTCAATCCACGACTCAAAAGCGATTCAACCCCAAAGCCTTTGCTGCGAGAATCAACATTGGCAGCAGTCATAAAAATATTTCCAATAGAATACACAGTGGAATCAAACGAAAAATCCACATCGTTGCTTTCTATAACTCGTTGTATTGTAGTTTTCTCCATTTTTTTGAATTTGACCAAAGATAAAAAAAGAAATAAATATTTACACGATAATATACAAACTTAAAGCAATAATCTTTTTCCTATATTTGAGGAAAATTCTATTATGCTTACAACCATACTTTTATATTTTGCAATTGCCTATACCATAATTGCAGGTATCGTATTTATATATCTAGTCGTTGCCAACCGAGAAGAAATCATAACAGGAATTCGTGAATTAGGAATTTTCGACGAATGGGACGGAACTTTTAAAGGAGCTCTTTTAACTATCTTTTACTTACTGATATTTATCAGTGTAGGTATTGTAGCCGCTCTACTATCATACATTCTATCGCCTTTTCTTTTATACTATACCATAAAAGAAAATAGAAAAAGAGAAAAAAAGAAAAATCCCCCCTCAAACGATAGCGATTCCACCCAAGAAGAAAAAGAGCGCCCCCATTATCAATTCCTCATGCGCCACGACGATACGATTCGTCCAAATACTGCGCAAATTATCTATATTGAGAACGGCTACAACCCTGAAATCAATGACTTTTTCAAGAGAAACCACGAAAAAGTAAAACATTTATTCAAAACAGAGTATGTAAGAGAATATTGTTCTGGCTTAGAAGACATAGGATTTTCGTTTATATATCTTCCTCTCGCTATATCCGACGAACACCTTAGAGAATTGATTGCCTACAACCGACCAGACCTACCCAACATAGATTCCGCTATACAAAAAACAAAAGATGAATTAGCTGAAAATATTAGACAGCAGTTTATAGATGGACTGTATGGATTTACTTGGGGGACTGTCCATCCTGCCGGAGCATGCCGTACAGCAGAACAATGTGCCGAAGGTATTACTATAACACAAGGGTTTGTACATTTTAAAGAAACCGAATACAACGAATTCAATAACAAAACCGAAGACATATACACATACTTTCCTCTTGTGTACGAGAATGACGAGCAATTTTTCGCTCTCATTCTTGATTATATAAAACACACAGGAACACGAATAGAACTCTATTCAAGAAGACACGTAACTCCACCAAAACTTGAAGATATGGACGAAGAAGTACAAGAGCTTACAAAAGAGATTAAAGAACGAATGGAAAGACTGCGTTCTATCGGCCTTAACAATTTTATTCTTAACCAGTTATTATTTCCTCAGCTGAATTTATCAAAATTGAAAATCACAAAAGATTATCGATTGTTTTTAGTAGATTACAACAATACAGAAATTACGATGCCAACACTATCAAAGACATTGTTTTTCTTATACTTACGTCATCCAGCAGGAATTCCGTTCAAGAATCTTTCCGACTACAAAGACGAATTGCTTTCAATTTACAAGAAAATAACCAACCGCGACGACATTGAAGCGATGCGTAAAAGCATAGAAAATCTTGTTAATCCAATAGAAAACTCTATCAACGAAAAAAGCAGCAGAATCCGAAGCGCATTTATGAAAGCCTTTGACGAAAATGTCGCCCAACATTATTATATTACAACCATTGACACTGCTATTGTATTAAATAAAGTAATTGCTTTAGATAGAAAATTAGTCGTTGATGAAGCAGAAATATTGAAATAACAATGACATACACCACAATAATCACTTCTTAAAAAGGTACATAATCAACACAAGACGAGAAATCATTTAAACTCCATTCTTCAGAATCAGAAATCGACATTCCTGAGATTCCCGAACCATCTTCTAAGCATTGCACATACGGTTCTGTTATTTCCCAACTAACATTTTTACGCCTATTTTCCAGATCCGTTTCAGAAACAAGACTTTTGTCTATAAGATAATATACGACAAAACGATGATAGGTTTTCTTCCATTCTTCAAAACTGTTTACAAAAGTTCTATATTCATACGGACTCAGACTAAGTACGCCATATTTTTCCGGGGAATAACATGGAACCAAAACTTGATGAATATATTTTTCATATTCTGATCTATCATCCATACCTTGCCATTGATACATTTTTTGCTTTACAACTCGTGAGATACGCAAAATCCAATCATTGAATTCAATGATTTCTTGAATCATTCCCCAACTTTGCAAACAATTGAAAAAGTATGTAACTTTTTTCATATTCCAAATAGCAGATTCTATCGTATAGAAATTCCAACCAAGTTGATTGAATGAAGTTAGAATACAACTATAAAAACCTGCAGCTGCTTCTTCGTGACTAATGCTGCGTTTCGCCTTTGCACAACAAAAAACATATTGCATAGGCGAAAGTTGACTTTTGTCTATCACAAAAGAGCTATCTTCCGCCGCCAAACGGCCTGCTAATAAATCATATCTAAATCTTTTATTTTCAACTCGTTGACTTGAATATATTCTTAAAAAATCTCTCAGGCAACTACTAGAAGCCCGTAAAGCAACTAATTTGGTCAGATACCAATTATCATATTCTTGTTTCCAAACTTTTACAACTGTATCCAAATAATCATCTTTCCAATAAACATCGTGAATTAAATATGACGCAACCCATCTAACATCTATATCCTTCCCTTTTTTCACAAAAGCATCTATAATTTTTACTTGCTCTGCATAATCTAGAAATGGAAATCTTTTTTTCAGCTCACTTCGTGCATGTATACTCTTTCTACCATCTAAATTAGAAAACGAAGACAATAATTTTCTTACTGATTCATTTATCTTTAAAACGCCTTCAAAACTTGTATTTTTCTTACTTTCATCCGTTTTAAGATCCTGAATCCGTAAAGCCAATCTTTGACTCATATTTTGATTACTATCTTCTGGCAAATGTTCTTGCAAAATAGCTAGAACTGTATCACTTATTTCATGACTATTTTTCTCAACATAGTCTAAAATCTCTTTTTTTTCCATGTGGTTATGTGTTACTTTTATAAATGATAAAATTAAGGCATAAAAAAGCCCAAATAGTATCCTACTTGGGCTAACAAAATAATACTAGATTTATTATTCTGATTTTTAACCAGCTTCCATAGGCAACTGGCATATTAATACAACCAACCTAGAATAACCCAATAATAAACACCAAGTCCAATAAGAGAAGCTAAAACCAAAACAAGAGCTATTATGCAAACAATCTTCATGTAATTTTCAAAAAACTCATTTGAATTACTAATCTTCTTTGAGACTCCCGCACTTTTCTTTAATGATTTTTTCTGCACTTTCTCTTCAATATTTTTCACTTTGACCACAGTCTTTGAAGTTACCTCAGTTTTCTTTTTCTGTATTTTTGAAGCCTTCTTTGAGATTGTCGTAGAATTATTCGCTTCCTCATTCTTTTCTATTACAACAACGTTTTTCTTTTCTATTACATTATTTGAAAAACCATGATTTGATACTTTAGGAACTCCTAAACCAGCATTTCTTAAATCAGCATTATTAATTGCAAATAAACTTATACTACAAACAATTGATACAATAATTAAAATTATTTTTTTCATACTATTTAAATTTTATTTTTTAAACACATCATTCATTGCTTCAACAAACAATTTCTTAACATCCTTATCTTTTTCTGTTCCTTTTATAGAAAAAGAAAGAACTGTTTCACCTGTTTCTGCATTGCTTACAGTTGCATTAAAGCCTTTGATATCATAGCCTCCGATTTTAGCTTGAGGCATATAGCAAAATTCAATAATGTATTTTGCCTTTGCTTCCATAACCATCTTATAGCCACTTTCTCTTAATGCTGATTGTATTCCAGATTGCATTCCCGCCCCATCATACAACTGACAACTTAAACGAATACCTATTGGCTGAGAAATGTTACAATCACCGTCTGGTGTTGAAATAACATTTGGACCTCCACCAGCCAAAACAGATAAAGACGTTGCTAAAGCAACACACACAGTTAAAAATACTTTTTTCATAATTATTAAATTTTAAAAAATTAAACTTCACAAATATCTATAATTCAACCGTATACAACCACATACACTCTATGCTGTTATTACCCAATTTTAGGGTAATAATTACCCAATGTCTAATTGTAATAGATTCGATATTTCTATAAAAAAATCATGGTGGAGTGCTTTGGATATGCGGATTAACAAATCGGCGTGCATGCTTGGTTTTTGTAACAATTTATTCAAATTGCTGGCGTCGTGGTGTACTTGTCGTGCTAGCCAAGAAATTGTAAGGTCTTGCTTCTGCAATTCCTTTTTTACCATTTCTCCTATGTGAATATTTGTCACTTCCATTCTGCCTGTTTGCTTGCACAAAACTATTTACTCTCTTACAATTCATCCCTGAGTTTGCAAGTCTTGCAAACTCTTTGAATATTCAGAAAATAAAAAAGGGCTGAATTATTTGCATTACACTTGTTAATTCGTTAGCCGACCAAAGCATAGTAAGAAACAAGCACAAATAATCCATGCCCACAGGCATAGAGTTACATAATTGCTTATTCTCTCTTACAAAATATTTGGTCGTTTACGAATTGAGAATTGAGCAAAAGCCCTATTTAATATTTTAAATTATCCTTTTCTTATTTTATAATTTATATAGCAATATTATATAAAATATGGACACAAAAAAAGCGTCATAGCAAAAACTATGACGCTTTTTTCATTTATAATCTGGAAAGATTATTTTTCTTCCATTTTTGATTTCAAGTCAGCTAATGCAGCTACATCACCAAGAGTTGTTTTTTCCAAGTTGTTTGCAACTTGTTTCATTGCATTCTTAGTAGATTTTGCTTTTGCTTGTTTTTCGCTTTCTTCAGCTGCTTTTTGTTCATCTTTGAATGTTCTTGTGTGTAAATTATTTATTCAAAGAAATCTTTCATTCTATCGAAAAATCCACTTTTATTTTTGGGTCTAAAAGAATCCGACTCCTGTAATTTTTCCAAAAGTTTTCGTTCTTCTTTTGTAACATCTTTTGGTACAAAAACCTGAACATTTACCAGCAAATCACCTCGTCCGTAGCCATTTACATCTGGAATACCTTTTCCGCGCAAACGAAGAATTTTTCCAGACTGAGTACCTTCTTCTATTTTGATTTTCACAGGACTTTCCACTGTCGGAATTTCCACTGTTGCTCCCAAAACAGCATCTGGGAAACTGATATTTAAATCATAAACAAGATCATTTCCGTCTCTTTCAAAATCAGGATGAGATTCTTCTAAAATCTGAACAAGCAAATCTCCATTTACTCCACCATGACGAGGTGCATTTCCTTTTCCCTGAACATTTAGTTGCATTCCTTCTGCAACACCAGCAGGAATTTTCACTGTTACTGTTTCTTCAGCATCAACTACTCCTTCACCCTTACATTTTGAGCATTTGTTTGTGATTATTTTACCTTCACCATTACAGTGAGGACATGCCGACTGTTGCTGCATTCTACCAAAGATGCCATTCACCATACGAATAACATACCCCGTTCCCTTACAATCAGGACACGTTTTTACATCATTCGACGAAGCAGCACCCGATCCACCGCAATCAGGACAAGTTACTTTTTTACGAATTTTTATTTTTTTCTCAACACCATTGACAATTTCTGATAAATCCAATTTTACACGTACACGTAAATTCGATCCTTTTCTAACAGCCTGCCCGCGGCTTCCACCAAAGCCACCAAAACCACCGCCAAAACTTCCTCCACCAAAAAAATCGCCAAAAATATCTCCAAAATGAGAAAAGATGTCATTCACATCTGAAAATCCGCCATTTCCTGCACCACCAACACCAGCATGGCCAAATTGGTCGTAACGCTGACGTTTCGTGTCATCACTCAAAACATCATACGCTTCAGCAGCTTCCTTAAATTTTTCTTCAGCAGCCTTTTTTTCCTCGTCCGATTTTCCCTGTTGACGATCCGGATGATATTGAATAGCTAATTTACGATAGGCTTTTTTCAGCTCTTCTTTTGTTGCTGTTTTTGAAACACCTAATATTTCGTAATAATCTCTTTTCTCTGCCATAACTATAGTATATTACTCACCTACAACTACTTTAGCAAAACGCATTACTTTTCCATTTATAGTGTAACCTTTTTGCACTACATCAATAACCTTCCCTTTCAACTCTTCGCTTGGAGCAGGAAATTTTGTTACCGCTTCATGTTTGTCTGCATCAAATTCAAGTTCTTTCGCATCTATTTCGCTTACTCCATTGGATTTTAAGAAATTCTGGAACTTGTTTAAAATCAAATCCAAACCTTCACGTACTGCTGCGACATCCTGAGCTGTCGCAGTTGATTCCAATGCTCTATCTAAATCGTCAATAACTGGAAGCAAATCTTTTAAAACTTTCTCACCAGCAGTTGAAATCAAATCAGCCTTTTCTTTTAACGTACGACGACGGTAATTATCAAATTCTGCCTGAAGACGCAAATGTTTATCCTTTATTTCATCCAATTCAGCTTTAACAACTGACAATTCGTCTTGTTCCGAGTCAGTATCCTCTACTTCATTTTCATTCTTCTGCTCCTGTCCCTGAACATTTTCTTGAATATCATTTTGTCCTTCAACGTTCATTGAATCCTGATTTTCAACTTCTTCGCTAACTTTATTCTCTGTACACATCTCTAAAATTTTTCATTTACTTGTCAATTTCTTTGCCAAGTATTTTTTTTGCCAGTATGACATATTATTAATGACAAAATATGACATAATACTAGCACTGCAAATTACATGCACCTTAACCGTAAAAGCATTCAAGCGCTTCTATTTCGTTTGTCATTTTCATCTTTTTTATTTTAAAATAAAAACGTACATTTGTAATGTTTGTTAATATTACAGAAATGAGTGAATTTTCTCAAGAAGAAAAAGACAATATAGATAAGCAATTTGAAGAGCTTCTGAGCCACTCTCCAAAATGTCATAAAAACGAGGAAACTATTGCTTTAGTACGTAAAGCTTTCAAAGTTGCAAACGAGGCTCATTTTGGGACTAGACGTCGCTCGGGTGAGCCATATATTCTGCATCCAATTGCTGTTGCACGAATAGTGTCTGATGAAATCGGCCTTGGTTCCAAATCAGTAATTGCAGCTCTTTTGCACGACGTTGTAGAAGACACAGACATAACATTGGAAGACATTTCTTCCATGTTCAGTCCTAAAATCGCACAGATTGTCGATGGCTTAACAAAAATCCGTGGTGTTTTAAAAAACAAAGAAGGCCAGGCTGAAAACTTCAAGAAAATTGTATTCACTCTATCTGAAGATGTACGCGTAATCATAATCAAATTGGCTGACCGCCTGCACAATATGCGTACATTAGACTCCATGCCACCTGAAAAACAAATTAGAATTGCGGAAGAAACAAGTATGCTCTTTGTTCCATTAGCTCATAGAATGGGATTCTATAGAATAAAAATGGAAATGGAAGACTTGTGTTTGAAATATCTAAAACCTAATGTTTACTACGACATTCTTCATCAATTAAAAGGTAGCGAGAAAAAAAGAATCCATTATCTTAATAGATTCTGCATTCCTATCATGATGACTTTGGAGCAGCACAATATTAATTATAGTATAACAAGCCGCTCAAAATCAATTTCATCCATTTGGGCAAAAATGCAGAAGAAAAACATTTCTTTCGACAACGTTTACGATGTTTTTGCCGTAAGAATTATTTTGCAGGATATCCCGCTTGAAGAAGAAAAAGCCATGTGCTGGCGTGTATATTCCTATATTACAGACAAGTACACACCTAACCCGGAACGCTTGCGAGATTGGATTTCAACTCCCAAAGACAATGGTTACGAAGCATTGCATACCACAGTTATGGGACCAGACGGAACATGGGTTGAAGTTCAAATACGTACTCAACGCATGGACGAAATTGCAGAAAACGGCTTTGCTGCACATTGGAAATACAAAAATATCGACGGATTTGAACAAAGTCAGCTCGAAGTTTGGATGAAACGCGTTCAAGCATCCCTTACAAATCCTGATGAAGATGCTCTTAAATTCCTTGATGAATTTAAGATGAACTTGTATGCAACAGATTTATTTGCATTCACACCGAAGGGAGAAATGCACAGATTCCCTATCGGAGCTACGGCACTTGATTTTGCATACGAGATTCACTCTGAAATAGGTCACCATGCAATTGGCGCACGTATCAACAAGCAAAAAATCGTAGCTATCGATTACAAGCTTCAAAGCGGCGATCAAGTAGAAATACTTACATCGGAATCACAAAAACCACAAAAAGAATGGTTTAAGATTATATCTACCGTCAAGGCTAGCAACGCATTACAACAAGTCTTCAAGTATGAAAAGAAACGCAACCACATGCGTGGCCAACAAATATTAGCAGAAACACTTGAAGAAAAAGATGTTCCTGTAACTCATACAGTTATTGACAAAATCGTCCAAGGTTATGGCGTTGTTGACAAAAACGAATTATACGAGAAATTAGGCGCTGGAGATTTAAACAAAGACAAAATATTTGAATACGCAACTCAAAAAAGGAAAAGCAAAAAAATCCTTTTCTGGAGTTTTTCTCCAAACAAGGAAGAACAGGAAGAAGAGCAAGAAGGCAATGACGTAAAAATCATCCGTCATTCAACAAATTATACTATAGCAGACTGCTGCCATCCTATTCCTGGCGATCAAGTAATTGGATTCAAAACAGAAAATGGATACGAAATCCACAAAGACAACTGCCCTATCGCCATAGAAAGACAACTGAAAGAAACAGCTCAGAGAATTAAATGGATTAGCAAACAGGAACAGGTATTCCTTGCTTCCATTCAAATAAAAGGTAAAGACCGTATAGGAATTCTTAGCGAAATGAGTGGAATCATCGCAAAACAGCTGAATGTAAATATCAGAACAGTTCATATAGAAACTATGGAAAAAGAATTCACAGCCTACCTTGATTTATACATTCACGACAGTCAGCAGCTTAACACAATGATGATGAGTCTTCAAAAGATTAAAGACATTGAAAAAGTGCAACGAGTTGAGCAATACACATTTACAATCAACACTAACAAATCAAACAATTAAGCAGAGAAAAAATAAAATCACAAACATTCACATTTTTCGTGGTTGAAACGTTTTTTTGTCTATTTTTACAAGGTTTTTGAATTTTATAATTTAACTATACAAATGAATACAAAAAGTAACACTAAGTCGGCCGACGTACTGTTAGGTTTGCAATGGGGCGACGAAGGAAAAGGTAAGATTGTTGATGTTCTAACTCCTAAATATGATATTATTTCACGTTTTCAAGGAGGACCAAACGCAGGACATACATTGGTATTCAACAATGTAAAACACGTTCTTCACACTATTCCATCCGGAGTTTTCCGTCCAAACGCAATAAATGTAATTGGCAATGGTGTTGTTATAGATCCGTACATTTTTAAAGAAGAAGTTGATAAACTAAAAGAACAAGGTATCGACATTCAAAAAACACTGATACTCTCTACAAGAGCACATATCATCCTTCCTTCTCATAAAGCTTTGGATGAAGCTTACGAGAATTCAAAAGGTGCAAATAAGATTGGTTCCACAAAAAAAGGTATCGGTCCCACTTATACAGACAAAATCGCAAGAACTGGTTTACGTGTAGGTGATTTGCTAAATAATTTTGAAGAAAAATATAATCAATGTAAGCAAACTCACCTTAACATTCTAAAAAATTACGAATACACATTCGATATTGATGCATACGAAAAAGAATGGTATGAAGGTATCAAACTAATTCAATCATTGCAGATTCTTGACACAGAATTTTATGTTAATGATGCATTAAATTCAGGAAAAACAATGCTATGTGAAGGTGCTCAAGGAACATTACTTGACATTGAATTCGGTTCATATCCTTTTGTAACATCATCTAACACTATTACTGCAGGAGCATGTACTGGACTTGGACTTGCACCAAGCAAGATTGGCGAAGTATTTGGTATTTTCAAAGCATACTGTACTCGTGTTGGTAGCGGCCCATTCCCTACTGAATTATTTGATGAAACAGGAGAACTTCTTCGCAAAAACGGTGGAGAATTTGGAGCAACAACTGGTCGTGCCCGTCGTTGTGGTTGGTTGGATTTAGTTGCTTTAAAATATGCAATTATGCTTAATGGTGTTACTCAATTGTTCATGATGAAAATCGACGTAATGAACGATTTCGACACAATAAAAGTTTGTACTGCATATAAATATAAAGGACAAACAATCAACTATCTTCCAAACGATTTGGAAAACGCAGAACCTATCTATACTGAATTCAAAGGATGGAAACAGGAAATCAAAACAAATGATTTCAACGACCTTCCAAAAGAAATCAAGACATATATTGAATTCATAGAAAAAGAAACTGGAGTTCCAGTAAAGATTGTTTCTGTGGGACCAGACAGAGAAAGCACTATATTTAGATAGAATTCTGCATGAGCTGTTCCATTGCCCACAAAGGCATTGTCCGAGAAATTTCGGATGCAACGGTTACAGTAGCAATTACTACAAAATCGGCTTGTGGAGACTGTCATGCAAAAAACATCTGTGGTTTTTCAGAGATTTCTGAAAAGTTTATACATATAAAAAGAGAGAAAAATCTTTCTATACAACTTGATGAGGAAGTTAATATAATAATGGAATCATCGTTAGGCACTAAAGCGGTATTATTAGCATATATAATACCGCTTTTTCTATTTATGGTAAGTTTGTTTATATTACTTATTTTCACGACAGAACTGATTGCATCCCTAATATCTGTCACCTTGCTCACTGCCTACTTCTATTTTTTGCACCATCACAAAGATAAAATTGAGAAAAAGTTTAGTTTTTCAATTACAAAATAGTTTTTCGTAAAAACTTTAAACCTTTTTATAAAAAAAACATAAATTTGCCCAACAGTTTTATTAACAGAATAAATGCTGATTGGTTAAAAAGTTTTATGTTTATTTAGTTCTATTCCGTTGAAAATAGGCTATCTTTGAATAAATCTTTTGAAACAATAAATATTTGTTAAAAAGAACTCTTTATTAAAGGAATAAAAAATTAAAACGCTATGTTAGTCAATACAATATTACTTCTTTGCATTATTGGTGTAATCGCAGGTTTTGCATTGTATTTTGTAGCAAAGAAATTCAAAGTCAATGAGAATCCACTATATGGCGAAGTTGAAGCCATGCTTCCTGGAGCAAATTGTGGAGGATGCGGTTTTCCAGGATGCCGTAAGTTCGGTGAAAAACTTGTTGACTCTCCTACCTTAGAAGGATTATATTGCTCCGTCGGTGGCGCGGAAACAATGGATAAAATCGGAACATTTCTTAATAAAACAATTGAGAAAAAAGACATGCAGGTTGCAGTTGTAAAATGTTCTGGATCATGTAATAAACGGCAAATCACAAGTAATTACGAAGGAATTTCATCTTGTGCCTTTTCTGTCAGTTTTTATGCAGGAAACACTGCTTGCTCTTTTGGATGTTTTGGTCTTGGAGACTGCGAGAAAGCATGTCAATTTGGTGGAATAAAAATTAACCCTGAAACTAAATTACCCGAAGTTGACCCAATAAAATGCACAGCCTGCGGTCAATGCGCATCTGCTTGTCCCCAACATTTGATTGAGTTACGAAAAACCAACAAAAAAGACATGAAAATCTACGTTGGTTGTTCAAACAAAGACAAAGGAGCAGTTGCACGCAAAGCTTGTTCTGCCGCATGTATTGGCTGCGGAAAATGTGCAAAAACTTGTCCAAACGAAGCAATTACTGTTACGGATTTCTTAGCGTATATAGATCCAAATAAATGTAAACTTTGCAGAAAATGTGTCGAAGGTTGCCCTACAGGAGCAATAATTGAGACTAATTTTCCTCCACGTATCAAAAAAGAAGATACAACAACAGAAGCTAACAATTAAATCTTTTTATGTATGAAGACTTTTAAAATTGGTGGAATTCATCCGAAAGAAAACAAGTTATCAGCAGGTAAAAAGATTGAACCTACTCCCATTCCTGAAATGGTATATATTCCAATGTCCCAACATATTGGAGCTCCGGCAAAACCAATTGTTGCTGTTGGCGACACAGTAAAAGCGGGGACAAAAATCGGTGAAAGCTCAGGATTTGTTTCGGCAAACATCTTCTCTTCTATTTCCGGTACAGTTGAAAAAATCGATAATATAGCAGATGCTTCCGGATTCAAAAAACAAACAGTTATCATCAAGAGCGACGGAACAGATACATGGGAAGAAACAATAGATAGATCAACTGATTTAATAAAAAGTACCAACCTTACACCAGACGAGATTAAAGCAAAAATCATTGAAGCCGGTATTGTCGGTATGGGTGGTGCAACATTCCCTTTGGGTGTAAAACTTAGTCCACCAAAAGACGTAACAATCACCCACATATTAGTAAATGGCGTTGAATGTGAGCCATATCTTACTGCAGACCATTCACTTATGCTTGAAAAAGCAGAAGAAATTTGCGTGGGAGTAGAATTATTGAAAAAAGTTTTAGGAATAAACACAGCCATTATTGGTATTGAAAATAACAAGCCCGATGCTATTGAAAAAATGCAAAATGCAGCATCGGCATATACTGGAACCCAAGTTGTTCCATTGAAAGTCAAATATCCACAAGGAAGTGAAAAACACTTGATTCAGGCGTTAATAGGTGTTGAAGTTCCTTCACGAAAACTACCAGCTTCGGTTGGAGTAATAGTAAGCAATGTAGCTTCTGTTTTTGCTGTTTACGAAGCTGTAATGAAAAACAAGCCATTATTTGAGCGAGTTGTTACTGTTACAGGAACAAGTGTAAAAAATCCATCCAATTTCTTAGTTAGATTAGGAACACGTACTGGAGATTTGTTTCCACTTGTAGGTGGTATTCCTGAAGACACGGATAAAATCATTTCAGGAGGACCAATGATGGGAAAATCAATTAGTTCCGTTGAAATTCCAATTACAAAAGGTTCTTCTGGTGTTGTCTGTATGACAGAAAATGAAGCACATAGGAAAAAAGAGCAAAACTGTATTCGATGCGGACGTTGCGTTGAAGCCTGCCCTATTGGCTTAGAGCCTTATCTGCTAAATACACTTGCAAAAAAATCAATGATTCCGGAATTATTAGAACACAATATAACAGAATGTATTGCCTGTGGTTCTTGTAGTTTTTCTTGTCCTGCAAACAAACCTTTACTTGACTATATCCGCTTAGGTAAAGCAAAAGCAATTCAGGCAACCATGGAAAAAAAATAAAAGTTGAACAGAAAAAATCATAGATATGCTTACAGTTTCACCATCACCGCATTATCAATCTGAAACAAACACAACAAAACTGATGTGTAATGTTTTGATAGCATTAGTGCCGGCATTTATATTTTCTCTCATTGTTTTTGGTATTTCGTCATTAATTTTGACAATTACAGCCATTGTTTCATGTTGTTTCTTTGAATTTGCAATTAACAAATGGCTTTTCAAGAATGAAGACTGTTCTATAAAAGATTGTTCCGCTATTATTACAGGTCTTTTACTCTCTTTTAACTTACCAAACTCATTACCATTATGGATGGTTGTAATAGGTAGCTTAGTTGCAATAGGAATTGCCAAAATGTCTTTTGGAGGATTAGGATGCAACATTTTCAATCCTGCATTAGTAGGACGCGTATTTCTATTAATATCTTTTCCTGCACAAATGACCACTTGGACTAAAGTTCAAGACTACACAATTGACGGAACAACAGGAGCTACACCACTTGGAATGTTAAAAGAAAATATTTTAAGCGGAAAAACTATTTCACAAATTGACTTACCTACTTTTCAAGATTTATTTATTGGAAATATAGGCGGTAGTTTAGGGGAAATTTCAGTAATAGCTCTTATCATAGGTGGTTTATACCTATTATTCACAAAAACAATTTCTTGGCATATTCCAGTAAGCGTGCTAGGATCTATGTTTTTATTTTCTGGAATATTATTCCTTATAAATCCTGAAATATATGCAAATCCATTATTTCATATATTTTCCGGAGGTGCAATGTTAGGAGCTATATTCATGGCAACCGATTATGCTACTTCACCTATGACACCTACTGGAAAAATCATATTTGGTATAGGAATCGGATTTATTACAATCATAATCAGAAGTTTCGGTGCATATCCAGAAGGAATGTCATTTGCAATTCTGTTAATGAATGCTTTAACACCGCTAATCAATAAAATTCAACCACGTTTTTACGGAAGTAACAAATAATAACTATGGCAAAAATTGAATCATCTCTAAAAAATATGGTTATATCACTATTAGTGATAACTTTTGTTGCTGGTCTTTCGCTTGCTTTGGTTCAACAAGTTACACAAGATCCTATAGCAAAAGCTCATGAACAAAAACAAGTTAACGCTATTGCTAATGTTGTTTCTGAATTTGACAATAATCCATTGGAGACAAAAACACGTATTGCAGTTGATGGAGATTCATTAGATGTTTACACTGCCACCAAAAACAAAGAAATTGTTGGTTATGCAATTTTAAGCTACACAAATTCCGGATTTGGAGGTTTAGTTCAAGTTATGATAGGTTTTAATCCAGACGGAACAATTTACAATACCGTTGTAGTAAATCATCAGGAAACTCCTGGTTTAGGAGACCAAATGACAACAGAAAAATTCCGTTCACAATTCAAAGGATTTGATTTTCAGAAGCAAAAAGCAACTGTAAAAAAAGACGGTGGCGATGTTGATGCAATCACTGCTGCGACGATAAGCTCTCGAGCTTTCTGTAACACTATTCGCAAAGCGTATTGCGCATACAATCAATTAACTAACAACACAGCAAGCACTGACGCTGAATCAGGAGCAACAAAATAACTTTAACACTATGGCTGATATAAAAAATCTTACACGAGGAATTATAAAGGAGAATCCAATATTTGTTCTTCTTTTAGGAATGTGTCCTACCCTTGGTGTTACTACTTCGGGAACTAATGGTTTAGGAATGGGATTGGCAACAATGTTTGTACTAATACTATCCAACCTGTTCATCTCATTATTAAAAAATCTCATTCCTGATAAAGTAAGAATACCAGCATTTATTGTCATTATTGCATCGTTTGTAACAATTGTGCAATTATTAATGGAAGCCTATGTTCCTTCGTTATATGAACAATTGGGACTATACATTCCACTTATAGTTGTTAACTGTATCATTTTAGGTAGAGCCGAAGCATTCGCTAATAAAAACGGTGTAATTGATTCTATTTTTGACGGCATTGGAATGGGATTAGGATTTACAATGAGTTTGACATTGCTAGGATTAGTAAGAGAATTATTAGGAGCTGGAACAATCTTTAATTACAATATCTTTAACCTTTTCGGTATTAGCGATCCACAAATGATGTTGGTATTCATTCTTCCTCCGGGAGCATTTTTAGTGCTTGCATATTTAATTGCTATTATCAGAAAAAACTAATTAAAACAGAATTATCATGACTTACATCCTAATTATCATATCGGCAGTATTTGTAAACAATATTGTATTAAGTCAATTCCTTGGAATTTGTCCTTTTCTAGGTGTTTCAAAGAAAGTAAACACCGCCCTTGGTATGTCAGCTGCAGTAACATTTGTAATGGTCTTAGCAACCTTTGTTACTTACCTATTAAATGAATATTTGCTTGAACCTATGCATCTTACATTCCTGCAAACAATCAGTTTCATTCTGATTATAGCAACATTGGTTCAAATGGTGGAGATTGTATTAAAAAAAGTTTCCCATGCATTATATGAAGCACTAGGAGTATTTCTACCATTAATCACAACAAACTGTTGTGTTCTTGGTGTTTCAATGATGGCATTAGATTTACCAAGCAAATTCAGTTTTGTTTCTGAAACTTCATTAGGCTTAGCAATAGTATTTGCATTTGCAAATTCATTAGCATTTGGACTAGCCCTTACAATTTTTGCAGGAATACGAGAACAACTTCAGCTTACAGAACTTCCAAAAAGATTAGAAGGAACTCCGATTTCACTAATTGCTGCGGGACTATTAGCTTTAGCATTTATGGGATTTTCTGGTCTAGTATAAATCACCAGAATTTATTATTCTCTTCATTATATTCAAATCCTGCATCTTTCAGTTTTTGAAGCAATTCGGATTTATCTACTTGAAGATCATCACACAACATATCCAGTGATGAATAAAAATCACGTAGCTTCATATTGATGAAACTCATCAACATAAATGGATCATTCGGTAAATTTTCCATGTATATATTTCAACTGCTGTTTCAATAAGTTATCCTTTATTTTAGGAACAATACATTTTAATGATTTCTTCTGTATCTTGAATGTGATATCATTTGTCATCATTCTTGGTTCACCATCCAAATGCAGAAGACGGGGAACTTTATTTTCAATAGAAAATTCCTCTAAATGAAGAGTTTCCACATGACGAGAATTATTAAACTGATTCACAAACAATCTAAATGTAATTGGAATAACATCAAACGCCGGCATTTCTTTTACAAGAACAAGTTCAAACTTTCCATCGGAAATATCAGCTTCCGGAGCAATTACAGCATTTAAACCATATTGATTGGAATTACATACACTTGCAATAAAGAACGTCTTTTCAACCTCTTTTCCATCAATTTTAAAACGACATTTCTGCAAAGGGTAATTTAGATATTCTTCAACAATAAGTTTCACATAATTTAATCCACCACGAGCATCTGCACAATTTTTATCGTACACGTCCCCTATCTTGGCGTCGAATCCAAAACCTGCAACATTTACAAAATATTCATTATTACAAAGTACTGTATCAATAACCTTTTCTTCTCCCTCTGCAATAACTTGAATTGCTTTTTTTACAACAGATGATATACCAAAGAATCTTGCGAAACCATTTCCTGAACCCATTGGAATTACCGCCAAAGTTGAATTGGAATGAATTACAGATTGAGCAACTTCATGAATAGTTCCATCACCGCCAACAGCAACAATCACATCATATCCTTTTTCAACCCCTATTCGAGAAAGTTCCAATGCATGTCCCGCATAACGGGTATAGACAAAATCAACAGAAAACAAATTTTCCGGCAAAACTTCTTTTGCAATCGCCTCGATACGTTTATTTCTATTCCTTCCCGAGTGAGGATTTATTATAAAGAGAATACGCTTCATTTTAATCCTGATCTACAGTTCTTCCAGGATAAACACTCAATGCTTTTTTCAAACAGACAACCGCCTTTTTAAGCTTATCCATTTCAAGAATATACGCAATACGTGCCTGATGAACACCCATTTTCTTACCTGTATAAAAACCTGTACCTGGAGCAAGCATAACCGTAGAACCTTCGTATTCAAATTCTTCAAGCAACCATCTACTGAATTTATCAACATCATCTACAGGAAGTTCCACCATTGAATAAAATGCCCCGTCAGGCATTGGAGTATGAACACCTTTTATTTCATTCAATGCAGGTATAATATAATCTCTACGGGCCTTATATTCTTCTGCAGATTTATTTAAAAATTCCTGAGGCGTATCCAACAGTGATTCTGCAATCAACTGTCCCATCGAAGGAGGACTTAAACGAGCCTGTGCAAACTTCATTGATGTAGCAATCACATCCTTGTTTCGAGTTATCAAAGCTCCAATACGAATACCGCAAACATTATATCTTTTTGAAAAGGAATCAATTAATATTGTATTTTCTTCAATACCTTTTAGATTCATCACCGAATAATGTTCACTATCATAGCAGAAATCACGGTAAACTTCATCACAAACCAAGAACAAATCATATTTACGAACAAGATTTCGTATCTGTGATAATTCTTTTTGTGAATACACATGTCCTGTCGGATTATTAGGGTTACAAAGCATAATTGCCTTTGTCTGAGGAGTTAATGCATCCTCAAAATCTTCAATTGAAGGTAACGCAAAATTTGTCTCTATTGAAGAACGTACAGGAATCATTCTCGCTCCTGTTTCCGTCGTAAAACCATAATAATTAGCATAATATGGTTCAGGAACAATAACTTCATCTGCATAATTTAGAATACTGTAATAGGCAAAACAAATAGCTTCCGAACCTCCTGTTGTAATCAGTATGTCATCACAAGAAATATCTATTCCAATTTTCTTATAATAATCAGCTAATTTCTGACGTAACGATAAATTTCCTGCAGAATGAGAATAAGGAATATACTTCCCCGTGTAATTATGCATAGCCTTTTCTGCCAGATCTGGTGTCAACAAATCTGGTTGACCAATATTCAGGTGAAGCACTTCCACTCCACGACGTTTTGCTTCATCAGCGTAAGGAACCAATCTACGGATTGGCGACGCAGGCATTAACAAACCTCTTTCCGATATACTTGGCATCTTTATTTTTGTATTTCAAGGATTTCGCTATCAATTCGAACTGTAGTATCTGCCGAATTGTCAAAAATAATTGTTTCTTTCTGTTCTGTTTTCACTGTTTTACTTGCACCAAGTATCTGTTTATTTGGATTTGGTGTAACAAAACCAGCAATAACTAATAACATTGCACTATTGTCGGCATTAGAAAACACCGTTATTCCCTTTTCAAATTCACCACTACGGTGAGTATCGTAAGAAACAGAAATTACACCTTTATTACCTGGGGCAACAGGTTCATCAGACCATTTTGGAATTGTACATCCACATGTACTTTGGACTTCATTTATAATTAAAGTATCTACTCCCGTATTCACAAATACAAAATCATGAACAGCAGGTTGTCCAAAAATAACTTTTCCAAAGTCGTGACGTCCTTCTTTAAATTCAATATGAGCTTTTGTAGCATGTTTTTGCAGCATTTTTGTGCGAGAACACGAAACAAAAACACAAGATAGAATCAATAATATAGCAAATCCTTGCCTCATAAATAGTAATAGTTCACAAAACTACAATTTTTATACATACAAACAAGATGCAAGAATAAATAATCATCTTATCTAAAGCTGACAATCTTTTTATATAACATGTGAACAGGAAGTCCCATAACATTATAATAAGACCCTTTTATTTTCTCGATTCCCATATACCCTATCCATTCCTGAACGCCATAAGCACCAGCTTTATCCATTGGCTTATATTTTTCAATATAATACGAAATATCTTGGTCACAAATTTCAGAAAACGTCACCTGCGATTTGCACCGAAAAGCTTTATGATGATTTTTTGTTCCATAACAAACGCCAGTCACAACAATATGTTTTTTCCCAGACAAAAAACGGATCATTTCAAAAGCATCCTGTTTTGTTTTTGGCTTTCCAATCACTCTGTCACCACAAAACACTAAAGTATCTGCAGTTATCAAAAAATCATTGTCTGTTAAATCAGGTATTAATGCCGCAAATTTTTGTTCAGCAATCGATTGAGGAATTTCTTCTAATGCCAATGATTTGTCAACAAATTCATTTGTTTCTTTTACCCGAACCTCAAAAGGAATATCTAATCCTGCCAGCAACTCCTTTCTTCTTGCCGATGCCGATCCTAAAATAACGTGATATTTCTGTAATTTTTCTGCTAACAAATTCATTCTAAAAAAGTTTTGGAATCAAAAATAATAATCCCATCATCATTACAAGTTTCAAAACAAAACTTACACGAGAATAATCTTCTGCAGAATCTGCCCGAATCAAGCATATCAAAGAATACAACAATGGTAATTCTACTCCAATATTTAAGAAAAGTAAGGAATACACATCGTTTAGTTTACAGACTTGAGCATAAAATAAAGCTATTATTACTACGAGGCTCACTCCTATAGTACAATAACGAGCTACATTTATACCCGAAGAAATCGGTAAGGTATTTCTTCCATACGTCTGATCACCTTCAATATCTTCAATATCTTTAACCATTTCGCGTTCTAAAGTTAGTAAGAATGCAAAAATTGTATAACCAAGACTCCATACTAAAATTTCTTCAAAACGAATATGCATATTGCCCAGAACATCCATTGGCAAGGCTAATAACGGCAACATTTCATACAAAACCTCTATCATTGGAACTGCAGCAACCAACAACGCAACTACAACATTTCCTAGGACAGGTTCTTTACTGAAAGTTGTTGAATAAAACCATAATATACCTGTAATAAACAAGAATATAAATGTAAAACTAGGCCTTCCGATACCAAAAGAAACTATACCTCCACAAATACAACCAATTATGTTCAAAACCCAATGCATAATCATCGCATTCCTTCGGTTTATTGTTTTTCCTATGATAACTTTATCTGGTTTATTCATCATATCTGCATTTACATCAAAATAATCATTAATAATGTAACCTGCAGCAGAAATACAAACCGTAGCAGTAATTAGTAAACAAAAACCAATAATAGAAAGTTGCAACGGCATAAATGCACCAATTAATGCATAACGTACAACTAACATTGTTGCAACAATTATAAGCAGATTCTTATATCTTATTAATCGAATGAAATCCATCATATTACCAAACATAAGCTTCTTTTCTTAACCAATTATCTTGAGCTCTCAAAGTCTGTTCTACAACATCACGCACACACCCTTGTCCACCAGCCCTATCTGACACATAATCAGCAATTTCTTTAATCTCATGAGCTGCATCCGCAGGACAAACCTTTAGACCACATCGTTTCATAACACGCATGTCAGGAATATCGTCACCCATATACATAACTTCTTTTGGTTTTAGATTATGTTTTGTTAAGAAATCTTCAAAACAAACCATTTTGTCACAAGCTTCTATATAAACATCATGTACACCTAAATCCTGAAATCTTCCTATTACCGACTTACATTTTCCACCCGTAATTATTCCTATAGGATAACCAATTTTTGAGGCATAATGTACTGCATACCCATCTTTTGTGTTTGTTGTCCTCATTTGTAAACCTGTTCCATCAACATACACATAACCATTTGTCCAAACACCATCAACGTCAAAAACAAACGCTTTTATATTTTTTAATTTTTCTTTAAACTTTACCATCATATTATTTCGTATGTGTCTTTTTTATACTATAACTTATTGCATTATATATTTCTAATATATCACGATGATTTTCAAGAAGTTCCCTATGTTTTTGCAAAATAAACTCATCTCCACGGACAGCTGGTCCCGTTTGAGCTTCATAAGGAGAATATTTTACAATTTTCTCAAACGTTTCTTTCAATAAAGGTTTCAGCAAATCAAATTGTAACTGATTTTCTTTCATCATCATTTCTGACAACGTACAAAGATGATTTGTGAAATTATTTAATAAAACAGCACTCAAATGTAAATATTTCCGTTGTTGCGATGAAAGAATCTGGACATGTGGAGTTATTAACCTCATTAAATCTATTAAAACCTGCTGATTTTCATCATTGTTCGCCTCTACAAAAACAGGGATTTCATTATAATTTAAGTCCTTAAATTTTGAGAATGACTGAACTGGATAAACACACCCATAATTTAAAGCATATCCCTCAAAAACATCAATACCAACACATCCAGAAGTGTGGACAATCAATTTTTCACCAATTTGCAACTGTTTTATTATTGGAGAAATTGTGCTGTCATTAACACAAAGTAAATACAAATCAGCATTTTGTGTAACATTCTGAATATCCGTAGTAAAGGAACTACTTACTTCTGAAGCCAATTCTACCGCAGATTTCATTGTACGGCTAAAGACCTGTATTATATTAGCCCCAGCCATTTGCAAAGCTTTTGCAAAGTGCGTACCGACATTTCCTGCTCCTATAATAACTACGTCCATAAAAAAAACTATCCTTGCCTACAAAGACAAAGATAGAAATTTTATTTATGAAAATAGATTTTACTAATTGTAAAGAGCCATTTTTATAGCAGTAACAGCTGCTTCAACGCCCTTATTACCATATTTTCCTCCAGCACGGTCCATAGCCTGTTCCTTTGTATTTACCGTAAGCAGACCAAAAATGAAAGGTAAATCATACGATAAATTCAATTCTGTCATGCCATAAGATACAGACTGACAAATATATGTAAAATGAGGAGTTTCACCTTGAATTACCGTTCCTATAACAATTACAGCATCAACGTCATAATTCTCAGCCATGACACGAGCACCATAAGTTAGTTCAAAAGAACCTGGAACATAATTCACAATGATGTTTTTTTCTGAAACACCGTGTTTTTGCAAAGTTTCTACAGCTCCCTGCAACAATTTGGTATTTACATCCATATTCCATTCTGCCACAACAATACCAACGGACAATTCCGAAGCATTTGGTACAGAATCAGGATTATATTCAGAAAGGTTTTTTAATGAAGTAGCCATTATTTCTTCAATTGAGCACGAGTTATGTATTTTTCAATTGATGCTGCTTCAGGAGAATTATTATAATCTTCCTTAATTTTTGTATAAGCTTTTACAGCAGAGCCGTTATCACCTATTTTTTCATAAGCCTTACCAGCTTTCATCAAAAATATAGGGCTTAACAATTCACTATCAGCTTTCTTAGCAGCTTTTTCATATTTAGATGCTGCTTTTTTATAGTCTTCTAATTCTGCATAAGCATCACCCAACAAAGCAATTGATTCAGGACCAACAATTGGATCATTTGTAGAGAAATCTTCAAGATATTTGATAGCATCTTCAAACTCTCCTAGTCTCATTGCACATATTCCTGCATAATAACAAGCTGTATTTCCTGCACTAGTGTTTCCATATTCATCAATCACATCAACAAAACCAGTTACATTTTCATTTCCATACAATGCAATATGGAATGAATCTGCACGGAATTGATTTTCAGCCTGGAACATTGCAGCCAAAGCCTTATCCTGTTGTTTATCCAAATATAGATTTTTATAGGCAAAGAAACCACAAATCAAAACTACAACCACTGCAATTGTAGCCACTACAACCTTTTTATTATCTTCAATAAACTTTTCAATCTTTGTCAATGAATCACCAATTTGTTCTTCTAATTGTTCCTGATTCTGAATTTCTTCTGCCATTGTTTTTCGATATTTAATAATTTGAGTGCAAAAATAGAATTTTCTTTCACATTTACGATGTGTTATCTCATTTTTTTCGTAGCAAAAAAGTTTATTAAAAAGACAAAATTACTTTTTCTTCAAAAAAGCATACAACTTTTGCTTATCCCCCACAATCCAAACCAAATCGCCAGCCTCGAAAACCATAGTATAATGAGGACTCATCATAGATTTTCCTTTCCGTTCAATTCCTACAACCAAACAGCGAACCTCGTCTTTCAACCCTGACTGCAAAATACTTTTTCCGCACAATACAGAATCAGGTTCTATCCATATAGATTCTAAAGTAATGTCAGACTTCACGGAATTCTCCAACTTTCTGTTTTCCACGTCCAGAAATGATGAAAACGATGCTATTTGTTCGTCATTTCCTAACACAACTAATACATCCTGAGGATAAACAACCTCACATGCTTCCGGTATATCAATTTCAAGAGAGCCACGAATAATTTTCACTATCGTAACGCCAAAATTCTGTTTTACATTTGTTTCCAACAATGTTTTCCCAATAAATGATGAGTTTACCGGAACCACCATTTCCGCCATGTGTATGTTTCTGTCTATCAAATGTGTATCAAAACTGTGTTTAAGAGTTTTTTCATCATCAACATCTTCGTTTCTACCATTTAAATTATCTACAAAACGCCGTTCTATTTTATTATAACTGCGTAGAATATGACGCGACAAACCTATTATCACAAAAACACCCAATGCCACTAAAATTTCCAATTTCTGCGACATACTGAACATTTTTGCTAAAACTGTACATATAAAACCAATTGCTAAACCAGCTTGAAAAATCACAACTGAAATCAATCCTCCTTTGTTAAAGTAATTTTGATTCCACAATTTCTGGAACAATTCCACATTACCCTTATTCAACATTATTACACGTAAAAATGGAGCCATAGCTATCAGTGCAATGATACCTGTAATAATCTTCACCCACTCTTCTGGCACAAAATTTTCTAGAAGCGGTCCAAGAAAACGGAAAGCAATCGCATTTATCGTAAATATTATTACACAATATATAATATCACGTCCAGCTGTTTTCTTCAGCAACAAACGCCAGTCAGTTTCTTTATTTAAAACCCGTGTTCCCTGAGAAACTTTCTCTATTTTCTCCAAAATTTCCTTCGAAGTATTTTGTTGGATTTTTTCATATACCATATCAGAAAGCCTAATGAAATATGGAGTTGTGAAAGTTGTAATAACAGAAACAGCAACAATTATCGGATATATCTGAGAACTTATCACATTGGTAGAAACACCTACCGAAGCAATAATGAAAGCGAATTCACCGATTTGAGCAAGACTTAATCCCGACTGTACTGCTATTTTCAAACTCTGCCCTGACAATAAAACTCCTAATGCCGAGCAAATTGGTTTAAAAAACAATACGACAAACGTTATCAATAATATAGTACCCCAATATTCAAACAAAATATTTGGATCGACCAACATTCCTACAGACACAAAGAAAACTGCTCCAAAGAAATCTTTCAGACTCTTTATTAAATGTTCTATTTTAGGTCCTTCCAATGTTTCTGACAAAATTGATCCCATCATAAAAGCTCCCAAAGCAGATGAAAAACCAACTTGAACTGCAAAAACAACCATTCCCAAACACAATCCCAACGATATAATCAAAAGCATCTCATCTGTCAACAAAGGCTTTACTTTCTTAAAGAATGAAGGAAGAACAAATATTCCCACAATAAACCAAAGAACCATAAAAAAGCCCAACTTAAAGAGACTCTCTATCATTTCGAAACCGGCAAACTGCTGACTAACTGCAATTGTTGGCAGCAGAACCATCATCAAAATTGCGACAATATCTTCTACAACAAGAGTTCCAAAAACAACACCGGTAAATTTTTGCCCTTTCACATTCAAATCATCAAAAGCCTTTATTATTATTGTTGTTGACGACATGGACAACATTCCCCCAAGAAACAAACTTTCCATATTTCCCCAACCAACAATTTTTCCAAATATAAAACCTATGATAAGCATAGAAATCACTTCGGTAAATGCAGTTATAAATGCTGAAGCGCCTACATTCATCAACTTTTTCACACTGAACTCCAATCCTAATGCAAACAGCAGGAATATCACTCCAATATCCGCCCAAGTTGAGATATTCGTTTTGTCCGTTACCGAAGGAAGCAAATCAATATATGGCCCGGCTATTATTCCAACTACAATATACCCCAACACCAACGGCTGCTGCAGTTTTTTAAACAGCAACGTTACAACACCAGCCATTATCAAAATCAGGGCTAAATCGTAAACTAATGTTGGTAAATGAGACATATTTGATTTTTTTACAAAGATAAAATCTAATTAACGAAAACGCCCTCCTATTTGTTTTTTTTACATAAGTTTTTCAACAATTAAAGATTCACAAAAACATTCAAGCCAACAAAACGACAGATTTTTCAGCTTTTCAAAAACTTATCAACAACTTTCGTCTTTTTTCTTAATAAGTTTAGAGTTTTGTGGCATACAATCCTTTTAAATATAAAGTATATTTGCCCCACTAAAAAACGTTTTTTACAATGAGTGATAAGTTTAAAGAATATTCTGGGTTAGATTTATCTCAGGTCAACAAAGATATTCTACAGAAATGGATTGATAATGACACATTTAACAAAAGTGTGTCAACTCGTGAAGGTCACAAATCATTTGTATTTTTCGAAGGTCCTCCATCGGCAAACGGTCTTCCTGGTATTCACCACGTAATGGCTCGTACCATCAAGGATTCTGTATGCCGTTATAAAACTATGCAAGGTTTTCAAGTTCACCGCAAGGCCGGTTGGGATACTCACGGACTTCCAGTAGAACTTGGTGTAGAAAAAGAACTTGGCATTACCAAAGAAGACATTGGTACAAAAATCAGCGTTGAAGACTATAACAACGCATGCCGTAACAATGTGATGAAATATACAAGCCAATGGGAAAATCTTACACAACGCATTGGTTATTGGGTTGATATGAAAGACCCTTACATTACATACGACAATAAATACATCGAAACACTTTGGTATTTATTGAAGGAATTGTACAAAAAAGGACTCCTTTACAAAGGATATACTATCCAACCATATTCTCCTGCTGCTGGTACGGGTTTAAGTTCTCATGAATTAAACCAACCTGGTTGCTACCGCGATGTAAAAGACACAACTTGTACTGCACAATTTAAAGTTGTTCGCAATGCAAAAAGTGAGTCGTTATTTGCAGGCGTAGAAACTGATTTATATATATTGGCTTGGACAACTACTCCATGGACACTAAGCAGTAACACTGCACTTTGTGTTGGTCCAAAAATCCAATATGTAAAAATTAAAACATTCAACCCATACACTGGCGCACCAATGACAGCCATTATGGCTAAAGACCGCGTTACTGCATATTTCCATAAAGATGGTGAAAATGCTGATTTCGCGGCATATAACGTTGGCGACAAAATTATCCCATATACTATTTTGGCAGAAATTCCTGCAAGTGAACTTATTGGCGTACAATACGAACAATTGCAACCATGGGTAAAAGTTGACGGAAAAGCCTTCGAAGTTATTGCAGGTGATTATGTAACAACAGAAGATGGTACCGGTATCGTTCACATTGCGCCAACATTCGGTGCTGACGATGCTTTTGTTGCTAAAAAAGCTGGTATTTCGGGAATGCTTGTCGTTGACAAAAACGGAAAAACATCTCCTCTTGTTGACAAACAAGGTCGTATGATTCCTGTGGAAGAAATGGATGCTGACTTTGTTAAGTCAAATGTAAATGTTGAAGCATACAAATCTGTTGCTGGTCGCTATGTAAAAAACGCATACGACGCAACATTAACCGACAAAGACGAAACACTTGACGTAAGTATTTGTATGGCATTGAAAGCCGAAAATAAGGTTTTCAAAATCGAAAAACATGTACACAACTATCCACACTGTTGGAGAACTGACAAACCAATTCTTTACTACCCTCTTGACAGCTGGTTCATTAAAAGTCCTGAACGCAAAGAGCGTATGATGGAATTGAACAACACTATCAATTGGAAACCTGCTTCTACTGGTTCTGGCCGTTTCGGTAAATGGTTGGAAAACTTGAACGATTGGAACTTATCCCGTTCTCGTTTCTGGGGAACTCCTCTTCCAATTTGGTTGAGCGAAGATAAATCAGAAGAGAAATGTATCGGTTCTTTGGAAGAATTGAAAAACGAAATTGAACTTTCAATCAAAGCTGGATTTATGA
>JAKSUA010000023.1 GCA_024409235.1 Bacteroidales bacterium | reverse complement strand
TGCGCAAGGAATACGGCTTGACGCAGGAGGAACTCGCCATGAAGTCGGGTGTTGGCCTTAACTTTGTGCGCCAATTGGAGCAAGGTAAACCTACGCTACGCATGGACAAGGTGAACCAATTGCTCGATTTGTTTAACTATACATTGGTGGCAACGCCAAGGTTCAATGAGGAATAAACGCATCACCCTTCGGCTCATTGACAATATGCACAAAGCTCTGCCTACATGGGAGGACTTGATAGCAACTCTTTCCTCAGCGAAGAGATGAAGGTCGCGTATCTTGAATTGATACAAAAAAGGCTGAAAGTTTTGAAATACCACGATTCATAGCACTAAAACCGACAAACAACATCCCATGTTGAGCCATGCAGGAAGCATACGAGATGGGCAAGAGTATAATTTAAAATGTTTCTTAACGAATACTTTCTTTTTCGTTCTTGCGAACCGATGATTTTTTAAAATTGCCACTGATTATCGCTAAGGTTGATTGAATATTGCTTCATAACTTTATTGTTTTGATTTTTATAAAGTCATGAGAATATTTTAATTAATCAACTGATAACTAAATAATTATATATTTTTTAAAATAATTTCAAAACAGCTTCTAAATTTCTATCGAAAATCATCGATTTTATTGCGTTTCTTTGCAATTTTATCAATTTTTCTTAGTATTTTTTCAGTGTTAATTGTAGATATTCGTATTATCAAGAATGTATACAAGTCATAGATAAAAATTAGTATTGCTAATATTTTTCTGTTACTTGTCCCATGATTTGAGACTACCCTATTTTACCTTTGCACAAAAATTTCTGTAAACTCTATTATGATTATGTCTAAATCATATAAAGAACAACTTAGTGAACACGTTGAAGCGATCTTCAAGGAATATGTCACGCCGGGACTCCACATTTGCGACATAGCAACAGGTGGAGGCAAGTCTTATACGATTGGAAAACTGACATGTGAATACTATCCTAAGCATTTTGACCGTATAGTTATTCTTTGCGTTCAAAATAAGTTGGTAGAAGGCATGAATCGCGAAATTGACAGGTTCATTGATTCGCCAGATAGTGTAATCAAAGATGACCAAAAGCTGGTTATTGAAAATAATGCAGAGGTAATCAAGAACGCTATTGATACAGATTCTTTTCGTAAATTCATTGATCAGATTGACCACAGAATCGGTGAGATGAATACGGAAGGAAGCAATAATGAATTGAGAT
The DNA here is from genome assembly GCA_024409235.1 of Bacteroidales bacterium. Lineage (GTDB taxonomy): Bacteria > Bacteroidota > Bacteroidia > Bacteroidales > UBA1715 > UBA1715. The sequence continues at coordinate 40,134 of JAKSUA010000023.1, read as the reverse complement.
ATGCCTGCAGTAAAATCAAAAAGACCTATGAAGGTGTAAAAAACTTGATTCTTACTCAGGGAAACAACAATAACGATTTTATTCAAACTCAGATAACAGAAGGAGAAACGAAACTCAGAAGAGACGTAAGAAACTTCTTCGAGTTATATAAAAAGATATACAACCGCCAGAAAAAAGGAAGTCGCCTTGACATTGGGAAAGTCCTACGAGATTTTCCATCTTTGGCTGAAGTCTATCCACAGGTTGACTATAAAAAGAAAAAAGTGCTCCTCATGACCGTACATAAGGCAATGTACGGAATAGACCCTATTCTGGGTGAGAAAATCAGTCTTCATGACATTACAGAAAAAGGGAGAAGGACTCTTATTCTATTAGATGAGTCTGACCAAGCTGCCATTGCAATGCGCAATGCGATCATCGATCAAGCAATTGAAAGTTCAGGAGGAAGGAATAGGTTTTCAAAGGGCTATAATGGTTATCTACAGTATAAACAGCTGATAGATATGGCTGACCATGTTTCAGATGAATATTATGGCAGTTTACTCGATGATTCATTGAACAAGGCAAATAACATCATCTCAACGAATTGGGAAAAGACCTTAGGAAATACAGAGCCATACAAGAATATTTTCTTGGGTGACATAGAAGACCTTGAGGACTATCGACGAGGAGTATTCTTCTCTGGTCCTGCTCTGAAACTCAATGTTTCCAAATCCAACGACAAATCACATTCCTTTATATGCTACAACAAAGGAAAGAAACAGTTCAAATTACATCATGCCGAAGATGATGTCGAACTAAAACGAATGTTTGACTACGTTGTGCCAATGGACAAGTTCCTGTCATTGATTGTAGGTAACACCACTGCCATTAAAGCACAGTTAAGCAAAGTTGTCAATGAGGCATTCCAGAAAAGTGTGGAAGACTTCGAAAGAACAGAGGATGAACTGTCTGCAAACAAGTTGCCTAAGAATCACTACTTAGGTTATCCAACGCGTGAAAGAGAAATACATACTCTTTTCTCACGTTTTGAGACAAACTCGGAATATCAATTTGAGCAGCAGCTCTTTGAATTTATGACAAACAGAAAGAATCTGATTATCAATAAGGGAGAAGAAAAGCTAAAACTGCCAGATTACTCTGTTTATTCACAAGGTGTACAGTTATATCAGGAGGAAGTGGACGAGCGAGACAACCAGCATCGAGTACGTCTTTCCTGTCGAGAGATTTCAACTACACCTGAGAAGATTCTTTTCGATTTATTGAGAACAGAGGGCACTTCTGTAGTGCTGTGTTCAGCCACGGCTTCAAGCTCGTCTGTAATCAGTAATTGCGACATAGAATACCTCAAAGAGAGTGTCGGTAATAATGTTCACGCTTTGTCTGAGGATGACAGAAAGACGTTTGACAATCTCGTTTCCCATACATACCCAGTAGAACATCAAATAGAAATAAAAGCACTTGAACACTATACTTTCGAAGATAGCAGGGATGAAAAAACATTCCTGCCTGAAAAGTATAAAATGATGTTCTCTAAAGAGGCACGCGAAGAAGGACTTGATGAGCGTTGGTTCAAGTTGACTCGAAGAGAACTCATAAAATCAAAAAAGGAAGGAGAGAGTATATCCTTCCCACTTTATCGACTGTTCCAGTTTATTGAAGCCTATCATTGGTTTATTAACCATGAAGACATAAGAAGTATGATCTTCTTCCAAAACAGGAACGGTGATCCTTTACAGACAAACGTTTTAAGCTGTCTGATAGATGGCTCGTACAAGTACCAGAATACTCCGTTTGAAGATGAACTTCCCACAGATTGGACAAATGACCATATAAGAATCTCCAAGGATTGGGAAGAGGTTGAAGGATCTATTCTCAAAGAACTTAGCGAAAGCAAGGATTCTAAAATAATGCTGGTATCTGCGTACGCAAGCTTCAAAGCTGGTGCAAATATGCAGTATGAGATTCCCGAGGGGCTTGATTTTGTCAAAGGCGACAATTGGGAAACAAATGATGAAAAACTGAAGAAAGACTGGGATGCCGTTTATGTTCAATGTCCAAGTGCATATCTGATGATGAGCGAGGATGGCAATGAGTCAACGTTCGAGAAAAGCCTATATAATGCCATGCTCTCCCTGATGATGCTATACGAACGTGGTTGTCTTTCAAAGAACGAAGTTGCTTCATGGCTATGTAGAGCTCTGTCGAACAATTTCTGGTTTGGCGACAAGAACAATCCTGGCATAGCAAAAGACAAGGCAGCATGGGCACAGACTGTTGTTGAACAAGCTGTTGGTCGATTGTGCCGTACAAGGAACAAGCCACATACTACATATATTCTGTTTGATATGGATATGGCTAAGTATTTTGACAGAGACAACTTAGAGAAGTCTCTCACAAAAGAGTTCCGTACCCTCGCTGAATACATCCTTTCAATGCCGAAAGAACTTCCATCTGCAGCTAATCCCGAAGAAATTGTCAGATGTAACAATGCCAATTATGCAAAAAGGCAACTCGATAGAATGCGCAGTATTGCTCTCCGGTATACTCCACATCCAGATAGAGAAGAGGATTACGATGACGATGTTGAGGAAGGCACATCTGTACCTCGTAATGTACAGATAAACCAGTTAATGAATCAAAGCTACAAGCAAACTATCATTAAAAAACCTGTCATCAGTGATTATAGCGAGTTAGTTGAAGAGGATAAATACTTGACTTTCATCTGCAAATGCTATGGCAATTGGCAAAGAAATGAGAACAACGAGTACTTCTTCTCTTTTGACCCAAACCGTAGTAATGACATTTGCCCCCAGGGAAAGGGTAGACCATATACTCAACCAATCTCACCATCCACTGTAAGACTGGATGTGTTGATGAAGAATGATGTGATTCGAAAACACTTTGAAGCAAATGGTTATGCTACAGATTGGAAGCCAGGTGGTTTAATTCTTCATCCAGAGATATTGAAGACAGATTACGCTGGTGAAATAGGCGAAGAAGCTTTCAAGGCAATAGTGTTAGAATACACTAATTGCCAAGAGGAGGATTTCAAACACCTTGAAGGTCGCGACTATGAGTTGGCAGACTTTGTAATCTGTAATCCTGATGGAACGTATAAGATAGCATTTGATGTAAAAAACATGAATCCACTTGTTGATCACAATGACAAACAAGGTGAACTGGCTACTAAAGACAAACGCAAGATTAAACGTGAAAGATTGGGATGTCAGCTCATTACAGTTAATATGCTGCAGCTTCCTGGTGAGTCCATGGATGCAGTAACTGAGATTCATGGAGTAATTGACAATGATGGCAACATCATCCAAAGTGCAATTGATACACTTAAAAAAATTATTGGATAATGGCAAGGATAGTATTAGATGATAATTACATAAAGAGTCTTCCTATCACAACGAATAGAATCGAAGTCTCATGGGATAAAGACAAGTTCTTTGCAAAATACTCCATCGTATCTTATTATAGTACTGACCCAGAACATAAGAACCTGGCTTATGAACAATTTGGAGATGTCCCTTTCATATCTGTCTCAGGAATCAGAGACAGATGGGGTGCTCAACATTTCCCATCTGTTCAGTTCTTCATATTAACCACAAAAGGAAAAGAGGATGAAGTTCTTAACAGTCTTAGAGCATATAACGACGTTAAAGCTTGGAATAACACCCTCGAAAAGTATGAAGATAAAGTGCGGCAAAGAATCATTGCATCTTTGGCTATAAATTCTCTGGGAAAGAAAAAGAATAGCAACATGATGTATAACGATGGTTCGTTACTTGTTTGCGATGACAAGAATTTTGGGGCTCGCAAGAGTCGCAAAGAACTTGTATGCTTAAAAATAGAGGTTAATGAATACATGAATCTGACGGCTCGGACGACATCATTTTCTAATCCTTTCAACGAAAAAGAGTTGTTAAAGCACAGAACATGTGCATTTCAGATTGCCAAAGATTTTGATGGTGATTATTGGTCAGGTCAAGCCGTAAAGCCGATAATCATTAAAAGCGTGAAAAATGGCGAATACGACCTTAAGAAGCTTTTCATTCAAAAGAAGAATTTCAATGACAATAAAAACCTAGTTCCTTATTGGCCGTTTAATGTAGAAGATTATTCTCACGGAAAACTGTATGTTATCTGGCAAGTAATAGAATCTGTTAATGATGCGTTCAAAGGAATAATAGAGGTAAATTTCAGAGATTCCCAGGTCATCCATTATGATGAATGTAAAACCAAAGATGGAATCTTGGCACTTATACAGGAGTATCTTGCCGAAAGAAGCATTTCATTTGAAGATCCGTTTCAAACAAGTGGATCTAAGTCGGTCATCAAGAACTTCAAGAATGAAGCTCTAGAAATTATGAGTGGGCATATTGTTTTTCCCAAAAAGCCAACTCCGGACGACATAATAATCAAACTATGCGAACCAAAAGAAGAAGAATCTGAGGCAACTCTGTATTCTCAGTCCATGGTAAGAATGTTAAACAACGGTAATGCTCTCCAGCATATCACATATTATGGAGATGAAAAACTGGATTTGCTTGATACCTTCAGAGTAAGAAGAATACTCATTGAACTCATCGTAAAGGATAGTTTAGCTAAAAGAGTAATGCCAAAGCCTTTGGCAGATATGCTTATTGGATGGAATGCAATCAGATACAAAATCAATCAGGGAAATGTTCATGGTGCGTCTATGGAGATTGACGACCATGGAACTATTGAAATTAAACAATATGGATTATCTCTGGATAATCAAGGGGAAGACTTTGAGAATTTCATATCTCAAAATCTAAAGTATTCTGAATATGATAAGATACGTGGAGCAAGAGATTATATGGCATTAGTCAAAAATGGAAATGTCTATTTTATCGTCGATACAGATGAAATACCAATTTTGGACGTAAACCTAATTGATGAAGCATATAGTCAAGTGACCAACGAGGGCGAGACTGTAGCAATGTTCAAGCGTAAGAAAGTTGCTCATGACTATCTTCGTGGATACATAGGGTTCCATCTGTGGAAAAGCGAGGGTATTGATGGAGAGCCCTACTCTTCATATTCCTATATTTCAGGAACCAATAGTGAATCTATGAAGATTACTCCTAAAACCAAGATGGACAAGATGCCTCGTGCTCGTCGTATTTTCATACTTCACAAAGAGAACCCCGAGCTCATAGAACAGCATATCTTTGAAATCTGTGGGATGCTAAAATTTGGTTTTGGACGTTGGAATGAATTGATGACATATCCGTTCCCGTTTAAATTTCTGCAAGAATATCTGGATGATGCAGCTGAGACTGCATTTTCGATACACTGGAAAGATATAACATACAAAAAAGACCTATAAATAACGGTTTTGGAAGCTTGTCCCATGATTTGAGACTACCCTATTCTAACTTTGCACCGTAATTGGTAAATATGATATAAAAGATTATTGGTATGGATGATGAAATAAAAAATAAAAAACAAAATACATGATGCGGCCAAGACTTTCGCATTTAATGCAATTGTGGACTCACACAATCATCAAGATGCTGTTCTTGAATTTGAAGAAGGATTCACACAAGGAGCAGAATGGCTAATAGAGAATCTTAATCTTATTAGCAATATGAAGCTTGTTGAAGCAATGGGGCTAGAAGATGAAGCAATTGAGAATCATGCCCAATCTCTATTTTGTGAATGTGAAACAAATGAATTTAGCGAAGAAGAAAAACTCGTTTTGCTAAATTCATTCAAATATCCATTCGAGGAAGGTATTGATTGGGCATACGACAATTTTCTAATTTAATTGTATAGTTTAGTAATTATGATATATCCATATGTAAGACATGGATTAGACATTTTGTTTGTTGGGTTAAATCCTGCGAACACGTCAAGCAAGAAAGGTCATTACTTTTCGACTAATCCTGCATTTTGGAATCAATTATACGATTCCGGTTTAATTACCGTCCCTGTGAATATGAATGTGGCGGATGAGCAAGTTTTTGGTTCTTCAAGAGTCAATGCAAACCATTGGGAATATGGTGTAACAGACCTCGTCAATGGGCTTGCAGAGAGCAATAGCGCAGTGGTTAAACCTACTGTAAGAAATTGCATTGATCTAATGCAAACCATTATAAAGTATGAGCCTAAAGTCGTTGTTATACTCCATAGCAAAGTGATAAAGCATTTTGTCAAAGAGTACATGGGAAAAGGGGGTGTTAAGCATGGTAATCTTGGTAAATTGGTCGATGGATGTGATACTATTTTCTTCAATATACCCTTCCCTCATGGCAATGCTATAACCTCTGAAGTAAAGATTGAACTGTATAAACAAGTCAAAGAAACTCTTGAGTCATGGAACTCTACGATGTACAGATAACAACAGAGTTTGGAGAAGAAGTTATACTGCAGGTATCTGCATCATCTCCTCATGAGGCTGAAATGACCGCTATATCCATGGTTGAAAGTGGTCAAGCTGGCACAGATGGGATGATAGTCTTAGATTGTTTTGTATTAAACTGAATCACCCAATGATTACAATTCCAACAGATAACGTAAATAACGTAGATGTTCTCTTGAAAATAGCAAGAGAATTGTACGAGCTATATAACACCAAGAAGGATGAACTGCCGTATAGCATGAATATAATTAGTGAACTTCATGCTAATGAAAATGCTAATTCAAGAATCCTTCGAGGGTTGCTTCAATATTCAAGCAATGGCAACTATCCTTTGTTACGATCGTTCGTATCTATGATGCAATCAAAATGTTGTGCCAATATTGATATTGAAATCAACACCCCTATACTCTCTAATGAGGAAAATCGTATAGATTTATTCATTAAGGAGAAGAACAAGTATGCTATCATTGTTGAAAATAAAATTTGGGGTGCCAAAGATATGGAAGAACAAATTGGACGATATGTCAAATATGCTCTAAGTTGCAGTATTCCCAAAAACAAAATTTATGTCATTTATCTAACCGGTGATGGTTCGAAAGAGATAACGGATAACAGTTTAACAGACGAAGCTAAAAAGTTTCTTCGAGTCACAAGCAAAAGTGATGGCAGATTCATTACTATGAATTTCAAAGATGACATCATACCTTGGCTTGAAGAAATTATCACATATGATAATGTAAAGTCTGAACCTTTATTGTCATCTGCGATCATTCAATATACAGATTATCTAAAACAGGAGTTTGGATTACGTAAAGAAGATAGAATAATTGAAAATCAATTAGAAATCAAAATGATGGAAAAGCTTCAATTAAATAGCCTTAAGGAACTTCTTGACACGTGGGAGGAAGTTTACAAATTGGAAGATCTATTGTCAAACGCCACAAATAGCCGAATTAAATCAATGTGTGAGACAAAGATTGTAAAGGCACTTGAAAAGAAAGGCTATAAAATTAAAGCATACTCATTCAGCTACGACTACTTTGATCTTGAAATTGAGATTTCTGATTGGAAGAAAAGCTGGTGGGCAATAGAAAGTGACAACAAACGAAACTTGTATAATGGAATCTGGAAAGACCCAGAAAAGACGATAGCACAAAAACACTTATCCAAACTATCAGATGTTTATAGTAAGCAAGAAACTGAAGGCTACATAAGTTGGGATTGGATGAATAGGCAATTGGATGATTCTTTTTGGCAAGAACTAGAAGCACATCCTGTCAAATTCGTCAATTCTATCGTTTCTGAAATAGAAAGAGTTAGAGAAGCGACAAAAGGAATGAACTTGTAACATCATAATATAAAGATAAGAAATTCAATGAATATATTGGAGTCATTAAAGTGCCTACTTTGTCTTACATCCGAAGCAGATACCGATTACCTCTCTAAACGTTTTGACATGATAGCAGGAATGCTATTCAAGAACGTGGCAATTAGGAAAGGTGAAGATATTTTCCTATTTGCAGATGTAGAGTTCTACTTCTACAACAAACACCACAAGGACATCATTACTCATCCACGAAATTGCGAATCAATGCAATGGTATGTTAATGATTTCGGAGGAATCGATTTAAGTTTCAAAAGTGAGACAAAGGTGGAAAGGATTGTCAATGACAAAAAGAAATTGTCTATAAAACCAGTCCTATCCAACGATAGCTATTTCGGAGGAATACTTATCAGGGAACTCCATAATGCCGAAACTGGCGAACGGTTAGAAGGTCCTTGGGCATGTGCTGAACTATTCAGGGCACATGATGCATTGGGAACCATCGATGATTATCCTGTATTGCTCGAGTATGAGTCTGCTCGTGAAATTCAGGATGCAAGTCCTCGTCTCAATCTTAAACGCAGTAATCAGAAAACAGAGGCTAAGGTTAAGTATCTGTTGTCAGCATACGCAAACAAATTCTCTGATGATGAAATAAAAGAGTTATGTGAATCATTCGACAAATACCAAGGCTGCCTATACAGATACCGAATAAAGTAAATATGAGTTATACATACAAATATCCACGACCTGCTGTAACGGCAGATGTTGTTGCCATAACAAAAGAAGAAGAGCCGAAGGTGCTACTGATTCAACGAGGCTTTGAGCCATATAAGGGATGAGACTACAGAGGAATGTGCAATCCGTGAACTTGAAGAAGAAACTGGTTTGAGGTTAGACAGCATGGTTCAGGTTGGAGCATATTCAAAAGTTGACCGAGATCCTCGTGGTCGCACAATCACTATTGCCTACCTCGCTATCGTAGACGAACCGCTCTCTGTAATTGCTCAGGATGATGCTGCAAAGGCAGAGTGGTTTTCAATCAAAGCACTCCCTCCCCTTGCATTTGACCATGAGGAGATAATGGCAGATGCGATTGGCTTGTATAACAAACTTTCTACGCATTTCTATAGAAAATAATATAAAAAATCCTTATAATGTTTATTATACTAAACATATATTATTATTGTACCCAATAATTAACAATTATGGGAAAGAACACATTTGGAAAGATGATGCCAAGGGTATTGAGCCAACAACTGGAGATCATGGGCGAACAGATTATGCTGGCACGCAAACGTAGGCATTTTTCTATGCAGGATATAGCAGACAGAGCAACGGTTACTCGTCTGACCGTCTCGAAGGTAGAGCATGGTGACCCTACGGTCAGCATGGGCATATATGCGCGTGTTCTCTTTGCACTCAATCTGGAAAAGGACATCACGCTGCTGGCTGCCGACGATGCTCTTGGTCGACAGTTGCAGGATGCTGAATTGCTCAAAAGATGAGAGATGAAGAAGATTATTGTTTATGCAGATTTCAATTTCCTTGCTTCGCCACAGAAGATTGGCATACTGGAAGATCCTGTCTGCGGAAGCGCACACTGCCAGATAGCACCGTTTCAGAAAGAGCTCAGATTGTGGATTGCCAAACTATTCTTTGAACATCCCTACCCTTGGAACACTATCTACGAGGTAGTTTCAAACGGATTTTTCGTTCTATGGGCAATAAGAATATGGTGCATCAGGAACAACTATTTCAAGATACTTGAGAAATGACGATCGATACAACAAACATGTGTTCACACCTTCAAAAGCAACTCTCTTCTCCTGAAGGCGAGTACTATCCCATCTGGGAAGCAATGCAGGAAGATGAAGAACTAACAGCCGTAGTTCGTAGCCGACAGTTGCACATCTATCGCAATGGCAAGAAAATCCTAGTGCTTGCAGGCAAGGCTCAGCCAAAAAAGATCAGGGAAGATAAACTAAATGCCTGTTTTCGTAATTCCTAATATTATATGACACGCATCGAACAGGAAAAGACAACTGTCAGGCAGATGGTAGAAATTTACTGCCATGGGAAGAAGCACGTAAGCAAAGGACTTTGCGAAGAGTGCTCCGCCCTACTCGACTACGCTTACCAGCGTCTGGATCATTGTAAGTTTGGCGAGAAGAAACCAACTTGCAAGAAATGTCCTATCCATTGCTATAAGCCGGACATGAAGGAGCGGATGCGTCAAGCTATGCGCTATGCAGGTCCTCGCATGATGTGGTATCATCCTATTGCAGCCATCAAACATTTAATCAGAGAATTATAAAAAATGACTCCTCCAAGTATCGAGACATCAACAAAAGAAGAGCGAATGAACTACGTTCGCGATGAATGGGAATGCATACACAACTGCGAGCTTTGTGGAAAATGCCACATACTCAAAGGGCGCGATGCAGAGGAATTGTATATAGACTACATCGAAGGGAAACGGTCATATATTGATATTACATTGGAGATTAGAAAATGAACACAACAATCATAAAACCTCATGAAGGTATTCCTTCAACACTGATGTGGATGTTAGCCATAATGGCTGGCATAATACATACGGAGGATTCCCAATCACCACATCAAAACCGCCTTTTTCAAACACTTTTGGATGCACCATTGCATGTCTTCGAAAACGATGTCCGCAAATATGGAGCAACGTTCTTCAACACTTTTCCTACCAACTTCATTCTCAGCCGCTGTTCAAGCTGTTTCTGAGTATTTGGCTGACAACAAGTAACAGCCTTTTTTCGTAAAACCGGGATTCCTTTATAGTTTGCACCCGTAAGCTCTCCGCCCAAAGTACCGGAGAAATTTATTATAGACGTAATTTTCGTCATGAATAATAAAATTAACAATAAATAAATTGTGGTTCTCAGTGCCGCGGCTCCCTAACATTCCTGCAACGTCGATCGCCCATTGCCGGCCTGCCCGATAAAATTACCTCAAACCTTCAACACAAATACACTGCATCAACACACACATGCAAAAAAAAATTTGTATAATTATTAGCAATTCGAAAAACAAAACAAATATAACAAACTCACTAACAGATACTTAGCAAGTTAATAACGTATTTCAAAACAATGTTTTTTTATAATTTTTTATTAAAAAAGTCATAACAAAATCTATTCTCTTTCCAGTAAAGAACAAAAACACCTACAATTACCATTTTCTTTTTTCTCATTCACAAAAATTTTGTACCTTTATACCGATTTTAGACAACTCATAAATTAGGGTTACTCTAAAAGACTTTGTCATACTAAAAAGAAACTGATTAACAATGAAAAAATATATTCTTTTAACCGTAGTAGCAATCTCTTCAGCGTTACAAATATTTGGCCAAACATTTACTACTGGAGACTACCAAAAAGCACTATGGATGACAACCCGTTTTTATGGTGCACAACGAAGTAGTGCGAAAGACCACTCTGTTCCAAACTGGTTGGTTATGGACCATGATGTTGGTTATGACTTCGACAAAGATGCTGATGGCAGCGTTGACCTTACCGGTGGTTGGTTCGACTGTGGTGACCACGTAAAATTTGGACAAACAGCATTCTACTCTGCCTACATTCTTATAAAAGGATATAGCGAATTCCCTGAAGGTTACGACGACTACTATTCATACGATTACTCTGGTTATCGTGCAGCAAAAGATTTTACGTGGGAAGGCAAGAAAGGTAAACCAAATGGCATTCCAGATATTTTGGACGAAGTTCGTGCCGCTTGCGAATGGTTTATAAAATGTACGCCAAATGCTTCTACATTCTACTCACAAGTTGGTGATGGTAATGCCGACCACCAACAATGGGTAACATCGGTAAAAATGGCAAAATCATCGAAAAGCCAAGGCGGTCAATCCGATGGATCACGTGTTGTAACAAAAAACCCAGCTGATGGTTCAATGCCATCGTTCTGTGCTGCTACATTAGCGATTATGTCAACAGCATACGCCCCATTCGACCCTGATTTCGCAAAAAAATGTTTGGATCACGCAAAATATGCACTTGCATACGCAAAATCTAACTTAGGTAAAACTGCAGGAGCTGGTAGTTTCTACCCAGCAAATGCAAGAATGTATGATGATTATGTTTGTGCAAATGCCGAACTATATTGGGCAACCAATGATGCTACATACAAAACAGAAGCTTTAAAATATAAAGGCGAAGTAAAAGACCACAACTGGCAATTTGGTTACAACAACAACGATGACATTGCAGCATATAACCTTGCAAAATTAGGTGATAATGATGGATTAGCATTGTTGGAAATGTTCATTAAGAACATCTATGTCGGTAAAGCAGATGGTAGCGGTATTTATAAATCTTCTGATAACTGGGGAACACTTCGTTACAACGGAAATGCTGCATTTATAATGGCATTATATAATAAATTAAAGGGAGTAACAACCTACGATAAATATATTTATGCCAACATAGATTTTATTTTGGGTAACAACTCATCAAAACTTTCATACATAGTTGGTTTTGTACCAAGTTCTGGTTCATACACATACTTTAATCACCCTCACCATAGAAATGTCTATCTTGATGACAGCAACCCTGCCGGAAAGAACTTGAACATTCCTACTCGAAACGTACAATTTGGTTTCTTAGGTGGTGGTAAAGGTTACGACCCCACGACATTGAAAAATGCAGGAACTGCAGATTACGAAATCACTGAAGGTGGTATAGACTACAATGCCGGTCTTGTAAGCGCTTTAGGATACATTGTTTCTAAAAAAGCACCTATCAACCCTAATAAATTCGGACATCCTTCACCAGATCTTGGTCCTGAACAAACACTTTGCGGAACAGGCAAGGCAACTATCAATGCTGTCGTTGATCTAACGGCATTAGAATCAGGAGAAAAAATCACATACAAATGGTATAAAGGCGAAACTTTACTTTCTGCAAACAACGGCAAAACAAGTATTACCGTTACAGAAGCAGGAACATATACTTGCGTTGTGGAAGAAACAGCAAAAGACAAATGGACTACAAAAGGTTCTGTAGTCGTTAGCGCTACCCTACCAGATGTAACAATTGGCAAAGATGTAGCACTTTGTAAAGAAACATCTGCTACATTCTCAACTGATGTTGAAGGAGATGGTCTTACATACACTTGGTACAAAGACAACAAGGCAATATCTGGCGCAACAACAAATTCATACACTGCATATACTGCCGGTGTTTACAAATTGACAATTAGTGCTGCTGGTTGTGCAAGCAAATCTGCTTCAGCAACCGTAACATCTAACCTACCAGAAGTTATTAACGACACAATTTGTTCCGCAGGAAAAGCTGAATTATCAGTTAAAACTGCAGGAGACTACGAATGGTATAGCGTAGCCGAAGGCGGAACTGCATTGGCTACAGGAACGACATACGCACCTAACATTACCAAAACAACAACATATTATGTCCAGGATGCAGGTTCAATGAGCTTTACAGCAGGGCCAAAAACAACAGATTTCAATGGGAAAACAGCAGTAAACTGGGGTGAAATTTCTGCAAAATTCACAGCTGGAACTGCAATGCAAATTATTGGTATTGATGTTTATATTCAAAGTGCATATAGCACTGGCAACCAAACTTTCACTGCAACAATAGAAGGCGATGCAAAAACAACAGCAACAACAACAGCCAACGTTTCAGGAACAGGTTGGTTAACGCTATCATTCGAGAAAAATCCTATTACACTCACAAAAGCAGGAAACTACCAATTAAACATAAAACCATCAAATGCAGCTGTTGGTTTCTATGAAAATGGTGTAAATTACTCATCATTCCAAGGAGACCAATCAATCATTAAATTCACAGGTGCGACAAACGGACAGGCTTCTAACTTTGCATTCCCTGCTTTATGTAATTGGAAAATTTCATCTGGTTCAAGTTGCGCAAGAACTCCTGTATTTGCTATAATAGATCCTAACGCAGACTGTGGCGGAGATACAGAAGCGCCAACTGCACCAGGCACTATTACAGTTTCAAATATCACAGAAACATCTGCTACTATCTCTTGGGTTAAATCAACAGATAATACAGCAGTAACAGGTTACAATGTGTTTGTAAACGGAACTAAAGTCGGTACAGCTACTACAAACACATATGAGTTAACAAAACTTACTGCTAATACAGAATACACTATTACAGTAAGCGCATTCGACGAAGCTGAAAACGTATCTGATCTTAGTGCTGAAAAATCATTCTCTACCCTACAAGCTACAACAAAACAAACTATAGCATTGACAGTTGGGTGGAACTTGATTTCATTCTATGCTTTACCTGAAGACGCAAGCGTTGCAAATGTATTTGGCACAAACATCAGCAATGTTTCTATCATTAAAAATGACGACGGCTTCTACAAACCTGGCAAAGCTGCAGAATTGCAAAGCCTAACAACATTAAAATATGGTGAAGCATATTTAGTAAAAGTTGACAACGCATTCACACTTTCAACAGAAGGTGTTGCTCCAACTTCTACAACAATTGCATTAAAAGCAGGCTGGAACTTGTTAGGTTATCCAAAAGCAACAGAAGCAACTGCTTCTACAGTATTATCAAAATACACTGAGTTAAAAGATTTGAAATCAGCTCAAACAAAATTAACTCCAGGCAAAGGATACTACATCAAAATGAGTTCTGATGCAACAATTACAATTAAATAATCAAACTACAATAGAATTAAAAAGGTAGGTTTTTAGCCTACCTTTTTTTTTGCAGAAAGAAGAAATTGACAACACCGAAAAAAATCTAAAAATTCACTACCGCTTAGTAGGGACCAAGTTGGGTCTAAGTAGGGTTAAAACCAGGCTCAAACCATTCCTTTCAAACAATAAAAAAATATGATTATTTTTGTAAAAAATTAAAATCATGTACATAGAAAATATTTCAGGTCCTTCGGACGTAAAAAAACTAAACATACAAGAAATGCAGGCTTTAGCTGCAGAAATGAGAACAGCTTTAATCAAACGTGCCAGCGTTCACGGTGGCCACTGCGGACCAAACTTTGGTTTTGTTGAGGCAACTATTGCATTGCACTATGTGTTCAACTCGCCTGCCGACAAGCTTGTTTTCGACGTTTCGCACCAGACCTATCCCCACAAAATGCTTACAGGCAGAGCCGAAGCATATTTAAATGAAGAAAAATACGACTCAATTTCTGGCTACAGCGAACCATCGGAAAGCGAGCACGACCACTTTATTATCGGGCACACATCCACTTCGGTAAGCCTTGCAACAGGTTTGGCTAAAGGCCGTGATGTGTTAGGGAAGAAAGAGAATGTAATCGCCATTATCGGCGATGGTTCCCTAAGCGGCGGCGAAGCTTTCGAAGGACTGAATGTTGCTGGAGAACTACAGAGCAACTTCATCATTGTTGTGAACGACAACCAGATGTCCATAGCCGAAAACCACGGAGGTCTTTACGAAGGTCTTAGAAAACTGCGTGAAACCGACGGCAAAGCACAGGACAATTTTTTCCGTGCATTGAATTTAGACTACATCTATGTGAAAGACGGCAACAACATTGAGCAGCTAATTGCAGCATTTCAAAAAGTAAAAGACATCAACCATCCTATTGTTGTGCACATCAACACACTAAAAGGAAAAGGATACAAACCGGCAGAAGCAAACAAAGAAAACTGGCACTGGCACTCTCCTTTCAATCTTGAAACAGGAGAATCACCTGCAGGCGGCGGCGAAGACTACGGTACTATTATTGCCGAACATTTACTTGAAAAAATGAAAACCGACAAATCATTGGTTTGCGTTGCAGCAGGAGTTCCAACTTCCTACGGATTCACCGAAGCACGCCGTAAACAGGCCGGAAAACAGTTTGTTGACTGTGGCATAGCCGAAGAACAGGCAGTTGCAATGGTTTCGGGTATGGCAAAAGCCGGTGCTCATGCAGTTTTCAGCACACACAGCACTTTCATGCAGAGAACATACGACCAACTGCAGCAGGACTTGTGCGTAAACAACAACCCGGCAACAATATTAGTTTCATGGGGAAGCGTGTCGTCGATGACAGACGTAACACACACCTGCTGGTACGATATTCCATTAATGGCGAATATTCCTAACATGGTGTATCTGGCACCAACAACCTGCGAAGAATACTTAGCAATGGTTGACTGGAGCATAGAACAAAACGAGCATCCGGTTGCAATCAGAATTCCAATGAACGTTGTGCACACCGACGAACCAGTGGCAGAAGGCTACTCTGACCTTAACAAATTCAGAGTGGATAAAAAAGGTAACGGTGTGGCAATAATCGGATTAGGCAATGAATTCTTTGAAGCACAAAAAGCTGCTGAATTATTACAAAGCAAAGGAATCAACGCAACAATCATCAATCCACGCTACATCACTGGCTTGGACCTGGAACTACTTGAATCATTGAAAAAAGACCACCGTTTAGTAGTTACAATGGAAGACGGTTTGATTGACGGAGGTTTCGGTGAAAAAGTAGCCCGTTTCTACGGAACTTCAGACATGAAAGTAATTGTACGTGGAGCAACAAAAGAATTCGCCGACAGATACAATCCATCGGAATTCCGTGCAACCATGCGCATGAATGCCGAGCAGATTGTCGAAGACGTAATAAATCTGCTGTAAGAGAAAAAACGAATACGTTACCACTCAACTAAAATCCGAATGAATAGTTTCATTGTTGCAAATATTTTACTATATTAGTGCGGACGTACAATTTAAACTTTTATTACAATGAGAGAGCAAACAGAAGAAATAGCAGAAAGAATTGTTGCAGCCCGTGAAGCTTGTGGCTATTCGGCAGATGGTGCGGCAGAAGCATTAGACATCAATAAATACGAATATCAAGATTACGAATCTGGTAAGATAGATATTCCAGTTAGTTCAATCCTAAAGATCGCAAATCTGTATAAGGTTGACGTAAAAATTCTTTTAACAGGAGAAGCTCCTCAAAAATCGAATTATACGGTAACACGACGTGGTGACGGAGTTAGCGTTGAACGCCATAAACGGTATAAATACCAAGCTTTAGTTTCCGATTTTATTGGTAAAAAAGCAAACTTTTTCATTGTAACAGCCGATGCGAGCGACGAGAATGTGCAGTTCAGCTCACACGAAGGACAGGAATTTTTGTATGTGATTGACGGCACAATGGAAGTTCATATTAAAGACGAAAAAGTAGAGTTGCACGAAGGCGACAGCATTATCTTCAACTCTTCTATTTCACACGCAGTACGTACAATAAATGGTGCAAGAGCTAAATTCTTATCAGTATTAGCTTAGTTATACTTGTAATAAACAAAAAGCCCTTCAAAAGATTTTGAAGGGCTTTTTTATGGAATCATGTCAACTGAATTGTCAGCCTAAACATTCAAACTAAATAGGAACTATTTTTTTCTATCGGCTTCGTTATATCCCAATATATTAAACATATCCTCTGCAGACTGTTCTTCACGATATACGTAGTCTATTATATTTCCTGTTTCGTCACGGTCAATAACAATATATTTAGGAGAAGGAATCAAACAATGTTTTATACCTCCGTATCCGCTGATAGAATCCTGATATGCTCCCGTATGGAAGAAACCTATATACAACGGTTCTTTTTCTTTTTCAGAATAAGAAGGAAGCATTACTTCCTGATTCAAATCCTCGGAATTATAATAATCGGAATGGTCACAGCTAATACCACCGATATTCACACGCTTATATTCATTATTCCACTTGTTGATTGGAAGAAGAATAAATTTCTCGTGAATTCCCCATGCGTCAGGAATTGTATTCATCAAGCTATTGTTGATGATATACCAACATTCCGTATCGTTCTGCTGTTTCTGTTCCAACACCCGGAAAATAATAGCGCCACTTTCTCCCACTGTATATTTACCGAATTCAGTGTAAATGTTTGGATCTTCAACTTTTTCCTTTGCACAGGTTTCCTTTATATTCTTTATGATTTCACCGATAATGTAATCATAGTCATATTCAAAACCCATGTGATTACGAATAGGAAGACCGCCGCCTAAATCAAGAGAATCCAACGTATCACATTGTTTCTTCAAATCTATATACACTTTCAGAGCTTTTTGGAACTCACCCCAGTAATACAAACTGTCTTTTATACCAGAATCAACAAAGAAATGAAGCATTTTCAACTCCAAATTCTTCTTTGTTTTCAAACGTTTGTAGAAATGAAGAATTTCATTCGGACGTATTCCCAAACGTGAAGTGTAATACGCAGACTGCGATTCCTCGTTGATTGCCATACGGATTCCCACTTTCAATTTCTTGCGTCCCATAACTTTTTCCAAACGGTCAAGTTCATCGGTACTATCAAGAATAGTGACAGTATTATGGAAACCTAAATCACGCAACATAACTATTTTACGAAGATATTCATCTGTTTTGTAACCATTATGAATTACAACCAAATGCTTATCAACTTTCTTTGCATCGTACAATTTCAATATCAAATCAATATCAAACGACGATGAAGTCTCTAAATTCACATTGTGTTTTAGAGCTTCGTTTATTACATGGTAAAAGTGATTACATTTTGTACAGTAACAATACTCATAATTACCTTTGTAATTATAGTATTTTATAGCCTTATTAAAAAGATTTCGGGCTTTACGAATTTGTTCACCTATTTTGGGAAGATAGATAAATCGGAATGGCGTACCGTATTTATCAATTAAATATTTGAGAGAGACTCCTTGGAAAGTTAGGAAACCATCACGAAGGTCAAATCCTTCCTGAGGGAAATAGAAACTTTGTTCTATCAAATCAAAATACGTGTTCTTCATCGTTTTCTGTCAAGCATAAAATCCTCTTTAATTTTTTGCAAATAAAATTAAATTGTAGGGTTATACAAAAGAAATCAACTGATTTTTTCGTTCACGGCCTCACTATTTTTGCAAACATGTAAGAATCATATAAATGACCTTCTATCAGGAAGTTTTTCCGCAGAATTCCCTCCCGCTGAAAGCCTAATGTTTCCAACATTGCTGCCGATGCAACATTTTCCGTACACACCTGGGCTTCCACCCTTACAATTCCAATTGAAGCAAGATGTTTCACCAAGTTTTCCAACAATAATTTTGCATATCCCCTACCTTGAAATTCTTCAAGCACAACGACTGTCAACGATGCAGTCAGATGCTTTCTCACCAAATGCGCCGAGGCAAAACCAACAAATTCATCATTTACAAACCCGGAAAATGAAATACGTTCAGCATCGGTGCACCAATTTTTTAAATATGGATCATCCACGTTTTTACAGAGTTCCAAATCAGTATAATGCAGCAGTTTTTGATTTGCAAACACCTGAAGCAAGTCTTTAAACTCTGTTTTAAAACATTTTATTTCCAACCGACTCTCAAGCATGTCACCATCTATTAAATTCAACAACAGCTAAATTCTTGGGTACACCATTTTCAATTTCAAAACGAATCATTGTACGTTGTTTATGAAAGCCTGTTTTCCCAACAGCCCCCGGATTCATGTGAAGAAGATGCAACTTACTGTCGTTCATCACTTTTAGGATATGAGAATGTCCGCTAATAAAAATATTCGGTTTATATTCAACAATCTGAGGCAAAACAGACGAATCATATTTTCCTGGATATCCTCCAATGTGAGTCATCATAATCCGTAAGCCTTCACATTCAAATTTTTCAACTTTAGGAATACGTACCCGTAAATCCTGCCCATCAATATTTCCCCATACCGCACGAACAGGCTTCAGATTCTGGAGTTCTTCCAGCAGATGCAAAGAACCAATATCCCCAGAATGCCAGATTTCGTCAACACTTTTCACATGTTTTAAAATTGCCTCATCTAAATAATTGTGAGTATCCGAAAGCAGGAGTATTTTCTTCATTTTTTACTATTTCAAAACAGTTACAAATGTAGGCTTTTTTATATATTTGCCCGAATTTAAAGAATTATCATATGTCAGGACATAGTAAATGGGCAAAAATTAAGAGAGATAAAGGAGCAAACGACTCTAAAAGAAGTAAGATCTTCTCTCGTATTTCTAAAGAAATTACCATCGCTGTAAAAGAAGGACAAAGCGGCGATCCAGATATGAACCCACGTTTGCGTCTTTGTATTCAAAATGCAAAGAGCCAAAACATGCCAAAAGATGTTATTGAGCGTGCAATCAACAAAGGTAAACAGGACAAGTCAGACTTCGAACTTTTAACTTACGAAGGTTATGCCAATGGCGGTGTTGCCGTTTTCGTTGAATGTTTGAGTGACAACAACAACCGTTCATACACTGCTGTACGTACAGTTTTCAAGAAATACAACAACAGCCTTGGAAACAATGGTTCACTTGCTTTTATTTTCGACAGAAAAGGTGTTTTTGAAATCAAGAAAACTGCAATCACAATGCCAATGGACGAATTCGAATTCGCACTAATTGATGCAGGTTTGGACGAACTTGATGCTGAAGACGAAGAAATCGTAACATTGTACTGTCCTTACGACTCTTTCGGAGAAATCCAGAAGAAGCTTGAAGAATTGAATGTAGAAATCGACAGTGCAGAATTAAAACAAATTCCTAACACAATGAAGGAACTTCCTTTGGAAGAAGCACAAAAAGTTATGAATTTCGTTGACGCATTGGAAGAAATCGACGATGTAAGTGCAGTTTACCACAACCTTGAAATCACAGACGAATTGGCTAACGCCCTATAAAAATGGAAAAGAAAAATCAACAAACAGCAACCATACTTGTTCACTGTAAAGACCAGAAAGGTATCGTTGTTGCCGTTACAAACTTTATTTTAAACAACAACGGAAATATCCTTTACTTGGACCAACACGTTGACCACGAAGAATCTGAATTCTTCATGCGTGTGCAATGGGACCTGGAAGGTTTCAACATTCCAACAGAAAAAATCGGAGATTATTTTGACACACTAGTTGCAAAACCTGCTAACATGACGTTTGAAATTCATTTTTCTACAACAAAACAACGTCTTGCAATTTTCGTGTCGAACTTGTCTCATTGTATTTACGACATTCTTTCACGTGCACGTTCTGGAGAATGGGACATTGAAGTTCCACTTATTATCAGCAACCACGAAAAACTTCGTCACATTGCTGAAGAATTCAACATACCATACTACTGCCTACCTATCACACCTGAAAACAAGTTAGAACAGGAAGCAAAAATCAAGAAACTTCTTAAAGAGAACAACATTGATTTAGTGATTCTTGCACGCTACATGCAGGTTGTTTCTGATTCATTCATAAAAGATTACACAAACAGAATCATCAATATCCACCACTCATTCCTGCCTGCATTCCCAGGCGCAAAGCCATACGAATCGGCATACGCACGTGGTGTAAAACTTATTGGTGCAACAAGCCACTATGTTACTCCGGAACTTGATGCGGGACCAATCATCGCCCAAGGTGTTACTGAAGTTTCACACAAAGACACTGTTGAGAACATGAAACGCAAAGGTTTGGACTTGGAGAAAATAGTTCTTTCCAAAGCAATATGGTCTCATATTCAGCACAAGACATTAGTTTTCAACAATAAAACTATTGTTTTCGAATAATCGAAATTCATAATGACAGTTTTATATAAAAAGCCACTGAAAAGTGGCTTTTTTATTTTTCACAACACTATTTTACCATAAAAAAACTATCTTTACCTAAAACATTTTTTATGGCAAAAGTCGCAATTATTGGTGGTGGAGTTTCTGGTCTTGCAGCAGGTATCTATGCTCAAATGAGCGGATTGGAAAGCGAAATCTATGAAAAACATATTGTTGTTGGCGGACAATGTACTTCATGGAAGCGCCAAGGTTTTCATATTGACAATTGTGTTCATTGGATGACAGGAACAAACCCTAAAACAGACATTTACAAAGTATGGGAGGATGTTGGTGTATTAGGGAAAGACAAAGCTATTCTCAAACACGACTTTTTCATGGAAGTAAACATCGACGGCAAAAAAGCCCATGTTTGGCGTAATCCGGAGAAAATGAGAGAAGAGCTGCTACTTTTAGCGCCAGAAGACACAGAGGAAATAAACCAGTTTATTGATGCCATAAAAAACTTCCAAGCATTACAAATTCCAGCATTAAAACCATCGGAACAGCGCAATCTTTGGGACAACCTCAAAATTGTATTCAAAATGCTTAAGGCTATTCCTGTTGCAGCGAAGTTTGGGAAACTCTCGTTGGACGATTATGCCAAGAGATTCAAAAATCCTGTTATTCAACAGATTATCTATAATTATCTTCCCAAAGAATATTACGTACTGGCAACATTCTTTATGTATTCTATGTTCACATCGGACAATGCAGACCTACCTCTTGGAGGTTCCGACATGATCACAAACAGAATGCGTGACAGATATCTTGCTTTAGGAGGGAAAATATCTTGTAAAAAACAAGTTTCCAATCTAGTTGTAGAAAACCGCAAGGTTACAAAAATCAAATTCGAAGACCAAACTGAAACAACAGCAGACTTTGTTATCAGTGCCACAGACCCTGATGTTACATTCAAAATATTAGGAGAAAACTACATGGACGATCTGTTTAAGAAATGGTACGCTGACAAACAGAATTATCCAATTTTTTCGGAAATAAATATTTACTTCGCATTTGACTGCCCAACAGACAAACTGCCTTCGATGGAATTATTCAACTGTGAACCTTATGAAATTGCAGGGAATAAACATTCCATTATTATAACAAACAATTACGCTGACGAGCCTAATTTTGCTCCTGAAGGGAAAAGTTTAATGCAAATTCTGATTGTTCAAAACGAAGATGATTTTGAATATTGGAACAGACTATACAACGAAAACAGAACGGAATACAAAGCAGCGAAAGAACGTATTATTAATGAAATACAACAACGTCTTGAGCTGCATTATCCTGAATACTCAGGGAAAATATCGGCGGTAGAAATGGTTACTCCTAAGAGTTTCAACAGATTCACGGGAGCTTACAAAGGTTCATATATGGGATTTATACAAACTCCTCATGTTAAGAAAGAAAATCATCCAGGAATACTTCCAGGATTAGACAATTTTTATCTTGCAGGACAATGGCTACAAACTCCAGGAGGATTACCTAACGCACTTATAATAGGCCGTTTTGCAATACAGCGACTTCTGAAACAGGAAAATCTTTTACATACGTTCTGTTCGCGTAGAATATAATGTAATTCTACTTAGTCGTTATTCATTTTTGCTAAAAAAAAGGATAGCACAATTACTGAACAATAGGAATCATTGCAACATAATGACAAGCTGTTCCTGCCAACACAAAGAAATGCCATATTACATGGTTCCAAGGCTTTTCCTTATGAGAATAGAAATATGTTCCTGCTGAGTACAAAATACCTTCTCCAATTATAAAACCAATCTGTAAGGCAGAAAGACTTTCCCACACTGGTTTTGCCACAAACAAAACTGACCACCCCATAACAAGATATATGGCAAGAGACAATTTCGGATATTTCCCTAAAGCAATTATTTTATAAATAATACCAACCAAAGCAACAAACCACATCACAATAAAAAACACCAGTCCCAGCATTCCTCCCACAACAGCCAGCAATATCGGTGTATAAGATGCTGCAATCAATATGTAAATATTAGCATGGTCGAAATGACGCAGCACCAATTTTGTTTTTGGATTAATTGCCCAATGATACAAAAACGAAGCTAGATACAAGAAAAAGAATCCAAAAGTAAATATGCACATTGAAAGCCCTACGACAGTGCTTTTTTCGAATCCTTTTACAATAACATACGTTCCTGTTGGTATTGCCAAAAACGCACCAAACAAATGGGAGAAAGCATTTGCTTTCTCCACTGCAGTTCTTGACAACTGTTCTGTTTCCATTAGTTTCTACTATTTATAGATAGGTTCTTTTGTTAAACGTAGCACTGCATTTCCGTCAACAATCTCCACGTTGCTATAACGTTCCCTAACCTGTCCTAACTGCCAATCACCACGTGCCCATCGCTGCGTATTTAAGGATTCGCCATCGAAATCATCACGCCATTTTTCAGTAAATTGTTTTGTTTCTGCATCATAAGTAGAGACAACAACATAATCAATATACTGTGCAATAGGAATTCTATCTTCTTTAAAACGGCCTACCCAACCAGTATTCTTTTCCCACCACAAATTAAAACGCAGACTTTGTCTTTTTTTCATATAATCAATTTGATCCTGAAGTGTATCCTTTTTATTTACCACAGCCTTTACAGGATGATTTATTGAATCCCTACGCATTTCCACATCATCAACAAACCATGCCACATATTCAGGAGTCCACTCCATCACATATACATGATAGTCATCGCAAACGCTACCAATTTTATGTAGTTTCTCACTTGTAACCTGTTTTTCGGCAGTACCAGTAATCAAATTAGACTGGAAACCTAATGAATCTTTTCCAAGAATTTCAATATCGATTTCGTTCCAAATTTCTCCATTCCCCTTGTATGAATTTTCATAATACAAAAACATAGAACTAATGCAGCCCGGAGCAAACCCCATTTTCATACGAGCCTCGTAACGACCATATAAAAAAGTAGCTTTCGTATACAACTCAGCACCATAATAATTATAACCTTTAATAACAGGCTCTGCAGGAGTAACTGCAGTATCGGCAGGTGTTACTGTTGTGTCGGCAACTGTTGTATCTGCAGGTTTTGGATCTGGTGTAGGTTCAACATTTTCTTTTTCACATGCTAAAGCACCAAATAAGATTGCAAAAGCGATAAACGGGAATACATAATTTCTTTTCATAATTCAGATTTTTTTCAAAGATACGCAAGTTTTTTTATTAACACAGAATGATGGCTACTTTCTATTTTATGAACAAATTAGTATACTGAAAATTTACAGCGCCATTCAATGAAAACCGAGAATATTTTATCTATGTTTTATTTTGTTTAAAAAAGAAAACATACATTTGCAATACTATAAGCGAGAGTAGCTCAGTTGGTAGAGCACAAGCTTCCCAAGCTTGGGGTCGCGGGTTCGAGCCCCGTTTCTCGCTCTTGTTATCAATATTACAAATTAAAAGTATTTGTATTTTAGAGAACAAATTCATTGTATAGAAAACAAAATTCTCATATCAGGTTTAACAGTGGCTCAACAAATGAGCAAAGCTCGTTTTAAACTTAACACAATTGTTATCCCCCGCTCTGAATTGTTTGAAATCAGAAAAAAAGAAGGAAGACTTAGCAAAGAGGTCCAAGACATTCTAAAGAAAGGAAATGCCTGAATTAACTATTATAGCGGGATGTAACGGTGCAGGAAAATCTACCTTTGCCCAATCGTTTCTTCCAGGAAATGAAACTTCATTTGATTACGACAGAATCTTTATAGAAATCTACAACAGCCTTCCTGACAGCGAATAGAGAGATTTATTTGCACAAAACAAAGTCAACGAACTTTTTAACAAGGATTATCAATAAGTTACAAACATTAAAAAGCACTAGCCTAATAGGTTTGTGCTTTTTTGCTTTACTCTCTGAAACTCAACAATTGACAGAGATATCAACACTCCATGAACTTCCAATTATTTTTCCAAAAGAAAACGATAAAAAGAAGATATTAAAGATATTGATTTAAGCAGTTACACAAAGACAACCGATGTTCCTGCAAAAGTCAGTGAATTGACAAACGACGCAAAACACACAAAATTCGGCGACAACATTTCAATTTTTGTAAACGATGCTGAATATGTAAAACGTTTTATAGTAATTGTTCGTGCTATATTGCCAACCAACACAATAATGAAACCTGTATTATCAAAATAAAAGGAACACCATATTTGAATTTTGGATGTAACGTTTTATGCCGCCAAATCCAAATTCCTGCCAAGGCGCCTAAACTTCCACCAATGATTGCAAATCCTATCAGCGTATTTTCTGGAATACGCCATTTCCTATGTGATGCTTTATACTTATCTACTCCATACATAAAAAATGTCACAACAGACATAATTGTTATATACCATCCGAACAATTCCATTCAAATTATTTTTAACACAAAATTAGAAAATCCACGTTATTCTGTAAACAAAAAAGGGAAAGCATACGCCTTCCCTTCTATAAAATCAAACAAGTTTGTACTACATATTTTCTATTACAACAACCTTGAAAATAGATTCTGCAACCATTTTATCGGGAACACAACCATCCAAGTCCTCTACAATAAATACAACACTACCTTTTTCGTACTCAAAGCGGAAATTTTCGCCAACATATACAACCTCACCTTTATCGTTTGTATATGAATAAGGATATACGTATGGAAGCAAGTTCCATGAGCTGGAATTACTTTCCACGTCGTAGGTAAACCACATATAAGCAAGCACAGCACCATTCTGCATAATTTTGTCCGTTATATCACGGTTTTCACATGCCACATACAAATACTTTCTGCCATCATCGTATTGACCTTCCTGCCAATCTCTTGGATTTATAACATATTCATTCGTGGAAACTTGCGAACCATACACATTTGTGTAGTATTCCTTTGTGATGTATTCATTTTCACAACCTGTTGCAACAAACAACAACGTAGCTGCAATTGTGCAACCAATAAAATTTCTTATCTGTTTCATAGCTTTATTTTTTCTTTTTCTTCAAGCAATATTTGTACCATTTTTTACTTTTTTATGCTTTCAACTTATAACTTACAAATGCAAAACGGGAACTATCTGGCGACCAGCTGTTTACATTTACAGTTCCCTGTCCACCAAACAATTTCACAAGAGTCCGGTTATTCTTACCCTGAGGCGACATCATTCTTATTTCCACATTTTTATTAGCTGGATGATCACCGGGATTTATATCGTCTTTATTGTAAGAAATATATACCACAAATTCACCATTCGGAGAAACATGTGCAAACCAATTGTCCCTATCTTCATCAAATGTCATCTGAGTTTGTTCCGAGCCATCCACATTCATTTTCCAGATTTGCATCAATCCTGTTCTTACACTGTTAAACCAGATGTACTTTCCGCACGGAGAGTATTCACAACCGTCATTCAAACCTTCTGCATCAGTCAAACGTTTCTCCACTCCTCCTTTAGCGGGAATAGTGTATATGTCATATTCTCCATTTCTTTCCGCACAATATGCCAACTCTTTACCATCCGGAGACCATCCATGAAGATAACTTGGAGCAATTGGAGTAATTAACTCAGGAACTCCTGTATTAAAAGGAATAACATACACCCTACTTTGTCCATCCTCTATTGTATGATGGCTGACAGCAACCTTATCGTGATTTGGAGACAATACATGATCGTTATTACATTGATTACAGAAACCTAATTCAATCTGACGACGTTCCTTTGTTTCCAAATTGAAGGTATATAAATTTCCATGTCCATTAAACACAAGCGTCTTTCCATCTTTCAACCAATTCGGAGCCTCAATAAGCTCGTCAAACTCACAAACCTCAGTTCTCTTATTTGCATGTATATCAAATATTTCGAGAACAGAAATTACATTTCTTTCCTCTACTTCCCTTGGGGTTGTTAAAACATTCATATCATATATTTTTCTATTCCTTGCAAATATAAACAAGATGCTTTTGTTTTTTCGGAAACAATTCAAAGAAATCTAGAAACAACTAATTCAAATATAATCCAGATAATTTTCTCTATTTATCACAGTAAAAGACGCTTCTGGATATGCTTCACGAAAAGCAATAGGTGCTTTGGGATTCTTCTTCCCTGATTTCATCTCAAATGCACACAATTGCCCATCACCGTATTCTATCAAATCTATCTCCTGGTTATCGTATGTTCTCCAAAAGAAAAACTCAGTATTTTTTTTCTGATTTAACGCTAATTTCCGTCTTTCGCCAACTATATAATTTTCCCAAAGCATACCTTTTTCTGCATCAGAACGAAGCGAATAAGGCTGAAAATTTGAAACCACAGCATTACGGATACCATTATCGTAAAAATACCATTTCGAACTTTTGCGAATCTCTTTCCGAAGATTTTTAGAATAACTACCCAGGCGATAGACCACAAATGTTTTTTGCAGCAAGTCCAAATACCGTTCAACAGTATTTCTGCTTATACCTAAACTTTGTCCAAGTTCATCGTACGAAACCATACTACCTACTTGATATGCAATCAATTGCAAAAGCTCACGCATTTTATTAGCATTTCTAATGCCATCTACGGCTAAAATATCCTTCAACAAATAAGAATCTACGATTTCTTTCAGATAATCTTTTTTGTCGTCAAAAGCCTCTATATGCAATAATTCCGGATATGTGCCTAAAACAAGTTTTTCTTCCAAATTAGAAAACGTTTCAAAACCATTCTCCACGGCATTCAATTCCTGTTGCGAAAATGGTGTTAGTATAAATTGCGAACTTCTTCCTACCAATGGTTCACCAACATTATTTTTCAAATCAAAAGAAGACGAACCAGATGCAATTACCCGAATACCTGGGATTTCATCAACTATCAATTTTAATTTCAACCCGATATCTGAAAGATGTTGCGCCTCATCTATTACCAACAATTCCGTCCCAGCAAACAATCGCTTGTAATTTGAAATGCTACGCTCACTTAAAAGTCGCTCAGTATCATAACTCTCGCCATTTAGAAAAATTTTCTTTCCCGAGAAATTCTCATACAACTGCTTAACAAGATTTGTCTTTCCCACACGACGCGCTCCATACACAACCATTATTTTTTGTGGTTGCATCTTACGCTCTATCAAACTATATATATTTCGTTTTATCTCACCCATAGTAGTTAAAAATGTATACAAAAATAGCTTTTCTTTTTCTTATACTGAAGATTTTTACATAAATTTCTTTATTACTATTGAAGATTTTTACATAAATTTCTTTATTACTATTGAAGATTTTTGCATTTTAACTAAAAAATTTTTGAATATCTTAATCACTTTTTACATTTAGTCTTACAAGTTGTTGAATCAAAATTTCAATTGCCTTTATATCTTGTTGTAAGCTTAATGATGGTTTATCCTTTTTATTGACTATTTGTTCTGGCAAATATGGCAAATGAACAAAGCCAACCTGCATAGAGGGATTAAAGCGTTTTGTATATCTACAAACTTCATAAAACAAATGATTGCACACATACGTTCCCGCCGTATTAGACACCTTTGCTTCAATAGAGTTATCTTTCAACACGTTAACCAATGCAGATATAGGCAACGTTGAAAAATAAGCATTTGCGCCACTTTTACTTATAATAGTATTTTGTGGACAAACACCATCATTATCGGACACAGTAGCATGATCTATATTAATTGCAACCCGTTCCAACGAAATTCCCGACCTACCGCCTCCCTGACCTAACATTAGAATGACATTGGGGTTGACTTGACGAATTACGCTCTTTACAATAGGAGCAACACGATTAAAGGAAACTGGCAATAGCAATTTCTCAATTTCAACATTTTCTATTTTGGGGAATTTAAGAACAACTTCCCTTGATGGATTTATATTTTCAAGACCAAATGGTTCAAAACCTGTAAGAAGAACTTTCATTAATCAATATATCCTATAGATGCTTTCATAAGATCCTTTGATTCCGGCAACGGCAAAGCCTCACAATTTTTCTTGATTATTGCCGCAAAATCATACGCAATTTGTATTGCACGCATATCCCAACATAATACACTCCAAGCCACTCTCAAACATACAACGTTCACTTTTGTATTTAAATGACGGGCAAAATTTGCTTTTGAGGAATTATTATGATAACGTTGATAATCTGCGGACAACTGATATTTAGTCAATAGTAACTCTGAGAGTTCACTATACAGAGACTTAAATAAAGTAACATCATTTAATGTAATGTTAGGATCATCAAAGGTTTCATCACCTTTTTTCGCGCCATATCCAAAATGGAATTGCGTCGGCAAAGTTGGTTCATTCGCTCCACTAGACGGTAAAACAGTAAATAGCCACTTATCTTCTTTATCAAGGAATTGATTTAAATCATTCATACACTCGTCCCGACCAGGAATCTGCAACTCTGGCTTATAGGTATAGTAAGATTGATACGGACGAGCTTCACCAAATTCGCGGCTTACATAATTAAATCCACCTATTTTTGCCAAATAATAAGCCCACCAACCTGCGATTGGATCAACAATATTGCTCGGAGCAAAAATGGTAACTTTTGAATTTCTATTTATGCATTGACCATAAACTGTAGATATAGAAAAATGTTCTACTCCTAATTTATCCTCTGGACGTTCGTCTGCAGGACGCGTACATGCCAGATTTATTAGTCTAAACTCATCTCCCTT
The DNA here is from genome assembly GCA_024409235.1 of Bacteroidales bacterium. Taxonomy (GTDB): domain Bacteria; phylum Bacteroidota; class Bacteroidia; order Bacteroidales; family UBA1715; genus UBA1715. Next base: position 10,057 of record JAKSUA010000023.1, on the reverse strand, counting down.
AGTAGTTGCTTCTATTATTTCGGTAGCAGTCAACCCCATACGAGCCTGAATTTCGACTACCGACAAATATCGAGGAACAATTTGAAACCCTGTAAGTCTATCTAACTTTGTTTCAAATGCCAATCGTAATCGTTCTATATTATCAATTATTTTCTTTTTCTTTCTATCGTTATCCATTGCATCGGTAAAGCCACTGCCTATTAAACCGGCAGGAACTGCAAATATTGCAATTCCAAGAATACCGACCAAACAAGCAATCAACCTTCCGACAAATGTAATTGGAGGATTTTCCGCAAAACCTCCAGGATCACCTATATATTGAGCAAAAGCCCAAACAACCGGATATGTTCCATCAACATAGACATCAGGTTGCGCGTCGTGTTCTACAAAAAACAAAATAAAAGAAAGAATTATCGTTACGATAAATAAAAATTGCAACGACACCCACAATTCCATTTTCTTTGAATTAATAGCTTCTGAAAGCAAGCGGAACGATTTCATATAACGGAATATTCTAAACAAGCGGGCGATTCTCAGTGTTTTGAGAGCCGTGTATGGAATATTCATCACAAAATTCAAATAGAATGGATAGGTAGAAAGAATGTCTATCAAGCCATAAAAGCTAAAGCAATAGCGAATTCTCCCCAAAAAACCTTTGTATTTTTCATCCAATAAATCTGCACACCAAATACGAAGCGATACTTCCACAGTAAAAACTACGGTTGTGAACACATCAACCCAATGCAAAAGCCGTCCATATTTTTCAACCACTCCATCGAATGTTGAAAGAAAAACCTCAACTGTACTAATAATTATTAATGCAATTATAGTGTAGTCAACTATATTGTGCCATTGTTTTGTATGCAGATCATCGTCGAATACACGCGATAGTTCTTGCTTAATTTCTTGTATGTTCATTTTCCCTAATCAAAAACACTCCTAAAAAAAGATTGACTCTTTTTTTAAATTAGCCGTATAATTGGATTAACGTTTAATCCAACTTAAGCCTTTATTTGTTGAACGATACAGCCCTTTACTTGTAGTAGCAATAATTTCATTCCCGGTTATCATTAAGCTATAGAAATCGCCGCACGAAGTTCCTGTATATCTTGACATCCAAGACAAGCCTTTATTTGTCGAATAATAAATACCCTTACTTGTGGCAGCAATAATATCTGTTCCGTAAACAATCAAGTCACGAAATTCGCCACACGAAGAACCAGTATAACGTCGGTTCCACGTTATACCTTTATTGATAGAATACTCTATCCCTTTGTCACTGTAACGAATAATTTCGTTACCATAGTTTATCATTTGAGGCATATATGTGATTTTATTTTTCTCGCTTCAAACTCTCCTTTGCTGATTCAATCTGCTTTTTGTAAGACTCAATATGTCTATCATGAGTTGCAGCATGATCAACTTTTGATTTTCTAAAAGAAGCCTTAGAAGAAGGAGAGCTTGCAGTTTTTATCATCTTAGCATAATATTCGTTATCTTTTTTCTTTGCGTCCTTCTCTTTTTGCATAGCAGCACGCAAGTCAATAATTTTCTTTCTGTAATATTCTTTACTCATAAATTTAATTAATCTAATATTTCTACAATAAGCGCAATGGGAAAAGGAAAAATTGTATCATGTTTCCAATAACACAACCAACCTTACTACTAAACAAATCAACCTGCGATTTTGACCAAAACCAACGAGGGGGAATTCCATAAGACCAACTCGCAATGCAAAAAAATATTCCTATAAAACCACAAATACCAGAAACTGTCCACAGCCATTCATCTAACTCACCTTGCATAAGGAAAGCTGAACAAAACAAACCAAGAATTACTATTATTGGACCAAATAAATTGAGAAGATAAATTATTGCTATCATATACTATTATTTCCACTCTCCTTTTTTACAGCCATTCTTTTCGCATTCGGCATTGAAAGAAGCCAATGTTTTTTCGTCATCTGATCCTGAGGTATAATAACGTTTTCCTTCTTTAGTTGTATAACAAACCTGAGCATACAAACCAAACACCTTATCAAATTCTTGTTCTAAAGATTTGATTTTCTTATTTCCAGATATAGATATATTTCCCGATGAATCTCCACGACGAACAGAAGCTAGTGTTTTAGCTCCATCTAAAGGTGTCTTTGTTGATTCATTTCGCATATAGCTATAATACAGACCTAAACGAAGATAAGGAAACTGTTTGTTAAACTCTTTTCGCAAGGTATCTATTTTCTTATTTCCAGAAACAGATAGCTCCACAGCTTTTGTAACAACAGTTTTCTTCGTAGCAGTAGACTTAGTTGTAGTTTTTTTTGCTGATGTTTTCTTTACTACCATAAATTTAGATTTTTAAAATTGTATAATAAAAAGTTATACTTTCGTACACAACATTGTTCCAGTTGATGGTATAATTACTATCAAGGTCAAAATCACGATGCGTTCTTGCGCACGTGCTGTTACTATTTTGCCAATGACGGCTATTCAAATGTTTGCCCTCACTCATATCAAACTGATAGTTATTAGAACTTTCTTTAGTTTTATTGAGATATGCTTTATCATTTGTAACAAAGACAGACACACCGCTTTCCACGTTTTTAAAACGTTTTTTCACCAATTCTACCCGACGGACATCTTTCCAAAAATCATACATACCCAAATCCTGTGCTCCTTGATTTTTCAAGATAGGTTTAGACTTTTGTATAGATTCATCAAATCGTAAAATTTCGGATGCTTCTTTGACAGTTTTTGTTTTATATTTTAATTCTATTGGATAATATTTGGAATTCTTCTTGACTACAATATCCAATTTCAACTCACTTTCCCAGACGTAATTGACCAATTCCTCGTGCGGAACATAATATTCTACATCGACATCATCGTAAAATTTAGTTTCACGTAAATGTGATGCGAGATGCATTTGTAAATCACGTTCGTTGAATAGCAACTCGTTGTTGTTTTCAAGAAACGATTGTATGTCAGTTATAATTTTATTTATCATCGTAACCTTTAAAATAGTCGACACTCCCGTGTCGACTATACATAACTGTATTGATTATTTATTAATTTCATCAATAAGCTTTGAGCCAAATTGGCGAGTATTCCAATTAGGATCTGCCGTGAAGCCAATGTTTTCTGCAATGGTACGCAAGGCTTCTATCGTGTTATCGTATGTTCGATAGGTTTCTATTCCACCGTCTGCTTTTACAGTAATGAAATAGTTTCCTATTTCAGCAGACTTACCATCGCCAAATTCTTTACAAAGTTTGCTACCAAATTGACGAGTGTTCCATTTCGTGTCATACTCAAAACCTTTTACTTCTGCGACTTCGCGCAAACTTGCTATTACATTATCGAAAATTCGATACACTACTATGCTACCACTATCTTCTACCGAAATAACATACTCTCCAGAAATTGCAGATTTTTTTGCCATAATATTTATTTTTTTATTTTCTTTTTTAGGTGTTACATTGACTGACTTATCTAAAGATTTTGTTTCTACAATGTTCTCTGTAACAGTTTGTGATTTTGTAGTTTCTTGCTTGTCATCTTTGAAATGAACGATAGTCATATCAGAAAAGGCACCATCCTCAATAACAACATTCTCTCTTTTATTGTCTATTAATACGTTTATTAAATTTTCGCAGCTACTGAAAGCAGAAGCTCCTATTTTTTTTACCGAGTTTGGAATTACCACAGTGGTTAAATCTGTAGAATAAAAAGCAAATTCACCTATCTCCTCAAGTGAATTTGGTAAAGACACTGTATTTAAATTTTTGCAGCTACTGAAAGCACCTGTTCCTATTTTTTTTACCGAGTTTGGAATTACCACAGTGGTTAAACCTGTAGCTTCAAAAGCATTTTCACCTATTTCCTCAAGTGAATTTGGTAAAGACACTGTATTTAAATTTTTGCAGCTACTGAAAGCACCTGTTCCTATTTTTTTTACCGAGTTTGGAATTACCACAGTGGTTAAACCTGTAGCTTCAAAAGCATTTTCACCTATTTCCTCAAGTGAATTTGGTAAAGACACTGTATTTAAATTTTTGCAGCTACTGAAAGCACCTGTTCCTATTTTTTTTACCGAGTTTGGAATTACCACAGTGGTTAAACCTGTAGCTTCAAAAGCATTTTCACCTATTTCCTCAAGTGAATTTGGTAAAGACACTACTGGTAAATTTTCGCAACCGTTAAACGCCTCTTTACCAATAGTTTTTATTCCTTCTCCGAGTTTAATAGATTTAAGATTTTTATCATATAAGAATGCAGATTCACCCACTCTATCTATTTTATTAATGACAATTTCCTCAACTCCAGAAATGTCCCCGTCATCCACTTTTCTAACAGATTCAATATATAATTTCTTTATCGGATTCCCCAATTTTGATTTTGAAAACTCTAACGCATTTCCAATAGATTCAAAAGAACCTTGTATTACAACCTCTTTGATACCATCATGTTGAAAAAACAAATTCTCTCCAAGCTGTGAGCAAGAATTAGTAATGACAACTTTTCTCAAATCTTTGGCACCAGAAAAAGCAAAACTTTCGGCCTTCCAAGCATTATATTCAACACAAGTAACATTTTCCCACTCCCCTTCATATTCTACCATTGAGTTTATAACAAGTGTATTACATTCAAATGCGTTTCGGCCCAAACTTTTTAAACAAGTTGGCAATTCTATTCTATTCCCAAGCTTTTTGCAACCTTTGAACGCATATGTCCCTATTTTTTCTATACTCTTGAAATCAAAAGATTCTAAATTTTCACAACCAGCAAAAGCTTCATCATATATTTCTTTCACGGAATATGGCGACATTACCTTTTTTAAATTTTTACAACCCTTAAATGCGCCACAACCAATTTTTTCTAATTTTTTCGAAAAGTCAATTGATTCTAAATTTGCACAACCTGCAAAAGCTTCAGTAGATATCTCTTTGATAGAATCGGGTAATATTATTTTTTTTAACCTTTTGCAATCCTTGAAATCTAAAATTTCAGAAACAGGATATGTTGTATTTTCTATTTTTACTAAAGGAGGTATGCTTAGTTCTTCATTACAATCCTCTATATTTTCAATTGACACATGAGCTGTGTAATCATCGTTCACAGCAAAGTATAGATTATTTACAAAGACATGTTTATTTTCCATATTTATATCACTTTTTATTTATCCCATAATTAAATCCAAACATATCTATCAATTTTGCTTTTGTATATTGATATGAAGATTCTTCACCATTAAAATTCAATGAGTAATAATGAACAGAATCCAAAAATTTCTTGTTCTCGTTGTAAAAACTTTTTATGCACAAAAGAGACTTTTCATTAATGGTTCTAAAAGCACATTGTAAATCTCCTGTATTAAATAAATTCCGAAATGTTTCTGTAAAATACGTATCATATGCAGGAATACAACCAACAACACCCATTAAAATCTTAGTTGTAAGCGTATCAGAAGCATCTACGTTTAGTTCTTTTTCTAAAATATTTTTTATGGTTTTACATTCTTCAATCAACAACGGGATTGTTTTTGAATCATATTTGTCAACATCCAATTCCCAAATAGTATTATCCAGTTTGGAAAAATGTTCAATTAGCGGGATTAATGCAACAGGACTTTTTTGCAGTAAACCACTGCTTCCGCGAAGCATGCCCCAACTCGCCAAATAACTCCACAAATACAAGCAACTACGTTCCATATCTTTCGCTAACTTGTTTCGATTGCTATGGAAATAGGTAAAACATATATCAAAAGACGCATAACGTTCTGTTATGCCAGCTTTGTTATGAAAATCTTCAATAATATTCTTTATATCTGTTTGCATAATACTTTTTCAAGGGCATATAAAAAGAAGAGCGATCGAAAAATCGCCCTTCCACATTCTATAATTATTTACCTGCTTGAACAAGTGTTGCATCGTTGTCGGCAAGTTTAGTGTCGTCAGCATTTGCTACTTGAACACCTATACCCCACATTTCAACGAATTCAGTTTCGAAGTTGCCTACGCGTTTAGCACCTCCAACTGTAAGTTCGCCACCTTTTGCACCTTCAGCACGAATTGACGCTAATGTAGCTGCGTCATCTGCCATTTTACCTTTGCATGATGGACTCATGTAAACACGAAGAGAACTTCCAAATGCTTTTTTGAACTCTTCTTTTAACTTGCGTACTGTTGTACGACCACTGATTTTTAAATCTGCCATAACTATTTATTTTTATTATTACTTTTTTTATTTTTCTTATTTCTTTTTTTTGCTTAAAACAGAAGAATTTTTCTTCTTACCTGTTGTATCTACAATACCTAAAGTGGCTATTTTGAGAGCTTTTTTAACCGCCTTAACATCTTTACGACGATCATCTAACAAGCCACTATCTTTCCCTTTTGTAAAAAATCCCATCTTCTATTATTTAAATAATCGTTTTAATTTATTCTTGAAACTATTTTTAGCCTTTCGAGCCTCTGCCATTCGAGCAGCTGCTGCTTTTCCTTCTTTTGTTCGTTGGTCTAAATGACCATCGGCACGACGTGTAGAAGACGAGGATTTTTTAATAGCTGGTTTTGCTTTTGTTGTCTTTTGAGCAGCACGTGCCTTTTTCGCACGTTCAACCATTTCTTTATATTCTTTGGTACGTTTGTCAACTTTACCAGATGCTGTTTTTTGTATCGCCATAGTTCTATAAATTAATGGTTATTCTTCTATTATTAAATCTTCTTCTTCATCAACAAATTCATCAAGTATTGAACTTGCCGTAGATTCGTCAACACCAAGAATTTCTGCAAAAGCAAAGAAATTTTCTACTTCATCGTTTGCCAAAAAAGCATCTGCACACATCATTTGTAGACACAATGTCAATACCCCTTCTTTTTCTTCGGGATCGACTTGTTTAGCAGCTTCTTCAAGACATGAGGACAATTCATCTTCTGTCATTTTTTCTGTTGCCTTTATTGCACTTTCCAAATCGGAGCATAATGTTTTTACTTCAAGAATTTCTCCAACTTGTGCAACAAATTCTTTTTCAAATTCATCATATTCTCCATCTGCCCATACCGCAGCCGAAAGAAATGACGACAATGTTTTTGAGCTTGTTTTCATCTGTTTATATATTTATTCTATTACTATAAATTCCGTTCTTCTATTTACGTTCGATTCTGGATTTGCGGCATCTTTCAATTCGCTGCTTCCCTTTCCTTCCCACTGTAAACGGTCTTGGGAAATTCCTTGAGAAATCAAGAAATCAACAGCTGCTTTCGCACGACCCTCCGAAAGTTTTTGATTAAATTTAGCATCACCTTCAGCAGATGTGTGACCAACAATTTTCAATTTAATTTGTTGTTGTTTACCCATCAATGTAGCTAAATCATGAAGTACAAACTTTGATGCATCCGACAAATCTGTTTTTCCTTTTTCAAATTCAGCAGCATTAAAGTTCTTTTCTATTTCTTCAATTTGTTGTACATATACTGTATCTACTACCGTTACTATTTTCTCAACAACTTGTGGTTCTTTATTACAACTACGCATTAACAACAATGCTAAAATTGCAATTATAACTGCTGCACCTATCAAAACCCACAACCATGTTTTCGATTTAGTTGGTACAGGTGGAACATAGCCATTAAGATATTCAAGACGCCAACCGCCTTTTTCTCCCTTTACACCTTTTTCAAATTCGGCAATTTCTATATCATACGATTTTGCATGAGAAACCAATCTATCAAAACTAGGTTTTGTCCACATGCGTACAACTGCGAATTTTATACCATCACTAGATGTCATATATTCTTCTGGCTCAACAAAGTATCCTTGACCTTGTGTATACCATGCGTCTCCTGCTGCAACATGTTCTTGGATTTCTTTCTCCGTAAGAAAAATATTTTTTGATCCACAATCTGGATTTATCTCATTAGGAAAAGATTTCTTGAAATCCTCATAGGTTGCTTGAGGGAACATTACTTGATACGCATTGATAATTCCCAATGCTGTTCGGTTTTGTGCTTTTCCGTAAACTCTTACTTTGCTTGGCATATTTTTATATTTTTTTAATTAAACTTCCACATTACAAACAAACATCTTTTCGCAACCTTTTCAAAAGTCCTTTTTAGTCCTTTTCTAAATCTGTAAGCAATCATTATGTAACAAAATCTGCCTCAAGAGCCTGATTAAGATGTTGCAGACAAAGTATTATCATTTATGATAATGCAATTATATAATTTTTTCAGGGAAAAACAAACAAATCATACCGAAAAACTTATCATTTATGATAATAAACAAGCGGTAATAAACTTGTTCATTTGAACAATTCAAATTGTTTTACCGTGAACGAAGCAGATTTGTATAAAAAAATCGGACAACGAATTAAGTTTTTACGAGAGCAGGAAGGCATTTCACAACATGAACTTGCGCTTCGTTGCGATTTTGAGACATCAAATATGTGCAGAATAGAATCAGGGAAAACTAATCTTACCGTAAAAACAATTGCCACAATAGCAAAGGCTCTGGAACTTCCATTTTATAGAATTACAGAAGGGATAAAATAGATATATAGGGTTATAACCGTTTCAAATAAGGAATAAAAGCATATAAAGGTACATTCACCAAATTTTCTTGCTCAATCATATTCTTCATAGAAATTCGTACAGCCTTTAAATTTGGATTTTTTTGTAGAAAAGCTTTTAATGATTTTGCGTGAACATTTTCTTCTGCTTTTACTTCTATCGGGAAAACATTCATTGTACCTTGAATCACAAAATCTAGTTCTTTATGAGCGTCGTCAGAGGAATAATAAAAAGGATTCATTTTATTGGAAATCATTTGAGTTGCCACAAACAATTCTGTGAACATACCTTTATATTCAGAAAAAATATTATTATTAACCAACATTGATTCAGCAGAAGTGGCCGCGAGAGCACCCATTAAACCTACATCTATCAAAAAAAGCTTAAAGGCTCCCATATCCTCATAGAATTTTAATGGCATCTTAACAACAGAAACTCTATTTACTTTATATATCAAACCTGCATCAATGAGCCATTGAATTGCCAATTCAAATTCCGAGGCTCTTGCACCATGTTTTAATGCACCATAAACAAATTTTTTATTTTCTTTTGACAACTGCGATGGTATGGAATTCCAAACCAAATTGATTCGAGGAACCAAAGACTGTGGAGCATGTTTCGAAAAATCTCTTGAATAATCAAATAAAATCTGATTTTGTAACGCCCGAACTTTAGTTAGTTCCCTAGTTTCAACAAACTGTTTTACAACTGCTGGCATACCACCCACATAATAATACATACGCAGTAATTCTTGCAATTCAGTAGAAAGAAGATTTAAGACTTCGTAATTTTCTTGCATAATTACTTCGACATACTTTGTCTTACCATTTGCTTCCAGAAACTCACAGAAATCCATAGGGAACATTCTAATCATATCAATCTTACCAACAGGAAACGAGATATTGTTATGTAAAGAAATTCCCAATAATGAACCTGCAACAGCGACAAAATATTCGGAAGCATCCTCTGAAAAGTATTTCAAAGCTTCTAAAGCTTTGGGACAATCTTGAATTTCATCTAAGACGATAAGAGTATCTTTAGGTGTTATATCAACACCCGATATTGCCGAAAGAGAAAGTATTATGGAGTGAATATCAGTAGTATTCTCAAAGATAGAGCGTACACTCAACTCTCTATCTAGAGAAAAGAAGGCTAATTTTTTAAATTCAGATTTTCCAAATTTCTTTAAAATGTATGTTTTTCCTATTTGTCGAGCCCCACTTAAAACCAACGGTTTTCTATCTTTACTCAATTTCCACTGTATCAAATCATTATAAACACTCCTATACATAACAATTACATTTTTCGTGATGATATTTCACAACAAATATACACTTTTCGTAACAAGTTTAGTATAGAACAACACATTTTTCGTTAGGAGTTTTATACAAAAATATACACTTTTCGTTAGGAATAATTGGTATTACCTTTTTAGAAACTGTTTAAAGTTAATTCAAAACTAATTTGAGAGACAAAAAAATCTCTCCA
>JAKSUA010000022.1 GCA_024409235.1 Bacteroidales bacterium | reverse complement strand
CAAACGTGTGTTGTACGTTTCCGACGAAGAAAAGTTCAGTTACACATTGCAGGAGAAAATGAAACGCTTCAACATAGCCCATCGCAACTTGTTTGTCATAGACAAAATGCCGAATGACACAACAAGTTACGACGTGATTTTCATTGATAGCGTCAATTCCATTGGCTACGAACCCGAAGATTTACGGAAACTCGACAAAAGTCAGTCGTGGGTTTACGTGTTCCAAACCACTAAAGAAGGTAATTTTAGAGGTTCGCAGGAATTTGAACACGATGTGGACGTGTCTATCGAGGTGGAAAAATTCAAGGCACACTCAATCAAGAATAGATTTGGGGGTAAAGAAGAAATCAATGTGTAATTAAAAAAGTATTTAAGATGGGAAAGATACAAGACATTCACGCTTTAGAGCAATGTATTTACGACATTGTACAAGACTACATTGATGATTGTTACAATGCCGATGACGTTCTCGCAATTAGCAAGAAGGGCAATAAAATTGTTGTTACGGCTGACGCTCGTGAAAAAATCGTGAGGAATAGCACAACGGAAATCTATCCTTTGAAGAATTTGCTTCGCACAAGCGACGATGGAGAACAAGAACCCGACAATGACACAATTTCGGATATTGCAAATAGTTGGTTGTTTTTAGAGGATTGAAATTGTCCATGAACAGGAAAAATTCCTATTCATGGACAATTTTATTTAGAAGTTACATTAATAATACGTTCAGTATATCTAAATGTAAATTCATAATTCCTTTCAGAGAGTTTTTGATATTCGTATTCAGAAACATCGTGAATCTTCTTGGTTAATATAGTGTCGAGTTCATTATCTATTAAAACTTTCGCATTAATAGGAGGTGTAAAATTTTTTGCTTCTACATATTTCGGTCCCTCATCTTCTTGAATATAAACTACCGTATCCTTGGGGTAAATATTAAACTCATCCCAAATTGGACTTGGTTCATACGTGATTATATGCTCAGTTTCATTAATATAAATCCACTTCGCTTTTACACTATAATCAACATTTTCTTTACAACAACCACTTATTAAAAGTGTAAAACCTACACTACTCCCAATAAGAAAATAGTGCATCAATCTTATCTTCTGTACCATTAGTATATTTTTTCTTAATATTATCTCGCCAATTATTCCATGTCTTTTGACCTTTTAGTGCGTCTTCTATCTCTTTTATTGTATAACCTGTCACTTGGTCTTCAGGGAAAACCGCTCCAAAATTTTTATAGTCATCTGCTTTAGAATCTATTAAATCAACGACAATTTGAGTATATGTAGGCGTTATTGTAGAACCGCCTCGATAATTTTTATATACCTTTCGTGTTAACCACCATTGCACTCCACGAGCCCAACTTTCTTTTACTTTAACATCGGTGTCATTAAAATCATTATGATTCATATCCCAGTGCGATGCATGGGTTAATTCGTGTATTACCGTTGCATATATGTCATCATCATCTCGTTGAGGATTCCATATTTTTATCCAGTTAAGAATGCCGAGTACCCTTTTCCAAGCAGCGTGCTGACCATTTATGTCATTGTTTTCTTCGTTGATTGCCGCAATTTTCTGTACCAAAGCCAATCAATTGTACCGATTCACCTTTTGCCAATGCTTCTGTAATTGATTCTACGAAAGAGTTAATTGCAAATTCAGATACCTTTTTAGGTAATCCCGATTTTTCAGACATTGCTGAAATCAAATCTTGTTTATTCATATTTGTAAATTTTTAGTTATACATTACTGCAAACATAAGTGTTTTCGGGGGTTGTAGCACATTTGCACGATTATTTTTCAATACGAAATCACAAATTCTTGAGAAACAAAAAGGGAACGATTTTGGTCGTTCCCTACAAGTTAATCATCAATCTTAATCTCTCGTGCCATTACACAATGTACCCAATTCCCATTTTCTTCTTTGGTTATAAATGTTTTTGATAAATACCAACCTTGTTTACTTAACCAATTAATTGCGTCGATATAGTGACCAAAGTATTTGATATTACCTTTTTCATCTTTTAAAAGGTTTGCACTTCCCATATCCGTTGTTCCTAACGTCACAAATGCAGAATCGGGTTTTAATAAATTACCATTTAAATCCCAATAATGTGGGGGATTGACGATTTCGCAAAATTCTATTTTTTCATTTTTTTATTTTATTAGTTAAACAATAATTTTACTATCTCCCTTTGGGAGTATTGCCACGACCACCGCCCGATGGGTTGCCTGTCGTTGACGGATAATTTGGATTCCCTTTTGGCATACTTGACCACCTCCTTTATTTTGGAGCAAAGTTAGTTCCTACAAAATGGTGTATCAAGAATTAGGGGTAACAAAAGGGGATTTTGAGGGTAATAAAGGGGGTTTTATTCTGTTTCTCTATTTATTTCATATAATGCAACATTGAACTTTTCGCCTTTCCCGTTTTCCTTTGTTTGCTTTATACAATAATGAGGTTTGACATATTGTTCTTTGAGTGTTTTATTGATGTCGTTTATGGCATTTGTTATATTCTTTTTGGGATTTTCATTTTCACCGTTAAAAAAATCTTTTTCTGTGGGAAACTCGTTATGAGATGATTTTATGACTTTATATATCTTATTCAATTCACTCGAATCGCAGAGTTCACTTGTGGTTTCACCATCGTAGTTTGTATTTTCATTTTGTATCTTAAAATGTTCATACAACGCTTTTTGATGGGGTTGCATCTTGATTTCTTTGTCATCAATATATAGAATTTCAGTTTTTTTCTCTATTCCATCGTATTTTCTTTCTTCTATTCTAAATTGAATGTTTGGTGTTATTTTTTCTTTAAGTGTTATTACAAGATTACGATTACAGGCATATATGTTACAAATGCTTAATAAGTTCTCCTTTTCGTAATCTGAACTTGCCTTTACCTCAATACAAGGAAATGGAGCATTTCTGTTGGGTGTTATTACAAACTCTTCTTGTATTCCATTCAATTTCATTTCCAACGTCCTCAATTCGTTTTCCATCATCCATCTTTTGTCTTTGTCTTCGTTGGGATTGTCATTTAACCATTTTTTTACTTTCTCTATTTCCTTATTAAGATACTTTTCCTTTTTTGTAATATTTTCATAGACAGGATTATATGAATCATATCCCCATACAAGATAGCTAAAACTTGAAATAATTTTCAATAATTCCTTTTTGACCTTTTCATCCTGTTCTTCTTTGTTCCATTCTGTAATGCCCCCTGTATTCTCGTCCTTTGGACAAGAAGCCAAAAAATTCAATAGTTTTTTGGAAATCTTATATACAGACATAATTTTACAATATGCACCACACAAACATAAGAAACTTTTGCGAGGAATTAGCCCGAAATCTGACGTTTTTCTGCCATTTTCAATGAGGAAGTCATCTTCTAAAAAACTTGCGAAAAACTTGCGAAATATTCAAAATAACAATGTTCTATATTGATTTTCAGTCACTTACAAAGATAAAATATCACCCTTCCAAGCTAAGGGTCGCGGGTTCGAGTCTCGTTTCCCGCTCGATTTTAAAACACTAAAAATCAAATGCTTATAGAGTTTTTCTGTAAGCATTTGTTGTTTTTATACACATACATCATTTACAGAAGTTTGCATTTGCAGAAACCTAACCGAGGTAAAAACCGAGGTAAATTTTCAAATGCATATGGCAACAGTAAATTTATTTTTCGACAAGAGGCACACCAACAAATCTGGACTAATTCCAATCCTTTACAAGTTAAGCCACAAGAACCAAATGACAACATGGACGACTGGGTATTCCGCAAGAGAATGCGAATACAACGGGGATGACAATGCATTTCTTAACAGGAAGAATCCAAAACACAAATCAATCAATAGCGAACTATACCAGAACCTTTTAAACTATCGTAAGCTTATTAGCGAAAATATCTCAACAATAAAAGACATGTTAGTCGTTGAGCTCAAAAATTTTATACTATACGGAAAGAAATCAGAGCCTATAAGAACAGACTTCTTCGAATATGCAGAAGAATACATTAATATATATTCAGGAGGCACCAAGAAGTGTACACTTATGATTAAGACAATGTGTTTCATATAATATTTTGTGAGTATTATGATTGTGAACTAACATTTCATTATAACTTTACAAAAACAACAATTTATGTCTTCACACAAAACGAAGTGCTAAAAAATGTACAAATCAACTTATTCCATGTGCAAAAAAATGTAATTTTGTATTTAGTTAACGTGCAAATAAATGTATAACAAACCATGGAACGACTTGCCAAGGAAAAGTACACCATACAAATCTTTCACCAGACACTGAAATCCATATAAGAGCAAAACGAGAAGGTCACTTGCACTATTCTGATTTTAGAATAAAAGGAAATTTTACTGAAAATCGATATATAAGACAAATTGATTCCACAAAAACATACTATGGAGTTTTTTATATGGAATGGGGAACAATGTATTCTTGTAACTAAGAAAAAAACATTCGGTAAATGAAACTTTGCGGAGTAGCAATATATTATTCTCCGCATAAATGCGGAGAATACAGTCAATTTTCTCCGCATAAATTTGGTAGTATGCTGATTTGTTTCTATTTTGCACTTTGTTATGAGAAGAATACCAAACATATATATTTGGCAAAAAGACAACTGGCCACAGTTTTCTTGGAACGAATCCGAAATAAACGATTTGCTGATTGAAGTTCATCGTTCACAAGGAATCCTATTGGACAGAATGAGGATGTTTGGTATTGAGCAACGTAACAACTCATTGGTGGAATCAATGACCGATGAAATCCTAAATTCATCAAACATAGAAGGAGAACGCCTAGATCATAATAGCGTACGGTCTTCTTTGGCAAAACACCTACGCATAGAAATAGAAGGTCTACCAAACACGAACCATTATATCGACGGAATCGTACAGGTAATGTTAGACGCAACTAGCAATCACGAAAAGGCATTAACGAAAGACCGTCTATTTAATTGGCATGCCGCACTGTTTCCAACAGGCAGGAGCGGTTATTTCCCAATAACCGTTGCCAACTGGCGTCAAGGAGAAGAGCCTATGCAGGTTGTTTCCGGGGCATTGGGAAAAGAGAAGATACATTTTGAAGCTCCTCACAGTTCCATGGTTCCCGAAATGATGAATGTCTTTTTGGATTGGCTGGAAAAAGAGAATAACATAGACCCATTCGTTAAAGCGGCAATTGCGCACATCTGGTTTGTAACAATCCATCCATTCGACGATGGGAACGGTCGTATATGCAGAACTATTACAGAAATGCTACTCTCCCGTGCCGACAAAAGCAAACACCGCTACTATAGCCTATCATCAGAAATCATGCTTCAACGGAAGCTATACTATGAAATACTCGAGGCAACACAAAAAGGGAATCTAAATATTACCGATTGGATTGAATGGTTCCTGCAAGCCTTGACAAACGCGCTGAACACCTCAATTGCGAAAACCGACTCTTTGATACAAAAAGTGAGTTTTTGGGACACGCATCGCAATTGCGCATTAAACGAACGCCAACGGGAAATCATCAACATGCTGTTTGACGGTTTCGAAGGCAATCTGACATCCTCAAAATGGGCAAAAATCAACAAATGCTCACAAGACACGGCAAATCGTGACATTAACGACTTGCTAGCTAAGCAAATTCTACAAAAAAGTGAAGAAGGCGGTCGATCAACAAATTATTTACTTAGAATATTATAATTATCTAGAAATTTTAGACAGCTAGTAAATATAATTATCTAGGAAATTTAGACTGTTATGTAAAGACAATTTTTCTAATTAGGCATTGTCTGATTTTTTTTGAAGGGTACACCAGATACTACTTTTTCGGAAACAAAAAACTGCCAACTACGGCAACAAATCCTGCAACCGCTAATCGTTAACAACCTGTTTTAAACAAAAAAGTCACACGCACCTGCATGTGACTTTTGGTATTTTAGAAAGAACGTCAGTATTATTCTACTTCTGTGTTTTCTTCAACAGTTTGAGTTTCCTCTACTGCTTGAGAAGTTTCTTCTTGTTGTACTTCTTCAGATTGTAAGCCAGAAGCTTGATTTGCTTCTTTCGCTTTTTGGTCTTTTTTGTAACAACCTTTACAAAGTTCCATTTTTCCAGCTTCTTCAGCTTGACCGATAGATCCAACGATTAAAGAATCCTGTGTTGAACGGTCAAGATATTGACAATCAGCATGAGTGTGATATTTTGCACCAGTTGAAACCCAATATACATCAATGTCAGCATTGCCATATTGTTCTTGTAATTGTTCTTGGCTTACTGGATTGAAATCGTAGCTTGTGATACCAGCGATAGCAAATGCTACAGCAGCAACAGCAGTTGCGATTTTCTTTGTTTTTGGATCTAAGTCTTTCTTAGTTAAAATGTAAATAATAACAGGTATAAATGCCAAGCAAGCAACAATTACACCCATATTGTTCCACAACCAGAATTTTAATTTATTTTGTTCAGAAGCAGGATCAATATGATTAGCCTTTTTCCACATCAAAGAACCAGCAATCACAAATGCCATATCAACTACTAAAGAAATAATGATAGTTGTTAATTGGCTACCAAACCATTCAAATTTACCAGCAACAGCCATACAACAAACAACTTCCATTGCAATTGCAAGTACCCAACATACAACTGCACCAATACGCAATCCTGATGCATTACCTTCAACTTTTACCTGTCCTGAAGGAGCTTTACGTTCACCCGCAGCCTTCACAATTTTTTTTTCTGCCATAATATTTTATTTTAGTTAAACTCGTCAAATATAATTATACCATAACACATTACCACAACAACCAACTATTTTATTTTAAACTACATATCAACAAAAAAACTATTCCGAAAAAAGACTTTTTGACTACAGAATTGCGGAAAAATTCATATATTGCATAAGAATTTTTAACTTTTAAAATTATGGCAAATTTAGATTTATCAAGTATTTGGAATACTGTGCTTACAGCAACAAAAACTGCAGACAATGGTTCTTTATCGCAAAATGCTCTTACCGACATTGCACAACAGGCAATTAAAAGTTTTTCTGGTACAACTGCCAAAAGCAAATCATCAGAAACTAACTACGCCATGATAGCAACAGAACTTTTGTCGTTATACACAAAATACAAATCAAGTTCTGATTCTACAGAAAAACAAGCTGCATTGAACGTAAAATCTATCTCGGATATAGTAAATGCTCTTGGCGGAGACAAAGCAAGCGCAATTTCTGCTGCAGCTTCTATTTTAGGCGGAGGAAAATCTGACCTTCTTGGCACAATCGGCAGCCTATTCGGAAAAAAATAAGACTGTAATTACACATAATGAAAAGTACAATCTGTAAAAACAGATTGTACTTTTTTTATTAGTTGCCATTCGTTTACTCTCCTTTCAACAACTCCAATACCTTTTTAAAACTTCCTACTCCTTCTTCTAAGTTAGCGATTATATCCTCGGCTATTTCATCGGGATCTGGAAGATTATCCAAATCTGTTAGGCTTTTGTCTTTTAACCAGAATATATCCAGGTTAGTTTTGTCGCGCGCTATTACCTCATCGTAGGTAAACTTACGCCAACGGCCTTCTGGATTTTCTTCGCTCCAAGTCTCGGTACGTACATGTCTATTCTCTGGATTATAGCATTTTATGAAATCTGCCAAATCCTCAAATGCCAACGGCGATTTCTTTAGAGTATGATGAATATTGGTACGGTAATCGTAAATCCAAATATCCTTGGTCTGCACTTCCTTGCTTGCTGGTTTATTATCGAAAAACAACACATTTGCCTTCACGCCATTTGCATAGAAAATTCCTGTAGGCAATCGCAAAATTGTGTGTAACTCTGTGGTTTTCATAAGTTGTTTGCGAATCTCCTCGCCCGCTCCACCTTCGAACAACACATTATCAGGCAATACAACTGCAGCTTGTCCATTGATTTTCATCAAGGTTTTGATATGTTGCAAGAAATTCAACTGTTTGTTGGAAGTTGTCTCCCAAAAATCCTGACGGTTATAACTCAAATCTTCTTTTTCTATTTCTCCATCTTCGTTGGTAATTGTTATGCTACTTTTCTTTCCAAACGGTGGATTTGTTAGCACATAATCGTAACGATTGCCATTGTCTGCCACCAAGGCATCGTTTGGAGAAATAAAATCTTCGCTGTCCAATTCGCCTATGTTGTGCAAATACAAGTTCATCAAGCACAGACGACGGGTATTTGCAACAATTTCGTTTCCGAAGAAGGTTTTCTTCTTCAGGAACTGTTTTTCGTCTTTGTTTAATGATTGCCCTGCAAGATAATCGTACGACGCAAGAAAGAAACCACCGGTTCCACAAGCCGGGTCGATAATTGTTTTCTGTGGCTTAGGACGAACGCATTCCACCATCGCCTTTATCAAAGCACGAGGTGTAAAATACTGACCTGCCCCACTCTTGGTATCTTCAGCATTTTTCTCCAACAAGCCTTCGTAGATTTTACCTTTGACATCGGAGCCCATCAGCGACCAATTTTCCTTATTTATCATTTCGATTACGCGAAGCAATTTCGCCGGATCCTGAATCTTGTTCTGGCTCTTGGTGTAGATTTGTCCAAGCATACCTTTCTCGGTAGCCAAACTGCGAAGCATCTGGACATAGTATGCCTCCAATTCCGCTCCACGTTTGCTTGTAAGTGTTTCCCAATCGCACATTTCACCATCTGGAAGTTCCTTACCTTCGGCATCCTTTACTCGTGGGAACTTCAAACCTTTGTTGTATGGCGGTTTGTTCATCTCGTCTGCCATTTTCAAGAAAAGCAGATAGGTGATTTGCTCCAAATAATCACCATAACTCACACCATCGTCGCGAAGCACGTGGGCCATGTTCCATATTTTCGAGATTATTGTTGATTCTGTCATTGCTTATAAATAATTCAGCGTCACTTTCATTAACATTCCTGCACAAACGGCTAACGCGAAACTCAAAAGGGTTCCTATCAATATATATTCAGTCCGTTTTATCTCTGTTTCATTTTTCAGTTCTCCAAATCTGAATATTGATTTAGCAGCCAATAAGAAGCCTATACCCTCATAGTAGGACATCAGAACAAAAGTTAATATCAGAAAACGTTCAATATAACCAATCCACGATCCGCCATCTTTAAGTCCTTTTTCCGAAGGGTTGAAATCAAAATTGTCCATTATGTTTTTTGTAGCAATACCAAACGGCTTTAGAACAATCAGGTAGCCCAATGCATATATTAGAACAATTAACCACTTCCTGTCAATTTCAATAGCCTGTTTCATGCAAACCTGCCACACAATAAGTCCTAATACAAGTATATGAAAGAACTGGTCTATAAAGAAATAAGCCGTACTATCTTTATATTTCTTTTTTAAGCCATCTATTACCAAATGAGAAATGCCGGCTCCCCAAAATGAAACTATAGTCAGCCAACATAGGTGTGTCAAAAAGAAAACGGTGGTTGAGACAGCCATGGCATAGATAAGGCAGTGCAAATACAAATATTTCGACTTAAAGCCTTCGGTTGTTTTTGAACCCACCCATTCAGACGGTTGAAAATAAAAATCAAACAAAACATGAACGAGCAAAAAGACAGTAATGACAAGTATTATATTCATAGCAATGTCGGTATTAATTTTTCAAAATAATCACACAAGCTCAATATTTCATCAATGTGTCCTCCTGATTTTCGTCGGCTTATGGTAGTTTGGGGAATTCCATATTCCTTTTCCAATGCTTGCTGTGTCTTATTAGGATACAAAAGACATTCTGCCGCCAATTGTGACTGGGCTTCCGTCCATCCCTGTACCAATGCGTCACCCATGCGAAGCAGTGTGTTGAATTGCGACTGCATTAACGAATACTCGTCAACACCTTGCATTTTTATGGTCAGACGTTCATTTGATTTCATTTTGTCCAGCTCGTGCCCTGACAAAACGAAGGCTTCACCATCGGAAGTTATGACTGACTTTGAACGATATTCCATGTCACCAATACCTATGGACATTCGTGCATCCCATAGTTTCTTGTTGCCGCTCTTCTGCATATATTTTGACAACGATGGTTCTTCCTGCAGATTCTTTCTTCCATAGGCAGCACGCAATCTTGCACGCAGAAACAATGCCACTCGCAGAGCCATTTCAGGATCTTCCACCAGCAACTGGAAACTGTCGCCTCTGAAAAACTCTAATTTGAAATCAGTAAGGCAATCTCGCTGAATGACAAAGTGAGAATAACACCATTTCATGTACGCGTAGATTTCTTTTCGGTTTTCGATAGAAATTTGGCGTGAATTGACTAAATCGCCAGTGATAACAGCCACTTTCTTATTTTCCATATTTATAGCGTTTGAAATTGCAAAGATATATAAAATATGAATAACTTAACTCATATTTTATTATATACATTATATGTGTCATATTTTTGTTTATGTATCATAGAATATATACTTTTCATTTATGCATCATATTATGCATAAAATAACGATTTCACAAACATCATCATAAAGAAAGAATTGCCTTGGTTTTGTTTTCACCGTCATATATTTGTACTTAACAATTTATAAGCCAAATAACTTATAAACTGTATTTATAAGCCAAACAGCTTATAAATTCATTACACCAACTCCCCGCTAAACGCCTTTTTCAGAATGCTCTGCCGTAATGCCTCGGCTTGTTGCAACGATTGTTCGATGCTGGCTTCGACAAGCTCAGCCTGCGATAATCGGGTTTCGATTTCTTGAACTATGCGCTGCTGTTCAGGAAGAGTACATACTTTCATCGGAATAATAGATAGACTTTTCTGATTGATTTTTGGGAGCACGGTGCGCGACCCTGAATTAGAAGCATAGTCTACAAATTTACTTGAAAGCATTTGATAAAATAAAAACTTAGTATTTTCCTTTGCTTCAATTGGATACATATCAGCACTACATAATCCATCAAAATCCGCAATTACCACCTTAGATAAATTTGGTCTTATTTTTGAGTATAATATTTGCCCTGAAAAAAATCTATGCTTGCCACTTATCACACCATCTTCTGCAACAGTGTGATATTCAAGTAATCTGCCAGACTCTTTTTCTATATTATCTGGTGCTATATGCGGAAAATCTCCATAATCATTAACATCAACAAGATTACATTTGATTTCCGCAATTTCTGCAAAAGTTACCTCTTTCCAAGTATTGTTATCAATATGATTATTTTTTCTCCATTCTATCGTCAAATTGCCATCATAGGCATCATTCAGCACGGCCTGTCGATAGACTTTCAGTTGTTGCTGTGCGGTTTTCAGTTTTTCCACGCCTTTGTCCAACTCGGCAAAGAGGGTTTCTATGCGGGTAACTATGGCGCGCTGGGTAGGAAGAGGGGGAAGAGGGATGGGGAGGTTTTTAATGACATCACCAGATATTGCAGCAAATGTTGTTCCTGTTGCTTTTGATTCCAAGAATTTACTCACACTACGCAAATAGTACAAAACATATTTGTAGCAATCAGGATAACGAATAGCCGCCAAACCACGACCAATACAACATCTTTCCTTTGCAACATTTGTTGGCCCTACAGGCGCACGAACAGACAATAATATATCTAATGGCTCAGCGATCTTTTTGGGTTCTGTGCACCATTTATTAGGAATCGGATGCCATTCCGTAAATTCACTTTTCCCTTGAAAAAAAGGCAAACCATCGTGAGACGTATTATACGATTTTGAATCTGGCGATTGCCCTAAAATCACTTCTGCGACTTCTCCGAGTTTGTATGTTGGGTAAGAACTATGCATAATTTCATTTTTCATTCTTATACTCCGCTCTGCCTTCGACAAGCTCAGGCATCGCTACATTGGTGGCTGAGCCTGTACTTTCGGTGGCTGAGCCTGTATTCTCGGTGGCTGAGCCTGTCGAAGCCACCATTTCCTTTTGTCCATAGCATTTAGACAATTCAGGCAACATATCACATTGTCCGTTTATCAGTGCCTCTTTCTTTTTACGACTCCAGCCCTGTACTTGTTTCTCTCTGTAGAAAGCATCATCAATTCGTTGAAATTCTTCATAATAAAGCAATTTTACTGGTGGATGCTTTTTCGTATGGTTCGCACCACTCCCAGAAAAATGCTCTGCCATACGGCGCTCCAAATCATTGGTGCTACCGGTATAGTAGCTACCATCATTACAAAGCAATATGTACATATACCCTTTCATTCTCAATTATTCCTTTTACTTTGCTCTGCCTTCGACAAGCTCAAGCATCGCTTTATCAATAGTTAAACTTGTTGTATCGGTGGCTGAACTCGTCAAACCAACCGCTCTGCCTTCGACAAGCTCAGGCATCGCTTTTTCGGTGGCTGAACTCATTTTCTCGGTGGCTGAGCCTGTCGAAGCCACCATTTTACGCCACCAACACTTCATTCAACTCATTTATAATCTGTTCCATTTCGTTACCAAAGAGCTGGTACATTTTACCCCGCCCACCTTGTGCATCGAATGGCGTGTAGTCCAAATCGTCCAAGTCAAGATGATAACTGCTAATGATATGGTCTTTAATCATACGTAGCCAGTCAATTTGCTCCTGCGTAAATCGGTTGCGGTTACCGGTGTGTTGGCGGAACAGCCATGCATTAAAGTTCTTATCTATCACACTATCGAACGCAGCCAATGTTTTGTCAATTCCGCAAGCGTGGCGCACCAACGAAACCAAGGCCGTAAGTTCACTTATCGGCTTTTTCGGTATTTTATTCGAGCTGCGTTTGGTATCGGCTCTGCCTTCGACAGGCTCAGGCATCGCTTTTTCGGTGGCAGAGCCTGTCGAAGCCACTGCTTTTGAGCCTGTCGAAGCCACTGTTTTTGAGCTTATCGAAGCTACCGCACAATAGGCATCCCACACATACGAAGGTGCAAGCAACGGTTTGTCTTGTTTTATTTTCTCGAGCAACTCTTGCGCCATTTGCAAGGTAAGTTCCCTGCGTCTATATGGTTGGTTATAGAATATGCTCAATGCCATAATCTCGTCTTTGTGCTGCTCCAGATATTCCGTAAACGATTTAATAGTTTCTTTTGCTTTCTCTTGCGTAAAGCTATTAAATCCACTGCGCACAACAGTATCGATGTTCACGGTATCGATTTTCTGATCGTGCAGGTTGCGAACAGTAACAATATATTCGTTCAATTCGCCATTGAATGTGCTGCTTGCAATATTGGCAAGTTTTTCCTGTGCCTTTGCACGAATTTGTTCTTCTATAGCAGGCGTGATTTCCGTTTTCGGAATTTTTCGCAATTCCAACTGTGCCTCATCTTCTATCTTGTCGAAATCGAAAGCATTCAACAATTCCGCACTCATTTGCCCCAACCCCTTTCCTTTGGAAAGAAATTCTATTTTCTCGCGCTCCTTTTCCGTTATTTCCTTATTTAGGCGAATCAATCTGTTTGCTAACGAAACATACAAATCTTCTTCCACAACACCCATAGTAACAGCACCCAGCAAATCCTTCAACGGAACAGTAGGTTTACGTTCCAACGGGCGGCTATCGGTTTTCTTTGTCTGCGTTACACCAACAGCGTCAACAATAACAAAGTGTGTTTTTACCGAGGCGGTTTTACTCACTAATTGCAACGTATCGCCATTTATAGTTCTGGTTCCACGCCCTTTCATCTGCTCAAAATAATTCGCACTGCGAACATCGCGCATAAACAACAAAACCTCAAGAGCCTTAACATCCGTCCCTGTTGCAATCATATCAACAGTAACAGCAATACGAGGATAATACTGATTACGGAAACGGTTCAACACAGATTTTGGATCTTCGTCAATCTTATATGTTACCTTTTTACAGAAATCGTTGCTTTCGTTGAATTCTTCACGAACAATATTGATAATATCGTCGGCGTGGCTATCGGTTTTTGCAAAAATCAATGTCTTCGGAACTTCGTACTGGCCGTTTTCGTCGTAACGGTTCGGATATATTTCCTCCATCAAAGCCTTGCGGAATTGCCTGATTACCGTACGAATTTGGCTTGGATTCACCACAGATTTATCCAGGTCGTTCTTTTTATATTCAGTATCCTCGTCAACCTGTTGCCAACGAGTCTTGCGGGTGGCCTTGTCGCGATAATCAATATGCCAACCTGCCTTAATCAAGCCTCCGTTTTTAGATATTTCCGTTTCTATAGTATAAACATCATACGGCACATTCACTCCATCTACCACCGATTGCTCATAAGTATATTCACTCACCACATTTTCGTTGAAGAAACCGAATGTTCGCTTATCTGGAGTTGCTGTAAGACCTATCAAAAAAGCATCAAAGTAATCAAGCACTTGTTTCCAAAGATTGTAAATGCTTCGGTGGCATTCATCTATTACCACAAAATCAAATTGTTCAATTGGAACCTTTGCCGTATATTCCACAGGAACAGCTTTTTGTTCCTTCAGTTTTTGTTGCAACCAAGTAGATTCATTTGGATTGTCGGATTCTGCACTTTCGTCCAATTCCTCACCTTTCAAAACAGAATACAAACGCTGAATGGTAGAAATGCACACTTGGCTATCGTTTGCTATATAGCTTGAATTCAAGCGCTGAACATTATACAATTCCGTAAATTTACGATTGTCGTCGTTCGGGCGGAAATTCATAAATTCCTGTTCTGCCTGTTCGCCCAAATTTCGTGTATCGACAAGGAATAATATACGTTTTGCCTTTGCGAATTTCAGTAAACGATAAATAAACGTAATTGCCGTAAATGTTTTTCCTGCGCCTGTTGCCATTTGAATCAACGCACGAGGACGATTATTTTTAAACGACTCTTCCAAATTTACAACCGCTTTAATCTGTGCCGGTCGTAAGCCCGTTTCATCCAATGCGGGAAAATCCTGCAATCTATTACGGAGACTTCTTCCGTTGCGAATCCATTCTGCCATAGTTTCAGGTTTATGGAAAGCAAACACAGCACGGCTTCGAGGTTTCGGATCGCTATAATCGGTAAAACGAGTAACAGTTCCCGTTGTTTCATATACATACACCAACGGCTCGTTGTTTAAATATTTTAGTTTGGCATTTGCATAACGAAGCGACTGTTCTTCTACCGTTGTAAGATTTACCCCTTCCTCTTCTCGTTTGGCTTCAATAATGCCAACAGGTTTTCTGTTTATGAAGAGAACATAATCAGCAGGCCCAGCATCCGTTTGATATTCGCGTACGGCAATACCCAAACCTGCCGAGAAATCAATCTTAGCTTTTGATTGAATAACCCAACCTGCCTGTTGAAGCAAATCATCTATAACATCACGCGCAATCTGTTCCGGATTCTGATTCATAAACCGCAAAATAAACAATGTAAAAATACAATTTATTCTGAAAATCTATAAGAAACTGGACTGTCAATTATGTGAGTGTTATTAACATCATTGCATACAAAACCTCCATACTCATGACACAAACGACATATAGTTTTATGCTGAAAATATGTTGTAAAAAAATTGTGGTATGTATCAAAACCTACAATTTACAATTATGCGATTCTTTTGTCTATTACCGCTATTTTACTTGCATCATGGCCGTTTCTCGTTACTCGAATATGAGTTTTTATTCTATCGCGTAAGCCCTCCACGTGACTGATTATACCAATTTTTCTATTTCCCTCGATATGTAACTGTTCAAGAGCTGTCATTACGGAATCTAAATGCTCGCTACTTAGCGTTCCAAAACCTTCGTCTATAAAGAGCATTTCTACAGAAAATCCAGCCTTATTGATGTTAGAAAGTGCCAATGCCATAGCTAGCGAAACAAGAAAACTTTCGCCACCAGAAAGTGATTTTATAGGACGAATTGCGCCATTTTCGTAATTATCAATAACAGTGAGTGATAAGTCCAAGCTATCCAATTGATATCTATTAGATAATTTGTTCAGATACACATTTGCTGAAGTCAACAGATTTTTGAGAATATAGGTTTGTATTACCCTCCGAAGTTTTTTACCACTAGCATCCCCAAGTTTATCACTAAGAATTTTCCACTTATCATAAACGACTTTTATCTCATTACGCTCTTGAAGTTGTGTTGCGATTTTGGATTTATTATTCTCGTTGATTTCTATACTAATTTTGTTTTCCCCTATCTTTTGGGTAGCCTTCAGGATTTCATTTTCAATGTCAGTTATTTTGTTGCCGATAGATTCCACTGTGTCATATTCCGAAACATTTTCCGGCTTTTGTTTCTGCCAATCTTCAAGATCTTTTTGTACTGCAAGATATTCACCTTTTGCTATATTCAAATCATGATTTGTTTTATTCACTTCCGACTTGAACGTACTGATTTGAGTGTCGCTATACGCGGACAACCAAACAAGGTATGCCTCGTCACATTCGGTATGTTCGGTATAAAAAGTTTGTAATATAGATTTATTCTCAGCAACATTTTCTTGTACTATTTTCTGACGATTTACCAAACCCGAAATTATTTGCAAAATCTGCGTCCATTTACTGGTAACATTTTTGTTTTCAATCACTTCCGAAGTAGTTATTGTTTGCCATTCAGGGATAGTTCCGACAATAGATTTCTGCAATTCAAGAATTTGGTTTTCTTCTTTTTTATACGTAGCAACGTCACCTGCAAGTTTTTGCAATGTTTCGATAGATTTTTTATACGTATCGGCAGCTTTCTGCAACTTTTGAATAAAAGCATCCGCATTGGAAGAAAATTCTGTTATCCAATTCTCGTATGCAATCATTGGACTGACAACTGCCATTTCATCATTCAGCGTTTTTGTAGCATTCTGAATATTCGCCAAAGAATTTTCCAATTCCTTTTGTGTTGTTTGCAGTCCAGATTGTTTATCCGAAACCATATTTTTTGCTTTGTCCAGAGCCGGTTGCGTTTGTTCGTTTTTCTCTTTCTGCAAAGCTAAAATTGCATTTTCTAAATCATGACACTCTTTTTGCTTTTTCTGAATATCCTGTAGTTCCGATTCATACTGTTTCTTTACATCGGCGAGTTTTTCTTTTTGTACGCCTATTGCCTCACATTTTTTAGAAATTTCAGCCTCTTCTTCTGTTATAGAGTTTTGTAAATCATCCAATTCTTTTTTCTTTTCAACAAGACGTTCTTTTAAGCCATCGTGTTCCACATCGTTTTTATGTAAAGCATCCTTATCCTGTTCAAAAGTGTCTTTCGCTTTTTTCAGCTGTTTTTCCGCTTCAGCAAATTCATTTGAAAAATCCACATTGATCAATGCCGCTATTTTCTGTCCACACACAGGGCAAGTATCTCCTACAGACAATGTACTTTTTATACGTTGTACCGCATTGTCTGTCGCCGACGATAATTTGTCGAACATTTTTTGCAAGCCCTCAACAAGTTTTTTCTGAGCCGAAACTTTCGAATCCAAGCTTTTGTTTTCGAAACGATTCTTTTGAATATCGTTTTTGATTTGAGACATAGTTGCTTGAATAGTCTTGATTTTGTCTTTTTGAAATTGGAGATTTTTCTCTTTTTCCAAAATAAGCTCTATGGTTGAAGACTTTGTTTTAACTTCATCAAACATGCCATACAGTTTCGCTTTGTCCTTAGACTGCAATGCGGCATTTTTTGCGTCTATTTCAGCCTGTTTCTTATCATTCTGGTCTATCGCACTGTTCAAAACTTTTATTAAAACACCCAATTCATTCTTTAGCTGTTCTATCGCCCTCTCCTTTTCGGCTTTTTGTTCCTGAAACATCACAATGGACGTTTTGTTTTTTTGTATGTTTTGAAGATGACCACGAATAGTTTGCTCCTGAGAAAACATATCGGCATATAGTTTCTGCGAATTAATGAAAGCTTCACCGTTATATTGTCTATCTTGCAAATCTTTTATCGTTGAGCGCAACCAATTAAGATTCGCCAACGCATCCGAATAATCCTTTTGAGCAGAAATAAAATCTTGAGCTAATTGAGAATCTTCTTTTTTTGCTTTTTCTAATTCTGTATATGCAACACGGGCAGTAATGGATTTTTCCCAGTCTGAAATTGTTTTTTCTTTCCGAATGAATTGAGCAGATTGTATTTCTACTCCGATTTTTTCTTCCTTTTCTTTTGCCTCGGTTTCCTTTTTGCGCAATGTTATTCCCCTTTGAATCCAATCTTTTTTTGCAGTTAAAATCTGCTTATTTTGTGTCAAAGTTCTGTTTAATTCTTCAAGATTTTTCATTTCCTCAGCAAGACGAGCCACCTCATCTTCTGCAAGAAGATTTTTTTCTTGACTTTCAATGAGAAGATTTTTACTCTTAAAATCCGACTCCAACTGACGATATTTGTTGAATATTTTTATACCATACTGCGCAAACTCACTGGTATTTGTGAGTTTTTCCAGTATCTCGGCTTTTTCATCCTCGCTGCAGAATAAGAATTTCGTGAACTCTCCTTGTGCCAACATAGAAGTTCTGCAGAACTGTTCAAATGTAAGACCTATAATTGCCTCAGTTTTTTCAGAAACCGCTATTTGATTCGCAAGATTAGTAATGCCTTTATCTATTTTTATAGTACCGTCAATCTTATTTTTCGTTCTACTTGCAGACCACAGAGCTTTGTATCGTATCCCTTTTTCGGAGAAAATCAACTCCGACGAAGCATCCACGGAATTTCTTCGGATGATCTGTTCAACCTTATCAATACTCGCACCGGCAAGTTCTTTTGAGGAATCTTTTGTTCTGTCGTTTGCAAAACGTGGAGTTTTGCCATAGAGAGCCAAAGATATAGCATCTAGAATTGTTGTCTTTCCTGTACCAGTATCACCACATATCAGAAATAACTGGGAATCAAGCAACGGAGATTTTGTAAAATCTATTTCTGCATCTGCAATTGATGCAATGTTGCGAATAATGAGTTTTTCAAGTTTCATAAGCTATTGAATATTGGTGTTGTCGTTAAGAATTTCTTTAAACATCGTGATTTCTTCATCGGAAAGAGGGATGTTACTTTTTATTATGTCAACAATTTCTGATTGAGTAAGATTTTTAATCTCGTCAATAGAAATCTTTTGCTGAGCAATTGTCTGCCCGGCAGTAATTTCTCTGATAGGATTTATCAAACAAAAATGACAAGCATGACCTTCCACTAATTTTTCAATATCCTGATTCATCAACGCTGGCGAATCATCGGGCCCAAAATTCACATTTACACGAATATATTCATCATTTTCCAAATGAGTCTGCAATAGTTTTTTAATGTTTTCCAGCGAATCACCGTGAGGTTTCGCACTTTTTTGTGTCGGCAATGTACAGACAGGACGAAGAATTTGCAGCGGGAACTCAGTACATTCCGGTTCGGTCCCGTGCGTTTTAAGTTCTACAATACTAACACTGTGTTCATATTCTTCATCAAAACTCACCGGGAATGGTGTTCCACTATACCGTATCCTCTTGTTTTTACCAACGAATTGAGGATGATGAATATGCCCCAGCGCAACGTAGTCGAACTCTGATGAGAACAGATTTTCCTGAACGTATTCCAAGCCGCCAATCATTTCGGCCGTTTCAGTTTTTGTTACGGTATGTCCTTTCACGTCACAACCAGAAACAGCCAGGTGAGCCATCAACACGACTGGCAACTGAGATGTGTTTAGCTGTTTAACCTTATCGGCCAACGCATTAAAATAAGATGTCTGTCTATCTGCAACCGCGTCATCTTCGTTTAAAAGCGGGAAATTACGCGAAGAGCAAAATGGTACTGCAGCAATATATCCTTTATCCGCTATGGGAATTATATGCGTAGAAAGATCTGTAGAAATATTTCCTATGATATACGTATTCAATTCGCGCCAAAGCAGCTTGTCAATCTCCAGTCTTGAATAACTATCATGATTTCCTGCAATAACAACAATGACCATTTGACGGTATTGTTCGTGTATTTTTTTCAGTTCCTCAACAAACAAAGCCTGTGTTTCAATATTGGGCATGCCAGTATCGAAAATATCACCACTAACAACAAGTGCATCTGGCTGCTGCGTTTTCACACAATCTGCGATTTGCTCAAGGAAAAACCTTTGCTCATCTTCACGATTATAATTGTACAGTTTATGACCAAGATGCCAATCGGCAGTATGTATTATTTTCATAGTAAAATATTTTTCTAAATATAGTGAACTCAGGATATTTCAAATATACTGAATATATAAAATCCGGCAAGTTAAAATCTATTTACAATTTTGCACAGACAAAAGTTGATTTAGGCGTAGATGATTATCATTTGGCCTTATACAATGCCAACGCCCCCTGTAATTGCTGCTTCATCTCATTACGCAACGATTTTGGACTCAAAACCTCAACGGAATTCCCCATAGACAACAACTCCTGTCTAAAGTCAAATGTTGGGCGAAAAAACATTTCTTCTACACCCTTTTTTACATTGTATGAATGTTCGTTTCGGGATATCATTTCCCTGACTAAAATCAGTGCCTTTCCATCTTTGGTTTATTTCTTCGTAGGTAATTTATTTTGCCTGCAAAAGAATCTGCATGAGCCAGATATATTTATCGACAATCTTACTATACATATTTAAAATATTGATGATATTATCTCTTTTTAAATATACGAAAATCTCCTCTTTTTGCCACTACATTTTTTTCTGAAAAGAAGGATTTTTAGTTGTCACATCCTTGCTCCTGTCTATTTCACAGACTTACACAATTATTCCGGATAAATCATTTTTCTTGTTACACCACCATCTATTGTGATTGTCTGTCCGTTTATGAAGTTATTCTTCTCATCACAAATAAATAACGCCGCATTTGCAATGTCTTCAACCGTACCAACTCTGCCGCTTGGATGAAAAATGTGGTCTTCGACTCTTAATATTTCATTTTCATCAACATGAATCCATCCCGGAGCAATAGCATTTACCGTTATATTGAATGGTGCAAGCGACACACACAACGCATGTGTTAAAGAAAAAATGCCACCTTTTGACGCACTGTAGGCTTCAGTACCTGCTTCGCTCATTAAATAGCGGGAGGAACAAAGATTGATTATGCGTCCATATTCTTTGTTGCCATTCTGTTTTCTATGTATAGCCAACATACG
Organism: Bacteroidales bacterium; assembly: GCA_024409235.1. GTDB lineage: Bacteria > Bacteroidota > Bacteroidia > Bacteroidales > UBA1715 > UBA1715. Next base: position 20,433 of record JAKSUA010000022.1, on the reverse strand, counting down.
GGATGTAATAAATGCTGAACGCAAATTTGTTTGAATTACCTTATCGAATTCTTCAACAGAAACTTCCGTAATAGGTTTGAAATTACCTATACCGACATTATTTATAATTACATCAATATCTGCCCATTCTTTAAAAAGATTCAACATGCAACGCTCCAATGTTTCTTTATCGGTTACATCTACACAAAAGAATTTTGCTCCATATTTTTTTGCCGTTTCCTCCCCTCTTTGTTCATCAATATCACAGAATGCAACGATGTCGTTTTGCCGACAAAAAGCCTCAACAAGACCGCGTCCTATGCCATGCGCTCCGCCAGTAATAAATATTCTCTTATTCATGTTTTTGTTAAAAAGATTTACTTCATTTCATCTATACATCCATCAAAATAAACAAAATCCTTATCTGGACAATTCCATACTGCACTAAATTTTCGTGGTCGGTTTATTCCAGTTTTATCCACATTGTAGTCCCCACATTTCGCAGTCCATGGCAGATATATCAGTTCTCCATCACCTCCTATTTGTGCCCTGTCATAAGATACGAAATGCGTCATCTCATAATTTTCATTGAAATAGAAAATTCCGTTTGCAGTAATATCTTTATATACAATTGTTGCTTCAACCGAAAAATCATCAATTTGATTAAACACAATGCGTCCCGCCAATAATGATTCAGGTAAAAACAGACATTCCGCCAAATAAGTCACCAAACACGCTTTGTTCATTGCATCACCAGTCTGATTAAACAATGTTATACTTTTGGCCAAAACGCCTTTCATTCCACCATTTCCATCTTTAAAATAGTCATAACCTTGAAATGGTATTCCAAACATTTTACTATCAATAAAAGCTAATCTATCAGGTTTATCCGAAAAATTCGTTAGCGTATAATCTATTTTTAGAGTCGGTCCATTTAAACCTTGAGAGAAATCAACATCTTTATAATTCATACTCAAGGTTTTATTTCGTTTTGTTCCAAGATAACCGTTATGCTTTATATAGTTCCGAATAACTTCGGGAAAATATTGAAAATCAGCCTCTTGAAACACAGCATTTTCTGACACCGTTAATTTTTTAACTTCCGTATCTACATCCGTTTTAAATTCTGTTTTCAATGGTGAATACGGAATAGTAAACCAAACAATAATTCCTAGAACAATAATTAACACTATAAGCAAAAACATTCTTTTCATTCATTAGAAATTAACATGTCTTTCTCCAACACAAAATATGTTACTTAAAGCTACTTTTTTTCATTGTCCATCCTATTGCATAAAGTGGCACAACAGAAATATCTCCATATTGAGAAAAATTTTCCAACGAGACACGCCACCCTTGCGACAATTTTTTTTGTGTTAGAAACAAACGCAAACTCTGCATTGCCCCACGACTTCCCGACTTAACCTCTATCGGCAACACCTTCCCTTCAAATTCCGTTACATAGTCAATTTCAGCGTTTCCTGTTTTGTCTTCCCTATGCCAACAATATAATTCAGCTTGACTATCAAATGGCGCCGATTTTATAAGTTCCGTACCTACAAAAACTTCTGCTAACGCACCTTTGTTTATGGTCGAAAAATCTTTTGCCAATAAAAATTCTGTTAAATTAAGATTGAGCAATCGTTGCATAATACCAGTATCAAGCAATATCATTCTGCTATATTTCCTATTCACCTCCGCACCCAAAGGTAAGCCATTGGAAGAAGAATGCACAACCGGATAAACTAGTCCCGCCAAAACAAGGGTTTGCAGTGCCTGACGAATAGTTTCGGAACGAAGTTCACGACTAACCAAAGAATACACAAATTTTCCTTGTCCCTGTTCTGCAACCGACATCCAAACATCATTAATTAATGTCGGATCAATACGTTTGCGGTATTTTACAAAATCGGTCTTATATGAATTGATAAGGGTATTAAGAACTTTTTGACAATCAAATAAATTTTTGTTTTTGACATACGTTGCAACAACTTCGGGCATACCACCTATAGAAAGAAAGATTTTGAACAAATCTAGTGCCTGCTCATGAATCACGGGTAACAAAGGATTTTGAAAAGAAGCAGTTTTTATTGCATCAAATAACAAATCGTTATTAGTTGCTGCAGCAAATTCCTCAAAAGAAAACGGATACATGTACAAAGATTCTATTCGTCCCACTCCAAACGAAGGTAGATTTTCAAGAGCAAATTCCAGCAACGAACCAGTTGCCACTAAATGTAATTCAGGAAATTTCTCGTAAAAATAACGAAGTTTATTTATGGCTTCAGGACAAGCCTGAATCTCGTCAAGTAATAATAATGTTGTACCTGGGGTTATTTTCTTCCCAACCGCTATACTCAATCCATCACAAATTTGTTGAGGAGACAATTGCGGAGCAAACAATGAATGTAAATCAGTTCGTTCGTTAAGGTCAATTTCGACAAAATTTTCAAATGACTCCCCTAAATGACGGACAGCACTTGTCTTTCCCACTTGCCTGGCCCCACGCAACAACAATGGTTTCCTATCTGTTGACTTTGCCCAATCTAAAAGTGCACTATCTATATTTCTCTTAAAATATTTCATATTCAACCATTTGCACAGTGCAAATATATAATTTCCGAGAAAATAACACCCAAATAACAATAATAATTTGAGAAAATCGCACCCAAACAATCGTAATTATTTGAGAAAATCTTACCCAAACAAACAACAAAAAATGTGATAGATATTGTAAATATGAGATTCCAATAGAAACCATTACCGAATCCATCTGTATCACAACCTCTTACAATTCTAAAGTTTAACTTTAAAATTGTACAAATAATTATTTTTTATAAAACATATTGTTTAAAAAGATAACGGAAGAACTAACATAATCATAAAAAACAAATAGCGTGTAACTCGTTGAGCTACACGCTATTTTATAGTGCTTCAATTTATATTTACTTATCGGCCTTATTTAACCTCCTCAAAAGTAATCACATCTCATTATCAATTAGTTGCGAAAATATGTTGCAAATTTGTGACACGGTTTACTGTTTTTCCTGTAATGTAATATCTGTCACTTTTGTACTACGATGCAAATATAGCAAATTTCTTGTATTTCAAGTTGTTAGAGCTTCTTTTTTGCGTTTGTTTTTTCGAGAAAAACGCTCATTTTTAGTTGTTTTTTTACAAAAAAACAGACCGATTTTTGTTAAAATATTGTAAATCAAATATTTAACAAAAAATTCATATTGCAAATATGTAGCAAATATAACTCATAAAAAAACTGCCACATTTCTGCAAGCTTTCGACCGTGATTTGACCGTGCATTGATTGTGATTTGACCAATTTAGACCGTGATTTGATGGTATTTGATTGTGATTTGACGGAGAATTGACCGTGATTTGATTGGGATTTGACAAAATGGGTCAAATCCCAGTCAATTCTCCATCAAGTTTTCATGAGTTTTTATCGAAAACAGTCAGATTTCTATGGAATTTCATCGGATTTCGGTCAAAGCACCGTCAAATATCATTACCGACAAAATCACCGACATTTGCACACTATTACCGACAAATCGCACTTTCTACCTTTGGAAAATCGTCAAAATTTCAAAGGTTGCCAAATAATACCTAGATTTCTTTTGGGTAGTGGATATTTCTTTTTGGGTAGTTAATAGTTCTTTTGGGTAGTTCGCTAAATTCAAGCAATTGTATGAATCTAATCAGAATATGATATTTTTTTGAAGTCTTCTATTTTGGAATCACTGTCATTACATTCTTTTTTGTATTTTCGCATAGTTATTATTTTTGTACAAATGCAAAGTGCTTATATTTAACATTTTAAGATATGATGACGCAACAACGTATTTCGTACATTAATAATACGGATTTGTCGAACTCTATTTTTTTTGAATAATAGTTATACCTCATGGACAAGGTAGTCAAATATACATTCTCTGGTCACGAATCGTTCCCCTGTAAAACCTTGTGGCTAAAAAAGGGTTACGATTTTGTGAAAGCAGAAAAAGATTTTAATACAGCAGAAGCAGTTGTTGACTTAGGTGTCGGGAAAAATATGGTCTCTGCCATACGATATTGGTTCAAATCATTTGGATTGAACGTTGATTCGGAAAATAATTGGATTGCAGACTATATTTTAAATTCAGATACAGGGAAAGACCCTTATATGGAAGATTTAGGAACATTATGGTTGTTACATTTTCTCCTTGTTTATTCTGGAGAGGCCACCTTATATAATATGTTTTTTGTCGATTTTCAAAAGGAACGTCGTGTGTTTGAGCGAACACATGTGATTAGTTTTGTAAAACGAAAAATGATAGAAGCACAAAAATATAGCCTTTTTAATGAAAACACGGTAAAAAAAGATGTAGGAGTATTGCTATTAAATTATTGTTTGCCTCGCAATCCGCAATCAAATGAAGATTTCTCTACACTTCTTATGGATTTGGATTTGTTGCGACAATATGACAAAGACGATGATATTGAAAAACAGAATAAATATTTCTTTAATATCGAAGGTAAACGACAAGTAACGCCAGAAATCTTTTTGTTTGCATTGCTTTTGACAAAAGATGCAGAAGACAATAGCATTCCCTACGAAACAATGTCGGAATTGGGATTGATTTTTTGTATGTCGGAGTTGGAAGTTATTGATATGCTTAAATTACTTTCGGAGAAATACACAGACGCTCTAACATATAGTGATGTTGCTGGAATCAGACAACTTCAATTCACAAAACAGATGGACGCAAAACAAGTATTGGATACGTATTATGAACAAGGGGTTTAATTTATCGGCAAATATTGAAAACGGCTTTCCTCAAGGTGTCCAATATATTGTTACACCTAATGGAAGAAAAGCTGCACAGAGCATTATTGATGATTACAATTCAGGCATACACTCTTTTACCATCATTGGTACGTACGGGACAGGTAAATCATCGTTTCTTTTGGCATTGGAAGCAGACCTTGATAGTAAAAACAAATCGAAAAGATTGCTGAATCCTCAAAATCTATCACAAGCAGAAGATTTTGAGATTTTGAATATAGTCGGCGACTATATGGAATTATCCACACTATTGGCTAAAAAATTGGGAGTGGATGATTATTCCCATAGCGTACTCGATGAGTTGAAGGCATATTACAATAAGCTGAAAGCGAAAAATAAATTTTTGCTGATTGTAATTGATGAATTTGGTAAAGTTCTTGAACATGCGGCTAAAAACAATCCAGAACAAGAACTATATTTTCTTCAAAAATTCGCGGAATTTGTCAATGTTTCTTCACGTGACATTTTGTTGTTGACAACGCTTCATCAAAATTTTGGTGCATACGCTAAGAATCTAACAGAAACACAAAAAAACGAATGGATAAAGGTTAAAGGTCGTTTCAAGGAAATAACATTTGTAGAACCGATAGAACAACTTTTGTTCTTGGCGTCACAACAAATGCACGACAATTTGCCTCAAAAAGGAAATGATAATGCAAAAAAACTGTATCAGCTTGCTGTTGATACAAAATTTGTTTCAAACGCATTTTCTGGAGAAACAGCACAAGCATTATATCCACTTGATTCGTTTTCTGCATTTGCAATAACATCGGCAATACAACGGTATGGTCAAAACGAGCGTTCACTCTTCTCTTTCCTTGCGGCTCGTGGTGCAAACTCTCTTTCGATGTTTTCTCCGCAACAAAACTTGACATACAATTTATCTAATGTGTATGATTACATTGCCTTCAATTTCTATTCATATTTGAAGGATGCAAATATAGATTCCATGAGTTGGAGTTCTATACAAGTATCTATAGAAAGAATTGAAGGATTGGATTGGGACAATGCAGAGCAACTAACAAATGCTATAAAAATTGTGAAAGCAATTGGGTTGCAGAATTTGTTTGGAATTGCAAGTTTTCAAATGAATGCAAACCAAATGTCAGAATATGCACGTTTAGCAATGAATGTTGCTGATGCAAAACAAATTATTGACCGATTACAAAGATTTAAGATTATCCGATTTGCCGCATATAAACAGCGTTTGTTGCTTTTTGAAGGAACCGATATTGATTTGGAATATGAAATCAAAAATGCGGGGTCAGTAGTCGCTCGCCCAGTTGATTTTATTGATGATTTACGTTGTTTTATAAACAAACGTATCTCGCCAGTCAAAGCTCATTATTATCACAAAGGAACACCACGTTATTTTGAATATGAAATACGTGAAGAGGCGGTGGACATAATACCTTCGGGTGATACAGACGGTTATATAGAATTGATATTTTCACCACAAAAAGAGGCATTGGATGTTATTATGGAAAAAAGTTCATTAACAGAACATGCCATCATCTATGCATACTTTAACAACACAGAGGAAATCATCAACCATCTTTATAACATAAAAAAATACGAATATATTCTCAAAAAAGTTCTGATAGATAAGGATTCCGACCGTGTAGCATACAATGAGATTGAAAAATTGAAAGAGTATGAAGAAACTCTGTTGAATAAGTGTGTAAGCGACAACCTATTTGCATATAAAAATCGTGTAACTTGGATTTATAAAGGAGCTAAACAAAAAATAGCCTCCCATAAGGATTTTAACAAACTACTTTCTTCAGTCTGCGAGGAAGTTTACTGCAAATCACCAGTTATGCACAATGAATTATTCAACCGTCATAAGTTGAGTAGTGCGATTTCTTTGGCTCGTAAGAATTACCTTACTGCACTCGTTGAACATTACAATGAAGAGGATTTAGGATTTGAGAAGGATAAATTTCCACCTGAAAAGACTATTTATTTCTCATTGCTCAAAAACACAGGTTTACATTTAGGAAATGGATTTGCCGACTATCCCAATAATGATGACATAAAATCCTTGTGGGATGAAAGTACCAATTTTTTGAAAAGTACAATTGGCAGACCACGGAAAATATCGGAACTAATAAAAATATTATCTAATCAACCATACAAATTGAAACAAGGTTTCCTTGATTTTTGGATACCAACATTTTTGTTCATCAAACGGCAGGATTTTGCCTTGTACAACGTGGATAGTGGCGCATATATACCAAATGTGGATATGCTGTTCTTTGATTTGTTACAGAAACATCCTGCTGACTATTCCGTAAAGGCGTTTGAGGTTGATGGAGTGAAACTCGACTTTTTCAATCAATATCGTCGTTTTGTCAATTTGGGAGACGAGTTTAGTATTACTACCAAGAGCTTTTTGGAAACCATCAAGCCATTTATCTTTTTCTATAAGAAGTTAAATGACTATACAAAACATACTCGAAAATTTACCCATAAATCGACTATGGAATTTCGTGATGTATTGGCAACGGCAAAAGACCCTGAAAAAGCATTTTTTGAGGATTTGCCCAAGGCATTGGGTTTTGCCAAGAAACTAAAACAAAATGCCGATATTGAAGAATATGGGAATGTCATTCAAAGGGCAATCCGTGAACTTCGCTCTTGCTACACGCAACTCATTGACCGAATAGAAGAACGACTTGTTTCTGAATTAGGACTTTCATCTGCTGATTATAATGAATACGTTGTTGAAATTAGACAAAAGTTGAGTTCGGTGAAACTCCATTTGCTTACGACAAAACAAAAGGAATTTTATCATCACGTGATTGCAGAATACGAAGACCGTACAATGTGGTATCAGTCAATATGTTATCCTATTTTGGAACATAGATTGGAATCGTTGCGTGACGAAGAAGAAGATAAATTAACTGATGATTTAGTATATTTATTCCGTGAGTGTGAGAAATATGCTGATATTTCGCAAAAGACAAAATCTGACAATGATATTGCCTATTCTTTTGATATGGTGACCAATAGTGGCACAAGTATCAGAACACAGACATACATTCTATCTGAAAAGGACAAAAGACGAGCTTCGGAACTGGAAACAGAGATAAATAAGGTGCTTTCGGGAAACAGCGACATTGAAATTTGTACACTGTTGGAAATACTGAATAAAAAGATGAAGGGATGAATGAGAACAAAAATATAGTTAAGGTAAGCGAAAACGCTGAGACTAAGATTCAATCGGATTTGGTAGCCGATGTTAAAGCCATTGTGGAAAATGGTTTGCGCAAGGCTTATCAAGATGCGAATGTAACAACAGTCCACACATATTGGCAAGTGGGGAGGCGTATTGTTGAAGAAGAGCAAAAAGGCGAAAAACGTGCAGAATATGGAAGCAGATTGATAACATCGCTTGCCGAAGCATTGTCAGTGGAATATTCTCGAGGTTTTACTGCAAGAGATTTGCGAAATTACAGACAATTATACTTGTGTTTCAGGGATTTAGAGATTTGGTACACACGTGTACCAAATCTTACTTGGTCGCATTACCGAACGGTGTTGTCCGTTACGAATGAAGATGCTCGATATTGGTATGTGATGGAAGCTGCTCGCGAAATGTGGAACGTGCGGGTGTTGGCTCGAAATGTGGGGTCTCAATATTACCAACGCTTGTTGCAATCGCCCAAGAAAGATGCTGTAATTGCAGAAATGAAGAAAAACACTGAATCGTTACAGATGGATGCTCGGGATTTTCTGAAAGACCCCGTAGTCGCTGAATTTTTGCAGTTACCATCAAACACTGATTACACAGAAACCGAACTTGAAAAATCCATCATCAAACATCTGAAATCATTTCTGCTCGAATTAGGACGTGGTTTCGCCTTTATGTATGAGCAATACCACGTTGCTACTGATGTTGGCGATTTTTTCATCGACCTTGTGTTCTACAATGTAGTTCTAAAATGTTATGTGCTGATTGATTTGAAAACAAAGAAAGTTACCCATCAAGACGTGGGACAGATGGATATGTATGTGCGAATGTTTGACGACCTGAAGCGTACAAAAGATGATAATCCAACTATCGGTCTGCTACTTTGTGCGGAAACTAGCGAAGACATAGCACGCTATTCTGTCCTTCACGAGAGCAAACAACTATTTCAAGCTAAATACCTTACTTGTATGCCTTCGGAAGATGAATTACGTAAGGAGATAGAGCATCAGAAAGAAATATTTTTGTTACAACATAATTCTGAGACAAGCGAAAAATGACCAACGTAAGACACATATTAGGAATTTCGGGAGGTAAAGATAGTGCGGCACTTGCTATCTATCTGAAACAGAAATATCCATTGCTAAAGATAGAGTATTATAACTCCGATACAGGCTGTGAATTGGAGGAAACAGAAACTCTCATCACTCGTCTTGAAACGTATTTGGGAAAAATTGTGAGATTAAAAGCGGCTGAAGGAAGCGATGAACCGACACCGTTTCATCATTTCTTAAAAGCGATGGGTGGATTTCTTCCTTCGCCTCAAGCCCGTTGGTGCACACAAAAGATGAAATTAGCTGAATTTGAGAAATATGTTGGCGACGACTTGGCAATCTCATATGTTGGTATTCGTGGCGACGAGGATAGAGATGGATATATATCATCAAAACCTAATATTCAGGCAATTTTCCCATTTAGGAGAAACATTTGGAGTTTGGATGTCATTAACAAAGTGTTGAATAATGACAATTTGGAACAATTGGTCTCTCTTTATGATTCATTTTGTCCTAATACTTTTTTGAAGGACGAAATTATGGAAACAGCAAAACAAGAACTATCAAAGTCATTCTACTATTCTAAAAAGTTGAATGCATTATTGGATTTAGATATAAGATTGTTCAATAAGGTTGTTTTTGCTTTTTTGAAAACAACAGATTATCCAGTTGGAAAATTAGATGAGTTCCCATTGATAGATAATACAGATGTTTTGGTAAAAGAAGATATTTTCCGTTTGTTGCGCGAAAGCGGTGTCGGTGTGCCTGCGTACTATGAAGAAATTCCGTTTGAGGTTGATGGGAAAACAGGCAGTTATTGCCGTAGCCGTTCGGGTTGCTATTTCTGTTTTTTCCAACAGAAGATAGAATGGATTTGGCTCTATGAGCAACATCCAGACCTATATGCAAAAGCAATGGAATTTGAAAAAGACGGCTATACGTGGAATCAAAATGAGAGTTTGGCTGAATTATGTAAGCCTGAACGTGTACGCCAAATAAAACTTGACATCATCAAGCGTCAAGAAGAAAGCCGCAAGCAAAGCAAAGGCTCAACGCTTGTTGATGTATTGGGTGATGAAATAATGTGTGCTAATTGCTTTATATAAATAGAAAATGGCAGAACGAGAAGATATAAAAGAAGTTGGTTTTACTGTTGATTCTGGACTTATCAATCGTTTAGGTATCGAGTTGGTGGGTAAGGCAGAAACTGCCGTATCTGAATTGATAAAAAATGCCTACGATGCGGATGCTAGAGAGGTTACAGTTGAATTTAATAATACAGATGAAAAAGGAGGAAGTTTAATTATCTCAGACACTGGTTTGGGTATGACAAAAGAACAATTGATTATGGGGTTTATGAGAATCTCATCAACAGAAAAGGTTCATAACCCAAAATCTGTACGATACGGAAGAACAAGGGCTGGTAAAAAGGGCATCGGACGCTTTGCCACACAAAGATTAGGAGAACAGCTAACAATTATAACACAATCGTTAAATTCCCCAAATGCTGTTAAGATCACAATTGATTGGAATAAATATAGTATTGATACCGACATTGAGTCAATTACATTTCCTATTATTGAAGTTGAAAAAGAAAAAGAAGAAGGCACAACTCTAATAATTAACAACCTAAGAGAAAAATGGTCGGTCTCGTCAATTGAAAAGATTTTCTCATACGTAAATTCGCTGTTTCAGCCTGATTATTTGTCTGATAGAAGTAGAAATAATAACATTGCTGTTAAAAATGAAGCCTCGTTTAAGTTTACGTTTCTTAAAGATGGAGTCGAGATAAAAAATGTTATTGAAGATTTCTATGACAAAGCATTGGTTGTTATTGAAGGTTATGTGGGTGAAGATCACGAAGGTTATGTTTGTATTGATAGTTTACAATTAGTATGGGATGTTCATCTGTTGGAAAAAGTTGAGTATGACGATAAAAATAAAGGGATAACAGTTTCATCTTTCCCATTATTAAGAAATGTAAAATTCAAAGCCTATTATTATATATATGAGAAAGATAAGTACAAGGCTGTATCTGAAAATGCTATTAAGTCAGTAAAAAAAATATCCGATTCAATTAGTGGCATCAGACTTTATCGTAATGGTTTTCGTGTCCTGCCTTTCGGTGAGCCAACAGACGATTGGATACACATCAATCAAAGATGGTCAAATTCATCTGGCACAAATATTCCATTTTCGACAAAACATTTATTTGGTTTTGTTGAAATTATAGATGACGAAAATCTGGAAGAAACAATGTTCCAGGAAACATCAAGCCGAGAAGGTCTTATCGAAAATGAGGCTTTTGAACAGTTGATTAATTTTGTTGGAACTGCATTGGAGATAGCTAGAAGAAAGTTACAACCAATAATCAAAAGCAAGAAAAGTCAAAACAAGACAGATATAACAATAAACACCGACTTAAAAAATAAGTCAGATGGGGAAGCTATTGATTTATATAAAAAAGAAATCAATTCGGCGATAGACAGCAATCACACATATAATGAGGAAGAAAAAGTTCAAAAAAAGGCTGAAGTTGAAGTTCGCGTCAATCAAATAAAAGAACTTATTAAAGAAAATGAAATGCTAAGAGTTCTTGCAAGTTTGGGCTTGTCTATCGGAGAATTTGCACACGAAGTGAGGACTTTGCAAAATTATATTTACAACAATATATATAGTTTGGAATCTACCATTACAGATGACAATGCAAAAGAGTTTTTGAATAATATTATAAACAATTTCGAGGAATTGTTTAGTTATACTACCTATTTTGGCGTTGCTGTCTCTCAAAATTTAGATAGAGAAAAGAAACCTGTCGAAATAAATAAAGTTGTAAGGCAATTTGTCAGGACAATGCAAGATAGTATAAAAATTGATGTGGAACAGTTGGATTATGATGCGGTTACTAAACCAATGCATCTTTCGGAATGGTGTTCGATTTTATCGAACCTTTATTCCAATTCAAAAAAAGCCATAAAACGCAAAGGATGTAAGGGCAAGATTCTTATTCAAATTGGCATTGAAGGAGGTAATACATTTTTGCTGTTTAATGACAACGGTGATGGGATAAAAGACACTGACAAAGATGCTGTATTCGATGCTTTTTTTACGACGTCAAGACCTGTCAGTTTTGACTCGCCATTGAGCGAGCAGTTAATCGGAACAGGTTTGGGTTTAAAGATAATTAAAGATATTGTTCTTGAAAACAAGGGGACAATATCTATTGTAGAGCCTGCACTAGGTTTTACAACTTGTTTCAAAATAACAATACCAAAAAATAATGACTAAACATTATGGGAAAAGAAATAAAAACAATTAAATACTTGTTTGTAGATGATAACAGCGGTAGACGTCAATCGATATCCAATTTCCCTATTGAGGGTAAATTGGATATTGACGATGTCAATCCTCCTCGATCACTCAGAGGTGTTTTCGAACTCTTAAAAGGGTATGATGGTCTCATCGTTGACCAACAGTTAGACGAACAATCTCCCAATGATGATTCCCCTGTTGAATACTTGGGTAGTTCTTTGGCTATGGAGATTCGTGTAAAAGAAAATGAGTCGATTGGGAAAGGAACAGACTTCAGTATGCCTATTATCCTTTATTCCGCGAATGAGAATGTGGGTTCCAATCTGTATGGTCTTAGTGAGGAAATTTTTGATTTTAAAATTTATAAGTCGAGTTCAGTATCTTATAAAGAATTTGAAAGTAAGATTCCGATATACCAAAAGCAATTGATTTCATTAGTAAAGGGGTACAAGCAACTAGGATTGAAATCGAATGTGTTTGATTGTTTGGGGCTTGACGAGGAGAATTTGGACAAAATAGATGGTAGATTTTTGGATGAGTTGAAAAGACGAAAAGATCGTACTGCACATTCAAAAGCCTCATTTATCTTGAACGAATTAATCATCAAGCAAGGTATTCTTGTAGATGAAGAAATCCTTGCGGTGCGATTAGGTATTGACAAGAGAGAATCAAAAGATAATTGGAACGCTGTATTGGCTGATTTAAAAGAGTTCGGTGCTGAATATCAGGGTATTTTCTGTGATGGTTGGCCGCGTTGGTGGATGCCTATGGTTGAACTATGGTGGTCTGAAAGGATGCAGGGAGATTCGTATTTGCATTTTTTGTCCGCATCAGAAAGAGTTAAAATAATCTCGCAAAAATTAGGAATCCATTTGGAGGTTGCAACAGCAAAATCTAAATTCTCGAATGACGATACTTATTGGACTTTATGTGATTTTTCAAATGAACCGTTAGCCATCGAAAATGGATTGATGCTTCCAGGACAAGATGGTTTATATCCTTGGCAAGATTCAAAATATGTATCCATAGAGTCAGCAATTAACGAGTCATTGGATGTGGCTGATTTTGAACAAGAAAGATTGGGCTATTATAAAAACCTTCTAAAAGCAACTAAATAATGATAACGGAAAGAGATAAAAACTTAGTTGTTTCTAATCTTTATCGATGCGGCATTATAACGGACATCAAGGATGCGTCGGATATGTTCAATAATGGACGTTTGTCTTTCATGGTGCCCAAGACAAACAATTTGCCGTCCAATATTAATGACGTATTTGTTACATTAATTTTTGATATTAAATGTGGTGAAGATAAGTTCGAGAATGAAGTAAAAAAAGAGATAGAAGAAAAAGCCGATAAAAATGTTAAATTTGAAATTCAAAGTTATTCACAATTTGTATTTAGTATTCAGTTTTCAGGTAAAGATGACAAAGGTATTGAATATTTGAGTGGTTGGCATTTGGATTATGAACCCAAAACCAAATATCCTTTCTTAAAAGAACCCAAAGTATATCACCCTCTATTTCATTTGCATTATGGAGGATCTAATCTTCGTGAGGTTTATAGGGAATTAAATATGCATCAAGATTTTTTTGACGATAAAAGTTGCACAAACGCTTTAATTGAAGATATTAAAGCATTGTTAGAGGACCGCAAAACCAAGGATAAAATTGATGAAGTATTTCTAACTCATGTTACTAAAAGTAGTGAGATTATTCAAAACGCAGTAACACGCAACAAAAAGTCTTACGTACCATTATATATGATTGCTCCAAGAATTCCCTTTCCTCCAATGGACGAATATCTGGGATTAGATTTTATTATTAGCAATTTTTTTGAGAAACCTAAATATGATACCTTTCGAAAAAATGTTTTTTTCCATAATAAAATTGTTGAGTCTCAAAACAAATTATGGAAGGATTATTATGGGATTATTAACGGGTATTGGAATAATAAGTCTTCTAATATCACACCCAATATGCTTATTCCATCTTTATTTAAATAATATACTATGCTCAAATCCCTCCCATACCCATCGCACCGCCGCTACAAGTCGCGGACAGAGTGGGAGCCAATAGGCTTCTTCTCTGATTGCTTGTGCAATTCAACACGGTTTGATTTGATGTTGGGATTTTTTTCTTCTTCCGCTATTAATGTGTTGGCGGATGGATTTGCATCATTCCTCTACAATGGAGGACAAATGAGACTGATTGTCAATGACATTCTAACTGAGCAGGATAGAAACGCAATCGCAAATGGAGAACTCGATACTCCTATTCCATTCTTTGATATTAATGACATTGAAAAGCTAAAAAACACGTTATCAGAACGGGATATACATTTTTTCGAGTGCCTTACGTGGCTCATTCGCAACAATCGGCTTGATATAAAAATCATTGCCCCCAAAGACGGTATCGGCATTTCGCACACAAAAACTGGTGTGTTCAGCGATGGTATGAACAAAGTTGGTTTTGATGGTTCTTGCAATTTCTCTCGTTCGGCATTGATTGACAATATTGAGAGTTTTACCGTTTCCTGTGATTGGGACGGAAATACCTCTGTTGCAACAATCAATGAAATCAAAAATGAGTTTGACTTGGTGTTCACAGGCAAAGACGAGAATGTCGTTTTTGTTCCTGCTGACAAAGTGAGAACACATATTGCCGAATCGTTCAAAAATAAGGAACTGAAAGATTTGCTTGAAGATGAGTACAAATTTATCCAGCAGGATATTGCTAATAAGTCATTGCCAAAATCTGTGATTAAGGCGTTGGATAAAGCAAAAAACAAGGTCGAAATCGAGATTGAAAGAATCAAAAAACAAGGCGAAATAGTTGAACCCATTGACTTTGGGAAACCTCGTTTCCCATACGAATCTGGACCTCGTGAATATCAGAAACAAGCATTTGAGAATTGGAAGAATAACAAGCAGAAAGGTTTGTTTGCTATGGCAACAGGTACAGGAAAAACCATAACCTCGCTAAATTGTCTGCTTGAAATATACAATAAGTTAGGTTACTACAAAGCCATTATACTTGTCCCAACTATTACACTTGTTGAACAATGGGAAAAAGAATGTAAGAAATTCAATTTTAGCACCATTATAAAGGTTTGCTCAAAATATAACAAATGGAAATCAGCAGTTGCCAATCTTCGTTTGTTAGAAATGACTAACACCAACGATAATTTGTCTTACATAATTATATCAACTTACGCATCATTTGTCCGTTCCAATGTTTTTGTAGAATTAAACCAATTCCCCAAAAACAAACTTTTGCTTATTGCGGATGAAGCCCACAATATGAGTGGAGGTTTGATGGTTCAACGGTTGGCAGATATAAAATATCAGCGCCGTATCGGACTCTCGGCAACACCTGAAAGGCAATTCGACGATACAGGTAACCGCAAGTTAATGGACTTCTTTGGTTGTGCAGACAATTACACATTCGAGTACTCAATGGCAGAAGCAATTAAAAATGGTGCTTTGTGCCGATATTACTACTATCCACATATTGTTCGTTTGACCGAAAATGAAATGGCTGATTATGTTGCCCTAACAAAGCAGATTGTCAAGATAACAGGATTTGACGATGCTAAAAATCAAGAACGCTTGAAGATGCTTTTATTGATACGCAAACGCATCATTCACAAAGCAGTTAACAAACTATCTGCATTTCAAAAAATTGTTCAACAACAAATGAAAGAAAAAGGAAGTTTGAAATATACTTTGGTCTACGTTCCTGAAGGCAACAAACCAGACAACTTTGATGCAGATATTTTTGACCAATCAGATACCCTCGCATCTGACCCTGAAACCGAACATCTGATTGACGATTTCACTCGCATTGTTCGTGATATGGATTCCCATATCATCGTCCGTCAGTTCACATCCGAATCAACCGACCGTGATGCTATGCTTAAAGGCTTTGCAAATGGCAGTATTGACGTTCTTACTTCGATGAAGTGTTTGGATGAAGGTGTAGATGTGCCGAGAAGCGAATTGGCTATTTTCTGTGCAAGCACAGGAAACCCACGCCAATTCATACAACGTCGTGGTCGTGTTTTACGAACACATAAAGATAAAAAATATGCTGTCATTCACGATTTGGTTGTTATTCCAGACAATGTATTTGACGAGGAATGTTATTCTTTGGAAAAAAGTCTTGTTGAAAGTGAATTGAGACGTGTCCGAGATTTTGCTTTACTATCTGAAAATCTGAATGACACGGACAATGAATTACAAAAAGTATTGAATCATTATAATCTATCCATATTTAATTAGTAGTGTAGTATGAATGCGTATCAAACAAATGGAGACAAGATTTTACAGGCTGTGATTGCAGATGAACAGCTGATAAATTTTTATGGGTATAATCCTGATGATTACAATTCAATATCAGACGCATTGGATTCTGATGTTGCTGTAATTCAAGCTATTGCTCAGATAATTAACAGATGTGAGCAAAATGCAACAGAAAAAGAAATCTACATTGAAGTTAGTAACTTTCTAAAATCAAATATATGATTATCAAGAATATAAGAATTAATAACTTTCGTAGTTATTATGGGAATAACCAACTTTCGTTATCTGACCGTTTGACCTTGATAATCGGTGATAATGGTGATGGTAAAACAACTTTGTTCGAGGCATTGGAATGGTTGTTTGATACAACAGGAGAAAATCGCAAAGAATCTCATATCTCAGAAAAACGAAAATCTGAGTTAGAAATAGGAGAACGTGATGTGGTTTCTGTGGGTATAACTTTTGAACATGAAGGAGAAAAGGAAATAGAAAAAAGTTTCATTTTTGAAAGAACATCTGAAACAGAAATCCGCACAAGAGATTATAAATTTGTAGGATATTTTATTGAAGGTTCAGAACGACAATCTATTTCTGGAGATAGATTGTTGAATATGTGTTTCGAGCCTGTAATTCGACAATATTGTTTGTTCAAAGGAGAAAATGAACTGAATGTTTTTGATAACGAAACGGCGTTAAAAACTTTGGTTGATACATTTTCTGGTATTAGACAGTTTGACGAATTAGTTGAGATGACTGCTAATTTTGAGCAAAAATCTGCTAATGCAGCAAATAAAGAACTGCAGAATGATAAAAAAGTGTCAAATCAGGCAAAAGAACTTAATTCTCAATTGCTTAGTATTGTAACAGCAATACAAGATATAAAAAACGAGCTCAACCAAAAGAAAATCTCTATCTCGGAATTTTCATCGAAATTGGAATTGTTAGAGAAAAACCAAGAAACCTCGGAACATTATCAAGATTTAAAAGAACGTATAAAAGCATTGAAAGACAAACGAGCAAGACTATCGTCTTTATCAAGTTGTGATTATAGCACGAGTTTATTGGATGAATATTGGATTTTACGTCCTTTCCCAGCAATAATAAAGGAGTTTTCTACTAAAGTATCTTCTTTAAGCCTTGAAAAACGGAGATTAGAAAAACAAGAAACAGAACGTCGTGCAAAAGAGGAGGGAGAACGTGAGGCAATCTCGAAAATACAGAAACTTGCCAACGATGCCGTTCCTTTGCCATGGAATTTGCCCGATGAGGCGACTATGAAAGAAATGATTGACGATGAAATCTGCAAAGTCTGTGGTCGTCCTGCTCCTAAGGGGTCTGAGGCATACGAGTTTATGCGGACAAAGTTGAATGAGTATCTTGCACATATAACGGCAGAAGCAAATAAACAATCAAAAAACATAGATAATGAAACTCCATTGTTTCCTAATTCATTTATCAACGAATTACACTCTCGTCAAATCAAATTAAGTGGCGAAACAGAACAAGAAATTTCAAAAATTGCAACGACTATTTCAGACCGATTGGAATTTATTTCCCAAAGAAAGGCGGAATTAAACGAGGTGGACAAACAATTACAAGACTTGGAAACAGAACAAAACGATTTGCTAATGCAATCGGGGTTGAGTGCGGATTTGCTTGATAAAAGTATCTCGGATTTGAGAGGTTTCTTTGATGCTAAAAGTCGTGCGGAAATACGTGTTGCGGAATTGGAAACCAACTTACAGTCAAAAGAGCATGCACGGGCAGAAGTACAAGAAAAACTGTCTCAACTTGAGCCGACAAGTTCAATGACACAAGTATATCAACGAGTTCATACAGCATTTGAAAAAATAACAAAGGCATTTTCTAATGCAAAAGAACAAAACATCAACAACTTTCTGCAAATGCTTGAAACAGAGTCAAACAAGTATTTACAAAAACTGAACAAGAATGATTTTTATGGAATAATCCGCATCAGAAAGACAATCAATAATTCTGCACGCATCGAACTCTATAGCGAAAACAATGCTATAATTGAAAATCCTAATGGCGCATTGAAAACAACAATGTATATGTCTGTTTTGTTTGCCATTTCTCAAATCACAACCTTAAAGCGTGAAAAAGATTATCCGTTGATTTTTGATGCACCAACATCGTCTTTCGGAGGATTCAAGGAAGATACGTTCTACAATGTGATAGACACCATTGATAAACAATGTATTATAGTTACGAAAGATTTACTCAATATTGATAAAGTAACAGGACAGAAAAAATTGGATTACGATACAATCAACAAATTGTCTTGCTCAGTTTATCGAATTGAGAAAGTGGAACCGTTTAACGACAAGGATTTGTCAACAATTCAAACAATTGTAAAACAAGTAAGATAACGAATTATGGCAGCAGAAAAAATATATGATTTGTGGGCAACACGAAATCCACAGTGGGAAAAAAGATACGAAGACAGCATCATCAAAAACTTTTGTGATTATGGACGTGGAGCAACCTCTTTGCGTGAAGACAGAGGAAAAGTTTTTGGCGGAGGATATGAAATATTTATTGTAGCATTCTTTATGGGATTGTATTCCAATCAAAAACGACCGCTCGTTGCAGATACTCAAAAACGCAAGACATTCGGTCAGCCAATTCAATATTGGGGCAACTTGGATTCGGTGAAAAACCGAAAAGCATATCCAAAACTACGTGAGTACATTTTCACTGCTCTTGTCGCTCGCACCGACATTGATTTCATCGCATTGGAAAAAGGAGAAATAACATCTCGCAAAGCCGTCGATATGCTTATGCAGACGATGGAGGAATACGCCAATTGGGGTTTCCACTTTATGGAAGACAAACTAATTGACGACCCCAATTATTTCTTTCGTGAATCAGCTTTTTTGGAAGTCTTTTTGGCATTTGATGCTTCTTCCGAGGGGATTGGTGATGATGACGAGCCTGAATCGTTGGATTAAGAACAGTTTCTTTTAAGCGACAATTCAGAAATCCCAAACAAGATTCTCACAACAAACAGAAAAAGGCAACCTTTTTTGAGGAATTCTATATATCCCCTATTCCCTTATTTTCTACTGCCCGTATGAAAAAGCATATCGGTGGCGACAAACGAATTCTGTCGAGTGCAATCAATTATCTTTTGAGAACTCTTATGTGAACCTTTTTGTGAACTTATTTAGCGTGCCATAAACGCAGTTCCGTAAAAATGTCTAATTTTACCCAAAATAAAACAAAGTATTTCAAAGTGAACGTCTTGCGTGTAACAATACCATTTGCGTTTGAGATAGAGAATGAGGAGAAAAATGAGCCTGTAAATGAACCTGTAAATGAGCCTGTAAATGAGCCTGTAAATGATACTGTAAATGATACTGTAAAACTTGTATTAGAGACAATATCAAAATCGCCTAAATTGTCAAAAGAACAAATTGCAGTGCAAATAGGAAAATCTCGAGCTACAGTCACAAGAGCCTTGGCAACTTTGGTCAGATTAGACAAAATACGACGTGTCGGTTCTGACAAAAACGGTCATTGGGAAATTATTCAATAATTGCCTACAAATCCATAGACGCAGTTCCGTAATATCTGCAAAAAGTGGTACACTTTTCAATGCGAATCTGGTACAGTTTTGAATGAGAATATACAAAAAATGCCACCCTGCAAAGAGTGGCTTTTTTAAATGTGAAATTATCCCGTCCTAAAAAAGCGTTACAAAAAAAGTAACGTAAAATGGAATTAAAAGA
>JAKSUA010000021.1 GCA_024409235.1 Bacteroidales bacterium | reverse complement strand
CTTTTTCGTTCCCGCAAACTTTTTTTACACTTTTTTTTAATAATTTTAACAAGTTATTGACAGACAGCGGGTTAAAATTGTGTCATCTCTTAAAAAAACCGTTTGTATGCCTTATTTTCTAAGGACTAGCATAACATAATAGAAAACAACAATACCCATTTTTTGAATTAAATTGAAAAAACAGCCCAAAATGATATAGGATTACCCACAAAAAAAGGGGGATTTTCATCCCCCTTTTTTATCTAGCTGTAATAATTCTTATTTAATCAAAACCTCAAAAGCCTGTTTACCTACAAAGACTAGATAAACTCCTTTTGCTTTCATAGGTATCTGCTCGTATTCGTTCTGAACTTTTGCACGTGTTTCTACTGTACGACCAGTAATATCGTAAATCTCAACATCTCTGCTGCAAGCTTTCTTCACAATTATATTCATTCCCTGTACTGATACCGAAGGCAAGACTCCCGACACAGATTCTAACGCTGTCTCAGTTGTATCCGATGGCTGTTCTTCGTTCTCTGCTTCCGCTATGTTGGATATCGCCATCACAAAAGGTCCCGACTCTGCTTTCAGGAATTCTTTTGGATTTACCACATTAGGCAGCTTTATTCCTACATAATAATTACATGTTCCTATCGCAGGTATCAGATCTGTATATTCGTGAATTGAAGTTGGTAGCGTTGTTATTGTGTCACGTTTATGCAACAGACCTAATACGCTAACCTCACGGATAATATAATATGAGCTGTATTCTATACCTTCATACGGTGTCCAATTCAAGTTTATGGCACCCAGCATGCCTAAGCCCTTCTGCAAGAACAGTGTTCTGTGCGGACTGCTCAGTTCTGTTTCATTTCCGCAGTAATCCGTTGCGGAAATTTTATAGCTCCACGATGTTACGTTAGGATCGGCTTCTTCGTCCACGTACACACTTATATCTTTGTAGGATACTGTGGAAATTGCCCTGTAACCTTCAGCCTCTTCTCGGTAAATCGTATAATAATCTATCTGGTCTGTTGACTCACGGACCCAAACAACCAAGTTCTTTCCTGTCTCTTTGCTGACTGTGACAAGAGAAATCTCTGGCTGTTCTATAGACAATTTCAGACTTGGGGACAATTCTGTCTTACAGCCGTTTGACGGATCAGTCACCGTTACATGATAATCTCCAACTTCCGCTCCTATCAGATCTTTTTCTGTTGAGCCAGTGTTCCAAAGATAGTTGTATGTACCTTCAGTGTTCAGTTCTATTTTACTTTCTTCACCGCAGCGAGGATTTGTTATGGAAACCGTTATCTTTATTTCAGAAGGTTGTTCCACCGTGTAAACACGTAACTCCTGGCAGTTGCGGTCGTCCGTAATCATCACTATATAATTTCCTGAATTTAATCCAGTCATTATACCCGTGGTGTTGTCAAATCCCTGCCACTAATATTTATATGACTTATCTGATGTTAGTTCTATCTTTCCATCGGATTCACCGTAGCAGGACACGTTTGTTATCGTTTCCGCTATATTCATCTCGCAGTTATATTCTACAATCACATCTGCCGTCAAAGACGCCTTTTCCCCATTCGGCAACTTAGCTGTTACAATTATGCTTGCCTTGCCTCTGTATGAGAATGTCGTTAAGAATAACTTGCCTTCCTGAACTATTGCGCTCACAACGTTCGGTGAAGAACTCTTTACTGAATAAGTTGGTTCTGTTCCTTCACTCGTCTTAAATAAGCCTGTTATGTCTATTGGCTGAACCTCCACTTCTGTTTTTAGAGTATCTATCTGAAGAATATCAATAGGATAAACCTGCTCTTTTTGCTTAAATACTACATTGAACATAACATTACCCTTTGCCGTTAAGCTGATTATGGAATCCTTAAGGGATAATCCAGGCGTCTGCTCGATTTCGCCGTCTGCTAAACGCCATTCTACAAATTCGTATTCCTCATCTGGGTGTGCGATTAATGTTACCTCTGAATTATACTCGTAACGCCCGAGACCTTCAACATAGCCCTGAAGAATATCATACGAGGCAGAGATCTCATAGTTGTTTATAATCCAACGCGCCCAGTACACCTTGTTTCCGTAATCATTTTCATCGATATATTCCACAGGAACGCCGTCGAAATTCGAGTTCACATACCATCCTTTGAATGTATAGCCCTCTCTGGAAACATCTACAGGCAGATTTGTTTCCGTTCCAAATGCGTAGCTGTTCGGATATTCCTCACTAATCTTACCTCCATTCACAACAAACGTAATATTGTACGATTTCTTAGTCCATTTTGCGAAAAATTCCTTGTCGCCGAATGAACTTACCGGAATCGAATATACCCTGTCTCCGCTAAAGTCTTCATTCTCATACCATCCACCAAACGTATGTCCCGTTTTTTCCGCATCTGACGGTAACGTCAAACCATTGCCACAAACGTAAGAGGACACAGCGCCGGAAACAGTTCCGCCGTCTGTTCTGTACAGCACTGAATAGGTCTTAGCGGACCATTTTGCATAATATGTCTTATTGCCATAGTCTGACTTCTTCACTGAAAGCACCGCATCGCCGTCATAGTTGGAGTTCACATACCAGCCCATAAATTCATAACCGTCACGGTTTATTGACGTTGGCAGTATTACTTCATGACCAAACACATAGTTCTGTGCGTAGTCCCCGGCTATTGTTCCATTGTTTACCTCGTAGGAAATATTATACGTGTTCTCTGTCCATTTAGCCCAATATTCCTTATTACCGAAATCTGTTATCGAAATTGAATACACACGGTTTCCTTCACATTTTTCGTTATCATACCAACCTGCAAAAGTGTAACCGTTCTTAGTTATGTCAGACGTAAGTGTCAGACCATAGCCATAAGTGTACGATGTAACTGCACCACTAATAGAACCTCCATCCGTATTGTACATAACAGAATAATCATTTGCAATCCATTTTGCATAATAAACTTTGTCTCCAAAATCTGTTTCAGACAAAGCGGACACTTCTTGAGTAACAAATGTTGGAGTTTCATACCAGCCAGCAAATGAAAAAACCTCGTTTTGTGCATTCTTAGGCAAAACAACTCCATTTTTATATAGATATTGTGACACATATTCCCCTTCAAAAACACCTCCATTTAATACATATGTAATTGTATATGGTTTCGGAGCATAAATAGCTGTGAGTACAGTGTCATACAACATTGTCACCATCAACGGATTTTCTGTTTCCCCCGTACTCCATCGTACAAACTCATATCCATTTTTAGGTTCTACTTTTACGGGAACAATTTCTGTTGTTCACACCTCCCCTTCTCCTGAAACTACTTCACCATACTCACTCTCAGAAACTTGTAACGTCAATTTGTTGTAATAATAATCATTCCATACATCATAATAAACTTTTCTACTTGTTGTATCCCAATTAGGTAATGAATCCACGTTAATATATTGAAACCATGTTGGTTTTTCGGATGAAGATTCATTCATCTTATAACAAATCTCACCGCTATTAAATTGTTTAATCGTCTTTGCTTCTGCGATACCTTCAAATATATTCTCCACCAACCCGTTGTCGTTACTAACAGATGCTTTTAGATAATAACAATATTTTATAGAATTAATAGCCATACGAAGACCATAAATTCCACCAATATTATAATCAGAATAGGTAGCAGCACTAATTTTTCCAAGGCTATAACAAGACTTTAAAATCAAACTTTGATTATCTGGATTTACAGGATATCCAACTATTCCAGCAACAGGTGCGCCTCCTTTTTGTTCCACATTGCCCCAATTATAGCAATTTTGTACAACATTGCCACAACCATAAGCTTGAGCAACCCCAACAATACCGCCACATGGCATATTATTGCTAACAACAATTCCTTTGTTAAAACATCTAATTATAGAACCTCCATACATTTCTCCGACAATTCCACCAGCATAAGCCTCGCCTTCAATAATTCCTTCATTAAAACAACCCTCTATTAATCTTTCTTCTTGAATAGAGGTATTTTTTATACAACCAATTATTCCTCCTACACTCTCCATTGTTCCATACAATCTTCCTTTGTTATAGCAATTCCTTATTACTATTTCCCCCTCCACATAAGCACAAATTCCCCCTACATTAATACCACGAAAATAAGTATCCTCTACCCCAACATTTTTTATAATAGCATTCTCACAATAACCAAATAATCCAACGCATTCTGCATCTTCAGAATTTAGATACATTCCCCTTATTGCAAAACCATTGCCATCAAATTCTCCAGAAAAATGACTTTCATTTGTCCCTATTGGTTCCCATTGTTTTAGATTTTCTACAGAAGTTATCAAGTTTCCAAGTTCATCTAATACAGATTCATTTACAACGATATCGTTCGCCAACTCGGCTTTTATATTGTTGTTTGCATAATTCACTTGTTGAGCGAACCAATACAAATGGCCTAATCTTTCAATACGATAGAAATCATTCTCTTGTAATTCAGGAACATCTGATGCTAATCCACAATTCTTACAAATTAATAGTTCGTCAAAAGAGTGCTCATGATGAGGCAAGACCTCGTTCGCATATTGCGTTATACAAGGAGCATTACCATACACCTTTGCATGAGAAGAACTTAACACAGGAAATTCATCAACACCTAATGTTTGACGCCAAACGCCTTCGGAATCAGAATTGTTTAGTAAATAACAAATCTTTCCACTATTAAATTCTTCTGCGTTTTTAGAACTTACACCGTATAAACTTAACTGTGAGGTATTCTCTGACAAACAATAACAATTTTCCACTGTTACGGGAATAGAACAAAAGGCACCTAAATAAGCTTTTGAAACACCAGAGACAGTAGCAGTACAATAACAATTTTGAATAGTTATATTACTACCTCCACCACCACAAATTCCTCCTGCCATTGCACCGGAATTTACACTCAAAATCTTTGTAATAGAAATTTTTCCTGACACAAAACAATTACTGATAGTTGTTGAAGAAGCATAAGCACAAATACCTCCACAATACATTTGAGAAGAGAATGTAACATTCTCTAAGCCAAGATTTTTTATTTCTGCATTTTCAACATCTGCAAACAACCCACTATAATACGTTTTTGCTGCAGATAGATTTTTTATAACATGACAATTACCGTCAAAAATACCGGTAAAATGTTGCGAGCTTCCTATAGGATTCCAGGCAATCCCACTCATATCAATATCTGTAGTCAATACAGCACTTTTCAATCCGCTTCCCAAAGCTGAAAAATCAGATAAATCTGTAGAATTAGAAATAGCATAATAGCCAAGATATTCTGAATAATTTTCAGAAGTAAAACCATAGCTTTCGTAATTTTCTGATGTAATTTTTTCTAATGCAAATGATGATACTGAGCTTATTACAAATAATATGATTGTAAAGAATTTCGATTTTATATTAATATACAATAAATTATTTTCTTTTTTAAAAAGTTTAACTATTCTCTTTAATGAATTTATGCATGTTTTTCAAATACAAATTGTATTTAGAATTGGCTATATCAATCTTTATTTTAGAAAAAAGCTTATCTCTTTCTGGAACCATCAGATTATTCTTCCTTTCGGAACAAATCTTTCAGTGTATTGAAGTTTTTCGTAAACGAAAATCCTACTCCGTTCGTATTCCCTTGTTTTTCAGACAATTCATCGTCATTGCTTCGAGAGAAACCTTTCACCTTTAATGTCCCTTTTTTATTGACTTTCATTTCTACGGAAACGTTTCCATAAAATTCTCCGGACTGCGACTGGTTGTCGGCGGCATCGTTACTGCCATTTCCACCAAAATCAGTAAATCCGTTCACATTCACTAAGATTCTATCATTCCAAAACTGACGGGAAACACCAAATTCAAATTCACTGTTGGTTACATTGTCGGTCCCCATACGGTAATTCACACTCACATCCATATTCGGATCAATCTGCGAAAGCATGTTGTTTATCTGATTACTCAATACTTCAAATGACAACGAACCTCCTACTCCAGATTGTGAATTTACCGACATAAATGCACTTTGCAGCATCATGGAGAAGAACTGAAGTGTTTTTTCATCTTCACTTAAGGTTGAAAGCACTTCGGAAACCTGCGTAGCTGACGACGGAACAAGAATGTCGTAAGAAATATCAGGCGAAAGCAAGTTATTCTGTAAACGTGCCTGACAGGTTACCGGAATACGCTTGGAAATACTTACCGTACTGTCAAACAACGGCTGCGGAGAAGCCTTCGTTTCATAATTCGCCAACAAATCAACCTGAGCATTCAACGGATCACCGTTCCAAAGTATCGTTCCACCTTTTTGTATGATTAATTTTTTGTTTATCAGATTTTTAAGCGTGAATAGATAATCTCCTTCCTCTATCTGATATTTTCCATAAATAGCCAAATCACCTGAATGATCCATCTTTACCTGCAAGTTTCCGTTACCGCGGGCTTTTATGACATCGCCTACACGCGGATCAAAAATTATCTGAGCCTGAGCGTCCGGGGTTATGTCAACCACAAGATTTATAGATATGTCCGACGATGAATTCTGTTCCTCAAAAACAGGCACTGCTACAGAATCATTGGAAAAATACAAGAAATCGTAAGCTCCCGATAACTCCGAATAGCTTACCGGAATGCTACATACGGTATTTTCCAACGTTTTTCCCTGCCCTGAAATTGTTGTCGCATTCAAATCGCCTTCAATTTTTGCAGTACCATCATAATATATCGTACCATAAAAGTAGTCATTCTCCTTCGCTGTAGTTTTCATCACAAGCAGTTTTGATGTCTGAACATCAATCACATATTGAGGATTCGTAATGTCAACCAAATCAATATAGCCGAAGATTTGTCCTTTATTTTTTTGAGGGTCAGTAATAACAAAATCTGTGAAAAAGAACCTTGTTTTTCTCGCTTTCAGTTTTCCCGAAAACAAATATGGAACATTGGTATAATCAACCAGCATACTGCCGTCAGAAACATCTATTTCACCGGAATACTGCAGTTCCTGCATAGTTCCATCCACGTAGACCGTGCCATTTGCAACACCTGCCATATCGTTCATTACTCCATTAAGAATCTCTGCAAAAGTTTCCAACTGTAACTTATGTAACGAAACATCAAAATGTAGGGAATCTGTTGTTGGCACGTATTTACCTCTCACAGCAATCGTTGTATCCATATTCCCCACAGACATTCTCATTAAAAGAGCCTTTTGCTTGTTTTCCCATAAACTGCGAAGTTTCAATTCTCCCAGAAGATGTTCGTTGAATGTAAACGCAGAAGAACTCACATTAGCAAACACAAGCGGCGTAGCATACAGGTTTTTCAGACGTACACTTCCCTGAACTGGTCCCGAAAGCCGCACATTCTGATTTTTTATAAAAGATTTTAATTCAATCAGGTCATAATTCTGAACGTTCACAACAATATAGTCCTCCGGATTCTGCGAAATAATTCCATCAACAGTTATTTTTTTGTCATCCTTATTCATGTCAAAACCCGTAATTGCAATTGATGTTGTGTCAATTACCACAGTAGAACCAGAAACATTCCAGAGAGAATCATTAAACCACACATTTGTTGGGCGAAGCTGCATATTCAACTTCGGCATATTCCCTTCGCCACGTGAAATCATTTCCCCTAAAACTGACAATGAACCTTTTGTCTTTAGCATATTATCGTAATACCAATTTGACTCTAAGTCTATTGCATTATTTTTTACGCTACCAATGATTTTAACCTCGTTCGCTTCAGCATGCATCGTCCGTGGTTTTATAGTATCAAGGAAAATTCTTGAATCTAGGAAAAGATTATAATTCGATCCAAAAGCCCGTATATCGCAGTTATACATAGGAAAATCCTTGAAAGTTATTTTAGGAGAATTCACGTACACGTCGCATAACGTGTCGGCTCCGACGTATTTTGCAGTTATTGTTGAACCATTTTCTATACGAAAATCGGAACGTACTAAAGAAAACAGTGTGTCGATATTTTTCACTTCCACCTGAGCAAGAAAATCGCATTCCTTTCCTGAAACCTGTCCTGCTTTTGGCGAAAAAGACACATGACGGTTTACAATTGCCAACAGATTATTTGCTAAATCCTCATATTTTCCCCGGCATTTTACCGCAGCATCTACAAAAGCCGAATATAAATTTATATTTCTGAATTGTCCGTCGTTAGACACATTCAAGGCGATATTCTTAGTAGAAACCTGTCCTCTTGCATTTGAATATTGAAAATCACGGATAGACACATCTCCACACATATCATCAATCTTATCACCTTGAAAATCAACATCCAACGAAAATGCAACATTAGACAAACTATCTTCAAACAAGTGTAGTTCATTCAAATTTGCCTTCTGCACTTTTGACTTAAATCGAAATTCGGGAATATCCTTAGAGATGTCAACCATTCCTCCAAAACGCATAGCCAAATTTGGGTCGTCTATGCCAAGACGTCCAAAAAATCTTCTTGTAGAGAAAACACCATCAATATCCAGATTCGAATATGCATAGTCGTTACATTCAATTTTGTCGAGCCCGCCGACAACTTTTGCAGTAATTAACGAGTCGGAATTAAACGATGCATCTACATTCAAGGTACCCGTTGTAGTTCCGATCAATGACGAAGAAAGTAGCTTCGACAAGTTAAAATTATCGAAAGCTATTGTTCCTGAACAAGTACTTGTTTTATCTTGCTTCAAACATGCGTCAGCCGATAACTTTCCCGCATTAGTAATCAAATTACCTTTTGCTAATAATTCCGACAAAGAACCTTTTACCGTTCCAACATATATATAATAGGTAAGATTCTTCAACACATCAGGTAATGACACATATTGTTCCTCGGCAAATGGAGGAATACGCGTATGAGTAATGTCAAAAATATTCGTTTCTACTTTTTGGGCATCCACAGTAAACTTAACATTATCTACATTGGGTAAACCTGTTGCCGAAACATTCCCGACAAACTGCGTGCTTCGTCCATATCCAATATGTAAATTCTTTGCCTTAAAATCAGAAACGGTGCCTTCAATCAAACCTTCAACCGAAAATGAATACGGCATATCTTTTAAAGGTTCCGCAAAATATGAGATGTCATGAAGAGTTGTTGTTGTCCGATTAAGATCGGCAGACAAATACACCTTGTCGCAAAAATCAGAGAACGAAGAAAATGAGTCATACTTCATCTCAAAATAATTTGCCGACAATTTGGTCTCCGGAGTATAAATAGTAATATCGTCACAGCGGATTATTGAATCACAAACGGTTGCCAGAGTATGAAGATATTGCAGCTGGAAGCCTGACTGCTCCTTACATGACAGTTTATCAACAGCAAGATTATATGTTCCTTTACACATTCTAAAAGAATGAGCTTGAATAAATAAATCAGAAACAACGATGTTACTAAAATTCACTCCATGTGAAATGTGCTGATTTTCAGTAAAATCATTGAAAGAAAAACGAGCATTGCGTACAGCTATATCCTCTATTTCAAAACAAATATCCGATGTTGTATCCGAAGACTGGAATGCCTGCAGAATCGATGAAATATTTAAAACACCAGCAGAATCAAAAGCAACTCTGATATCCGGATCATTCAACTGCACTTTCGACAAAGACACATAAGAGGAATCCATGTTCACGGAATGCAGCGTTGCTAAAATCCCTGACGCAACTAGCACAGTATCATTTTGTTCCGTAAGAATCGACACGTCCTTTAGAGCCAGACCTTCCCAAAATATCGGATACACTTTCCCTACAGAAACTTTCATGCCTATCATTGAGCCGAGTTTTACCGTGACCCTTTCAGTCAAATGTTTCTGCACAGCAGGAATATGCAACAATAAAAATGCTGCTATCACCATGGCAAGAAACAAACCAAAGGTCCATCCCGTTATTTTTAGTATGCGTTTTAGTACACTCAATGAAAATAAGCTTATTTTTGTGTACAAATATAGACATAAGTCAATAGGTATCAATCAGAAATTAATAATGAGTACAACAATTCTCGCCATAGAATCATCGTGCGACGACACTTCGGCAGCTATTCTTCGAGACGGCGTACTGCTGTCCAATACAATTGCAAGTCAAAAAGTTCACGAACGATACGGCGGCGTTGTGCCTGAACTTGCTTCAAGATCGCATCAGCAGAACATCATTCCTGTTGTAGATGACGCCCTGAAACAGGCAAATATTTCCGTTGACGAAATTGATGCCATAGGCTTCACACGAGGTCCTGGATTGCTTGGTTCACTGCTTGTTGGAAGTTCCTTTGCTAAAGCATTTGCATTGGCAAAGAACTGTAAATTAATAGAAGTCAACCACCTACACGGACATGTTTTAGCAAATTTTATTGTTACACCCGAAACTGTCGGTAAGGAACAGGCAAAATTCCCATTTTTATGCCTTCTTGTTTCTGGAGGACATTCCCAAATTATAGTAGTGAAAAGCTACACAGACATGGAAATTATTGGGACAACAATAGACGATGCAGCCGGTGAAGCTTTCGACAAATGTGCAAAAGTTCTCGGACTTCCATATCCAGGCGGTCCACACATCGACCGACACGCAAAATTGGGAGATCCCAAAGCTTTCCAATTCAACAAGCCACAAATTCCAGACCTGGATTACAGCTTCAGTGGATTAAAAACATCCATTCTTTATTTTCTACAAAAAGAAGTTCAGAAAAATCCTAATTTCATCACAGAAAATATTGACGACATTTGTGCGTCGGCACAATCAACAATTATAGAAATACTTTTGAAAAAACTTATTCTTGCCGCAAAACAAACAGGAATTAAAGACATTGTGATTGGTGGCGGTGTTGCAGCAAATTCAGGACTTCGCGAAGCAATTGTTGCAACCGGAGAAAAATATCATTGGCGGACATTTTTGCCAGAACTTCGATACACAACCGACAACGCCGCTATGATAGGTCTTGCCGCATATCACAAATATCTTGCAGGACAATTCGCTACACAAGATTTAGCCCCGAGAGCCCGATATTCATTACAGGAATATTTTGCCAAATAAAAAAACATTCCTATATTAGCAGAGAAATTTCAACAATGGATAAAAATATATTTTCATTTACCAATAATTGTTTGACCGAAAATGATATTCCGGGCTTACTGCATAATGTTTTAGAAACAGTAAGAAAGGAAAACATTTCGCACGTTGCAATCAACTCAACACGAACAATTATCTCGGAAATATTAAGCAATATTGTTGGACATGCCTACCTTGATAAAGATCAAGCCTCACTTACTTTAAATTTGTCAGTTACAGACGAAGGCAACGTAAAAATCAACACAAGGAATTTCATACAAAACAAAGACATCTCGCAGTTCACTATTCTTTTGAATAAAATGAACTTGCTTTCTATTCAAGAATTAAGAAAACTTCAACAAGAAACGTTAGAAAAAAATCTTGAGTTCTCTGGCACTGCAGGAATCGGACTTATTATGATCCGCAGAAGAACTTGCAAACCTATAGTTTGCAAATTCGAGCCAATTAATGATGAAATTTCACATCTTGATTTAGAGATGGAAATCTGTGCTAATCTTAGTGAGGACTTGAAAAAAGACAAGACTCAAAGAACACCACAAGTTACATTTGATATCTCAAAACAACACTTCGAAATATCTGGTGTTTCATATCCTGAAGATGCAGAAGCATATTATTCAGAAATCGAGAAATGGATTGTTGAAAATGAGGAACATATTTCCGATTTGCAGAATCCTGTACTGAAAATCGATTTGGATTATTTCAACTCAATTTCACTTAAAAATATCGTAAGAACAGTACGTGATCTTTTGGAAACAAACAAAGATCAATTTACAGTAAATTGGTATTACGATGTTGACGATGAAATCTCGTATGAAGAAGGTGTTGAAATGAGTGAAATCCTTCACAAACCATTCAATTTTATTCAGAAGAATTAAGATTGACTGTTCACACATTTCTCCACGAGATAGATTTTAAAAATAAAAATCAAGTTCACATTTCAGAACAATTTGTTGCATTTTATCAATTATTTTTACGAAATAAATGTATTTTTGCAAACAAATAAATAATACGCAAGATGAACAATATACAAATGGAAGGCTCGGCAAAAACTCCGAACTTAGACTTTAACGCTGAAACAGGTGTTTTCGAAATCTCAGGACGCTCTATTCCTGAAAACTCGGTAGAATTCTACAAACCTGTTCTTGAATGGTTGGACGAATATGCAAAACAACCACAAGCAAAAACAATTGCTAACATTAAATTGGAATATTTCAACACAAGTTCTTCAAAATGTATTCTTGACGTTTTGAAAAAATTCGAAGTTATCAAAAAAACTGGTGCTGACATTACAATCAGATGGCACTACGAAAGCGATGACGAAGATATGCAAGAAGCTGGTGAAGATTATCAGTCTATCATCCAAGTTCCTTTCGAACTAGTTGAAATCGAAGACTAATAAAATTCAACAAAACATATGAAGGAAGTTCATTTAGAGCTTCCTTTTTTGTTTTACAAACACAGGACTTTGATATTTCAAAAAAAATAGCCAATTTTGTATAGTTAAACCTTAAAAAAATACAATATGAAAAAATTTCTTTTAGGCCTTTTGGCAATCGCAGGTATGGCATTATGCTTTACTTCTTGTGGAAATAATAATCCAGCTGATGATGAAACAACAAAATCAGAAGCAACTAAGAGCGGAGAATCGTTGTATCAATCAGTAATAGACTATCAAGCTGCTGATGCAAACACAACAGACGGTCAGGTTGCAAAACTTACTGCAGCAGCAAAACTTTATTCTTCGTACCAAGATTACAAAACTAATAGCGAAGACAAAGAATGGGTTAAAGATTTCGCAACTGGTGCAGTTTCAACATTAGCTGAAACAAAGAAAGAAGAAGCAAAAACTCAACTTCTTGAAAAACTTGCTGACGGTTCTTTAATTAGCGAAGACACTTCAGAAAAAGTAGTTGCAGTAGCAAATCTTGCTTCTCAATTAGGTTCTATTTTTAGTGCTGCTAAATAAGAAATCAAACAAGTTTCTTTAATAAAAAATCCCGGTAGATTTTACCGGGATTTTTTATGTCATATTTTCAAGAGCTCCCTTACTCGCCGGTCCAATTCTATCATTTCAGCCTGCACTTCCTGCTGACATTCGTCTCCTGTATCCTTCGAAGTTACTCCGTAATACATTGCGTAGCTAAACTTCTCCTTCGAAATAATAAATTTCAGCGTATATATTACCGCGACACAATTTTGTGGCCGTCGTTCCACATAAGCAAGAAGCAACGTGCTGTCACGGCTTGCAATCTCTGCTCCTAAAGATTCTACAGATATTTTACAGAGATAGTCAAATATCTGCTGTTCTGTCATTCCCTTGCATTTCACAACATCTTCCTTAGGCAAAGGATTTCCATTTGCAACACAAAATGACAAACAGATTACTATGGATAGAAGCAAACGATTCATACAACAAATATATATGGTTTTCTTCTTTTTCGTCATAAACACTGCACAAAAGGCTTTTTGTAGAACATTTACTCAAAATAATTTTGCAAAACGAACATTGATAATTCCGTAAAAATCACTTACTCAAGTGTCAATATTCAATTAATTGTCTATCTTTGACAAATGATAAATTCTACCTTTATGTACCTAAAAAGAATTTTATTTTTTGCATCTGCATTTAGTGTTTTAACTGCATGTGGTCCACAAGAAGGTAAGGGAGGACTTGCTTCAATAGAGGGAACTGTAATGGTGCAGGACTTAAATACACTTCATGAAAAATCAGGAGAACTTTATCCTGCAACAGACGAAGAAGTTTTTATCTCGTATGGAAATTCGGAACTTGCTGATGACAAGGCTAAAACAAGTTTCAATGGGAAATATAAGTTCAGCAATATAACAAAAGGAGACTATACACTTTTTGTATATTCCGACGATACAACTTCAAATGCAAAAAACGCTACATTGACATTTAAACAGAATGTTTCTCTTGACAGTAAAAAAGATGCTGCTACACTTGAAACATTCATCATTTACAACCACGTTGATTACGATGACGGAAACGGAATTGTTTCGGGAAATGTCCAAGAAATACAATGCAAAGGAGGAATTGAACAAGACACTCTAAATGCAACAAATGCGGACGTTTTTCTTCAATTCCAAAATGGCAGCGAAATTTTGGAACGTGTTAGAACTGATGCAAACGGTGACTTTATTATTCCAAACTTAATTCCTGGAAAATACCGTTTATACTGCCTAACAGAAACAAGATTCGACTGGCAATCGGACACAGCTGTTGTAAGAAACTTTGAGATTGAAAGTAATTCATCAAAGAATGTCGTAAAAACTATCTACACAAGAAACTACTAATACATTTACTATGAAATTGTTACATTCAACATTCTGTTTTATAATTGGTTTATTCATTTGCTGTGGTGTTTCAGCACAAAACGGTGAAGTGAAGACTAAAACAACATATGAGATTGATTCAAAAGGAAAAAAAGTCATTGATTCAAAAGAAGAACGTGACGAACGCGGTCGAGTAATAAAAGAATATGAATACGACGACTACGGAGATTTAAAAAAATACTATGTCTATGAATATAAAGGCAAAAAGATTTCTGCCGAATACGAATATTCAGCGACAGGAAAATTAAAAGAAAAAGCTGTTTACGAATATAATGAAGCAGGAAAACGTACAGCTAAACTCTACTATGATGCAACAGGAAAACTTTTAAAGAAGAAAGTTTACGAATATACCTACTACGCTGAATAATGGCGGATATTGTCAGAAATATTATTGATGCAATGCGTCCGATTTCATTGGACGAAATGGACTCTGTAAAGTTGCTTAACAGAACAGATACAAAATATGTATTCCGTCGTTCGCAACTTCCGGATGTTCTTGCTGAGATTGCACAAAATTATGCAGTACTCCACATTAACGGAACACCGTATCAGAATTACAAAACAACATATTTTGATACAGTAAACGATCAAATGTACATTGATCATCAAAATGGTAAACTAAACCGTTACAAAATCCGTCACAGAACGTATTTGTCAACAGGAGCAGAATTCCTTGAAATCAAATACAAAAACAACAAACGACGGACTAAAAAGAAAAGAATCTCATTTCCTATTGCAAATCCTCTTACCGAGGCAAATTCATTTATTAGAAACAACAGTCCGTATTCCGGCGAAGATTTATCGCCAAAAACACTGGTGGAATATACACGTTTAACATTAGTTGACCTTGTTCACGGAGAACGTTGTACTGTTGATACAAATTTAAAAATAACAAACTGCGTTTCCGGAGAAGAAGCAGATTTCAGCCATATCTGCATTATTGAACTAAAACGTGACAAAACAAGTGCAGTTTCATATATGCAAGGCTCTCTGTTGAAGAACAGAATTTTTAGATGCGGAATGAGCAAATACGCAATTGGAACGGCTGTTACATATAAGAACATAAAGAAAAACCGTTTCAAGAAAAAAATCAGATTTATAGAAAAACTTAAATACAATAATTAAAACAATAAAACTTAAATAACTAATTATGGATGAACTATTTGGAATTGCACTTATTGACGTGCCATCATTTGCAGAACTAATAATTCGTTTTGTATTCAATTTTCTTGTGATTTTCCTAATCTCACGTTGTTTATACTATCCATCGACAAAACGTAGAGATTTCCTTTTCACATATATTTTAATTTCCACAATTGTATTTCTACTTTGCTTCCTACTTGGAAACGTTAAAATTCAAGTTGGATTCGCACTTGGTTTATTTGCAATCTTTGGAATTATCCGTTACAGAACGGAACTTATGCCTATAAAAGAAATGACATATCTGTTCCTTGTTATTGGCGTTTCTGTAATCAATGCTCTTTCAAACAAAAAAGTTAGCTATGCTGAATTGATATTCACCAACTTAGTGATTGTTACAGTAGCATTCTTCCTTGAAAAAGTATGGATGATAAAACACGAATCAAGAAAACGTGTGAAATACGACAATATCGCATTGGTAAAACCAGAACACTACGATGAATTAAAAGCTGATTTGGAAAAACGTACAGGATTAAAAATCGAACGTTTTGAAGTTGGTGACATCAATTATTTGACAGATTCTACCTGGATTCAAATCTACTACTACGAACAAGACAACGGCGAAAACAACATGTCGGATGTTCATGAAATTTAAATGAGAAAACTCTTCTCTATATTATTTTGTTGTTTTATTGGAACTTTTGTTTCTTCCCAGACACATTCCTTTCAGGTGTGGACTGGGATTGGAACATCGGTTGATATTTCGAAAAAATTATCAATAGATTTTGAGGCAGAAACGCGCTTTCAGCAAATAGGAGCTTTAATAAAACAAGCTTCTGCTGAAATCGATGCAACTTATAATATTACTAAGCCGCTTTTTATAAGTGCAGGTTACAAATTTGCCGACAAATACAAAAAAAACGGGTATTTCCCTGTCCACACAATTTCTGCTGCAATTGGTTACAAAAAGAAGTTTGGAGATTTCCGTATAGGATTTCAAACAAAACTCAATCTTGAGAAAAATACATATATAAAAAACAACTCCGATTTAATTCCAACTTTTCTTGACAAGAACAAACTTAAAGTCACTTATTCAGGCATAAAGAAGATAAAACCTTCTGTTTTTGTGGAGACATATCATCCATTAGAAGCTGGAAGCAAATTTCACATTGAAACGGTAAAATACGGAGCTAACGTTTCCTATGGTTTCCGCAAACACCTTGACTTAGATTTAGGATATATTTTCCGCCACGAAGTTGATGCAAATGAGTTTATTTCTATTGCAACAATTTCGTTAAGTAAAAGTTTTTAGTTTACTTCAACCATATCGATTGTTGCAGCCACCGTTGATATCACTGCAAATAAAGCGGACAAAAACGAACCAACAAAAGGAACATACAGCAACAACACAAACATAAAACCATGCCCGCAGGCTGTTCCTTTTCTACTCCTTACCACACGAACACTCTGACGTACGGAAAGTTTACGGCGCTCATTCGTGTAATCCATAAATGAAAATCCATAAAAGTAAGAAGATACAAAGAACAAAATAACAGGAGCACCTATTACCACTATAGCAGATCCAACAATAGGCATAAATGCACAAACAAAAACCAATAGACTTAAAATAATTTCCACAAAGAAATTCCTAATAGCCATAAAGATTCCACGTAAAGTATCTTTTATAAACTGTATGAGGTCAAAAGGATATTCATTCCCATTTAAAATCTGTTCTGTTTTTTCAGAAACATAGGCCATGAATGGAGACATAAGAATTACCACAATATAACCGCCCCAAACTCCAAAAACTATAAAGAATAAAATCTTTAACATCACCAATCCAATAGAAAAAAGCAATGGTGAATAATCAGTACCATACATTTCTGAAACATTGCGGACAATTTCGCCAACCGACCAAAATCCAGCTACGCCAAAAACAATAAAGACAACTACGGGCATCAGAAATGTCCAGGCTAAACCATTTTTACAGATAAAACGAAACGCACGCCCTTGAAGACTAAGTGCCTTTATAAATTCTTCAAAAATTGACATTAACTTCTAGAATATTATATCCTTCAGATCGAATATTCCCTCACCCTCAAAAACGAAATACAAGGCAGCAGTTCCGTTTGCAAACGTCACATTAGAAAAGCCCTCGCGCCATTCTTTTGACGGTGTAATTTCTACAGAACCACATGGAGAAGAATTCAATTCCTGGAAGATACGCAAAGTTCCTTTTGCATTTCCTTTATATATGATTTTCAAAGATTTATTATCTTGAAAATCAAAGTATTTATAACCTATCAAAGTCTTGTTTGATATCTCAGAAATAAAACGGTCTTCGCCTTCATTGTTCACATTAGGGAACGATTCCGAATAAATTTTATTTGAACCATGAGGCATATTTCCATTAGTAATATTACACGCAATTACAGCTGGATAAGATCCCTTTGCAACCAACGGAGCTCCATTTAATCCGCACGATGTTATTTCTACCTGAGGAATGGAACCATCCGAAAGAATTTCAATCTGCTCGGCACAAGCCTGACGGCTATAATCGGATTTATGAGTCAAGCGGTGATAAAACACATACCATTTGTCATTCAAAGAAATTATACTTCCATGTGTTGTTCCGGTCATATTCAATCTCTCCGATTCTGTTCTTCCTTTATAACCTACATCACCATTAGAAACAATTGTTCCTCCAAACACAAAATCCTTATCAGGATAAGCACTTGTAGCATAACATAATTCATGATTCTGCATCGAAGAATACACAAAATAGTACATATTACCCACCTTGCGTATAGAACTTGCCTCGAAAAATGGATGTTGTTCGAAAGAAGAACCTTTTACCTTATATGGGATGATATGTTTCGGAGCAACTTTTACCGTTAGCATATCATCTTCTAGAACAGCCATTACCGCACCCATCACACTATCTTTCCGAGCCATATCAAGAATTTCCTCACGGTTTTTTCCAAACATTCCCATTTCACTTTGAATATTTTCTTCGTTAGAAAAGAAATCGTCCTCCTCTTCAAACGGATACTGTGTTCCATAATAAACACGAATTACCCCGTCATCGTTTATTACAGCGGGATCAAATGGCACATAGTCCATCATTGGCGTTCCATCAGGATATTTTACACAACCTAAATATTCATATTTCCCTGCAGGAGAATCACTTACTGCAACGCTTATTGGTCCATGATAACCACCCACTCCACGGTCGCCAGACATACAATAGTACAAATAATATTTACCATCGTTGCCACGAACAACATCAGGAGCATACATATATTTTCGGTTTTTATAATCCGGATCCTGTTTTGCCTGATATATAACACCCTCAAAACGCCAATCCTTCAAATCATAGATTGAAGCCGAATACGAAACATAATCTAACATACAGAAAGTTTCTCCCCCTTCTTTATCATGAGAGCCAAAAATATACACTCTGTCACCAAACACATGAGGCTCACCATCAGGAACATATTCGTTCAAAGGAAGATACGGATTATAAACTTGTTTTTTCATAAATTTGATTGTTTGTAACAAAAATAAAAAAATGATTCAAAATTTACAATGCATAAAGTAAAAGTCTTTATTTTAGCCAACGATGAGACAAAAAAAGACAGCTATCATTATTTTGTTGCCAACAATACTTTTATTGCTGCTGACAAGTGTTTTGCCTCATCACCATCATTTATCAGAAGTTTGTTTCACCATACAAACATGCGATATTGATGGAAACCTAAATGACAAACACACCGACCATCATGAATCAAATGATGAATCTTCGGAAGACAACTGTGTTTTAAAATCACAATACTCATTTTTCATCGACAACGAAAACGATAGCGTTCTTAAAAACATACAAGTAGAATCTTTTCTATTGGCAACTATCCTTTCTGCTGAAGTTGAACTTCCATTAGAATTCATCTCTCATAGGAAAGATTGTGTTTTACATTCAGAAAAAACTCCTTCCAAAGATAAATTAAGGGCGCCTCCTTCTATCATATAAATTAATACAGAAATCACACTTGTCATACGATATTTACATCTTATGATTTTCTATTTATTTATATGATACCCTTATGATTAGCAAAATAATTCGTTTCTCTATAGAACATAAATTTACCATCCTGCTATTGGTCATTACATTAATTGCAGGAGGTTTATACTCGCTCAACTCAATCAATGTTGATTCTACACCAGATATTACAAATAATCAGGTGCAAGTAATCACAGTTTCGGAAAATCTTTCGACCGCCGATATAGAACAATTTGTAACATATCCAATAGAACTTTCCATGTCAAATCTTCCTGGCGTTGAGGATATTAGATCTATTTCAAGATTCGGTTTGTCCGTAGTTACCGTTGTGTTTTCCGATGATATGGGAACATATCTTCCCCGTCAGTTGGTTCAAGAAAAATTAGAAGAAGTCCGTAATGAAATTCCGGCAGAATTCGGCTCACCTGAAATGGGACCAATCACTACCGGACTGGGAGAAATCTTTCAATATACATTAGTTCCAAAAGACACAAATAAATATAGTCCTCAAGAATTACGGACTTTACAAGACTGGGTTGTTAAAAGACAACTCGCATTAATTCCTGGAGTTGTAGAAGTCAACTCTTTCGGAGGCAGTATCAAGCAATATGAAGTTTCCATAAATCCCGACAAACTAAAATCCATGAATGTAAGCATCAACGAACTTTACGAAGCCTTGCGCATAAACAATGCTAATACAGGAGGTGCTTACATAGAAAAAAATCACATGGCACACTTTATACGGGGAGAAGGGCTTATTAAAACAACCGACGACATTAAGAATATTGTCATAAAAATTCACAACAACGCTCCTGTGCTGGTTGGAGATGTTGCAGAAAACGTACATGCCGGTTCACAAGTTCGTTATGGAGCATTTACTCAGGACGGGCACGAAGCTGTTGGAGGAATGATTCTCATGCTTAAAGGAGCTAATTCCGACAAAGTTGTTACGGCAGTTAAGGAAAGAATGAACGAAGTTCAGAAATCACTACCCAAAGACATTACCATAAAACCATTTTTAGACCGTTCCGAATTAATAAACCGTACAACGAACACAATAGCTAAAAATCTTATTGAAGGAGCATTAATTGTAATCTTCGTGCTAGTTCTTTTATTAGGAAGTTTACGAGGTGGATTAATAACTGCGTCAGTGATTCCACTTGCACTTTTATTTGCTTTCATTTTAATGAAAATCTTTGATGTATGGGCTAATCTAATGAGTTTGGGAGCTATAGATTTTGGAATTATAGTAGATGGTGCAGTCATCATTGTCGAAGGCATTGTTCACGAAACAGAAAAATACCTTCGCAAAAACAACACCATTGTTTCCCAGACCGATATGGACAAAATTAGTTTTGAATCCGCATCAACAATGATGAGTTCTGCCTTTTTCGGACAACTTATCATTTTAATCGTATTCACACCTATTTTATTCCTAACCGGAATCAGTGGAAAGATGTTTCAACCAATGGCATACACATTTTCATTTGCGGTATTAGGAGCCATAATACTCTGTTTAACATACGTGCCTGTTGTATCATCACTCATTTTGAAACCTTTTAAGAATGAAAAAAGCATTATAGCCCGCTTGGAAAAATTTTTAGAACATTCCGGATACATACTTACAAACAAAATTACACACGCTTATTCTACGATTCTTGAAATATCACTGAAGCACAAAAAAGTTGTTTTAGGGATAGCTATTGCTCTTTTCATTTCCACAGGACTACTATTCTCTCAAATGGGAGGAGAATTCATTCCAGATCTTGACGAAGGAGATATTGCAATGCAAACGTTTCTTAGACCAGGAAGTTCTCTTTCCGAAACAATCAAACGGGAACAGGAAGTAGAAAAGGTTTTACTAGAAAGCTTCCCTGAAATAAAAACTGTATGCGCACGTATTGGAGTGGCAGATATTCCAACAGATCCAATGGGATTTGACTACACCGACAGCTTTATCATTCTTGAGAAAGACAAAAGCAAATGGGTTTCCGCAAAAACAAAAGAAGAGTTAATCGAAAAAATCGAAGAAAGACTCAGTTCACTGCCAGGACTAAATTTTTCGTTTTCACAACCAGTTGCTCTGCGTTTCAACGAACTGCTTACAGGTATTAGAGAAGATATTGCCGTTAAATTGTACGGAGAAGATTTGGACAAACTCAACGAATTAGGAGAACAGATGGTTTCCATTATCAGTAAAATCCCCGGAGCAAACGACGTTTCTTTGGAGCGCACGGCCGGTCTTCCACAAATCACCGTTTCCTACAACCGCTTTAAACTTGCACAATACGGATTAAATATCGAAAAAGTAAACACCTACATAAGTTCAGCTTTTGCAGGAGGAAAAGCAGGAGTGATTTTTGATGGAGAAAAGAAATTCGATTTAGTGATTCGTTTCGATGAATCATACAGAAAAAACATCGACAATCTTAAAAATCTCTACATAGACACACCTGATGGAAATCAGATTCCACTAAACGAAATTGCAACCGTTCAGTATCAACCAGGACCAATGCAAATTTCAAGAGACCAAACATCAAGACGAATTTACGTTGGTATAAATGTTCGTGGCCGCGACGTAGAATCGTTGGTATCCGAAATCCAGCAAAAATTGGATGAAGAGTTGAAACTTCCTGTAGGATACCATATTACCTACGGAGGCGAATTCCAGAATCTTCAGGAAGCAAAAGACCGATTGAAAATTGTACTTCCTATTGCACTTATTCTAATTTTTATACTGCTTTATTTTGCATTAAATTCATTCACACAAAGCCTTATGATTTATATGGCCGTACCGCTTGCCACTATTGGAGGCGTATTCTTTCTATATCTACGCGGAATGTCGTTTTCAATTTCCGCAGGTGTTGGATTTATTGTTTTATTTGGTGTAGCAGTACTTAACGGTCTCGTGCTTATTAACAGATTCAATTCTCTCAAAGGTGAAGGCACACACACAGTGGAAGATATCATCTTTACAGGAACCAAAGAACGATTACGACCAATATTACTTACGGCAACAGCAGCTATGCTCGGATTTGTACCAATGGCCATCTCGGATTCTGCCGGTGCGGAGGTACAAAGACCTTTGGCTACAGTAGTTATTGGAGGTCTTTTCAGTGCCACAATCTTAACATTGATAATCATCCCTATTCTATATTCTTTCATGGGAAAAAATAAAATATATTTAACCGGAAAACTATCTTCCTTAATAGGTTTGGGCTTTATCTGCTGCATCCTATCTCCACAAAAATTGTCGGCACAACAAACAATTTCTTTAGAATCCGCTATAGAAAAATCAATGAATTACTATCCTTCATATCAGGCGGCATTAAAAGAAATAGAAAGTTCTAAAGCTCTGAAAAAAACTGCATGGAATATCGGTACAACAGAAATAAGCACCGAAGGAGAAGAAATTGGGAAAAACGGAGATCCTACATATACACTTATAAGTGTTCGTCAAAATATTGATTTGGCAGGAATTGGCGCCAAAAGTAATTACCAAAATTCAATGATTAATATTTCGACAATAACGGCTCAAATCGCCGAATTAGAGCTTAAAAAGAATGTAAGTGCTGACTACGCAAAATGTTTTATTTCTAAACAGAAATTAGCCGCAATAGAAACTCTTGACAGCCTTTTCAAAGATGTAGAAAACTTATCAAAACTACGATATGAAACGCAGGCAATTTCCTATTTGGAATATCTTACCACATCAAATCAGGCGAAACATATCTGCATGTTAAAAAAACAAGCGGAAGACAATTATAAACTTACACTTCAAAACCTCAACAAATGGATAGGTGAAAATGAAACATTCTGCGTTGATGATGATTTTTCCCTAACACCGTTGGATTCAAATGAAATGCAACACGCTTTTTCTTCTGTTTTACTCAGTAAGGAACAAGGAAAACTATCCGAAGCACAAACGAAAGTGGACAATTCACAATATTATCCTCAACTTTTTGTTGAATATGGAAGTCAGAAAGTTGGCGGAAACAACGGATTCCATTCATATCAGATTGGAATAAGCGGATATTTGTTTATGGGTGCCCTTTCAGG
The DNA here is from genome assembly GCA_024409235.1 of Bacteroidales bacterium. Classification (GTDB taxonomy): domain Bacteria; phylum Bacteroidota; class Bacteroidia; order Bacteroidales; family UBA1715; genus UBA1715. The sequence continues at coordinate 18,888 of JAKSUA010000021.1, read as the reverse complement.
AAAAACAAAAAGCAGCAAAATCAACCACGACATAGCCGAGCTCAATACTCTGCAACAAGAAATAACTGCTCAATCCGAATTCAATGCACTTCAAACAGAATACAAGAAACAAAAAGAAACCTTTGATTATTACTGCAATACAATTTTACCAATGAACGAAGAACAAAAGAAAATAGCAGTGACAGCATTTAAAGAAGGTGCCATCGACTACATTGAATTCATTCAAAATATGAGAAATGTCTCACAAACAGAAATTGATTATTTAGACACTTATCAGGAACTTTTAATAGCAACTTTCAATTTAATTTACTTTTATTAAAATCATAAGTATGAAAAAGTTATTGTTTACTCTCTCAATAATTTCTTTAGTATGTTTTTCATCATGCAAGGAAACAACATCCTCAAAGCAAGAAGAATCAATCGAAAACGAAGAAATAGAAGAAACGGGAATGACCGACGTTATTCTTACAGACGAACAAGTTAAATCGCTAAACATCCACATCGGAACAGTTTTAGAACATAATTTCACCGGGCATATTTCCTTAAATGGTTCCATTGAAACAATGCCACAAAGCGAAGCTTCAATTACTTCCTACATTGGTGCGAACGTTTCCAATATTCTTGTTCACGAAGGTCAGGAAGTTCGTCAGGGACAAGTTATTGCACACATTTCACACCCCGATTTAATTGAATTACAAAACAAATACTGCAATGCCTGTGCAAGATTTTTGTTTGTTAACCAAGAATTCCAACGACAGAAAAAATTATACGAAAACAACGCCTGTTCAGGCAAAGAATTCCAACAAATTCAATCTGAATACAATTCCCTGTTGGGTGACATAAGCTCATCCGCAGCACAACTCATATTACTCGGAATTGATACAACAATTGTACGAAAAGGAAAAACAATCATGAATATTCCAATAAAAAGTCCTATAAACGGAACTATAGAGCAAATCAATGTGGAAATTGGTCAATATTCAGATCCTCAACAATCAATGTTCCACATAGTAAACTCAGAAAACCTGTTTGTTGATTTTCTTGCATACGAAAAAGACCTTGCCCAAATAGAAGTTGGACAAACTATCGAATTCAATCCATCATCATTGCCAGAAAGAAAGTTCCATGCTGAAATATTTTCTATTGGAAAACAATTCACCAATGACACAAAAACAATCCATGTACGTGCAAAAATACTTGACAAAAAAGATGGATTAATCACAGGAATGTACGTTCAGGGAAAAGTTATGTCGTCAAAAATTAAAAAATACGCCTTACACGAAGAAGGAATTGTTGATGAAGATGGTAAATCGTATATTTTCAGTTTCGAAAGAAACAATGAAGATTGGATTTTTCATCCAATTGAAATTACAAAAGGACAAACAGAAAATGATACAACTGAAGTTATTTTCCCTTGCCAGATTCCGCAATTTTTGGCAAGAGATAATGCTTATTACCTACTTTCGGAAATGAAAAAAGGAGAAACTGGAGAAGATTGATTATTAACAGAAACCTTTTAACGAGATTTATTTATATTTTTGCCGCGTAAAAAATTAATTGATATGACTTTAAACTCTTTAACGGCTGTATCTCCTATTGACGGACGATATAGAAGCAAAACGGAAGTTTTGGGCAAATATTTCTCAGAATATGCCCTTATCAACTACCGAGTTCGTGTTGAAATCGAATACTTCATTGCTCTTTGCAAAGAAGTTCCTCAGTTGAAAACAGTAGATTCTCAGATATTTGAAAAACTTCGTGATATATACAGAAACTTTACTGAAGCCGACGCTACACAGATTAAAGAAACCGAAAAAATTACAAATCACGATGTGAAAGCCGTTGAATATTTCATAAAAGACCAGTTTGACAAACTTGGCCTACAGGAATACAAAGAGTTCATTCACTTTGGATTAACATCGCAAGACATTAATAACACTTCTGTTCCACTTTCTCTTAAAGAAGCCATGAACGACGTAGTTATTCCTATGCTACAGGAAATCATTGATACACTGACAGCTATGGCTGACGAATGGAAAGATATTCCAATGCTTGCCAAAACACATGGTCAACCTGCTTCTCCAACACGTTTGGGAAAAGAAATCAATGTTTTTGTTTCCCGTTTGAATGCTCAAATGAAACAATTAAAAGCAGTTCCTTACTCTGCAAAATTTGGTGGCGCAACAGGAAATTTCAATGCTCACCATGTAGCATATCCAAATAAAGACTGGCAAGTTTTCGGAAATGATTTTGTTAAAAATTCTCTTGGTTTAGAGCGTTCATTTCCAACAACACAAATCGAACATTATGATAATCTTGCAGCATTGTTTGACGCTTCAAAACGCATCAACACAATCTTAATGGATTTATGTAAAGATGTTTGGCAGTATATCTCAATGGGTTACTTCAAACAACGTATTCAAAAGAATGAAGTTGGTTCTTCTGCAATGCCTCACAAAGTAAATCCTATAGATTTTGAAAATGCTGAAGGAAACCTAGGAATTGCAAACGCTGTGTTTGAGCACTTAGCTGCAAAACTTCCTATTTCACGCCTACAACGTGACTTAACAGACTCAACAGTTCTTCGTAATGTTGGCGTTCCTTACGGACACATTCTTATTGCACTTGCTTCATTGAAAAAAGGTTTAGGAAAAATTTTCGTAAACGAAACTGCAATTCACGCAGATCTTGAAGCAAACTGGGCTGTTGTAGCAGAAGCAATCCAAACAATCCTTCGCCGTGAAGGTTATCCAAAACCATACGAAACATTAAAAGAATTAACACGTACAAACGATGTAATCAATGAAACATCTATTCACAATTTCATTGAAACATTGAATGTTAACGAAGACGTTAAAGCAGAATTAAGACAGATTACTCCATTTAATTATACAGGAATGTAATTAATGATTTACTCATTAAAAAAGGGCATATCAAAATGATATGCCCTTTTTTAATCCCGAGAAACCTAGATTCAAATCCTAGCGAAATCACATTCTAAGAATCAATTTTTATCGTTCCACACGTTTAGGATTTTTTAGAAAATCCTCATACGCCAGAGCAATTCCTTCCTCCAATTCAACTTTATATTTCCATCCCATACTCTCTGTTTTAGAAATATCCAATAGTTTTCGTGGTGTTCCATTTGGACGAGTTTTGTCCCATTCAATATTTCCATGATATCCAACAATCTTCGCCACCAATTCTGTTAAATCTTTTATAGAAATTTCTTTTCCTGTTCCTGCATTTACGATTTCATTTCCAGAATAATTATTCATAAGAAATACGCACAGATTTGCAAGATCATCAACATACAAAAATTCGCGAAGTGGTGAACCATCGCCCCAACACGTCACCGTTGATAAATTTGAAATCTTTGCTTCGTGAAAACGTCTAATCAATGCGGGTAACACATGAGAATGCTCGGGATGATAATTATCATTCGGTCCATACAGATTTGTAGGCATAACAGAGATATAATCTGTACCGTATTGTTTATTCAGATATTCGCAATATTTTAATCCTGAAATTTTAGCCAAAGCATACGCTTCATTTGTCTTCTCCAACTCAGAAGTCAACAAGCAACTTTCCTGCATTGGTTGTGGAGCCATTCTTGGATAAATACAACTGGAGCCTAAGAACTCAAGTTTTTTACAGCCATTTTTCCACGCAGAATGAATTACATTCATTTCAAGAATCATATTATCGTACATAAAATCAGCTAATGCAGACTGATTTGCAACAATTCCCCCAACCTTTGCGGCTGCTAAAAACACATATTCCGGCCGTTCTTTACGAAAAAAATCCTCCACCTGATTCTGGCGGCATAAATCAAGTTCTTTATGCGTTCTTGTTATAATATTGCCATAGCCCTGTTTTTGTAGTTCGCGTACAATTGCAGAACCAACCATTCCACAATGCCCCGCAACATATATCTTACTACTAAAATCCATTATTTCACAATACCTTTTTCAAGATATTCCACCAAATTTGTTTTCGCAGTATAGCAATTTTTTTCATTCTTAATCTTCTCCAAATCCGATGCGACCATACGCTTAATCAAATCTTCGAAGCTTGTTTTTTCCGAAGGATTCCAACCTAACAATGCTTTTGCCTTTGATGAATCACCACACAGATTCACTACGTCCGTAGGCCGATAAAATTCTGAGGAAACCCTTACAACAACCTCTCCATTTTGCACATTCACACCAATTTCCTCCAATCCTTCACCCTGAAATTCCAGCTCGATACCAACCTGTTTAAATGCATGATAACAGAATTCACGTACGGAATGTTGAACACCTGTTGCTATCACAAAATCCTCTGGTTTCTCCTGCTGCAACATCAGCCACATACATTCCACATAATCCTTTGCATATCCCCAATCACGCCTGCTAGAAAGATTTCCTAAATACAAACAATCCTGCAATCCCTGAGATATTCGTGCTGCAGCCAATGTAATTTTTCTGGTTACAAATGTTTCGCCACGACGTTCACTCTCATGATTAAACAATATTCCTGAGCAACAGAACATATTGTAAGCCTCACGATATTCCTTTACAATCCAAAAACCATATAGTTTTGCCACAGCGTAAGGCGAATAGGGATGAAAAGGCGTACTCTCATTTTGAGGAAACTGTTCTGCCTTTCCATATAATTCCGATGACGATGCCTGATAAATACGGCAAGAGTGTTCCAGACCACAAATTCTAACGGCTTCAAGCACGCGAAGAGCACCTATTGCATCCACATCTGCAGTATATTCAGGAGAATCAAATGAAACCTGAACATGACTTTGTGCAGCTAGATTATAAAATTCATCAGGTTTCACAAGAGCCACGACTTTCACTATCGACATTGAGTCACACAAATCTGCATAATGTAAATGAAAATTTGTTTTTCCCTCTAAATGTGAAATCCTTTCCCGAAAATCTACAGAGCTTCTTCTGATGATACCATGAACTTCATATCCCTTCTCAAGAAGAAATTCACTCAAATATGACCCGTCCTGACCTGTAATACCTGTTATTAAAGCGCGTTTCATCATTTGCTAATTTATAAAGTTAAAACATGCCAAGCACTTTTTCTACAATCGGAGCCATATCGTAGTATTTATATTCTGCTAAACGTCCACCAAAAATAACATTAGTTTCTTTTTCCGCCAAGCTTTTGTATTTTTCGTATAAAGCAGAATTTTTTTCGTCATTAACTGGATAATATGGTTCCATACCAGGCTTCCATTCAGTTGAAAATTCTTTAGAAATCACCGTTTTAGGACAAGAGTACACATCATTTCCAAACATCTCAAAATGTTTATGCTCTATACAACGTGTATAGGGAACCTCGCGTTCTGTATAATTCACAACGGCATTTCCCTGATAATTTGGCACACAGATAATTTCCTCCTCAAAACGAACTGTTCTATACTCCAACTTACCTAATTTGTAATCAAAGTATTCATCAATTTTTCCTGTAAAAACAATCTTGTCTGCTTGTTCCAACCAAAATGTCTTGTCTTCAAAAAAATCAACGTTTGTCTTTGTTTCCACTCCAGATAACAAACCTTCAATCAATTTATTATAACCTCCAATAGGTATTCCCTGATATTTATCATTGAAGTAATTATTATCATATACAAAACGAACTGGCAAACGACGGATTATAAATGCAGGAAGATCTTTACAGTCACGTCCCCACTGTTTTTCAGTATAACCTTTTATCAACTTCTCATAAATATCTTTTCCTACCAACAACAATGCCTGTTCCTCAAGATTCTGAGGCTCACGGCCATTTTGATGCAGTAATGCTTCTGCTTTCTGTTCCTCAATTTTTGCTTCCGCCTGTTTCGGAGTTGTTACTCCCCACATCTGATAAAATGTGTTCATATTGAACGGAAGATTGTACAATTTCCCCTTATAATTTGCAACAGGGCTATTAGTATATCTGTTAAACTCCACAATTGAATTTACAAAATCCCAAACCGTCTTATTGGAAGTGTGAAAAATATGAGCTCCATATTTATGAACATTGATTCCCTCAATATTTTCGCAATAAATATTTCCACCAAGATGAGAACGTTTGTCTATTACCAGACATTTTTTCCCTGCTTGTTTTGCTTTATATGCAAATGTTGCTCCGAACAATCCAGAGCCAACTATAAGATAATCAAACTTTTTCATAAACTCAAAAACAGTTTTTCGTGTTCTCTAGCAACACGTTCTATTGTAAAACGTTCCGAAGCAGAAATATAGCCATTTTCTTTCAACTTATCACATAATTCTGAATCGGAAAATAATTTTATTACCTGCTCTGCAGCTGAATCATAATCCTCGACCTCAACCAGCAGACCATTTTCTCCATGCTCTATCAAATTAGGAATTGCATCAACTTTCGTTGCAACAACAGGTTTCTTTGCAGCCATATACTCAACTAATGCATATCCAAAACCTTCCCAACGAGAAAGTAATACACCTACATCAAGCAAGGCCAGATACTCATTTGGATTCGAAACCCATCCTGTTATATAAAAAGAAGATTGTAAATTGTTTTCTTGTATAAGACTTTCTATTTCTTTTCTTTCATCACCATCACCAACAATCATGAAATATGCATTGGGAATAGAATCCTTTACCTTTTTTGCCATCTTGACAAATGAATCCGGTGCTTTTTGCTTGGAAATCCGTCCAACCATACCAACAACAAATGCATCCCGAGGAATCTGCAATGAATCACGCGTAAGTAACGATTTCTCTATATTTAATTCTATCTGACGTACATCAACACCATTATATATTACCTGCAATTTTTTTTCACTCCCCACACCATTTTTCAATGCGGACAGTTTTTCAAAATCAGAAATACAAACAATTGAATCGGTAAACCAGGCCAATATTTTTTCTACCCACTTGTACAGCAAAATTTCTGATTTCGAACATTTCATGTTAAATGCCCATCCATGAGCATTATAAACAATCTTTTTCCCTAGTCCAAAAACTGCTATTCGACCTAATGCACCAGCCTTACTACTATGACAATAAACAACGTCAGGATTAATCTCTTTTATTAGCCTCCTCAATCTAAGAATAGCCTTACAATCCTTAACAGGAGATATTTCACGAGTCATTTCAATTTGATAGAATTTTTCTACCAAAGGTTTAAAATCCTCTGACACAAACTGCTGAGCACATATTAACGAGTTTGAAACGGAATCTTTATTAAGATGTTTCAACAACATCTGCAAATAAACCGCCACACCACCGTCAGCCTGAGATATGTGAAGAATTTTGCTCATTAAAATTTACCTAATAAACATTTTGCATACCTATTCACCACCCAAGTAATGGCCGATGAAATAACAAGTACTATTACTAAAATTACAAAGGTATGAACAAATGATTCTCTAACAAAATCAACTGAACTGGAAAAAATCATTGAATATAATTTTATTAATATTCTTTTTATCGGTTCATGTACAAGCATTATACACAATGAGTTTCTCCCAAGCCATTGCAGCACACGGCTTCGCCTTAATACCAGCAAAAAATCATATAAAGAATATATCACTGCTACTGCACAAAAATAGAACAACAAATACCCATAAGAATATACCATATTCTGCATATTACTTTTCATTCCACTTCTTACAATCCAAAAGAATACGGCAATTAATAAAAAAGAACTTAAAGCAAATCTCTGACTTTTAAATTTATCTTCTGAGAAGAAATCTTCTTGTCGTAAATTCAAGAACAATCTTCCAGAAACAAAAAATGGAATTGCACAAAACATTTCTGAAATAAAAAAAGGTATTCTTACTTTAACCAAAATTGCCAGTAGCACTGATAAAACTAATAAAACAACATCAGAATGCTCAAAATGAATCTTGGTTGTATAGAAATGGTATAAAACAGTTGTGACAAAAAAACACGGTAAAAACCATAGAACTATATTGAATTCATATCCTCCTGGCATATTCATTGGATAAAAAATATTTATCAACTGATCAATCAAATCACTTCCCGCCCGCTTCTCACGAAATTTTAATTCAATAAAACTCCAATAAACAAATGAAAATATAGAAAACAACAGATAAGGAAGCATCAAACTCTTTGCCTGATTTAACACATAATTTTTTTTTGTATGATACAGCATTCCGGACACAAAGAAAAATAGCGGCATGTGGAATACATATATACAGTTTGTTAAATCAGAATTCTTTGTAATATGTCCTAGAATAACAAGAATTATTCCCAACCCTTTTAAATTATCATATATCGGTTCTCTTTCTTTAGAATTCATAATTCATCGACACTAAACATCTAATATTTCTGACATTCCAAGGTAATCGCAATGAAATGACAGGATTTACACTCAAATTAGTTTCTTTAAACAATAATCCACATCGAAATCTTCCTTCTGGTTCACGATATTCAGGAATAGTTCCATAGCCAAGTGTTGCCCATATCTTATCATAGAGTAAAACCTCTCCACCTAGTCCATATGTCACATATTCATGCAACCCGGAATCATAGGTACAATTAAATCTCCCCACAAATCTAATTCTTTCTAACATGAGATATGAATAATCAATAAAAAATCCTGTGTTCCAGAAACTTCCACTATATGTTCTTCCGCCAAAAGGCATAACTTGAGCAATAGATTGTTTATATTCCAATTTGTAAACTGCTAATAATCGAATATACTGAAAATCCCTTTTCTCCTGAAATATGCTATGTTCAACACAAAGGCCAAGATTATAGGTTGATATATAGGAAATTCTCGCATAAGAATTATCTCTCAATCCGATTTCAATTTGAGCTGTAGAAAACAATGAAAAAAGAACCCATAGAATCAATAACACCAACTTCTTCATAACAACATTTTCTTAAGTTCCTCACTTAAAATCATATATCCATGCTCGTTTAAATGAAGGCCATCATATGAATACTCAGGATTCATTCCTTGTTCATAAAATTTATCATATACATCGACATATATGATATGATTATCATTAATGATTTTTTCCTTTATCTTCTGGTTCAATAGTTCTATTCTCTCATTAATATCATCTTTATCAGAATAATACGACCGTGGAAGTATCGAGAACAAGTACACTGTTTTTGCATCTAAATCTCGAATTGCCTGCACATATTTTTCCGAATAAGCATCCACATCAGTTATTCCTTTGATATTATTTGTTCCAATCTCAACTACTACTATCTGATTCTCGAATAAATGAGTAAGGCTTTCAACGTAACTGATTCCCTCGCCAGAAATTCCCTTGTTGGAAACAGCAAACGATGGGAAAAAACGGGCAACATCCCAACGGGCAATAATAGAGTCTCCAATGAAATACAATGTTTTGTCTGCATTTTTAGAACACGCAGACAAACTAAGCAAAAAAACAATGGAAAATTTTACTATTACGAATTTAAGTTTCACAAAATTGCATTACAAAAATTTTCGAAATATTTTTCAGTAGTAAAGTTTTCCTCTACACGTTTAACAGCCTTTTCTGACAATGTTTTTCTCAGTTCCGCATCAGAGAACAACAAATCTATTTTTTCAGCTATATTTCGAGGCAAATCAACATTTATTGGCAATACAAATCCACAATCTGCCACATATTCCGGAATACCTCCACTTTGAGTTGTAATCACAGGCAGACCGCAGGCCATTGCCTCAACCATTGTTAAACCAGCCGGCTCCTGCCATATGGAAGGTAATACTGCTACATCCGCATTATTATACAAGTCTGGCAGTTCGGATTGCGAAATATACCCAGTAAAAACAATTCTATCTCTATACTCACAAGCCAATGCTTCTATATATTCTTGATATTGATCTTTTTCTGCCAATCCATAAATCAAACTTCCTACAATCAAAACTTTATAATTGCTAGATTTTACATAACGCAAAGATTCCAATAATTTATCTATACCTTTTTCTTCCGACAAACGCCCCACATATAAAATTATTTTCTCATCGTTCCGAATACCATACCGACATTTAATTGTATTTACATCAAACGACTTAACAGTAAACAATTCTGTATCTACACAATTCTTCAAAACAGATACTTTCTCTTCCTGTATAGGACCAATCGGGCTATTTTCTTTTTTTATTTCATCCGCAACAAAATCACTCACACACAAATATTCACATGTGTTAAAAACAGATTTACAGAAAGCATTTGTGCGAGGTAAATTGTGAAAGTGATAAAAAACCTCTCCTGTATATTGCGATAATCTCACTATCCACGCCAATGGGATGTTATTCTCTATTATGATTTTATCATAATGATTTCTTTTTAATAACGAGGAACTTTTTACAATGAAATACAACAATGAAAAAATTGTTCTAAAGGATATTGACTTCTTTTTTTTGAAGAATTTTCTTATTATAAAAAAAACAAAAGTATCCAGTTTTTTTATTAGACTCGGAACTCTAATCCACACAAACGAAACATTCGGATATTCCAAACTTTTTCTTTCGGCCTCTGCATTATAAAACGAAACAATCGTCATATCTATCAACTGTTGACGATTGTTTTCCTTTATTAAATGCTCCACCAAACACTGAACAGCCCCACCTTTTACTGCAGGTATCGGATAAGCACCATTTGAATCTGCCGTAAAAACTGCTGTTTTCATAAATTTTCAATTACTTCATCAAAATTCACATTGTCAAAAACCTTGAGTTTTCCTCCACGACTCGCATTATAAATTGAGAATCTGCCTTTTGAATCCTTTGCAAATCTTTCGGCACACTCATAGGCCTGAATCATACCTTCTGTAAACGCAGAATTTTTATTTGTAGAGTCATATTTATCGGAAAAGTAACTTCGTTTTCCCTCACTTTGAACCACCTTTCCTTTTTTGTCCAACACACGTGCATAATCGCAATCTACACCCAACAAATATACTTTTTTAAATCCCATATAATACGCAAGCTGCATTGATAAATATGTCACACTAAAACCATTCATTAAATAAGCCATTGCATTTGTAGAAAACTCATTCACTTTACTATAGTATGATATTGGTTTCATATTGAACCACATACAGTTAGCTTGTTTCTGGAAGTTCTTTTCAAAACCTGAAAATATTTGCTTTGTCACAACATATAAATCCAGATTTTCGTGCAATGTATTAGGGATAGTTTGGTCATTGTTTCTATAAATATCAGGATCAATTGCAGTATAACAATTTGGTCTCCATTGTGTTTCTGGAAATATTACATTTATTCTATTTGAAGCAAAACAGAATACCCCTTTCGTATAAAGTTTCTCTAAATCCTCAACACGCAAACTTGGGCCATTCCCTATAATAAATGCTGTTTCTCCCTTATGAGAGTCTCTCAATTGCAGCAATCTTAAATCATTCTCAGCACAATTTAAGATACCCTTTTGCTTTAACCAACAACGATGCTTTGCACAAAACCCAACAGCAAAAGAATACACTGGCCAAAAGAATCTCCATTTTACATATCGAATAAATGAAGAAATCAAAGGAATCCCCTTGAAATAAGATTTAAATGACATCCATTTTTGATAAGATTCTATGTCACTCATAATCAAATAATCTTTTCAATAAACTCTCTTACACAGCCTTCCCCACCCTTCTTGCTCATTATCTTTATATTTGGTATAGCTTTTATTTCATCCATAGCATCAGCTGGACACGCTGCAAGACCAACTGCAGAGAGCAAATCCTTGCAATTTACATCATCACCAATATACGCAACCTGCTGCAACGTAATTCCCATTTCATCACAGATTTCCTGAACTACAGCAAGTTTACCACCATCGCGCTTCCCTTGTCGAAGATAATCTACTTTCAATTTTGCAGCACGACGTTCCACCATTTTGGTGTTCTCACTAGTAACAATACCAACTTTAACACCTTGTTTTTGCAACAACTGTAATCCCATACCATCACGAGTATTGAATTTTTTTAATTCATCACCGTTTTCAGTATAATACATTCCCGCATCTGTCAGAGTACCATCTACATCTGTCATAAACAATTTTATATCTGCAACAGAAATATTTTTCTGCTTTGTATTGAGAACATGCTTGTACATCAATTTCTCAAGAATAATCCAATCATCAGGTTCGTCAATCTCAGTTGCTGTATATTCTGGCATTTCGTAAATACCAATTTTACCCGACAAACGATTTCCACTCTTTAGAATATTATGCACAGAATTAATATAGAATGCTCCATTTTCCATCAACATCCCAGAAAAATTCTGACGACGTGGACGATTCATATAATCGTAATTCATAGACGTACCATCAGCATTCCAGAAAAATCTAAAATTACGCACACATGTTAGAATAGAATCAAATTCTCCTTTCTTATATAGTTCCATGGCTTCAGAAAAATGATTTGTCTGTGTCAATGGAGAAGTTGCCTGAACCAACATAAAAGTATCTGTCTGCGGCAATTTTGCATAATTTATATACTCAAGCATCACACTTTCTGTGCTTGCCGTATCACATGCATTTTCCGCAGAACGACGATATATCTTCGTTTTCTTATAGCGTTGTGCAACAACTGTTTCCTCAATTTTATCTGAATCCGTTGCAACAATTACCTCATCAATTGCATCGCAATTTTCCAAGGCCTCTATGTTCCAACAAACAAGAGGTTTTCCACAAAACAGTTTAATATTCTTTAGAGGTATTGACTTGCTACCACCACGAACGGGAATGAATGCGATTACCATTTTACTTGATTCTTTTTCAATTTGTTACGTTGAACTGATTCTATGTCTAGAATATCCTTTTGTTTATATGTAAGAGCTTTTGCCACGGCACGACAGTCACGTGCTAGTTTTCTTACACCGTCAGGTTCCAAAGAAGCTGCATGGTCGGTTCCTTTCCAAGTTCTATCCAATGTGTAATGACGTTCTATCCATTCTGCACCTAACGCCACTGCAGCAGAGTCAACAGCAATACCTAGATGATGACCAGAAAAACCAACAGCCTTTACACGTTCTGCATATTCTTTTCTAAGACGAACTAATTCTAACAAACAAATATCTTCGAATGGCACAGGATATCCTGACGTACAATCATAAATAACTAAATCTTTGTTTCTACCTTTTGATTCAAAGAAAGAGATGATATTTTCTTCTTCCTCTTTAGTCGTCATACCAAATGACAAATGAATTTCACCCTCAAAATTATCACATAAATATTCCAACAATCCCTTGTTTAAATTACAGGCAGAAGGTACCTTTATCAAACTAGGATGAAGCGTGCAGATTTCTTTTGCCGATGTAACATCCCAGACCGATGTTGAATACTCAATTTCATATTCCTTACACCATGCCTGCAATTGACGATGCTGATCCAAATCAAATTCCAAAAATTCACGGTGCTCACCATATGTACTACCATAAGAATTTGCTGGATTAGGATGAGGAGCATTATATTCATCAGGAGTCAATAACTCTTTGTTGCAACGTTTTTGAAATTTTACAACATCGGCTTTGCAATATGTTGCTGCTGTAACTATTAATTCTTTTGCGATATCCATATCGCCTTTATGGTTACAACCAATTTCAGCTATTATTTTAGGTGTTTTCATACTATTTTGGATCTAAAATATTTTCATTTTCATCAATATAAGGAATGCCATCATTCATAAACCCTACAATATTAGTTCCCATGACAGGAATTTTCTTTTCTCTCGGCAACGAAAGGAATGCAGCATTTCTTACGAAAGTACGGGTAAAATCCTTTAATAAAACCTTAAAAGATTCCGTATTATGCAACTCCATTTTCTCATTAGGAGAACATACCGATGCATACTTTATACGCAAATTGTTATGCTTACAATATATCAGCAATAAGTATTCGCTTAAGAATCCATACAATCTTGCCAAACGACTATAAGATGACAATTTTACCCATTTCTCCATTTCCTCAAAAATAGAAAATAACCACTTGCAATAATCATCATAAATCTCTTTTTTACAAAATAACATGTTAAAAAGAGAACATTTATTTGAATTAAACAAATACTTCAATACTGTATCCTTATATTCTGGATATAGTTTTAACAATGCCATTAACATGATATAAAAATCATCTCGCGTCGTTAAATGCATCAACTGATCAGATGCACGCATTGTCAATACATTAAGTTTTGGTAGAATAATGTCATAATTCCCCAAAAATTCTTTTGGGTTCTTTCCTTTAAAATCAAAATAACGGCGGTAATGACACAAACCAAGATAATCAACATCCAGATTTTTCCAACCCCAATATAAACCTGTTAACTCACAATAATTTCTATTCTTTATACTTATATTATCGCCACTATTATCACCAACAAAACCTAGTTCCTTTTCCGTCAAAGCCTTACCAACATGTAAAGGCATCAGATAATCCGTTTTAGGAATTTCACACTGCTTATGCGCACATACTAGTATCTTTTCCCTAGCCATACTTCCTTTTTATTATATTTAGTTAATCCCCACGCAACAAACAATATTGTTAAATATCTATACTGCGATCCTGTAAAAGCAAATATCCCAAAGAATAAAATCATAAAAAACATCCACTGCTTCTTTTTTGTGAAATGGTAATGTAAAAGAGGTATTATCAACAACGCAAACAAGTATAAAGAGACAGTATATAATCCTCCATGAGCAAATAAGGTGAAAATTGAATTACTATACCCATAGTTTATACTTGAGTTTTTATCCAGTTTATGAAACAATGATTCTCCAAAAAATGGATGTTCCGAACCTTTTTCTATACATACTACAATATCATTTATTCTTGAATTCACAGAATGTTCCCCTGCGGACATGTCCATCTTACTAGAAATAACATTCTCCATAACTACCGCCACCGAAACAATGACCAAAGGCATTAATAGCAACAGGAATATTCGTAATTTACTATTCATTTTCAAATAGATTGTCACAAAAAGATTGATTAACAAAATGATTTGACCAGTGGTACTAAATGTTGTCAAGATGGTAATAATCAATAAAATAATTTTCAAAGATGATTTCTTTTCCCGTATATATAATTCTACTATCAATGAAACACATAAAATCATATTAAACATGGGAGCTTCACAAAAGATACCTGAATTACGATGAATCTCTAACCCTAAGAAGCTAATCATTTGTGTTTCAAAGTATAATCCATGATAGGTTGGTATAAAATCCTTCGATTCATCCCATTCATAAGGAATCATACCAGAAGAGGAAATCAGTCCTAAGTTTGTTCCAAAACACCAATAAAATAAAGATAATAGAGCTATAACCGTTACAAGATTTGAATACTTAAAAAAGATTTCTGCAGCAATTTCTTTAGATCCTTTCTTATACGCATTCAGATACAAATATGCCATCGGAAGAAACAACATATAAAATCTTACATAACTATACAAAGCCCCTTGCTCCAGATTAATTAATGGAGGCACTGCACCAACCAATAAAAGAAAGAACATACTATTAAATTTGATTGATTTCTGTCGAAGAACACACAACAGAAAAAGAATCAACAAAGGAACATAACGTACAATATTTTCAATCATTGGAAAAACTAGATATGGTGTACTAAAACCTATCACGACCAAAAAAATCAAAATATATTCAAGAAAATTGATTGCTTTGTTTTTCATATCTAAAATTAAATATCCTCTGACGTTTTCTGAGAGCAAAAAGAATCTAAATCTTCTTCTACAAAAAATGTAGAATTTTCCATGTCTTTAAAAAAATTATCTATTTGCTCCTCATTTTTCTTCTCATAAACTCGTCTGACACCTGTTTTTATTAGTTTTACAGGACTTCCACCAATAACTGAATACGGAGGAAGTTCACTATAATCCTTAACTAGCAAGGCATTTGCCGAAGCAACAATCAAATAATCTGGTGTTCTTACTCCTTTTTTTATTACGGATCTGCTTGCAATCCAATTGTAGTTTCCAATAATTATTTCTTTCTTATTTCTATGAACCTCTTTTGTAATAACATCGACTGTATAGTGGTCATCACTGTCCATTATAAAAGACTGAAAACCTATACGGGACTGCTCACCCAAAACAAGCTTTTCACGAACTACAATCAAACAACCATCAGCAATTCTGTTAAAACCATGAAATTCGATTAAACCGTCATTTTCTACAATAGTTGCTCCTTCAATTTTAATCGGTCCCCAAAGTTCAATGGTTCCATTATTTTTAAATTTCGTTACACCCTGAGATTTATAATCCAATTGACCAATTCGTATAATACCACGCTCCATAGGACAATGAAGGATAATAGTTCCTACACGGTATATTTTTGTGTTATTATACACATACACAGGTGTTTTAAAAATCCCTTTTACTCCAAATGCTAGGAAATTGAAGATTAATGTTTTATATATATTAATCACTCTATTGGAAACCGACAATCCGCACAATGAGAATAAAACCCGTTTTATAATATTCTTCATTTTATCTTACCTTTTACAAACTTCCAAACACCTACACGTTCTTCTTGAGATAATCCTAAACAAACAACTATCAAACCTGTTAAAAAACAACTTGCAATACAAAATACAATTGTCCAAAATATTGTGTTCAAAAATAACAATTCTATACAATAACTTAAGAAAAAAGAAAGCACACAGACGTAAAAAACAGGCAACAGCACTTGTTTCAAATATCTCATCTTTGAAAAGTGTATCTGCTCACTCACAATTAAAATTCTTAGCACATGAGCGACTACATATAAACCTAATTGTATTTGAAAGATTGCAACAGGCGAGGCTCCCATACTCAGTGCTACATAGCCTATAGGAATTATACAGCAAAATAGTGTTGCTATTATTAGCATGATTTTTTTCACATCCCCCGTTGCTAAACTGCTTGTAAGTAACGGATTTGCTAACGATTGAACTAATATAAACCCCATAGTATATTTCACAAAAACAGAAGTATATTCAGGAGGATTTCCCAACCAAATTGTCAAAATCGAGTCCGCTCTCATAATTATTGGAACGGCAAAAATAAGCACCAAATAAAAAGACAAGCGAGACGCTCGAAAAACCAAACCATGCATTTCAGACAGTTCATTTGACGCATACAACTTCACTATCTGCGGATTTTGTGCCATTTGAAAGTTTGTACAAAACTGATCTACCGAATGCTGAACCTGTATTGCAATTCCCTTCGCAGCATTCACTGCCGGACAAAAAAATACATTTAACAATAGATTTGTCCCCTGTGTTAAACAAACACTCGCCGTATTTCCTAGAAAATTCCAGCCTGAAAATGCAACTAACTCTTTTATCAACGACATTTGAAGTCCTTTAAACCTCAACTTAGACTCTTTAAAATAGACTCTACAATAAAAAATATAACTTAATGTTATTAAGCCTGTTATAATTGCATACAAAATAGAATACATTATCAATCTATCAAAAATAACAACTGCTACAACATACAATATTGCCAATTTTAGAATCGCCTCTAAAATCGACACATACGCAAAAGCACTCATTTTTTCAAACGCAACAATCATTGCTTTATATGGAAGAGAAAAAACAATTATTGCAGTTGTAATTACCGCACATTGAAAAGTCCCAAAAGCAGCGTCCATTCGTTCTACCGAAATTGTCATTTTGTGGTTCATAAACCACAAACCAAAAACCTCAGCCAATACTACTACCAGCAATGCTACAACAAAATGAATCAGAACACAGGAGCTAAAAACCTCGCATGTCTTATCAAAATCATCCTGTTCTATATACACATTCAAGTACCGTTGTGTTGCAGCCATCATAGCATTACTCACAAATGTAAAAACTGTTACAACACCTCCTACAACATTATAGATTCCATAATCCTCAATACCCAATAGTTCTAGAACAACCCTGGATGCATACAAGTTTATAAGCATCATCAAAATCATTCTAAAATACAAGAACAGTGTATTTTTGGCTACTTTTTTATTATCTGCCGGCATTGATTCCTAAACTATTGTTATCCAGATTTACATCCAACTGCACATTTACTTTACAAAGATACTGATTTACCTCCAATCACAAAGTGAATTTACCTTTATTCACTAAAATCATTTTCTTTACAAATACTACATTCATAAAAATTCGTATTTTTGAAATCGATAAAAATTAAACTTAATACTTTACAATATGCAATACGGCTATTTTGATGACGAACACAAAGAATACGTCATCACAAAACCAGACACTCCAACTTCTTGGAGCAACTATTTAGGTGATACTCGTTACGGAGCAATCATAACAAACAATGCAGGCGGATATTCATTCTTCCGTTCTTCTGTTCAAGGTTGTTTCCTTCGTATTAAATTCAACAATGTCCCTCTTGACCAACCAGGTCGTTATTTGTACATTCACGATTGTGAAAGCAAAGATTTCTGGTCTGGCTCATGGCAACCAGTTGGCAAACCTCTTGACCAATACAAGAGTGAATGCCGTCATGGTTCTGCATACACAAAGATTTCATCGGAATACAGCGACATTAAGACAGAAACGTTGTACTTCGTTCCTATGGGACAAGAATTCGAAGTTTGGAATGTAAAAATTACAAATACAGGCAAAAAAGCTCGTAAGTTGAAAGCATTCACATATGTTGAATTTGCGTCAAACTGGAATATGAACGACGACAGCAACAACTTGCAATACACTCAATACATCATCAAAACAGCATACAAGAACGGTTTCGTTGATCACGGTAGCAACTTGTACATGCCAGAAGATCCTGAAAACTTCCAAAACAAAGACCAAGCTCGCCACTCTTTCATCGGCGTTGTTGGAGCAAAAGTTTCCGGCTACGATAGCGATAGAAGCAAATTCTTGGGTTCATACAGAACGTACGCAAATCCTCAAGTTGT
>JAKSUA010000020.1 GCA_024409235.1 Bacteroidales bacterium | reverse complement strand
CTTTTAATTCCATTTTACGTTACTTTTTTTGTAACGCTTTTTTAGGACGGGATAGCATTATAAATAAAAAAGCACTTCAACGAAGTGCTTTTTTATTTTAGTTCTTATAATAAACTATTGTTCTTTCCTGCCGCTGTTCTCGCCCGTTTGCAGAAACCGAACGCTTAAAAATCCAGTTCCCTTTCTCATCAAAACCGTATGTTATATCAGTAGAAGCAGAAACTTCATCATTCCAATAACGAATAATCTTCGACGGTAGAGGAATACCTCTATAATTTTTATATTCTGTTTTAGTCATCAAAACAGAATCTTCATATTCCACTATTGCACAAAGTTCATTTTTGTCATCATACAAATAATCAAAACGTTGTTTAAACTCTGCCCCATTTTGATAATTTAATCTTACTTCCTGTTGAACTAAATTATCTACAAAAGAATAATCCCATACAAATAATGTGTCATTATAAGGATTTAGAATAACTCCCTTCGTTCTATTACCTCTATCATCGTAGTCATAATGAACACGTTTTCTATATGTACCAACATTGTCATATTCACGAATTTCAACAGGCAAATTTTTCTTATAAGTATAAGAACGTTTTAATTCTAAAGAATCACCAATATATGCCTTCAAAGAACGTACATACATACCATCATATTGATACTCAAACATTCGTCCCCGCATTTTTTCAGAAACTAGCATTCCTGCTTTATTAAATGTAGCAACAACGTCATTAGAATTATTATTTACATTCTTATAAATCACCTGACGCACATTTCCCTGTACCTCATACACCTTATAATCTGTTTCAAATTCACCTTCCGATGAACATGAAACCATTATTATGGGAATTATCCCCAAAAGAAGACTTTTTTTCATAACCTATAACGCATCAACCAAAAGTTCCAATTTTACACCATGCGACCCTTTCACAAGTACCGTAGAATTCACAATAGGCGTCTTCTGCAACACTTCTTTTAATTCTATAGATGTTTTATAGTAAGAAGCACTTAAACCTTCTATATGAGGCCAATTTCCTACCAAGTTTATATTGCCTATCGTCGAGCCTTTTAGAATCTCAAGAATAGAAATATGTTCTCTTTCAGAAGCTTCGCCCAATTCAAACATTTCGCCCAAAATTACAGCTTTAGATTCAACATTCATTCTCACAAATGTTTCTAAAGACGCACGCATGCTTGTTGGATTTGCATTGTATGCATCCAATATCAATGTGTTTTTTTCTGTTTTCTTTGTCTGTGAGCGATTATTTGAAGGTATGTATCCTTCTATAGCACTTTTTATCTGTTCCATAGAAACGCCGTAATATGTTCCAACAGTTGCAGCAGCCAACATATTCTTTGCATTATACTCTCCATATAAAGAAGAATTTATTTCTATCGAATTACCTTTGTTATTAAATACAAATGCTGCATATATAGAGTTTCCCTGCATCGTACCTTTGAAATCTGTTTCTGAAGAAAAAGAATATGCAATTGTATTTTTTACTCCACGTAAATTATTCGTTAGATTTTCATTGTCTGCATCAATGAATGCAGTTCCATCAACACCTGCTAAGAATTCATATAACTCCGTTTTGGTTTTAATAATATTCTCAAAACTACCAAATCCAAGCAAATGTGCCTTTCCTACATTTGTAATCAAACCTGCTGTCGGACAGGCAATGTTTACCAATGTTTTTATTTCTCCAGGATGATTAGCCCCCATCTCAACTACAGCTATTTCAACATCTTTTGAAATTGAAAGCAAAGTCAATGGTACACCAATATGATTGTTTAGATTACCTTTCGTATATTCTACTTTATATTTTTGAGACAACACGGCAGAAACTAATTCTTTTGTTGTTGTTTTACCATTTGTACCTGTTATTCCTATCACAGGAATATTTAACTGCATACGATGATAACGTGCTAATTCTTGTAGAAAAGTTAAAGTATTCTCTACATAAATACAATTATCAGCCTCCTTTGTTTTATCATCAACTACAGAGCATACAGCACCTAACTCTATCGCTTTCTGCGCATATTGGTTACCATCAAAATTTTCCCCTTTTAAGGCAATAAAAATTGAGCCCTGCGAAATAGTTCTTGTATCAGTTGATACATGAGGATATTTCACATAATACGTTTCGTAAAATTCTTTTACTGTCATAAATAAAAATATATATCAAAAAAAAAGCCCCACTTGGGGGCCTCTTTATTATTTTTTCATTTCTATTAATATGCTACAGGACTTCCAACGCGAGTCATAGCACAACGGAAACCTATATCATCTGTAGATTTTGCTTCATCTAAGAATCGACGAGAACCAGGAGCTAAGTAATAAGCTCTATCTCTCCAGCTACCACCTTTATATACGCGAGAGTGATCGTTTACTAAAGTGTACCAACCTGTTTCAGAATACAAATCTTCATCAGACAAGTTCTTTTGTTGATACATCAAGTTAGATCCATAAGTTCTAGTTGAGTCATCAATTTCTTCATTATAATCAATACTTGACATTTGATCACCATCCAAGTAGTTAATATTGTCAGATTGACGATAGTTCATTCTTCCATAAGCATCAGCTACAGAGATATCTTCTTTAACCATGTGACCTAGAGAATCAACTTCTACGAAAGTACCTTTATCAGCACCGTCTTCTTCTGTGTATTTTTGGAAAACGTTACCACGGAAAGGTCTGAATTCATCTACATCAGCGGAAGAAGTTGCACGATAAACATCCAAAACCCATTCGTTAACATTACCAGCCATACAGTACAATCCGTAATCATTTGGCCAATAAGATAATACTGGAGCAGTTGCGTCAGCCATATCATTCAAACGACCAGCAACACCCATTTGGTCACCACGAGCACGAGTGTAGTTTGCCATCATTTGACCACGATCTTGAACGCTTGGGTTACGCATTTGATGACCGTTCCAAGGATATATTCTTCTTTCATAAATACGTTCATCAACCGAGTTACCAATGATTGCCAATGCAGCAAATTCCCATTCAGCTTCTGTCGGTAGGCGGTATTTAGGAAGAATAATACCATCTTCCTCATGAACTATACGAACACCATCAGCATTTGATGGATTGTAATCATGCAAGTTTTGATTTACAGAACCTTCATACAAGTGGTTCATGTATGTTTCCACATTGAAGTTGTCTGCACCTAACTGTTCATTATTTTCATTCAAGATACCTTCACGAATCAAGATTCTTTCGTTCACACGGTCAGTACGCCAAACGCAATAATCGTTTGCCTGCAACCAGCTAACACCAACAACTGGATAATTTTGGAAAGCAGGGTGACGCAAATAGTGTTGAACATAAGGTTCATTGTAACTTAATTTACTTCTCCATACCAATGTATCTGGTAAAGCAGCCCAATAAACACTAGGTTCTTCAACAAACACACGAGTAATCCAGTATAAATATTCACGATAGTCAATATTTCTTACTTCAGTTTCATCCATATAGAATGAAGAAACACTCACTTTACGAGCGACATTGTTCCAATCGTACATTACGTCCTGTTGAACAGCACCCATAGTGAACGAGCCACCTTCAACCAAAATCAAGCCTGGTCCAGTTTCTTGTTCATAAAAGTCATCATACTTTTGGAAACCTCCATTGTCTGAATCATTGTAGTTCCAACCGGTAGTAGTAGAAACTTCATCAGCACAAGAACTCATCAAGAAAAGTCCTGCAATCGCTGAATACATCAAAAGATTCTTAATATTCATACCTTTTTGTTTTATAATTTCACTTTTATATTAAAACGTCGGCGCTTTTACCGCCTCGAATTTTTTCTTTTTCTCTCGGCAATCAAATTGATACCCGAAACTGACTTCATGTGTACCAATTCTCTTTATCGAGTTTCTTGTCATATCACAATTGTAGGCAAATCTAAACTTTTTTTCAACAACACCAACAAAAAAAGATAAAGAATTTTCATTCCAATCTAAATTTTGTCGATATGCACCTCCAAATTGCACGGCCCATTTCTGTAAAATAAGCCCTAATTGCGTATAAGAAGAACTTCCCCCTATTACCATATTTATATGAGGATAAAACCAAATCAGATATCTTTTCATATATGCTTTGGTGGTTGAAAATTTTGCCATGCCATGAAACGAAACGATTCTTGGAAATAAGTTTTCATTTTTATTGGTAACAGAGATATTTCCTTGTAAATTTTTTATTGTCATTCCTGCATAAAATATGTCATTATACAACAACACTCCCATTTCTGAGTTAAAATTATGACGGGTTTTCTTCTCTAAATTCTCTCCTGTCACCCCTACTTCATCAGCAAAGACATTCAACATATCAGAAAATATAAATCTAGAAAAGTCTGTTGTTCCATAAACATATCCCATTGCAAGAGCTGCATCGACGAACAAATTTTTCTTTATCTGAAAAGAATGTGCATAAATTCCAAGCAACTCAGTTTCCCTGAATGTCTTATATTGAGAATCTTGCAGCAGCGATGCCCCGACACTTGAATTTTGTTTCTGCAACCCCATGTCAAAAGAGCAATAGGCAGACGAATAATTTCCCATTGAATAATCTTTTGAGCGATACGAAGTAAAGACATGAGGGCAATCTGTTGTTCCAACAAAAGCCGGATTCAGATAAATGTAATTATTAAAAATCTGAGTGAAGTCTGCAATCTGAGCATACAATTTAGACATACATATTATATAGTATGTGAAAAAAAGTACAAATGCTTTTATTGTCGTTCTCAAGTTTTGAATAATTTTATGCACCAAAAATACTAAAGGTATTTTATTTACGTATTCTTTTAAATTTTATTTTGTTGGCAGCATATTCTACACAAAAGATTTTCACGAGAGCAATTGCAATCTTTGCACTTGTAGCATTTTCTTTATCTTATTGCCAGGCACAATCAATATTAAAAGACAACAGTTGTTTCAAAGTATCAGTAGAAGAATCTGGTATTTACAAAATCTCATACGAAGATTTAAAAAAATGGGGATTTGATGATGTTTCTCAAATAGCAATTTACGGGAACGGAGCCGGAGAATTGCCTTTATTAAACACAACAGAGATTCCAGACACATTACATGAAATTTCAATAAAGATCCACAAAGGTTCCAATGGCGTTTTCAATGCCGGAGATTACATTTTATTTTACGCCCAATCTCCAGATACATGGACCTTTAGCGAAGAAAGCAACACATTCACACACAAAAAGCACACGTTTGATTCAAAAAACTATTACTACATTGTTTCAAGAAAAGCGGAAAAAGAAATAGTACAAGAAACATCAAGTGCTGCTTCTCCTACCAAAACAATTACGAGCTATGATTACCTACAATTTTATGAGTCAAACGAAACAGCTCCGCTAAACACAGGGCGCAATAGATTTGAAAGTATAGCATCTGGGAAAACGATTTCTTTCCCTATACCCAATGTTCTTACCGAAGAGTCTGCAACATTGGAAATTGCAGCTGCAGCAAGACATTCAAGCACGGCAATAATGAATATTTCCGCCAATCAAAAGGCAATAGGTTCTATTAGTTTTTCATCAACAACATCTAATAAGCCTTACGCTAGATTACAGACAAAAACTTTTTCTTTCCTACCGTCAACAAACAACACAATCTCCATTACATTAAACTATTCTGGTGCAAACAGCCGGGGATATTTGGACTACTGCACATTACATAGCCGTTGCAAATTAGCAATCAACAACAACGAACAACTTATCTTTAGAGACGCAAAATCAATTGGTTCGGAATCAGTCAGATATGAAATTTCGACAAAAAAAGAAAACTCTGTCTGGAACATCACCGACCCGGAAAACCCTATTGAAATTGCCACAACTTACTCAAACAACAAAACATCATTTGTACATACAGGCAAAACAAACTTACAAGAATTCATCTCATTCTCAGATAATTACAAGAACGTTACTGCAGAAGGATTTGTTGATAATCAAGACATTCTTTCTTCATACAATGTCGATATGATTATTATTTCTAACGATATTTTCAAGAGTTACGCAGAACAAATGGCAGAACTTCATCAAAAAAACGACAAGTTCTCAACTATTATAGTTTCTCAGGAAGAAATTTGTAATGAATTTTCTGCTGGAAGAAAAGACGTCACATCGATCAGAAATTATTTACGATATGTATATTTAAAAAGTAACAAAAAATTAAAATACGTCCTTTTGTTTGGAGATGGCACATTTAAAAATGAGACCATTGAACTTAATGGTCCTCATTTATTTACATTTCAAACATTTGAAAGTTTAAATGAAGACAATTCCCTTTGTTCCGATGACTTTTTCGCTTTATTAGACAATGGAGAAGGCGTAAAAGACAACGACATCTTTGTTGGAGAAATGGATATTGCTATTGGACGTTTTCCTGTTTCAACAAAAACGGAAGCTGAAAATATAACCTACAAAAACATCCAATACGCAACGAATCCATTATACCGTGGCGACTGGCAAAATTACTTATGTTTTCTTGCAGACGACGCAAATGAAAACCAAACAATACACATGAGCGATGCTGACCAGCTTTGCAAATCTATTTCCCAGAACTACCCGCAATTTAACTTTGACAAAATCTATGCAGACGCGTATCAACAAATCATAAGTAGTGCGGGAGAACGTTATCCTGATGTTGTAGAAGCGATAAACAATAGAATTCAAAAAGGCTGCCTAATTTTCAATTACAGTGGTCATGGAAACGAAACAAGAATGATGGCAGAATATGCAGTAGAAGCATCTTCCATTGAATCATGGAAAAACACAACAAAGCTACCATTTTTTATTGGCGCAGCCTGCAATATTGCACACTTCGATTACGACGGCCAATCAATAGGAGAAAAAATTCTCGTACAGAAAGATGGCGGAGGCATAGGAATGATTAGTGCAACCCGTTACTCATATGCTTCGGCAAACTATACGTTGTGCAACAACATTTACAAGACAATATTTTCACTAGATTCACTACAACAAATACGAACTATCGGCGAATCATTCATACTAGCAAAAGCTAGCACGTCAAACGATTACTATCAAAACAAAAGAATTTACACACTTTTGGGCGATCCAGCCCTACGACTTGCAATACCATTGTATTCCGTCGTTGTAGATTCCATTAATTCAATAAATGTATCAGCATTCAACGACACAATAAAAGCATTATCAACACTAACTATTGCAGGGCACATTGAAAAGAATGCAAACCTAGATAAAACTTACGATGGTACACTTTACATAAAATTATTCGACAAATCACAGTCTATCACAACATTAGGAAACGACGGAAATGATGTGTTTACATTTGATTCCTACTCAAACATTTTATTTCAAGGATTAGCAGATGTTAAAGACGGTCACTTTTCATTCTCGGCAAAAATTCCTCAAGATATTTTATATTACACAGGGAAAGGAAAACTTAGTCTATATGCGATAAATGACGACGCACAAGCAGCAGGAGCGTATCTTGACCTAATTATAAACGGAAGTACAGACTCCAATGACGACGACTTCATTGGTCCAGAAGTTTCCATATATTTCAATGACACAACTTTTGTAAATGGCTCAACGACAAATCAAAACCCAACGATTTTAATATTCGTCAAGGATTCTTCCGGAATAAACATTTCCGACGCTTCTATTGGTCACAATATTGTTTTAACAATTGACGACGATATTTCTAACCAGATTATACTTAACGATTTCTACTATTCTGACCTTAATACATTTATCTCCGGCTCAATCAAATACACACTTCATAATCTAGAAGAAGGAGAACATACCATTTCCCTAACAATTTATGACTCCTATAACAATGTTTCGGAAACGGAAATCAGCTTTACTGTATGCAACTCCAAAAACATCAAACTCACAAAGCTTTACAATTATCCTAACCCAATGAAAGATATTTCTTATTTCCATTTTGAACACAATCAAGCCGGAAATGAGATGAAAGTTACAATTAGAATTAGCGATATCGCAGGAAATATAGTTAGAGTCCTTTCATATTCAGGAACACCAAATGGATTCTTAGAAAACTCACTTTATTGGGACGGTAAAAATTCACACGGAGTAAGAATGAGCCAAGGCGTTTATCCTTATACTATTGAAATTCAAACGAATAGCGGAGAAAAAATCTATGGGGAGCAAAAGATATTATTAATGAAATAATTTTTTCACCAAACAATAAACAATACGATTTTTCGTTTACTAAAATTGTATATTTGCATAATTTTAGATATTTATTGAAACAATGATACGACGTATTTTTTCAACTTCTTGTGCTGCACTTTTTAGTCTAGGACTTTTTGCACAACAAATAGACGCATCAAGCACAACAGGATTCGCATCTGGACAAGACTTAAGCAACGAATATAATGTTATCACTACAGCAGTTTCATTCCTAACAATCACACCAGACTCACGAAGTGGTGCTATGGGAGATGCTGGAGCAGCAACTACACCTGATGTTTATTCACAACACTCGAACGCATCTAAATATGCTTTAGCAGAAGATGATTTCGGAGTTGGTTTGTCATATACTCCATGGCTTTCAAATCTAGGTATAAAAGACATAAACTTGATTTATTTATCTGGCTATAAGAAACTTTCGAAGAAAGAAGCTATAGGAGCTTCTCTTTGCTATTTTTCTTTAGGTGATATTCCTGCATACGACGAGGACGGTAACCCAGCAGGTTATACAATCTCACCACAGGAATATTCTTTAGACGCTTCCTACTCACGCTTTTTAGCAGACAACTTTGTAATGGGTATGACAGCTCGTTTCATTTATTCTAACCTTACAGGAGGAACTCAAGAAGACTATCACGCAGGAAAAGCTGTTGCTGCAGATATTTCCGGAACATATTTCAATGAATTTAAAGGTTCTTTACCTGGACTTTTAACAGTCGGTTTCAACATTTCAAACATTGGTTCTAAGATTTCCTATTCTGAAGACAACAAAGATTTTATACCAGCAAATCTTAAATTAGGTGTTGGTTACAATGCAGAAATAGACCAATATAACAAAGTTGGTGTCTATTTTGACATCAACAAACTTTTAGTGCCTACTCCACCTCAGAACATTTATGACGGAGATGGAAATATTATAGGAATAGAAGGAAAAGATGATGAAGTTTCTGTACCTCAAGGTATTTTCCAATCATTCTACGACGCTCCTGGCGGTTTCAAAGAAGAAATGAAAGAATTCACATTAAGCCTTGGTGCTGAATATTGGTACAACAATCAATTTGCTGCACGATTAGGATATTTTAACGAATCAAAGACAAAAGGTGACAGAAAATATTTCACCGCTGGTGCCGGACTTCGTTTAAATGTTTTTGGTCTTGATTTTTCTTATTTGATTCCTATTAACGGAAAGAACTCGCCATTGGCAAACACATTCCGTTTTTCTCTTACATTTGATTTTGAAGGAACAACAAGCAATTCAAGAAGATAATGAAAATCCGTATTGGGCAGGGATATGATGTTCATCAGTTAGCAGAAGGTCTTCCTTTTGTTTTAGGAGGTGTAAAAATAGCCCATACTCATGGAATGGTTGCACACTCGGACGGAGATGTTCTTTTACACAGCATTTGCGATGCAATTCTGGGTGCAGCAGGAATGAGAGATATTGGATTTCATTTCCCAGACAACAGCGACGAATTCAAGAATATTGACAGCCGTATTCTATTACGAAAGACAAGAGAGTTAATAGCATCAAAAAATTGGAAAATAGAAAACATTGATGCAACTGTTTGTTTACAAAAACCTAAATTATTACCACACATTCCATTAATGTGTAAAAACATTGCAGAAGACCTTCAAATTTCTGTTGAAGACGTGTCTGTGAAAGCAACTACGACAGAAAAATTAGGTTTTGTTGGAAGAGAAGAAGGAATTGCTGTTTTTGCCGTAGCATTAATACAACAAAATTAAATTCAATGAAAAATCTTGTCAGATATTCATTATTAGTTATCTGCGTTTTTGTTTTTTATTCCTGCAAAAACGGTATTGGCGGTAGCACAATGACAGGTGAACCGGGCGAACTACTAGTTGTAATCAACGATGAATATAAAAACTCCGAAACCGGAGACAAGGTCTGTGAAATTTTAAATCAGGAAGAAATCGGGCTTACTCAGTCAGAATCTCCTTTTTCTTTAATCCTTATTAGCAGAAACAGTTTTTCCACAACATTTAGATCCTACAGAAACATTCTTTATTTAGAAGTAGATAAGAAATATGCAAAGCCTCAAATTCAATACAGAAAAGATTTATGGGCAAAACATCAGGCTTACGTAAGTATTGGAGTGAATAATCCTGAAGAATTACAAAATGTTTTAGAAGTAAAAAGTGGAAACATAATAGAATACTTTATACAATCTGAAATTGAACGCTATCAGCAACTCTACAAACAAGCAAATAATCAGATAGTAGAAAAGTCAATCAAGAAACAATTTGACATCAACATTTCTGTTCCAAATGGATTTAATATCAATAAGATAGACGATAACTTCATGTGGATTTCATTGGAATCGAATGTTCATAGTCAAGGATTAATTATCTACGAAAGACCTTATACAGATACCGCACAATTCGGAAAAAATGCCTTATTGAATTATAGAGATTCCATTGTAAAGAAGCACATTCCAGGGCCATCGGAAGGAAGTTTCATGACAACAGAATATATCATTCCAATTCAATCAAAAGTTGGTAAATATATTAACGACGACTACACCGTTGAACTACGAGGAAAATGGAGAGTGGAAAATGATTTTATGGCAGGTCCTTTCACTAGCTACACTTTCTGCAATCCTGGCAAAAATAAACTTATCACCATAGAAGGATACGTTTATTATCCAAATAAAGAAAAACGTAATTTTATGCGTCAACTACAGGCAATAAGCCGATCTGTTAGCTTTGACAAACCAACGAATAATTCAGAAGAATAATGAATATTAAAAGTTATTTTTCATTAGTAAAATTTTCTCATACAATTTTTGCCCTACCTTTTGCAGCCCTAGGTTTCTCTTTGGCTGTATGGTATGACAATTACGATTTTCAATGGGAACTATTGCTTTGTGTATTACTTTGTATGGTATTTTGTCGTTCCGCTGCAATGGGATTCAATCGTTATGCAGATTATAAATTTGACAAAAAGAACGCACGGACTGCAAACAGAGAAATTCCTGCAGGCGTTATTTCTCCAAAATCCGCTTTATTATTTGTAATAATCACTTCCATTTTGTTCATAGCAACAACATGGTTCATAAATAGACTTTGCTTTTATCTTTCCCCTATTGCATTATTCGTCGTACTATTCTATTCTTACACAAAGAGATTCACGTCCTTATGTCATATTGTTCTAGGAATTGGACAAGCATTAGTTCCAATTGGAGCTTACCTTGCCGTAACTGGAGAATTTGCAATAACACCTATTATATTTTCATTTATTGTTTTAGGATGGATGGCTGGCTTCGACATTCTTTATGCGCTTCAAGATGAAGATTTTGACAGAAGCGAATCTTTACATAGCATTCCCGAACATTTTGGGAGAGAGAAAGCAATGAAAATATCAACAATCATACATGTAATAACCGCTTTATTGGTTATTTACGCCGGTGTTTATGCAGAATTTTCATGGCTTTATTGGATTGCAGCCCTACTTTTCATCGGTTGTCTCATATTTCAGCACGCAATACTTTCTCCGAACGACATATCAAGAGTCAATATTGCATTCAGCACAACAAACGGTATTGCAAGTGTTATTTTTGCAATACTAACAATAGCAAGTTTCTTTATTAGCTAATTCACTTTTTCTATAGAAAGTTTTATTGAGTGGATGCCGTACAAGCTGTCATTATGACTTGCAGGAGAAATTGAGAAAACATTCTTTCCTGCCTGCATTGTATTTCCATAGAATATTGTCTGAGTAAGCTTCACTGTGCTATCTTCCTGCATTTCACCAAGATATTCGTATTTTTGATTATATACAGGAATTGCAATAGGAACTGCCATAGTATCACCAGAAGGTGAATAATAGCCTAATTCTATTGGAATACGAGAATACGTAACTTTAGGTTCATGCTTTATTTCCAAACACACATTATAGGTTTGAAATGTATCTACCCCATTTTCAAACTCAAACAACAATGGTTTTGCTCCAACAACAATTTTATTTTCAAACGAATATGTTTTTTCATAAGCAATATCTTTTCTTTCACATGAATTGAATAAGAACAATGCACTCAAAGTAAAAAACAAACTAATCTTCTTCATCTTATTATTTATTTTCTCTAAAACTCTTGAAATATTCTTCCCAAAAATCCATTTGTTTTTGATTAGGAACTTTCGTTAAATGGAATCCATTATGCATATTCATAACAGTTTCTTCACCTTGCTTGTAAGGTGTCCAGAATGGAATTCCTGATCCATTTGGATCACCTGTTTTTATAAAATTAATCCAATACTGTGGCATAATTTCAGCCATTCTTGTATCTATCTCCGACATAGGTCCCCAATTCCAACCATATATAAACGGCATTTCTGCTACGTGTGTTGCGCCACGAGACCACTTCAATATACTATTCTGAGACTGTTGATCAAAATAGTAAAAATAGAATTTCCCCTGTCCAGTTTTGGTCTGCAAATTTGCCCATGCATAAGTTCCCCAACCAAATGATTTATCCCTCATAATGTCCTGAACAGCATACAATGCAGTCTTGTCATCTGAAGCCGAATATGCTTCATACAAACGTTTTTTCCAACTACCATACGTTTTAGAAGCCATCTCTTTATATTCATCCAAACTCATATTGTACACAAAAAGACTACCCTCGTCACTGTTATAACCAGCCATTACGTTCACGTCGTTATAAGCACCTTTTTCGTACAATCTATATTGGTCATCAACAATTGCATTTCCGTCAACAATAGGCCAAAACTGATGATCTGTGGTACTATCAAGTATTGTTTGCGCAGAAAGCTTTCTAAGATCCTTAACATTTTTTACACCAAGTTTCTTTTGAAAATCTTTTCCTATGGTTTCTGCAGCTTTTAATGTTTTCATATTAGCAACAGCATTATAAGTTTTTTCCGATACAGGGCAAAAAGATCCTCCACTTTCACTAATAGCACCACGGAACAAACCTTTGCACAACGGAGAAGCACAAAGAATACTTACTGAAATTCCACCTGCTGACTCACCACATATCGTTACTTTTTCAGGATCACCACCAA
The DNA here is from genome assembly GCA_024409235.1 of Bacteroidales bacterium. Taxonomy (GTDB): domain Bacteria; phylum Bacteroidota; class Bacteroidia; order Bacteroidales; family UBA1715; genus UBA1715. The sequence continues at coordinate 29,687 of JAKSUA010000020.1, read as the reverse complement.
AAGCAGCTATATTATTGTGAATCCAATTCAATGCCATTATTTGGTCATAAATGCCATAGTTACCAGAGATTTTCGACTTGCTTTCTTTTGTTAAATTAGGATGAGCCATAAAACCAAGAGCACCTAAACGATATTCCACACTGACATACACGATGCCTTCTTTCACGAAACTCTCCTGAGTTCCGATATATGAACCAGTAGAAAATCCGCCTCCATGAATCATTACAAAAACAGGTAATTTTTCATCTGTACTCTGTGCAGGAGTTTCCACACTTAAATATAAACAGTCTTCACTCAACGGAATATCACCATTTCCCTGATTTGGATCGGTAACTTGATAAGGACGATTACCCCATTTATCAGCATTATACACCCCTGTCCATGGTTTCTTTGCAACAGGCATCTTCCAACGCAATTCTCCAACAGGAGCTTCGGCATACGGAATTGCTTTATACAACGCAAAACCTTCATGCAGAACGCCTTCTATTTCCCCTTGTTCCACTGTAGTTCTTAACAACTGTGCATTTACAGAAATACTATTCATAAGACATAAAACAGCAATTAACCAAAAACTTCTTTTCATATTATATATTTTATTTTCTATACAAAACTGCAAAACTTTTATTTTTTGTTATTTCTATTACTTCCACCTGCGAAAAGCCTGTTTGCTTCCCAAGACTATACAATTCCTCAGGTTCAAACTTTTTGAATCCTTTCTCCGTATATTTTAGTTTATCCAACCATTCTTTAGTATAAACTACATTAATAAAACATCCTCCAGGAACAAGACATCTATAAATTTCAGATAGTCCTTTTTGAGTATCAGTCCAAAAGTAAACAGTATTGACAGAAGTTATCGCATTAAATGTATTATCTAAAAACTCAAGTTTACAACAATCTCCAACCGAAAGGTTGATTTTACCAGCTTTAACAGCACATTTATTACGTTTCAGGGCAAGCTTTCTCATGTCCTCAGAAATATCTATCCCCCACAACTTACAATTAAAGTTACGGAATATTAACTGCAAAAGAAGACCATTCCCATAACCAACATCCAGCAGCTTCTCATTTTCTGAAAGTTGCAGTAAAGACACTGTTTTCTTATACATTTTTCTATTTATCGAATTCATAAGTTTACAGCATATCCACCCTATTATTCCACGAGGATTGCCAAACTGCGAACCGATATATTCAGAAAATTTGCTCATAAAACTTTTTAATTCCTCATAATTTATCGAGAAAATTCAATAAAATTTACAACATAACAAATATACGACATTACTCTATTTTTTATAGAGTTTACAACGCAAAGTATAACTATTAGTGGATTTATTGTATGACAATCCGACCTTCAATTTCCGCAACCATAGAGTCTTTTTGTAGTGCAAAAACAATTTGACCTGTTAATTCCACATCATAATTATGCAAAGCAGCAATTTCGGAAACTGTCAATGGTCCATTTTTCAACAGACATCGTAACACAGAGGCACGTTTTTGCCTAAAAGATCCTTCAAAGCGTGACTGAACAGTATGCATTTTAGACATACGGTTGAAGTTTCCTTCTGTTTTTTTCAAATATGTACCGTAATCCATCAAAGCCCAATACCATTGCCGTGGGTTTTCCGCAAAAAGCGTTTGTTTTGCTAAGTCTTTTAAAACGGATTCTTCTATTTTTTCGCCTATATAATCACTTAGAAAAGTATAAATTAAAACGGTACGAACGTTTGTTTCCAAAAAGACCAGCGGCTTATTAAATGTATATACAAGAATAGAAGCGGCTGTATTTTCACCTATTCCGGGACAACTACGAAGGAACTCTTCAGTTTCTGGAAATGTTCCATTTTGAACAATTTTTTGCGCAGTTTGATGAAGGAAGCGTGCTCTTCTGTTGTAGCCAAGACCACTCCAATGTGCAAGCACCTCCTGAAAATCAGCTTCAGCCAACGATTCTAAAGTTGGAAAAGCCGACATAAACTCCGAATATTTCTGCATAACACGCGGAACCTGTGTCTGCTGAAGCATTATCTCGGATAATAAAATAGAATAAGGAGTTGTATCGGAACGCCAAGGCATTTCACGATACAACTCCTTTCCTTTTGCTAAAACATTTTGCTGAAATTCAGCTATTTGTTCAGCCGACAACTGAATGTTATTCATTATTGCCGGATTGTTTCTTCTTGCTAATTATAATAGATGCAACAATACCAACTGTTAGAATTACTGCTATTACAAGCAAAGAAATTCCGATTGGAATATGTACAACTTCCATCAACAACATCTTTACTGCAATGAACAACAATAACACTACCAAGCAGTATTTTATATACTCAAATTTCGACATTGCCGAAGCAAGTACGAAATACAACGAACGCAATCCAAGTATTGCACAAATGTTCGAAGAGAACACAATAAACGGATCAGTTGTTATTGAGAATATAGCAGGAATTGAATCAACAGCGAACAAGACATCGGTAGTTTCAATTACCACCAACACGACAAGTAAAGGCGTTACCGCTTTTACACCGTTTGGTAATTTGGTAAAGAAATTTCCACCGTCAAGTTCTGAACTTACTGGATAAAGTTTACGTATCATTCGGATGAAGAAGTTTTTATCTGCATCAAATTCATCGTCTTTTCCAAACAACATCTTCAACGCCGAAACCAACAACAAGACACCGAATACATACATAATCCACGAGAAGCGGTTCACCAATGCTGCTCCAAGTATAATCATAATGCCACGGAACACTAACGCACCAAGAATACCCCAGAACAACACCTCATGTTGGTATTTGCCAGGAATCTTGAAATAGGCAAACAGCATAGCCATCACAAAAATATTGTCGAGGCTAAGAGCTTTCTCTATCAAATAACCAGTAAGGAATTTTAATCCTGCATCAGCACCATCTTTAATAGCTGCATCTGGACTTTCTGACAACAAGCTACAGAAATCAGCATCGTAGGCAAAATATAGAACTACATTGAACGCCAACGAGCATCCAATCCATAAACAAGTCATTTTTAATGCTTCCGACATAGAAATTTCGTGTTTATCTTTATTGAAAACACCCAAGTCTAGTGCTAAAAGAGCAAAGACGAAGATTAAAAAGAAAATCCAGACTAAGAAATGCATATCCTAACTATTAGAATTTATAACGAGCTGACAATGTTGGCCACAAAGCGTGGATAAGAACATCACCGTTCAAAGAAACGCCATCACCAAAGTATGGACCAACCATTGGACGGAAATCAGCAGAAAGTTGAAGTGGGAACCAGAATGTGTATTCCAAACCAACCAGACCTGCAACACCTACAAATGCACCAAGCTCATCTCTGTCTTTTTCTACATTGTAGCGATTCCAATCAAGACCTACACCTGCACCAACACCAAGGTACCAATTCCATTCACCTTTTGGAGTCCAATCTGGAGTAGCTATGATCCAGTTGTAGATACCAGAAGCTTGTGCACCTTTAAAGTTGTTCCATACACCAGCATCAAATTCCCAAAAATTAGAAGAACCTGCTTCACGTTGGTAAGAAACTTCTAATGTGTACGACAAACGAGCACCAATTGCTCTGTGTTGAGCCATAGCGCTCACTGCAAACATGCTTAATAAAGCACCAATCATAAAGATTTTTTTCATTGTTTTGTTTTTTTTAAAAGTTAATAATTAATTGAATTGATTTTCTATTTACTATAAGGAACCATTCCTTTATTTTTATGTTTCTTCTTATTCGTCAACGTTGAATTATTTTGATCGTGAGAATCACGTTTTCCATGTTTATTAACACATCCGAATACTAAATTACACCCCATTCTAAAACTGATTGAGCGTGTATTTGCAGGGAATAAAGCTGCACCTATTATGTTGTCCGACACAAAATACCACTGCATACAACCAGGATGAACGGTAAATCCTAATCCAATGTTGTCAAAATTATTATTTATTACTGAATAACTCAAAGTTGCAGCAGTAAATTTAAACGGAGTGAAATTTGCTGTGAATGTTAATGACGGATTTAACTTATTCGGAAGCATTTCAAATCTTGCTAAAGCACCCAACGTCATTCGTTTTGCTGCTCTATAACGAATACCTGCATAGATTTTTGTTGGCATATAAGTTTTATACGAACACTCCTTATAATTTATCTCTGTAAAATTAGAAGCTATTGAATCCAAATTAATCACATCGGCAAAGTCAGCGATATTTAAATTTGAAATTTTCACCCCTTCAAACTTCATGGAATCCTCGTCGTAAATTGCAAATTCAGAAGTATTTGTCTTCCAATTTATAAAACCAAGATCTTCAACACTGGCAAATAAAGAGAAAAAACTATTTAAATTCTTAGAAAATCCAAAATCTAAAGCGCCACCATAATTTCCTGTAAGAACCGCATAATTCTTTACGATTGAACCTATAGATTCTTCACTGAAATCAGTAAAATTTATTCCATCAACATAGCCTTCATCATCAAGACTTACCTCTAATGGAATATTCGTGTTTACCACATATTCAGACTGAACATTCAAATAGTTTGTCTTCTCTGCCGTTGACAATACAATTTTCGACGATGCAGTTCGAACATTTGCCACACCTACCAATAATTTTGCCCGCAGACCAGCCGAGAACGTTTTTGAGAAATTCTTTTGAAATCCTAAGGAAAGCTGATGATAATACATTGCATTGACACCCAAACCTGTAAAGTCTGCTGTTCGCACTACATCATTTCCGTGAGCGGCAAAGTCAAACAAAGAACGTGGCAAACCAACATTTGCAAACATTTTTTCCGATAAATCAAATGTTATAAATGATTTTTTTCCTGCCTTAAATCCAAAATTTAACAATGACAGCTGTAAATCTGTCGATATGTAATTTACCTTACTAAGCTTTTTCAGAAAATCATCAAAATTCGCAGTTGGATGCAATGGTGTAATCAACGAATCCATATAATTTCCCTGACCATAGAAGATAACATCATTATAATCTATAGGCAAATTCACGGCCAATGTTATCGGCGGAGGCAGCTGTCCACATATAGGAACAAGCAAGCCACCCATATAGAACTTGCAATCTGGAGCCTGCGCAGGATTGATTGTCGAAGACTGAGGAACACGATCCATAAAATACATAGTACTATTTACTTGTGCAGACAGAGTTCCCATCAACACGAACATAAATACTATCATATATAATTTACGCATCACTACCTACTTGTATAAATAAATTTGCAATCTGCTGCCAAGTTGAACTTTAATCCATAATATGAATAAAATACAACAGGTTCATTTCCATTTTTGTCTGTTTCAAGAAAGACTTCAATACGAAGTTTATTTGCCTGCAACAAATTATCCATTACCGGATTTCCTTTTTCCAACACCACTTCCTCCTCTGTAACTTTTTTATCTGTTCGGGAAACTTTTCCATTAGTTGTTGGAGCAGATTCAAGAACAATCATATCTAATGTTCCCAAGTCCTGTTTTCCTTCAACTTGTGTTGTATCGAACAGCGACAACTTTAAGGTTGCATTCAACGGAAGCTGATGTTCCGTATTGATATACAAACGCATTCTTTCTATAGACGACAAATCTCCTAAATCGGACATGTTCAGATTTACATCCTGCTGAAGAATCAGATTTTTAGCAGACATTTTCAAAGGCAGTTCTATTTCAACACCTAGTTTTGCCGTACCTTTATTAGAAATACAATTGAAAATAGGTTCTCCTTCAGGAATATCATAATTAACATATAATTTACCCGAGTAATCTATTGTCGTAGGAAGCATCTTCATAAAATCAACAATCTGCGAAGTCTTATTACTGATTAACTGCGAAGAAGATACATTCACCCCTTTTTCCACATCGGAACATTCAGGACGTACAATTCTCCATTTGTTTGAATATCCCTGGAATATATCGACAGAATTACCCTTTCCGTCGTGTCCAACCATGTTCAATTCCAAATCACCTCCGATACCTATAGGATTTGCATAGTTTATACGTATTTTAGGATCATAGAACACAATATCACCTGAAAGAAAATCAGACACATATTCCCGTAAATCAAATTCCAACTTATCGCTGAACAAATCCTGTTCAAATCGTCCCAAGTCGCCTTCTACGTACGCAAAAACAACACTGTCGGGATTTGTTATTTCAATCTTTATATTCTGTTTTGGTCCAAAATACAGCATTCCTCCTGTTGTATGAACCTTATATCCCAATTTAACAGGAACAGAATTATATCCAATTTCAGGATTGGTTGTCAAATCGAAATTATTACCATTTAAACTCCAACTGTTTTTATAAGTAGGTTTCTCGTTTGTCATTAAACAAGATTTTCTTAAAGGTGTTTTCCCTAACGAATCCACCGACGGAAATTCCACAACAAATTCAGTAGCAATACCTATAGTCGAAGTTATCTTATAATCAAACTTACCACTTTCCACCAACACGCGGAACAATTTTCTGTCCATATCCTCGTCACGCATTGTCATGTAGGTTATAGTATCTAGACACAATGTTTGTTCTGGTACATATGCTTTACCTTCATACGCAACTAAATCCTTCATCTCTATATTCAAAAGAAGGCCTTGGTCGAAACTAGGAATTGCAACTTCATGCGTCTGGGCAATTCTCAAATTTCTAAAACTGTAATAAAACTCACTATGTAGATATGCAGAATCAATATCTATTGATTTTTTCTGAGGACCACCCTGACTAATCCAGCTTGGAAATCCAGAATAATCAAAAGAACCAAACTCCACCATTTTCCCTGCATTGTCCTTTGACGAGATAACAACATCACAGTAAAAATTCAATCCACTGGAATTCGTACACGACAAGGTAACTTTTCCGGACTTCAACATAATGTATTCAAATACATCCTTAACATTTATTTCCGTACCAAAATTATCACTTACCCAGCGTTTTAGAGTATCAGGAATTGCTCCAATAGGATAATAATGTTCCTTAACAGCATTTTTTTCACCCACACTTACACTCAACGGATTTGCTTTTGCTGCGGCAACATATTCACTATAATCCGATGAAGAGAAATTATCTTTCAACAAATCTCCTATCGTCACATAACCAATTGGAAACGAAACATTAGAAATTGTTACCGGACGTAACATCAATGTGGTATCATAAGGATCAAACAAAGGAAGATGCATCACATCTATCACACGTGCGGTATCTATCACATATTTAAACTGAACTACCTCATCTTCAACCAAATCCCCATAGCCCAAGTCAGATTCACTTACATATTCTAAAGTATCTTTACGTTCTTTTGCAATGTTAGAAAGCGTTAAATCTGCGGTTGCTATAGGCAAAGCCAATGATGGATTCCATTCTATCTGGTCGGAAAATTTCTCTTTTAATTCAAAATTATCCTTCACACACGCAGAAAAGAATACTACGCAAAAAAGATATATCGAAAGCCTACTTAGGCGGTTGTCCATATTTTACTATTTTACAATGTAATTATACAATAAATTTTGTTCATTACCAACAATAAGCATAAAACCTTTTTCCATAGATTCATCACTTATATCGAATGGCGTTACTCCGTCTATAGGGAATCCTTTACACAAAGCACCGTCACTATTGATAACATATATTTTCCCATCTTGTTTATCCACAGCCCCAATTTTCTTTTCTCCATTTTTTAGCGTCCTTACAAATGGATCAGACAAAGTAGCCTTTGCCGAATACGACAACAATTTCTTCGCATCTTGTGAATACACCTCAACTTTATTTTCATCAACAAATACATAATCAACATTACCGTCGTTGTCGATGTCTGACGTCATAAAATAATGCTGCGCACTGCGTTTTCCGAATTTATCAGAAGACACCACACTTCCATCCAAATAGATTTCTTTTACAATTCCGTCAACATCTGTAGTTATAAAACGAGTCAATGACGATTCTGCACCCACTTCAAACTCAATTCGTGAATTTGGAGCTTTTTCAATTATTTCATCCACGTTTATACGCGACTCTCCACGTCTGTTTAATATTCTTACATGATATTGATCCGCATATACTATATAATCTTTACCAGCATCGGCAAAATGCATTAACGAAGTTTTTACAGGATTTTCCGCCATCACATTCCATGTTGGTATTTTTGTGCAGATACCGTCTAAACTAAACAACTCTATCGATAGATTTTCTAATGGAACTGCAATTCTGTATTTCTTTATTTTATCGTAATCAAACACCGAAATCGCAGCCGTTGCAGGACTCTCCAATTTTACAGGAAAATTACTAACGGCATCACCATTTTTATCTATACAATACATCGTATTTGCTGTATTAAACAAATATTGTATTTTGTTATTTTTATAGATGTCGATAAGATGAATTGTGTTATAAATCGGTCCGTCCAACTCTCTTTTCCAAAGAATCTTATCCTTGTCATTATCTATCAAGTACAAATTATTTTTTAAATCCTGCACCAATGTTAGGCATTCACCATTATGTGAAATGAAAATCTTTGGTTGCGAATAAACTATAGTGTCCAAAAATTCCCGCCACATTGTTTCCGGTTTCTCACGCTTATTTGACTGATAAGAAATGAAAATATCATTATACAGCTTATTACCATTATCGGCTATTAACTGGTACGAAAAAGCATTCATATCCTTCAATTCAGGACTATGTTCCTCAAGCAACTTAACAGTTTTCTCATCAAACAACGACTTAAACATTGGGATTGACTGAGGAATAGACGAATATGCATACAAAGAGTACGAACGTTTCACATTGTCATCAAAACGTCCATAGTCCGGATCTGAATTTAATGTATTTCCTTTCTCATATTCCGAAATGTACGCCATACAAGCTTCAACTGAATTTCCAAAAACCATATATGAATCAATAAAGAACACATATCGCGCACTTGTATGCGAGAAAAGGTTTCCCCATATTTTATGTGGAATCTTACCTACCGGCATCTTATATATTGAATATTCATTTGAGCCAATTTTCTTTTCTACCGTCACATTTTCCGTTTGATTCTTTTCTGCATAATTTCCAAGCATATCCAACAAATCAGATTCTGTTTTCTTTCTGCTGTATGTTTTTATCAAGCAGAACGTATTTTCACTCCATGATCCGGAAAAACTTGGAATCTGCACATACGCCATTTCACAATCCAGCCATGAGTAGAATGTTGTTAGGACACGTGAATTTCCATGCACAAAGGCCTCATCCAAATCCTTCATGTCATTCATATAGGCATTGAAGAAACTGTTCTTTCTAAGATATTCCTCATAATTTTCTTTATACGCTTCCTTATTGCTCAGGCAAACTGCTACAAAATTTGACGTTGATGCGGGAAGTACAGAGAAAATGTCGCCACGTACAGCCTGCTGATTACGGAACAGGTTCAAATACTCCGACTTACACGATATTGAATCTAATGTTATATATCCGTTCAAACGTACAGATTTCGCATCCGAGTCCAGATTCAAATCAAGCACTGTCCAGCTCGCTATTTTCGGATAGGATTTTACACGGGTTACATATTCATCCGAAGCATACAATTGAAAAATGCTTGCCATACGGTCATAATGGAAATAAACTCGTGCCGGAACTTTTGACTCATTCGGTCTTACACGCTGAAAATCAGGATCCTGCTCTAAACAATTGCTGTTTTTTTCATAAAAACCTTTCAATGAATTTTCCACTGCGACTTTCGATTCACTGATTATCAGAGTATTTTCGCACACAGAATATGTCAAATTCTTTCTATCCGAAGCATCATCCTTATATGAATAGATTTTTACATCTTTATAATCAGAGCTAGACGGATTTGCGACAGAGAATGCAGTTTCAACAAATGTTCTTACCTCGTCTGCAGACTGTTCGTTCTGCAAAGGCATCAAATATAAAAAGTCAAGCTTATTCTGTCCTATTTTCTTCACCACATAAAACAGTCCGCATTCAGCAAACGACGTATATAGCTGTTCGTTCTGTTTCACAGCCTCTCCTATCTTTACTACAAAATCACATCCTTTTTTCAAGAAAGGAAGTTCAGAAAGAGAATTTTGGAGTTTCTGTTTTTCAGAGAACAAGTCTGAGGCAATCTCTATAGATTTCACTTCAACAACCATTGCCGCATCAGCAGGAATTCCTTTGTAAGCATTGTTTTGAGTTTTGCCTCCCCTGCAAAGAAATATCACCGAAAACACTATGATTCCCGATAAACAAAGCAAAACAAACAAAAGCAATAACTTACGCTGCATATAATGACTATTTACCGCAAAAATAAAAATTTTGCTTGATGCATTTCAGAAACTTTAAAATAATTTCGGAATAAATCTGCACGACACAAATTTACCTTACAATACCAGCTTGTTTTGCAAACCAACAAAAGAGACTAACAAATATTGATTTTGCAAAACCGCAGCCTTATTCTTTCACCGTATTATTGAACAAAGTTTCTATTTCCTGAGCGTATTTTTCCTGCACCACTTTTCGTTTCACTTTTAATGTTGGCGAAAGCATTCCGTTTTGCGGAGTCCATTCTTCCGCAACTAATATGAAACGTTTTACCTGTTCGTAGTCGGCAAATTTCTCGTTATATTTTTTCACTTCTTTTTTGATTCTTGCCACTACAGCTGGGTTCTTCACAACTTCCTGTTCCGAAACATAAGGGACTTTATGAGAAGCGCACCATGTTTTTAGAACAGAGAAATCTGGCAATATAATAGCCACAGGATATGGTCGATTTTCACCATAAACGACAATATTTCCAATAAACGACGATGTTTCAAATTTAGCCTCTATAATTTCGGGATTAACATATTTTCCAAAAGAAGTCTTGAACAAAGATTTGATTCGTCCTGTAATTTTCAATAGTCCTCTGTCTGTAATGCAGGCAGTATCTCCAGTGTGGAACCAGCCTTCTGAATCAATAACCTCTTTTGTCATTTCCTCATTGCGGTAATATCCCATCATTACATTGAATCCACGGCAGAGCAATTCGCCACTCTCTGCAATTTTCACCTCCACACCTGGCAAAGGTATTCCCACCGTACCTACTTCATGTGTGTATGGTTCATGACTCGCAACAGCAATTACTGGTGCTGTTTCAGTTAAACCGTATCCTTGGAAAATATTTAATCCTATTGCATGGAAAAACGAAGCTAACTGTGGCTGCAATGCAGAACCGCCGGAAACAACTTCATGTATTCTCGTTGCTCCAAGAGCTTCCCTCCATTGTGAATAAACTAACTTGTCTGCAATCTTCCATTTTAGATTATACCACCATGTTCTGTTTGCTGGATCAACTTTATATCTTTTTGCAGTCCAAACTGCCCAATAATAGATTTTACGTTTTATAAAAGATTGCTTTTTACCTGCTGAATATAGTTTGTCATAAATTTTCTCTAACAATCGTGGAACCACGCACATAATTGTTGGTTTCACATCCTTTAGATTGTCGGCAATCATTGCAATGTTCGAATAATAAATCGAGCATATCTGATAATGATACGCATACATTACAACACGTTCATACACATGACACAACGGCAAGAAACTCAATGCCGTGTGACTTTCTTTATTTGCCAACGAAGCAATAGAAGGAACCTGTTTTATAATGTTGTTATGCGATAACATTACACCTTTCGGATTACCTGTTGTACCCGAAGTATAAATAATTGTCGCAAGATTTTCTGGTTTTACTGCAGCCTTTAATTCTGCCACTTTTTCCGGCTGAGGATTTTCTTTTCCTAAATCGACAAGATTTTTAAAATAACGGTATTCATTCTTTTGATCAACAAATGTAAATACTTCCTGAAGGGATTTTTCCTTTAGTTCAGGAATAATAGGTTCTATTTTCTTTCTAAGTTCCTTTCCTTCGATAAAAAGCAACTTAATTTCCGCGTGTAAAAGAATATAACGGTATTCTTCCTGGCTGATGGTAGGATAAATAGGGATTGGAACCGCTCCAATCTGCATTGCACCCATATCCAAAAAGTTCCATTCTGGACGATTTTCACTTACAATACCAATTTTATCGCCAGGTTGGATTCCTAATGCAAGCAAGCCATAGCTGACATTTGCAACATTTTCAATGTAATCGTCGATACTATAAGTAACCCACTGTCCCTCTACTTTGTGAGCCAAGGCTACATTTGGATTAATATTTTTAGTATTAGCAGCGACCTTTGGTAGTTCTTCTTTATATCTTTCCAAAAGATCAAAAATACGTGTTACCTGCATAATTGTAAAGTTATTTAACGTTCTTTACCCTTGTCCAAGTTTGAGTTTCCGAAATGAAAAGGAAAGAACCTTTTACCTTTAATTTATCTGGTCCTTCCATCCAAACTTCGGCATCGCATTTTATGCCACGCATTGGGTCTAATATACCATCGTCTTTCACCCACTTAGAACCTTTTTTCTCAAGCCCTCTAATTACCATTAGACCAATGATTGGTTTATTCTTATCTTCTCCAGAGCATTTTTCACATACGTCATACTGACCATCAAGGTTTTTAACGATTTTGCCATACAGTTTGCCATCTTTCTTGTAAATCTGCACATGCGACATCGCTTTTTTGCGACCGTCATCATATGTTTCCCAAATTCCTTCCTCCTGAGCAAACAATGTACAGCTAAATAAAATTGCAATCGTTGTTAAAATAACATTTTTCATTTCAGTATTCATTTTTAGCACTTCAGCAGAAAACATTTCCACTTCGTCGTTTTTTTCAGAGGGCAAAAATAAGGTAATAAAATTATATTTTATATCAGGCAAGATGCAATTCGTATAGTTTTCTCGTTATTTTTGTATAAAAATCATCGTCCATTATATGATAAACGAAGGAAAAACTCGTGAGCAGCAGATTTACAATGTAACATTTATCGGGTTTATAGTAAACATGTTCCTGTCTGTCGGAAAGTTCCTTGCAGGATTTTTCGGGAACAGCGGAGCCATGATTGCAGACGCAATACACTCTATCTCGGATTTTATTACCGATGTCATTGTACTTATTTTTGTAAAAATCTCCGCAAAACCTAAAGATGACGACCACGACTACGGACATGGGAAATACGAAACCCTTGCTACTGTTATTATAGGTATTTTGCTTGCCCTTGTTGGTATTGGAATTTTCATAACCAGCTTAGGAAAAATCATCAATATAATGCAGGGAAAACCAACGGCACCACCAGAAATAATTGCACTTGCCGCAGCATTCATATCCATTATTATTAAAGAAATATTGTACCAATATACCCGTTCTGTCGGCAAGAAAGTTGATGCTTCTGTTGTTGTGGCTAATGCATGGCATCACAGATCCGATGCGTTTTCGTCCATTGGAACGCTAATCGGCATTGGCGGAGCATATTTTCTTGGCGAATCTTTTGTTATTTTAGATCCAATTGCCGCCATTATCATTTCATTATTTATAGGTAAAGTAGCCTATGACTTATTTATTCCCGGAATACAGGAACTGTTGGAACGCTCACTGCCGCAAGATGTCGAGAATGAAATTTTGAGCATAATTTGCAAAGACCAGCTGGTAAGCTGCCCTCACAATTTAAAGACAAGAAAAATCGGTGCTAACATTGCCATTGAAGTTCACATAAGAATACCATCGGAAACGACAGTCGGCGAAGCACACGAAAAAACAGTGAACATTGAGCAGGATTTACGGGAAAAATATGGTGAAAAAACACAGGTAATCATACATGTGGAACCTTTAAAAGATATTTAATATTACTATTATGCAGGAAGAAACTTTCGAACAGGCAAAAAAACTTTTAATTTCATTAATCGAAACATTCTCAATTAGCAGAAGCGAATCGGGAACAGCAGAACTTTTATGCAAATTTTTCAAGAAACACGGCATCGAAGCTCAAAGAATTGAAAACAACGTGATTGTTCGTTCTAAAAATTTCGATGATTCCAAGCCGACAATTTTACTAAACTCCCATCACGACACGGTTAAACCTTCCGACGGATGGCAAAGTGATCCATTCAACGCAATATGTGAGAAAGGGAAAATCATTGGACTTGGAAGTAACGACGCAGGAGCTTCTCTTGTTTCTTTAATCTTCACATTTCTACATTTCAACAAACAGGAAAACAATCCCTTCAATTTAATTTTAGTTGCATCTGCCGAAGAAGAAATTTCAGGTAAGAATGGTTTGGAATGTGTCATGCCACATTTGCCGGAAATTGCATTTGGAATTGTTGGCGAACCAACAGGAATGCGTATGGCTATTGCCGAGAAAGGTTTAATGGTACTCGACTGCAAGGCTATCGGAAAATCCGGACATGCAGCCCATTCTAACGGAATCAACGCAATATACAAAGCCATTGAATCCATTCAATGGTTCCAAACATATCAGTTCGAGAAATCATCAGATTTTCTTGGTCCTGTAAAAATGAGCGTAACGGTAATCAATGCCGGCACTCAGCATAATGTAATTCCAGGAGAATGTTCGTTTGTTGTTGACGTCCGAAGCAATGAAAAATACACAAACCAGGAATTGTACGACACTATCAACCAATCTGTTGATTGCGAAGTTAATGCCCGTTCTTTCCGTTTGAATTCTTCATCAATTCCGACCGACCACCCATTAGTAGAAAGTGGAAAGAAAATAGGCTTGGAAATGTTTGGTTCCCCAACTCTTTCCGACCAAGTTTTTATGACAAAATTTCCTTCGATGAAAATTGGTCCAGGCGATACCTTACGTTCACACACGGCAAACGAATTTATTTTTGAATCGGAACTGCGTCAGGGAATGGAAACATACATTGAACTGCTTACAAATCTTCAATTATAAAAGTTTTACAAAAAATCTAAAAAGGTTACAATTACAATTGATTGAACATATTTATAAGATTAAAGTAAAGAGTTAGTAATTTTTTATACTTTTGAGCCCAATTTTTTTTGAGATGGATTATAGAAGTGCATTAGCTGACAAGCGACGTATTGTTATAAAAATTGGAACGTCTTCGTTAACGTTTCCAAACGGAAGATTGAATCTTCGCCGTATTGAACATGTAACTAATGTAGTTGCTGCACTGCAAAAGCAAGGCCGTCAGATTGTGTTGGTTTCTTCGGGAGCAATAGCTGTAGGCGTAGGAAAATTAGGACTGAAAAAACGTCCAAACACAATTCCTGGCAAACAAGCCATGGCTGCCATCGGACAAGCTATTCTTTCTAAGATCTACCGCAAATTCTTCGAAGTTCACAACATTAATGTAGGCCAAATCTTGCTTACTTCCGATGTGATTACCGATGAGGAAAAACACCGCAATGCAGAAAACACGTTTGCTAAATTGCTTGAAATAGGTGCAGTTCCAATCGTTAACGAAAACGACACTGTTTCTACCGACGAGATTGAAATTGGCGACAACGACACTCTTTCGGCAATGGTTGCATCTATCTGCAAAGCTGATCTTCTTATTATTTTATCGGACATTGACGGATTTTTCGACAAAGACCCACGTAAAAATCCTGATGCAAAGAAAATCTCTATCATTACCGATGTAAACGAAAATGTTTCGAAAGCTGCAGGTTCTGCAGGAACAAGTTTTGGAACAGGCGGTATGGCAACAAAAATTTCTGCGGTAAAAATTTGTCATAAAGACAACATCGACACGATTATTGCCAACGGTGATTCTCCTGAAATTCTTTTCGACATTTTTGAAGGAAAAGACATTGGCACTCTATTCGTTTCGCCAAACAGAGTGGTAAAATAAAAAGCTCTGAACGTCCGGCAATAGTTTCACAAAACAACGTAGATTATTACGAAATAAATAGCCAGAACATATTGCCGTCTCGTAAAAAAGTGTATTTTTGCACCCGAAAAAATTATAAACTAAATATTTAAATACAATGGCTGTTAAAATTAGATTAGCAAGACACGGACGAAAGGCGAGCCCTTTCTATCACATTGTAGCTGCTGATAGCAGAAGGTCACGTGATGGCAAATTTATCGAGAAAATCGGTACGTACAATCCAACTACAAACCCTGCAACTGTTGAATTAAACTTCGACAGAGCTCTTTATTGGTTGGAAGTTGGTGCAGAAGCAACTGACACTGCACGTTCAATTTTGAAACACGAAGGTGTTTTGTACATGAAACACTTAAAAGGTGGTGTTAAGAAAGGTGCTTTCGACGAAAAAGCATTGGAAGCTAAATTCCAAGCTTACAAAGATGCTCAAACTAAGAAAGCTGAAGCTGAAGCTAAGAAAACTAAATCTAACGCTGAAGCTGTTGCTAAGAAAAAATTAGAAGAAGAATTAGAAATCAACAAACAACGCGAAGCTAAAATCGCTGAGAAAAATGCTGCTTTAGCTGCTGCTGAAGAAGCTAAGAAAGCTGAAGAAGCTGCCGCTGCTGCTGAAAGTGCCGAAGAAGCTCCTGCTGCTGAAGCTACTGAAACTCCTGCAGAATAGTTGGTTCTTCCTTCTCAAAACTAAAAGGCGTTCCTCGGGACGCCTTTTTTTATAATAATATATCCTTTTTCTTCTTGCATTGTTAATTGGTTTGGGATACCAAAACTTTTTGAACTGTTTTTGTTGTGAGTAAGACCGCAATTTGTGACCTTTGCTCCGAAGTAAGTTGTTTGTATATAGCAATACAAAATTAACTGAAACGTTGCGAGAGATTTTTTCCGCACTTCTTATTTGAAAAAAGTATAATATCAGGTATGAGACGTACCATAATACGATAATTTTCATACCTTGTACAGCACAAATTGGCTATACAAAGGGACAAAAGTAGAAGAAGACAACAGTCAATTATAAACTCAATGAATATAACTTTCTTAACCAAACTGGCAGCAGTGACTGCTGTAATCATGAGCATCATGCTTGTATCTTGTAACCATAAGACTGCGGGTATTGACGGAGAGCCTAACTTTTCATATTCCTATATTTCGGGAACAAATAGTGAATCAATGAAGATTACTCCTAAAACCAAGATGGACAAGATGCCTCGTGCCCGTCGTATTTTCATACTTCACGTAGAGAATCAGGAACTCATTGAACAGCATATCTTAGAAATCTGTGAGATGCTAAAGTTTGGTTTTGGACGATGGAATGAATTGATGACATATCCGTTCCCTTTCAAATTTCCGCAAGAATTTCTGGATGATGCCGCTGAGACTGCATATTCGATACACTGGAAAAATATAACATACAAAAAAGGACCTATAAATAAAGGTTTTGGAAGTTTGTCCCACAATTTGAGACTACCCTATCCTACCTTTGCACCGAAATTAGATTATCGGACATTGTAAAATTAAAACTTTGACTCTATGTTAGGTGCAATTATTGGTGACATCTCTGGCGTAAGACCCACAGCCACACTTACCGCAAAGATGAATGCTTCAAGCCAATCACCCTTGGTGAATCCGTTAACCATAAACACGAACGGCACCATGATGAGCATGAAACGGATAAGCAGCATCGACACCTTCGTAATGCCTTTGTCGAAAGCCGTCTCTGCCCGATGCCCTGCAATGCTTTTGGCAATGCTGCCAAGGTACGTCTGGTTGCCAGTAGCGAACACAATACCGCATGCCGTACCGCTCACCACATTCGAGCCCATGAAGGCGAGGTTGGCGAGGTCAACAACGCTTCCCTCATCTGCATCGCAAAGAGGAGTTTTCTCTATCGAATCGCTCTCACCCGTCAACGATGACTGACTCACAAAGAAGTCCTTTGTCTCAACGATACGAAGGTCGGCTGGAATCATGTCGCCAGCAATCAGCAACACGATGTCACCCGGCACAAGTTCCTCCACCGGAATTTCGCCGCTCTCGTTGTTAGTACGCTCCACATAGCACGTGTTCTTCACCATCCGGAGCAATGCATCGCTCGACCGTCCCGCCTTTAGTTCCTGCACAAAACGCAGGATGGCAGAGAACACCACCATCGTACTTATTATAATAATGGTTGTCCAATCCTGTTCGCCTGGGTCTGCCAGCACAACATCGAGCACAAACAAGATAAGGATCAATGCCGTCAGCACACCGATAAACGGATTGATGAAAGCTGACACAAACAGTTTCACGGGATTAGTGCGTTCCTCGTGCACCACGATGTTCTCACCAAACTTCCTCCGGCGACTCTCCACATCATGCTCATTCAATCCACGTCGGCAAGCGTTGAGTGTGCTATAAACATGTTCCAACGACTGGCGAGATACAAAACGGGCATACTCGCTGTTGTAAACAGCCCTCGTCATGGAAGGCTTCTTAAAATTGAAAAGTTTTTTCATCATACTTTGTTTCCTTTCTCAATACGTTTAACAATCGGGTTCTTGAAATCGGGTGCAAAGGAACAAAGGCTCACCGAAACAAGCCGTTAGAGAATGATTAGAACAGTATTAGAAAACCATTAGAGCAAATTCTAATGAAATTCTAATAGTATTGCTGGCTCATAATTGGCAAAAAATGAGTAACTTAGCAATTAAAATGTGTACCATATTAATCATAGAAGACGATCAGCGACTTGCCTCTTTGCTCCAGACGGACATTGAGAAAGCGGGACATCATGTGCTGTTAGCGTATGATGCAGAGATGGCGTTGAGGTTGCTAAAGAGTGAAGGTGAAACTATAAATCTCATTGTCAGTGACATTATTCTTCCGGGAATGAACGGCATTGAGCTCTGCAAGCGTATTCGTGCTGAACGAACTCAGGTTCCCATCTTGATGCTTACTGCACTTGGAACTACTGATGACAAACTGGAGGGATTTGATGCTGGCGCTGATGACTACATGACCAAGCCGTTTGACTTTCGAGAACTGTTGGCTCGAATTGGGGTGTTGCTCAAACGTGGCGAACGAATAGAGCCTCAGACCGAAGCTATCAGCCATTTGGAATACGAAGACCTGATGCTGAATCTCAACCGCCATGAGTGTCAACGTGCCGGTACGACTATTCATCTCACCCCAAAAGAATTTACGCTACTCGAATACCTTATGCGCAACGCCGATAAGGTGCTCAGTCGTATGGATATTCAGGAGAATGTGTGGCAAACGCATTACGACACGGGCACTTGCTAATCATTCACTTCAAAATATATTTCACTATGATTACTATTGAACAAATCCTGTCTCGCTGCACCGAGGAGCAGCTTGATAGCATCATGGATTGCGCGCTCACTATCATGCGCCACATGGAGTTTGTAACCGGCAAGAAAACCATCGATCTCGCCGCCGAGAATGAACAGTACTGGAAACTGTACGGCATCAACGCCCTCACATTCTCCGAGCTGGCCGCTCGTGCCCATGGCAAACAACGTATTATTGAACCACTTGAGGGGTGTTCTAAAAATTCCCCGTTAACAAACAATAAAAAATAATGGGTGGTATAACACTTTTTTGATTTTTTAGGCTTTTTGATTGCATTTTTCTGATTTTTACTTGGTCACAATGCCCGCATTGCTCCCGCACTCAAATCAGAAACCTGCTAACCAAAAACTCCTAAATAAAACAAAAAGCAATTATTAGAACACCCCTAAATAATTACAACTATGCAGACATAAATTCATTACTACCTCTGCAATCGCCGCAGGGAAGTTCTCTACCAATACGGCTATTTCACCAGCTTAGAAGCCGCTGAAATCAAGTTCCGCACCATCTATCACAACACCAATGGCGACTGCCCAATCTGTGGCATCCGCGCCATTGAAGAAGAAGTGTAGGAATACACACCATTGCTTAAGGTGAGGACAAAAGACCGACAGAGCAGATAACTGCTTTGTCGGTCTATTTTATAGAAAATTCCAAAAAATGAATAGGTTGCGCCGCATCTTGGCACTTAGCCGCGATAATTTTGCAGCGAAATCTAAAAATTAGGAGCAATGGAAAATCTTACAAACAGTATTAAATTGGTTTCTAATGTGTGTAATTATGCCATGCAAGACGACTATGATTGGCATTCGCTTCGATCAATGGTTGAGTCTATGTCGGAAGATGAACTAACTATGGCTCTATCTACAGATAGTTGGAAGGCTTTTTTTGCTATAAATAGCGTATTACGATATATCAAAAAAAATGAGTCCGAAGTATCATACCCCAAATATGATCCAATCACAGACACTATTCGAAGATTCTACACCAAAGGACAGCGCCAAAAGGCTCGTATAGAATTGCGTATTCGTATGCCATATTTATCATATGAGGAACAACTTCTCGTTATTGATGCAATGTGCTCCGATACCAAAAAAGACAGAGAGTGGCTGTGCCGATATTATCGTAAAAATTGGGACGAGGAACAATTACCCAGAATAATCTCGATGTATGAACAGTACCACGACCGTGAGGCTGCATTTCTTGTTGTCAAACACGCTCCAGTAGAGTATGTAAAAAAACATGAAAATGAGTTAATAGAGCTAACATCTTATTTGCGAGTACGACTGCGCTATCCTGCATCGGCTCCTATTGATCGCAAATTATTAGATATGGATTTGGATTTGCTTTACTTATTTGCGAAACAACATATTGATTTTGCAGAAATAACTAAATATGTGAAGAATGTCTCTCAAATGTTTTGCGGTATTATCTTGGATTCATATCATAGTGATTATAGTCTCCACCCTCGCAAATATGAAGGTTTCTTATGCACCACATGTGTTCGTCGCACAATATGGTGTTTATCCCAGTTGCATCAGTTTGATCTTATATTCCAGATTATAGAACTCAACAATCAAACTATACTTCATGCTGACGATGAAACACCGCATATTATAGATATTTTGATAGGAAATCACGTGTTTTATGCAAAATAAATTTTATTTTATTTGCATATTTGAAAAAAAATAGTAGACTTTGAAGTCTAATTTGTGTGCTATGACCCCAATCACTCTATTTAAACGATATGTTTGGTTGATTGATACCATCTACTCAGCAGGTACAATCACCAAAGAAGAGATCGACAGTCGTTGGTCTCGCTCGTCTCTCAACGACGAGCATGAGAGTCGTATCCCACGTCGTACATTCTTCCGTCAGAAGGAAGCAATTCAAGAACTATTTGGCGTTAATATAGCATGCGATAAATCCAGAGGTAGTATCTACTACATTGAGAATCGTGATGAAATTGATCGCGACGCTATTCGCCAATGGCTTATTAGTACATTCTCCGTAAACAACCTGCTTACCGAACGGCAGCATCTACGTGATAAGATACTGCTGGAGGATATTCCTTCAGGTCAAAAATATCTTACACGCATCATTGATGCTATTGACCATGGCGAGCAACTATCTATCACCTATCAAAGTTTCTTTAGCGACGAGGCCCATGATGTTATCATTGAGCCATATTGCGTGAAACTTTTTAAGCAACGTTGGTATGTTCTCGGTCATCGTCCGGAGAAAGATGAGTATCGAGTCTATGCTCTCGACCGAATGTCTTCGCTCTCGGCAACAGGTGCTACATATTCTATCCCCTCCGATTTCGATGCCGAGTCATTCTTCGCAGATTACTACGGTGTACTTCTAAATCGTAATGTAGATACGGTCGTTTTGCGTGTTCAAAACCTCCGTGCCAAATATCTTTGCTCGCTGCCTCTCCACCATTCTCAAAAGGTGGTTCGGTCTGACGAGCAATACACATGGTTGGAACTACATGTGGCTCCAACATTTGATTTCATCCAGGAGATTCGTTCACTTGGAAATGAAGTTCGTATTGAGGCTCCGGCTTACCTTCGCGATGAGCTGCTCTACGACTATCGCACCTCACAAGAATTGTATAACGAATAAATATCTGTTTTTTTATGGGTGTTTTTGAAAACGCTTTCAAGCGTGAACTTGGAAAGAATACAGCTAAGACTGCAAGTAATTTTTTGTTCGGCGATAATTGGTCAACACCTTATCGTCGTATTAACGCAACGCGTGGCGGAGCTGGAGAATCTGCAGCAGAAGCTAGAGAACGCCGGACGACATCAAGAATTGAACTCGAAGAGCAGAATTACCTCAATTCCGTTGATCGCGCCGTATTGGCTAATGTTGATGCCGTTATCGCGTTGGAGTTCTCCGAGTCTCCTCGTGAAATGGTGCGCCAGATTTCAGACTTGCTTGTGCAGGTCAAAGCAAATTCGTTTAAGGCGTCTACTAAAGAGGAAAAGGTGCGGACTAAATACACTTTGGCCGTACTTAGTAAAATAGAACAGGGTATCAATATTTTGGAGCAAGAAGACCCTAATAATCCCCAACTTAGTTACCTGACTTGGCAGTATCTCAAAGCAAAGTGGCGCAAACTGTTCACTGTCAGGTCTTCTTGGAAAGATACTTTGGATAAAAACGAATCTGTGCAGGCTATCGTTCTTATCGTGGTTATGTGGATAATTATCGCCTTGTTATTTATGCTTGGCATGACTTTAGATAATTCAATTGATGATGACATCTGGGGTAGAATGCTTATGATTGCTATCATTCTTGTTGTCGGTTTCTTTATCTTTAAGTTCACTATGCTTGGCATTGCCTTTGGATTCCATAAGCTCAAACGCAATATCATATCCAAACGGATGCTGTCGGAACAGCAGTATTATCAGGCACAAGAGGCCACAGTTGTTACTGCTCCGGAACCTGCCCAGACGAAGACATCTCCTATCAAACCTAATGAACCGACAAAACAACCGGCTTCATATCACGTAATTGACCTGAATGAAAATGGTTTTGTTGAAGATGCACTTGCCAACATTTGGAATACATATCGTTCTAAAGGTAATAAAGCCATCATGTCTCGCAAACCTATGTTTGCATCGGAAGCCATCCTTGGTTCGGTTTTGTATATCGGCATCAATCCTTCCTTTAATCCAATAGATGATAAGGTTATGCCATGTACTAACAGTTCCTCGGCATTATATTATGGTAGTAGTTATCGTGACCCCAAGGCACCTTCTTATTTCAAGAATCTGGAGTATTTTGCCGACCAATGTGGTCTCCCTTACACCCAAATCAATTTGTTATACGCCCGCGAAAATGACCGTGGGCTTTTGCTTCAATCTAATCCCGACTTTATTCGTGAGCAATTAGAACTGACATACAAATTGATTGGTATAATTAAACCCAAAGTCATTCTGTTCTTTACGTCAATGTGTAAGGATCTTATTTATGGTGCAGACCGTTGGGTTAACCCTCGTAGTAATAGAGATGGGGTATATACACTTAATGGCACGAATATTCCCGTCATTTTCTGCGAGGATATTACAACGTTAGATAATATTGAGCAGCAGAAGCTTATTCGTCAAATCAAACATTTGTAACTGTATGCAAGGGCTTCAGCAAGAACTCAATAAATTAAAACCTATTGAATGTCACGAAGCATTCAATGTTTTTAGGGCTTTACGCAAGGAATCTGACGAGGTGCAGTTGCATTCTCGCTTCATTGCCTCACTGCTCGACCCCAATCCGGATAATCCTTTGAATTTGGGTACTCGTCCGCTAGAGTTGTTGCTCAAGAGAATTATTAGTAATTTTCATGCTGGGCCTGATACGAAGGTTACACCTGGCTGGAATCCCTCTAATTGGTCAGAGGACAAGGAGATAGACATCCTTATCGAGGATAAAATAGAAGGCTTTGCCATTATTGTAGAGAATAAAATCTATGCCACTGATAGCAACCATCTCGACCGGGGGCAATTGGAAGGATATCATCGTTATATAACCGGCAAAGATTCCGACAAAGATTCCGACAAACGGGACAAAACATACGAGGATAAGCGAGTGGAAGTCTATTATCTTACGCTTGACGGTCATAAACCATCAGTTGAAAGCCTTGGAACTAAGGAGAAAGGTTATCTTCATCTTTCTGATAACCATGAACCTCGCTCTGTAAAACTTATTCAATATCGTATAGAGATTTGCGAGTGGCTTAATGACCTGCTCTGTCTCGATGAAGTCTACAATCGCCCTTACGTTAAATCTGCCATTGAACAATATCGAGACCTGATAGACAAACTGGCTGGAGATGTTAAATTACATCAAGAGCTTGCCCGCTTGGCTGGTAAATATCCGGAAGAGGCTCGGAAGATGATACAATGCGAGGACAACTTGTTAGCTCTAAAAAAGAAGGACATTTTCTGGCATGGTATTGATAATTTTCTTAATGAATTATCATCTGCTTTGACTACAGCTGGTTATACTATTGAAGATCGCCAGACTCCGCTATATGAGGCGGTCACTAATTTCATCTTTGGTCACAAGAAATCTGATGATATCTACCTCCGTATTCCGGATAAACATGGTTGTGTGTGGACAATTCAATCCAATAGCAATGATAAAGGAAAGTTCTTTATCGGCGTTGACAAGATGACTAATACGACTAAACCAAAGTCGGACGATAATGAGGACGATGGATGGTTCTGCCGAATAGATTTTGAGCCAGAAGTTTGCCTTAATGACCTATTGGACAAAGATACCTTTGAACGTATTATGGTTCCAAAAAATAGAGAAGAGACCATTAAAAAATACTTGGAAAAAATATCTGGTCTTATAAAATAATTCTTGATTGTGCCGCATGTCGGCACTCTAACGGAGTAATTTTGCAGTGTAAATCTTCAAAATTACTCCGTTTATGAAAAAGATTTTCCTTGCTACGATGCTCATGGCAAACGCAGCTCTCTGCTTAGGGCAGAGTAAGGTGTATGTTACTCGCGAGATTACCCCTGAATCATTGGTCCGCACTTAGCAGCACGATGTCACCCGGCACAAATTCCTCCACAGGAATCTCTCCGCTCTCGTGTTGGCACGCTCCACATAGCACGTGTTCTTCACCATCCGGAGCAGTGCATCGCTCGACCGTCCCGCCTTCAGTTCCTGCACAAAACGCAGAATAGCAGAGAATACAACCATTGTACTTATTATAATAATGGAGGCCCAATCCTGTTCGCATGAATCTGCCAACACCACATCGAGCACAAACGAGATAAGGATCAATGCCGTCAGCACACCGATAAACGGATTGATGAAAGCTGACACAAACAGTTTCACGGGATTAGTGCGTTCCTCGTGCACCACGATGTTCTCACCAAACTTCCTCCGGCGACTCTCCACATCATGCTCATTCAATCCACGTCGGCAAGCGTTGAGTGTGCTATAAACATGTTCCAACGACTGGCGAGATACAAAACGGGCATACTCGCTGTTGTAAACAGCCCTCGTCATTGGGCTCTTCTTGAAATTGAAAAGATTCTTCATCATTCTTTGTTCTCCTTTCGTGTTCAATAAGTTAAACAATCCGTTTATTAAAATCGGCAGCAAAAATCCTAATATGCTGTGAAATAAACGATTAGAGAATGATTAGAACGGTATTAGAAAATTGTTAGAGCTCCAAACATACAAAAAAATCGTGCCACAATTCCTTCGCGCACAATTCCGAGGCATTAATGACACTGTTTCTTGGTTCAAGCCGTACAGAATTGCCATAATGTAAGCCGTGTTTTAACAAAATTGTTGATTTATATGACAGATGTTGACTGATTTTGTCAACAAACTAGGATTTTTCTTTGGTGTTTTGAGATTTTCTCTGTAATTTTGTTGCCGGAAATGGTCAACAAGATTAAATCATGCAATTCAGAGAAAAGATAAAAGAGTTACGCGAGCAACACAAAATGACCCAGCGGCAGCTTGCTGCATTGTTGGAAATAGATGTTGCGCTCTACAATCGTTTTGAAAAGGGTGAACGCAAGATGAAACGTGAAATGGTAGAGAAATTAGCCAGCATCTACAGTTTACCCTCAGATGAACTTATCAAGTACTGGTTAGCAGGTCAAGTTTACTCGATTCTCATGGAAGAAGAGTTGGCAAGTGAGGCAATCAGCATCGTTGCAGAAGATATAACAGAATATGGTTACGGCTCAACACATAGAGTAACTAATTAACAACTAACGACAATGGCAAAAAAAACAGTAAAGAAAGAAGCACTTTCTGTAGCACGTCTTATAACAGAAGTGCTGATTAACCAGTTGGGTATTCCAGCTCGACAGATTGTTAATGATACTACATTTGTTGAGTTCACGGGGTCCAAACGTCCCGACTTGCTCATTTCTAACGTAGAATATGATGGTAATAACAATCACGAGTTCATAAAGAATCTCCTCTGCTACGTAGAGGCGAAAGATGAAACATGCAATGTTGGTGACCGTGATTGGAAGGATGCATACACACAAGGCATAGAAAAAGCCCCCAAATTAGGCATTCCATTCTTTGGCGTTACAAATTGCAGAACAACATACTTCTACAATACGCAAAACGGAGAACGCATCACCCTCAATGGCAAACTCATCTCTGAATTCCAAACGCTTGACGTTTTCCGTATCATCAAGAATAAACTTGATGCCTCTCCATCCGATACGAACATCAAGATGGGTGTTGACTCGCTTTCTTCTGTATCAGAGGCAGTATTCAACAAGAAATTGTGGGAGCTTCAGGAAGAGTATCGCGCCATCAATATTACCAATGATGAAAAGATAAACCTTGCCATTGGTCTTATTGCGTTGGAGTACTACGAAGAGAAAGCTGAAATCGACAAGACGAGGAACGATGCCTACGAATACTGGTCAGATGGCAGACAGTACTTGCCTTCCAATGGCGAAGAGGATACGACCAAAGCTAACAAACTTCGTAATTTGCTCATCACCTACATTGACCGCCTGGCCGAAGAAGGCTCGGGATTTGAAGAGTTCAGTATAATGTTGGGAATAGTGAAAGACCTTATCTCGGGAGCAGATGCCAAAGTCAAACCAACGGTTCTTCAGTCAATTTATAGTATTGTAGATTCCATGCGTCCTATGCATGGTGCAGGTTTCGATTTATTCGGTGCCGTCTATGAACAGTTTGCAAGTAGTAAAGAGAAGAAGGATTTCGGACAATATTTTACTCGTCGTCACTATGCACATGTACTCGCAGAGTTGCTTCTCAAGGACGAAGATGTTTATGACGGTAATCGAAAAATAAAGGTGGCTGACCCTACTTGTGGTACTGGTGGTATGTTGACTGAAAGTTTCAAGGTGCTCCGTGCAAATTATGATGCTTCAGGAACATTGAGTGACGAGGCACAGAAATTCCTCAGCCAGGAATGTTTCTATGGACTTGACATCAAGGGTGAGAACATCTCAAGAACAAAGTTGAATATGTTTCTCGTTGGTGACGGCCATACTAACATGTTCTGTGACAACTCACTTGTGCCAGAGAAGCCACGTGGCAATGAGATGCTTAAGAACGATCAATATGACTACATCATAACCAATCCTCCATACGGAGCAGGTACTATCCTTGCACACACAGATGTGCTCAATTCCTACCGAATGGAGGTCGCTTTCCTGTGCAAGAATATCGACCTTTTGAAGGTAAATGGTAAAGCATGCATCATCACTCCAGATGGCATACTCGAAAACCCTTCCTTCAAGAAACTGCGTGAGGAGATCATGTCTGTTTGTACGATTGATGCAATCATCTCGCTGCCCAAGTTTGCCTTTGCCCCTTACACCAAGGAGAAAACCTACGCGATTTTCCTGACCAAAAAGCACAACCGCAACTATGTTGGTGGCGTGATTGAGAACCGTGCAACAGGCAAATTTCAAACAAGTCCTATATGGATGTACATCATTGATAATGACGGCTACGCCAATAGTGATAAGCGTTTCCCCACACGTTTGAGAAACGAGAACCAGCAATGGCTTCACGATGAAGTTTCTGGTTACTCTGACAATGAAGGCAATGAACAGAAAAGCATATTGTTTCAGCGTTGGAAAGCTTTTGATGACAAGGATAAACCAAGTGAATGGAAAACCGACAAGGGCGAAAATGTATCACTTAGAAAAGGTGGTTTTATACAGATGAAGACCATAACATCTGATATCTATTATACTCTTCTTCCAGAGAAATACTTGCGTCCGTATGAACCAAATTTCGTTGACGAAAAAAGTTTCATGGAAGAATATGAACTAATTAAAGAAGAGATCTCTGCAGTATTAGACGAGTTATGCAATATAAAATAAGCGAAATATTCAAAGTTATTCAGGGACACCAGATAACGGATGAAGAATTGTATAATAGCCAAGGATGCATTCCTGTCCTGACAGCCAGAAACCAGATAAAGGGTTACTGGGATAGGGCATTGGTATCTTTGGAAGATCTTCCATGCCTTACATATCCGACCAAAGGAAATTACGGAATGGTTTTTTTGCAGAAAGAGATATTTGATGCAAACAATACTGCCGTATTAATTCCTAAAGCAGAATGGAGGGATAAAATTGACCTTAATTGGTTTCTTTTGAAACTTCCACAGTTGTTTGTGTCTATTCAGACAAGCAAGGAAGGTGTAAGCTACTTGAATAAGGATATTGTCGAGAATCTTACCATAGACATCCCTTCTGATTTTTCTGAAAGTTCAAATGTTGTAAACAAAGAACTGCAAATAAAAGAGCAACATAATTGTTTGAATACATTATTAGAACATTTGGAATGCCTGTTATCAAAAAAATTGTATTGGTCATATAATAAATACCAAAAGACTAATGTCCGTATTCAAGAATGCTTGGAATATTTAAGCGGAAATTCTAATCTGACGGAAGAATTTGTTTACAATAGATCAATTGTTTCTGGAAAAAAATACAAGATACTCTCAAGTGCCACTCAAGAGGAAAACATGTTAGGAGAAATTCCGATGTGTAAGATAAATGGCCGTGATCTTAAGGTTTTTGAAAACAAAGCAGGACTTCTTGTTGTCAGAAAAGGAAAAGCTGGTACTACTCTGTTCCTTGAACCAGGAAATTATACTCTTAATGACGATGCCTATATTCTGTATGTGAAGGAGGATAGTCCTTATATAATAGATTTGAAGTGGCTTGCTATACAGTATAAAATGGAATTCTTGAACTATGCATCATCCTCTGATAATGGAACTTGGAATATGACAGGGTTCTTCAAAAATGTTGTTATCGACATTCCTTCCATTGAGGAACAGAAATCGTTGGTAGAGATGTTTGATAGAGCAGAAATCTACAAGGACAAGATTAATTTGATACAGGCCAAAATCCAGAATCTTCTCAACAAAGAAATACAAGTATAATGGAACTATACATTCTTAATGAGCTAATAGAGTTAGAAGGCGAACTGCCGGAGGTGGTGAACTACATTTATAAATCCTTGGATGAGTTGAATGAGCAAATACGTTACAAAGTAGCGTGTTGGCAAGAAGAATTCCTTGGAGATGAACCTGTTCCTCAAGATGATGAAGTACGTTTTCAAATCAACGATCACCCTGCATGAGGGAAAGATAGAAGTCAAGTCTAAGTCAGGACACGGAACGTCATTCTATGTGAAAGTGCCGAATCTGAAATAATGGTTATAAATACCCAAATCGAGATATAGGGTAATTAAAATAATGTGCGTCGCTCGGCGACGTAGGAGACGCTTGCCTCAAGCAAGAACCTTGCGGCGATCTAATAACCCCGACTTTTAGCAAAATTACATCCGAAAAGATATGAATTGTTAAAAGTTGGTGTTTTTATATCCGAAATAATGTAATTTGAGAAATAAGTTATATTTTTGCATCCGATAAGATGTAATTTAGCATTTCTTTCAACAAACTCAAGGAAAGTTTTCTATGAAAAGAACACAATTATCGCAGACGGTAAAGGACCTGCGCAAGGAATACGGCTTGACGCAGGAGGAACTCGCCATGAAGTCGGGTGTTGG
>JAKSUA010000002.1 GCA_024409235.1 Bacteroidales bacterium | reverse complement strand
GTTGCAACACCACCAGCGTTAGAAGCCTTACCTGGAGCGTAAAGAATCTTAGCATCTTGGAATACGTTTACTGCTTCAGCTGTAGAAGGCATGTTAGCACCTTCAGCAACACACATTGTACCGTTAGCAACCAATGCTTTAGCATCACTTTCGTCCAATTCGTTTTGAGTTGCACATGGCATAGCTACATCACATTTAACGTTTTTCCATGGACGTTGACCTTCGAAATATTTGCAACCGAATTTGTCAGCATATTCTTTGATACGGCCACGTTTAACATTCTTTAATTCGAATACGAATGCTAATTTTTCTGGTGTGATTCCTGCTTCATCAACGATAGTACCGTTAGAGTCAGACATTGAAACAACTTTTGCACCTAGTTGAGTACATTTTTCAACTGCGTATTGAGCAACGTTACCTGAACCAGAGATAGCAACTGTTTTACCTTCTAATGAAGTGCCTTTTGTTGCTAACATTGATTGTGCGAAATAAGTTACGCGGTAACCAGTAGCTTCAGGACGGATCAAAGAACCACCGAATGAAAGACCTTTACCAGTTAACACACCTGTAAATTCATCACGGATTCTTTTGTATTGACCGAACAAGAAACCAACTTCACGACCACCAACACCGATATCACCAGCAGGAACGTCAGTATCTGGACCGATGTATTTTTGAAGTTCTGTCATGAAGCTTTGGCAGAAACGCATAACTTCATTATCAGATTTTCCTTTTGGATCGAAGTCAGAACCACCTTTACCACCACCCATTGGAAGAGTAGTCAAAGAGTTTTTGAAAGTTTGTTCGAAAGCCAAGAATTTCAAAATACCCAAGTTTACAGTTGGGTGGAAACGAAGACCGCCTTTGTAAGGACCGATTGCGCTGTTCATTTGAACACGGAAACCGCGGTTGATTTGCCATTCACCTTTGTCATCAACCCAAGGAACTCTGAAGATGAATACTCTTTCTGGTTCTACCATTCTTTCCAAAACTTTTGCAGCTTTGTATTTTGGATTTTCATCCAAGAATGGAAGGATAGATTTTACTACTTCGTGAACTGCTTGGTGGAATTCTGATTCACCTGGATTCTTAGCGATTACTTTCGCCATGAAATCGTTCAATTCTTTGTCGAAATTCTTTGCCATGTTTTTATTTATTTAACGTTTTAATTTTTGTGTATGGCAAATGTATATGTTTTTTTGAAATGAAATACACTTAAAGTGCTGAATTTTATAAAATTACGTGTGTTTCGCAAGAAAATACGTAATACACGTAAAATAAAAAAGGTCTTCATTCTGAAGACCTTTTTTTATACATTGTTTTTGATTTTTTATATACCTAATTCTTTCTTTACTAAAGACATAACGTCGATGCTTTTGTCTGAGAAATAAAGAATTTGACTGCCTTCGCTGATGTCAAATATGTATAAAAATCCTTCTTTTGATGCTACTGCTTTAATCGCAGCTTCTGCTTTATCTAATATTGGATCAAGAAGTTCTTGCTGACGTTTATTTAATTGTACTTCAGCATTTTGTTGGTATTGCATTATGCGGTTTTGCATATCATTAAGGTCTTGTTCTAAAAGTTGTTTGCTAGCACTGCTCAATGTGTCGGAAGATTTTTGAGCTGCTAAAAATTTTTTGTTGAACTCAACCGACATGCTTTCAATAATGCTTCGCATTTCGTTGTATTCTTTTTCAAGTGTTTTTTGAGCTTCATTTTTCTCTGGCATTGAAGCTACTAATTCCTCAAAATTAATGTGGCCAAATTTCTGAGCCTGTGAGTTGAATGAAAGACCGCTAATAAATAAAACGGCGATTGCGATTTTTACGAATTGTTTCATAATTAATAAATTAATGTTGTTTTAGAGTTTTATTTTATATATCCTAATTTACGAAGAATATCGTCACTAATATCAAATTTTGGATCACTGTAAAGAACTGTATAAGCACTGGATGCTGCGTCAATAACAAATGCGTAACCTTGACTTGAAGCAAGTTCTTTGATTGCATTAAATATTTCGTCTTGGATTGGTTTTATAAGTTCTTCTTCTTTTTTCATTCTGTCTCCGTTGGTTCCAAAACGTTTTTTCTGAAGTTCCTTAAGCTCTTTTTCTTTGTCAAGAATTTCCTGCTCACGTTTGGCTTTCATATCGTTTGACAATAAAACTTTATCTACTTGATATTGTTTGTAAAGATTGTCTAAAGTCGTGCGTTGTTCTTCTATTTCCGATTGCCAGTTTTTAGTAAGTTCGTCAATTTGTTGTTGAGCTTCCTTGTATGCTGGAATTTTACTTAGAAGATAGTCTGTATCAACATAGACTGTTTTTTGTGCGAATCCAAAGGTTGCTAGAAAAACTGTTACAAATAATACTGCTAATTTTTTCATAGTATAAAATATTAAAATTGTTGTCCTAATACAAATGATGGTTGCCAGCCTCTTACATCGTCGGATTTTCCTTTGATTTTATCGAAACCGTAACCCATGTCAAATCCAAGAAGTCCCATCATTGGAATGTACAAACGTATTCCGGCGCCGGCACTACGTTTTATGTCGAAAGGATTATAATCCTTGAATTCCATCCAAGCGTTTGCTGCTTCGGCAAAGGCAAGCATATAAATAGTTGTTTCAGGTTTAAGCGCGATAGGGTAGCGAAGTTCTAAAGAGAACTTGTCGTATAAAAATGCTCCACCTTCTGATTCTGGATTTAAAGCAGATGCATCGTAACCACGCATAGGAACGAAATCTGTACCATAATAATATACATTGCTTAAACCGTCGCCTCCAATATCAAAACGTTCAAATGGAGTTTTGAAATTTTTATTGTAATAACCTACGAATCCAAAGTCAATTCTTGTTTCCAAAACCAAATCACCAATGATTTGTGTGTACATTTTAGATTTAAATGTCCATTTATGATATTCAATCCATTTGTATCTTTCTTCGTCAGTTAAATCTGGATCATTTGCATTTTCACGGAAAGAAGAGAATGGTGGTGTTAATTCGAGTCTCATTGCAAATGATGAACCTCTACGTGGATATAATGGTTGGTCGATTGAATTTCGAGAAAGTGTGGTTCCTAATGTGAGACATCTTGCTGTTAAACTGTCAGGTAAAGATGTAGGAAGATATAGGTTGTAATTGTTTAATTTGTAGCGTTTTATACTTATGTCGTTGTATAAAGTAAAATAGTCGTCAGGAATTTTCAAATCTCTTTGTAAACCAACGGAACAGCCGATTGTTCTCCAGTTTCCGTATAGTTCGTTGCTTCTCTCATATCCGTTTGCTCTAATTGAGTAGTATGCAGAGACGCTCAAGGCATTAGGTTTCTTTCCACCAAACCAAGGCTCAGTAAATGAGAAATTATAATATTGATAATAACGTGTGTTTGCCGAAACGCTTAAACTTAAAGATTGACCGTCTCCGGATGGAATTGGTCTCCAGTATTCTTTGTGGAAACAGTTTCGTAAAGAGAAATTGTTTAATAAAAGTCTAACTGAACCTAATAAATATTTTCCGCTCCAGCCTAAAGAAACTTCGATTTGGTCTGTCGATTTTTCTTGTAATACATATTCAATGTCAACAGTTCCATTCATAGGATTAGGCTGTGGATTTACTTCCATCGTTTCTGGATCAAAATATCCAAGCATTGCAAGTTCACGTTGAGTTCTAATTATATCGGAACGGCTGAACAATTCTCCTGGTCTTGTACGTAATTCTCGGTAGATAACATGGTCGTTTGTTTTTGTGTTTCCTGCAATTGAAACATTGTTGATTACGGCCTGTTGTCCTTCGTAGATTCGTATTTGAATGTCAATTGAATCTGTGTTTGAACCTAATTCTACAGGGTCTGCATTAAAAAATAGGTAACCATTGTCAAGATAAAGTGAACTGATTCCTTCCAAACCGAAAATCTTATCTTGAAGTAGGCTTTCGTCATACACGTCACCTTTTTCAATAGATAATACTTTATTTAATAAGTCTGTATTGTAAACAGAGTTACCTAACCATGTAATATTTCCGAAATAATATTTTTTACCTTCTTCTATGGTAAGTTCAATATGCATTGTCGCCGAATCAATATCATAAATTGTATCATTAACAATTTTGGCATCTCGGTAACCGATTTTTTTGTATTTGTTGATGATAGATTTTTTATCTTCTTCGTAGTTCTTTGCGATATATTTTGAACGTTTTAAAATGTACCATGCTTTCTTCTTGGTGTTTTTCATGGATCTACGTAGCTTTTTGTCTGTTAAAGCAGTATTTCCGTGAAAAACGATATCGTCAATTTTTATACGCTCGTTTTTGTTGATACGTATAATAATATTGGAACTGTTGAATGCTGTGCTGTCGTTTATTTCTTCTATAGAAATGTCCGCATTACGGAATCCTTTTTCATCATAGTATTCCTTGATTTTTCGGTGCGCAATATCCTTTTGATTTTCGGTAATTTGCATATGTGTTTTGAAATCAAGAAAATCTTTGATGTCATTTTGTTCAGATTTTTTTACTCCAATAATGCTTGCTGTATTTAATCGTGCACGTTCTTTTATTGAAATTGTAAGATAAATTTGATTTCCTTCTATTTTAGATGCAAGAATTTTTGCATCGGCAAACATCCCTTGTTCCCAAAGTTTTTCTATTGCAGCTGTAATTTCAGGTCCAGGTACGGTAATTTCTTGGCCGACGTAGAGTCCTGTTGTTCTTACAATAGGAGGTGCCTGGAAATATTTAATACCTTCGACTTCTATTCCAGCGATAGTGTATTTTTTTATACCCGATTGTCCAAATGAAATCGTGGTAATAATGGAGAAAAGTATTAATAGTAATAATCTTATTTTTTTCATTAAATCTCGTTATTGGTTGTCAACTTTTCCAAAACGTCGTTGACGGTTCTGGAAGTCTTTTATAGCATTAATGAACTCTTCTTTTGAAAAATCCGGCCATAAAATATCTGTAAAGTAAAGTTCTGAATATGCAATTTGCCATAATAGGAAATTGCTGATTCTGTATTCTCCGCTTGTTCTTATAAGAAGTTCAGGATCTGGGATGTTTTTGGTACTCAAATGGTCTTTTATTGTGTCAGGAGTGATTTCTTCGAAATTCATTTCTCCGTTTTGACATTTTTTTGCGATGGATTTTACCATTTGGGTAATATCCCATTGCCCACTATAACTTATAGCTAATATTAATGTTAAACCTTTATTTTGAGCGGTTTTGTCAATTACGTTCTGTAAAGAGTTTTGTACTGTTTGCGGTAAACTTGAAAAATCTCCGATTGTAATCAAACGTACATTGTTCTTTAATAGTTTTTCAAGATTTTTTTCTGAAGCACTTATAAGTAAGTTCATCAAACCGGAAACTTCGTCTTGAGGACGATTCCAGTTTTCTGTAGAAAATGTATAAAGTGTAAGATATTTGATTCCAATTTCTGCAGCGGCAGTAACAATGTCACTAACGGTAGATACACCTTTTTGGTGACCAATTAGACGGATGTTTCCTCTTTTTTTAGCCCATCTGCCGTTTCCGTCCATCGTAATTGCTACGTGTTCTGGAAGTTTTGAAAAATCTATATCGTCTTGTATCATTTCTTTCATAGAAATTACATTTTCGTGAAATGCTGATAGTTAAAGCATTACATATTTCATATATTGTGTCTGAGAACAGGTACAATACGCGTTCAAATGTAACAATCTTTTTTCGATAAACAAAGCAAAAACGCTTGTTGCGGACTTTTATTGCGTGTGAATTTTCTAATAAATAAAATTTTTGATGATTTCTTGCATTTTTAAGGATTCGCGTTGCATGTCTTCGCGATTGCAGCCTTCAAACAATTTGCTGTTTTCCCAGTTGTTGATACAACCAAAAATAAATGGTAAGTCAAAACAATGGCAACATTTAGTCCTTTCGTTCTTTGTTGGGAAATTGAACTCGTGAATTACTGCATTATTCCCCGAAATCTCTGCAATTTTATTCGCTGGTTTATGAAATACATATTCTGATGCGAGGGCTAATGTTGCTTGATACGTGTCTTTGGTTTGTTTCCTGAGTTCAAGAAGTTTTTTATATGTTTTTTCAGGGCAATATCTTCTTAAGAAGAATGAAACAAGCAGCGGTGAAGTGTTTTTACTGATTGGATAATGATATAAGTATGCTCCACACTCGTCTTTAGTATATTGAAGAAATATTTTTTTGTCGATTTTTTTTACATCTCTGAAAAAATCATCGGAAATGTAACCTTTTTCTATAGTAGGAAGCAGTGGTACGTCAAATTTGCGTTTTTTTCTATTCCTTTTTCCTACAATTTTTTGAATCCGAAGAATCTTCTCTAAATTTTCAGTCTCAATGTTTTTGATTTTTTGAAAGAATTCATTGGATATGGATTGCGATGTCTTTTGTGTTATAGCCTTCATTGTTCCCGGCCAACTAAAAAGCATCGTCTTTTGAAAAAGGTGCTGTAAAAGTGGAGATGTGTGGATTGCCATTGCGTACCATGCTCCGGATGATTGTCCTGCAATTGTAATGTTGTTTTTGTCTCCACCAAATTGGGCTATGTTTTTGTTTGTCCATTCCAATGCGGTAATAATGTCGTGGAATCCGCAATTTGTTTGAGGTATTGTTTCGAAATAGCTTGTTCCAAGGAATCCTATTCTGTATGTTACACTAACAACAATACAATCTGCATTTTCTGCTAGTTTGCTTGCGTCATTCTGATTGTCGCTGCTTCCGCCGGCAACAAATGCTCCGCCATGTATCCAAAATATTACTGGTTTTAGATTTTCTGATGTTGAAGACCAAATGTCAAG
Source organism: Bacteroidales bacterium (assembly GCA_024409235.1). Taxonomy (GTDB): domain Bacteria; phylum Bacteroidota; class Bacteroidia; order Bacteroidales; family UBA1715; genus UBA1715. The sequence continues at coordinate 215,151 of JAKSUA010000002.1, read as the reverse complement.
AAAGAAGGCGTCTTCATTTTGTTCCAATTTTCCATGGCTTAAAAGACTTTCTAATCTTCCAATATTTTGGGGAAATGCAACTGCTTCTTCTTTACAATATTCAATGTGATCAAGCATAGTACAGGCTTTGAAGCGTCCGTTGTATCTTGCATATCGAATACGAAAATGAGCCATAGAGATTTTTTGTAAAAATACATAATTTTACAGCGTCTAAAATTTCTAGTGAATAAAATTGTGCAAAACGCAGACAGCAATGTTTCATTCATTTGAAAAAGATATTTCAAAGATTGCTTTACCAGACAAGTTTACTTGTCCGTTTTGCTATGCTCCTCATATTTTATCGATATATGCGGCAAATCAACTACAGCAATATGTCTTGTCGCGGAATGATTGGAAACAGGAACTGGATGGGGGGAAAATGTTTGGCGTTCTCGTTGTAAAAGATATCAATGGAAAAGTTGGCTTTGTTTCTGCTTTTTCTGGACAGATTCAAGGGAAAAATGTTCATGAATATTTTGTTCCGCCTGTATATGATTTGATTCAGGAGAATGGCTTCTTTAAAAAAGGTGAAAAAGAGATTTCTGATATAAATAAAAAAATAAAACTTTTATCAGAAAATCCAGTGTTTGAAATGTTTTCACAAAAACAGAAAGACGTCGATAAAGCATTATCGGAGGAGAAAGAAAACATGCGTTTGGCAAAAATTAAACGCGATGAAAAACGTCTTTTTGTGAAAGATAAAGCAATATTGGATGAATTTGTGCGGGAAAGTCAGTTTCAAAAAGCTGAATATAAACGTTTGCAGATTAGTTTGAAGCAACAGTTACAAGAAATGCAGGTTTTAAGGGACGAATTAAAATCTAAAATAGAGAATCTTTCTCAAAAGCGAAGGGAGTTGTCCAATATACTGCAACGTAAAATATTTGAGCATTTTGTTTTTCTAAATGCAAAAGGTGAGAGAAAAACAGCTTTGGATATTTGGAAAGAAAATTTACCTCCGGCAGGTGCTGGGGAATGTGCAGCACCTCGTATGTTGCAATATGCATATTTAAATAATTTGCAGCCAGTAGCTATGGCTGAATTTTGGTGGGGCAAATCGCCAAAAGGAGAAATAAGGAGGCATGGCAATTTTTATAAGGCTTGTAAATCGAAATGTGAGCCAATTCTAAATTTTATGTTGCAGGGGCTTGATGTTGAAGAAAACCGTTATGCTAAAGAATCTGAATTTTCTTTAAACATTGAGGTCTTATATGAGGACCAGTGGTTGGTTGCTGTAAATAAACCCTACGATGTTCTTTCTGTAGCAGGAAAGATTCCTCAGCCGTCCGTTGAGTCGTGGGCAAAGCAAAAATATGGTGAAGCGTATGTTGTTCATAGATTGGATATGGCGACTTCAGGTATTTTGCTGATTGCAAAGAATATGGAAATTTGTGTGCATTTGCGTCATCAGTTCGAAACACGGTTGATTCATAAAGAGTATGTTGCAGTTTTAGACGGTATTGTTTCCAAGAATGAGGGTGTAATCGATTTGAAGTTACGTCCAGATTATCAGGAACGTCCTTATCAGATTGTCGATCAAATTGATGGAAAGGAAGCGGTAACAGTATTTCGTGTGCTAACAAGAGATGATAATAAAACTCGTGTCATGTTTTATCCTCAAACAGGAAGAACACATCAATTGCGGGTTCATTCTGCACATGAATTAGGACTGAATTGCCCAATTATTGGTGATATGCTGTATGGAACTTCGGCGGAACGATTATATTTACATGCACAAAAAATATCATTTATACATCCAGTAACAAAAGAGAATGTTACTCTGGAATGTAAAGCAGATTTTTAAGAAAATGGGAAAATATTCAACAGTGATTTTTGATTTAGATGGTACATTGGTGGATTCATTGCAGGATTTGGCAGAAAGTGTGAATTATGTATTGCGATATTTGGAACTTCCTGAGCGTTCTATTGATGAAATCCGTCAATTTGTTGGTAATGGAATTCAAAAGTTATTGGTTAGGGCTTTAATGGTCTCAACGAAAGAATGTCATAAGGATTTTAATGAAGAATTGTTGGAACATGCGCTTGTGTTGTTTAGAACTTATTATCATGAACATTGTCAGGATAATACAAAACCATACAATGGAATCATTGAACTTTTAAATAAATTCAAAGAAAATGATTTCAAAATTGCAATTGTGTCTAATAAACCTCATAGCGAAGTAAAAAAAATAAGTGATTATCTTTTTGAAAATTTGATAGACCTTGCGTATGGAGAAAATGAGTTAGAAGGAGTTAGAAAGAAACCTGCTCCGGATATGATACAAAATGTATTCAAAGCGTTGTCTGTGGAAAGTAAATCTTGTATCTATATAGGTGATTCGGAAGTGGATATAGAAACCGCAAAAAATGCAGGAATAGATTGTGTATCCGTGTTGTGGGGATTTCGTAATGAAGAATTTTTAAGAGGAAAAGGAGGAGAAATTTTTGCTTATTCTCCTTCGGAGTTGTATTCTATAGTTTCTTCTAAGTAAACTTTTCGGGTTTGGTAATAATAAATGAACTCGGGTATTTCAAATCGTCCAAATCCCATGAAGCGTTGGTTATAGTATGCTGAAGAAGGAAAATTTGTAAGGATTACTCCGCCGTGTGTTGCAGCATGAATAAATCTGCATGAATGTGTTGCTGTGTCAACATCGACTACAATGCCGACATGTCCAACGGATTTCCTTCCGTTTCTTCCCATAAAGAAAATTAAATCTCCTTGTTTGGCGCTGTCAATAATTTCTGTTTTTATTGGAGCTTCTTTATATTGATAAGTTGAACTGCTAGGCAACAGTATTCCGAAATGTTTAAAAACAAATCCTGTAAATCCGGAACAATCGAATTTGTCTGGACCTTTTTCTCCATATTGGTATGGTGTTCCTAATAAACTTTCTGCGTAACAGATGAGTGAGTCTGTGGTAGGAACTATAAATGAGGCTAATGTGTCTATTTTATATTCAGGTTCGTGAAATTCTGCTGTTATAGAATCTTTTTGGAAATCTTCGGTAATTGTACTTACTATTATGGAATCAATTTCTTGGGCTTGTATACAGATTGTTTCTCCAAGAAATAGTAACAATAATAAAATGAAACGATACTGATTCATAACTTTCAGAAAATCTGAAATAGAATATACGAGTAGGTTTATAAGAAAAAATGCAACATCTATAGGATGTTGCATTTTTTAATGAATATATTCTTAAAGATTTACTTTTGGAAGTTTTGCAAAGCTTTCTGCCAATTGTTCGTCTGTAGGAATAGTATCAGTCATTGTTTTTGAGTTGAATTGTTCGTAAGCAACCAAGTCAAAATAACCAGTTCCTGTTAAGCCAAACACAATTGTTTTTTCTTCGCCAGTTTCTTTGCATTTTAATGCTTCGTCGATAGCAACACGGATAGCGTGGCTACTTTCTGGTGCTGGAAGAATACCTTCAACGCGAGCAAATTGTGTAGCTGCTTCAAATACTGCAGTTTGTTCTACTGCACGAGCTTCCATATATCCATCGTGATATAATTGAGATAGGATAGGGCTCATACCATGGAAACGAAGACCGCCGGCATGGTTTGCAGAAGGCATAAATTGACTTCCTAGAGTGTACATTTTTGCAAGAGGGCAAATCATACCTGTATCGCAGAAATCGTATGCATATTTACCACGAGTGAAACTTGGACAAGAAGCTGGTTCTACTGCAATTACTTGATATTTAGCTTCACCACGCAACATTTCGCCGATAAATGGGCTTACTAAACCACCAAGGTTAGAACCACCACCAGCACAACCGATAATCATATCAGGTTTAATGTTATATTTCTTTAATGCAGTTTGAGTTTCCAAACCAATAATTGTCTGGTGTAGAAGAACCTGGTTTAACACAGAACCAAGAACATAGCGATAACCTTCAGATGTTACAGCAGCTTCAACAGCTTCGGAAATCGCACAACCAAGACTACCAGTTGTGTTTGGGAATTCTGCTAAGATTTTCTTTCCTACTTCTGTAGTCATACTTGGAGAAGGAGTTACATTTGCTCCGTAAGTTCTCATCACTTCGCGACGGAAAGGTTTTTGTTCGTAAGAACATTTTACCATATAAACGCGGCAGTCAAGGTCAAAATAAGAACATGCCATACTTAATGCTGTTCCCCATTGTCCTGCACCAGTTTCTGTTGTCACACCTTTTAAACCTTGTTTCTTAGCATAATATGCTTGTGCGATAGCTGAGTTTAATTTGTGGCTACCAGAAGTGTTGTTTCCTTCGAATTTGTAGTAGATTTTTGCTGGAGTTCCAAGTGCTTTTTCCAAAAAATATGCACGAACAAGTGGTGAAGGACGATACATTTTGTAGAATTTCTGAATTTCTTCAGGAATTTCAAAATATTGTGTGTCGTTGTCTAATTCCTGTTTGTTCAAATCTTCACAGAAAATAGGAGCCAAGTCTTCTAAAGTTAATGGTTTTCCAGTTCCAGGATTGATAAGTGGAGCTGGTTTGTTCTTCATATCTGCACGTACGTTATACCATTTTGTTGGTATTTCGTCTTCTGTTAAATAGATTTTGTAGGGAATTTTTTCGCTCATAGTTTTGTTTTTAAATTTTTACTCCCAAAAGTAAGAAAAAATACTATAAACCTTTGTCATTTTTGAATTTTTGTACGCTGCAATTTGCTAAATATGTCCTGTCAACAGCCTGGATGGGAGTTGCTGATTAATATAAATTGTGTTGATTCGGCAATTGACGACTGCTTTATTGCAATGTCATAATTAAGTTTTTCTCCTCAATCATTTTTCTGAGATTGATAACTGCATAACGCATGCGACCAAGTGCCGTGTTGATGCTAATGTTTTGCACTTCCGCAATTTCTTTAAAACTCATGTCTAAGTTGAGTCTCATAAGTACGGTAGTTCTTTGTTCCTCTGGTAGCAGGCGGATGAGATCTTTTAAATCGTTTGAGATTTGCCCTTTTACAATTTTGGTTTCTATTGTTTCATCTGAGAATTTAGCATTGTTGAATAAATCAACCTCGTTAGATTCGTTTGAAACGGTAGGTAGTTTTGTGTTTTTCCTATAATTGTCAATAATAAGGTTTTTTGCAATTCTGAATAACCATGCGGAAAAGTGTCCGTCATCGTGATATGTGTTTTTTTTCAGAGAGTTTATAACCTTAATGAAGGTTTCCTGACATAAATCTTCTGCTAATTCTTGATTTCTTACTAAATGACGGATATATCCCAGTATTTTACTGTGATAACGTGTGATTAACATGTCCATTGCTGAATTATCGCCATTGCCGAATGCGACAATCAATTCTTGGTCGGAAAGCATACTTTTCATGACAAATCATTATTAGAAAGTTAATAATCTGAGAAAAGTAGAAATTTCCTATAGGCAATAATTTTTAGATTTTACATTCACAAATGTATAAAATTAGATTGTAAAAACAAGTATAAAAGAAAGAATAAAGTATTTTTGTCGTGAAAAATTAGATATGGAAAGTCAAAAAATAGATGTAAAAGGTGTTGCTGTCCACAATCTTAAGAAGATTGATGTTTCGATTGACAGAGGAAGTTTTGTGGTGGTGACAGGTGTTTCCGGTTCAGGAAAATCATCCTTGGCTTTCGATACAATATATGCCGAAGGGCAGAGGAGGTATGTTGAAAGCTTGTCTTCGTATGCGCGGCAGTTCTTGGGGAAAATACAGAAACCTGAGGTGGAGTCAATATCCGGCATACCTCCAGCAATTGCGATAGAACAAAAAGTTAATGCTGTTAATCCACGTTCAACGGTAGGGACTTCAACAGAGATTTATGATTATATAAAGTTGTTGTATTCAAGAATAGGAAGAACTTTTTCGCCTATATCTGGATGTGAAGTTAAACGTCATTCTGTTCAGGATGTTGTAGATTTCTTGATTAGTAAAAAGGGAATGCGGTGTTATTTGTCGGCTCCGCTATTATTGGGAAATTATTCGCTGCAGGAAAAACTGGATTCGTTGGAAAAAGAAGGTTTTAACCGTCTCCTTGTTCAAGGAAAGGTTACACGTATATCTGATTTTTCATCTTCTAATGCCGATGATATTTATTTGTTGATAGATAGAATCGTTCCGGATGAATCAATACTCGGACGTATGGCTGATTCTGTTCAAACTGTTTTTCAGGAAGGACAAGACAATTGCACCGTTTGGGTTGAGGAAAATGATGGTTTAAAATCATATGAATTTTCAAAACGTTTTGAAGCTGACGGTATTACTTTCGAAGAACCTTCGGTGTTTACGTTTAATTTCAACAGTCCTCTTGGTGCATGTCCAAAGTGTGAGGGCTTTGGAAAAATAATCGGCATTGATCCTAATAAGGTGATTCCGGATAAAAAACTTTCTGTGTGGGAGAATGCGGTTGCGTGTTGGCGGGGCGACAAGATGGTTGAATGGAAAAACCGTCTGGTAATGACTTCAGGAAAATTTAATTTCCCGATTCATAAACCATATTGTAATCTTACAGAAGAACAAAAGCGTTTGTTGTGGGAAGGAAATCAATATTTCGGCGGAATTAATGATTTCTTCGAAATGGTTGAGCACAATATGTATAAAATACAGTATCGTGTGATGTTGTCGCGTTTTCGTGGCAGAACTACTTGTCCGGAATGTCATGGCTCCCGTTTGAAAAAAGAAGCTGGATATGTAAAAGTTGCGGGAAAAAACATTCTCGAATTAGTTGAAATGCCAATATCTTCATTGTTGGTGTTTTTTGAGAATATTCAGCTTTCAAATTATGAAAACGAAGTCGCCGAACGGTTGTTGGTGGAAATAAAAACCCGTCTTCGCTTTTTGGATGAAGTAGGCTTAGGATATCTGACACTCAATCGTTTATCTAATACATTGTCGGGTGGAGAATCTCAAAGAATAAATTTAGCGACTTCTCTAGGAAGCAATCTTGTTGGTTCACTGTATATTCTTGATGAACCAAGTATCGGCTTGCATTCAAGAGATACCGACAAACTGATACGTGTATTGAAAAAACTTCAGAGTCTAGGTAATACAGTTGTTGTTGTCGAACATGATGAGGAAATGATGCGTGCTGCGGATGATATAATAGATATTGGTCCGTATGCCGGTGTGAATGGAGGAAAAGTTGTGTTCCAAGGTTCAATGTCGGATTTGTTGAAAAAAGGGACAACACTGACTGCAGATTATTTGACTGGAAGAAAATCTATTGATGTTCCAACGGTACGCCGTCAGTGGAAGAATTGCATAACAATAAAGGGTGCCCGTGAAAATAATTTAAAGGATATTACTGTAAAAATTCCACTGGGAGTATTTACTGTTGTGACAGGTGTTTCTGGTTCGGGAAAATCTTCATTGATAGATAAAATTCTTTATCCTGGTGTGCAGCAGTTATTGGGTGAAACGGGCGTTACGTTAGGTGAATGTGATGAAATAGAAGGTGTTGCAGGATTGTCAACAGTTGAATTTGTTGATCAAAATCCTATTGGTAAATCAACACGTTCTAATCCAGTAACGTATTGTAAGGCTTTTGATGACATCAGAGCGTTGTATGCAAGTCAGAAATCTGCACAATTACAGGGTTATAAGCCTGCTCATTTCTCTTTTAACACCGATGGTGGTAGATGCGAGGATTGTAAGGGTGATGGTGTAATAAAAGTAGAAATGCAGTTTATGGCAGATGTGGAACTTGTTTGTGAATCCTGTCAGGGTAAGCGATTTAAAAGCGAAGTCCTGGAAGTTCTATATCGTGGAAAATCTGTTGCTGATATATTGGAAATGACTGTTGATGAGGCTATTTTGTTTTTCAAAGAAGATAATGCGGCAATAACCCAGCGAATTGCAGAACGTTTGCAGCCACTGCAGGATGTGGGGCTTGGTTATGTTTCTTTGGGTCAATCGTCAAGTACATTCTCGGGTGGAGAGTTGCAACGTATAAAATTGGCTACATTTTTAGGAAAGGATGGTAAGGATAAATGTTTATTTATTTTCGATGAGCCTACTACGGGACTTCATTTCCATGATATAAAGAAGCTGATGGATTCCTTTAACCGCTTGTTGGCACATGGACATTCTGTTGTTGTTATTGAACACAATCTTGATGTTATAAAATGTGCGGATTGGATTATTGATATGGGTCCGGAAGGTGGTGAAAATGGCGGAAATGTTGTGTTCGAAGGTAAGCCGGAGGATTTGCTTAAATGTGACAAATCCTATACCGCAAAATACTTGCAATGTAAATTGGCTAAATAGTATTGGCTAATTTTTCCCTGTTCTACCGTATAGAAGAATTGTGTCGCGGAGATGTTGCTTATCCAAATGTGTGTAAATCTCTGTTGTTAATATGGATTCGTGTCCAAGCATTTCTTGTACAGAACGAAGGTCGGCGCCGCCGTTTACAAGATGTGTGGCAAAGGAGTGTCTGAATGTATGTGGGCTAATGTTTTTTTGTATTCCAACGGAATTGGCAATTTCTTTTATGATAAGGAAAACCATGACGCGTGTTAAATGTTTGCCTCGTCTGTTTAGAAAAACGAAGTCTTCTTCGCCGGGAGCAATGGTAAGATGGCATCGTTGCTTAAAGTAGTTTTCCATCTCGTTTTTTGCTTTGTCGCTGATAGGAATCAGGCGTTCTTTGTCTCCTTTTCCTATAACTCTGATGAAACCTTCGTCAAAAAATAGGTTGTGCATTCTTAGGGTTACTAGTTCGCTGACGCGAAGGCCGCAACTGTAGAGAATTTCCAACATTGCACGGTTTCTATGTCCTTCCGGCTTACTTACGTCTATAGAGTTTATCATAGAGTCAATTTCGTCTATGGACAGGTAAACGGGAAGTTTTTTAGGCAATTTAGGAGCGTCGAGTAAATCGGTTGGGTCAATGTCTATTAAATTGTCTAATTGCAGGTAGGCAAAAAATCCCTTAATTCCCGAAATAATTCTTGCTTGGGAACGTTCGTTGATTTTCTGCTCGGTGTTGTTGTTTAGCCAATAAACGAATTCATGTAGAATGTCAATCGTAACTTTTTCGGGAGGAATGTTTTCGTCGGTAACAATAAGAAATGCATAAAGTTTTTTCACGTCATGAATGTAAGCTTCGATGGAATTTTCCGATAGTGATTTTTCCAAACGAAGATAATATTCAAAATCCTTGATACTTTTTTCCCAACTCATGTTTCTTATTTTTACAAATGTAAGAATTTAATAAATTTGAAGAAATTTACTGCATAAAGTTTAAATGTATGAAAAGCTGCCGGAAAATACTGTTGTTTTTTGTTGTCTTGATTTGTCAATGCGCATATTCTCAAGACCTGCGTCCTGTTATTGTGCAAAACGGAATGTTGGTGTATAAAGGCGAGTTTGGTGATATGTTGGTGTATCACAGTCAGCACGACGTAGATCAGCAGGAAGGAAAATGGGGATACGTGAATAAAAAAGGAAAACTTGTGATTTCAGCCCAGTTTGATGATGCGGAGTATTTTAGTGACGGGCTTGCTTGTGTAAGAAAAGGGGAGAAATATGGATATATTGACTCAACAGGGAAGATTGTTGTGTATTATTATTTTGACGAGGCAAAATCATTTGATCCGAAATGCAATTTAGCTCTTGTGCAGCGTTCCGAAAAGTGGGGATGGATAAATAAAAACGGAGATTATCAAATAAAATGTCGGTATGATGCGGCATGTCCGTTTTCTGGAGGTTTAGCTATGGTTAAACTGAATGGAAAATATGGGTATATTGATGTCAGTGGCAAATTCAGAGTTTCATGCCGTTTTGATAACATTAGTACTTTTGGTGAAAATGGTCGTGCTTTAGTTGAGCAGGGGCAAAAATGGGGATTTGTAGATACACTTGGCAATATCTCTATTGGCTGTGAATATGATGATGCACGTTTGTTTCAGGAAGGCGTCGCTGCAGTGAAAAAGGGAAATCAATGGGGCTATATTGATGTGGAAGGAAATATAGTTATACCGTTGCAGTTTGATTATGCAGAATCCTTTTATAAGGAAAAGGCGCTTGTTGAAGTGGATGAAGAAATGTTTTATATAAACAAGCGGGGAGAGGTTGTGAAGTAACGGATTTTGTTGTGAAAAACATTTGCATCCATCGGATGCAAATGTTTTGACTGTTGTTATTTTACTTCAACTTTTGCCAATGCTTCTTCTATAGTCATACCAGCAAAGTCTTGAGCTCCAAATAAACGGCCGCTTTTTTTGTCGTTTACAAAAGCTCCCAAAACAATACCAGGAATAACAGAATCAGGATCGTTAGGTGCGCTTGGACCTCCAAGGTCGGTACGGCACCATCCTGGATCAGCTAAACTAATGATGACGTCTGTTCCGTCAACTGTTCCAGCAAGGTCTGTAGTTACTTTGTCTAAAGCAGCTTTACTTGCAGAATATCCAGCTTGTTGTGGTTCGTTTCTGATACCACTTGTTGTATTTATGATTCTTCCAAATCCACGTTCTTTCATTTTTGGTAGGAACTCGTAACAAAGCATCATTGGTGCGATAGTGTTGATTAAGAAACTTTGTGTATAATCTTCTACCGGTGTTTGGAAATAATCTGTTCTGTATGCTATTTGAACGGCTGCGTCGTTAAATAAAATGTCAATCTGTGTTCCTTTTGCATTGATTTCGTTGATCATTTTTGTAACTTCTTCTGGCTTAGAAAGTTCTGCGGCAACGCAATATGCTTGAACGCCCATTGATTTAACTTCTTCCAAAACTTTTTCTGTGTGAGAAAGATTACGGCTGTGTAGCACTAAATTACATCCTTGTGCTGCCATAAATTTTGTGATTCTGTAACCAATTCCTCGGTTTGCTCCAGTAATAAGAGCCCATTTCCCTTTAACGTCTGTTTTCATTGTTCCAATTTTTAATTTAGATTACAAAAATAAGCATAAAATTAATTCTCGTAATTTTTTCTTGTTAAAGACCGATGTGCATAATGTCTTAAAAAATGTCAATAACTCTTAGTAATATTTTTAGTAAATGATAGCAGAATGAGTATTTTTGGATATAAATAAAATTTGTTCGTGTTATGACAAAATTCGGCACAGTTTTCAAAAAAGGAGGAAAAAAAGCATTGCTTTGTGGTTCCGGGGAATTGGGAAAAGAGGTTGCTATTGAATTGCAACGTTATGGAGTAGAAGTTGTTGCAGTTGATAAGTATGAAAATGCACCAGCAATGCAGATAGCACATAAATCTTACGTGATTTCAATGCTTGACGGTGAAAAATTACGTGAAGTGATATATGCTGAAAAACCGGATTTTATTATTCCTGAAGTAGAAGCTATTGCAACAAAGACGTTGTTGGAATTAGAAAAGGAAGGATTCAATGTGATACCGACAGCTCATGCTACTTTCTTGACAATGAACAGGGAAGGTATTCGTCGTCTTGCTGCAGAAGAACTTGGTTTGAAGACTTCAAAATATCGCTTTGCGGAAAACTACAAGGAATATGTGGAGGCAGTGAAGGAAGTTGGAATACCTTGCGTGGTAAAACCTATAATGAGCTCTTCTGGCCATGGACAAAGTGTTGTGAAATCGGAAGCAGATGTGGATAAATCTTGGGAAATTTCTCAGGAAGGAGGACGTGCCGGAGCTGGAAAGGTTATAGTGGAAGGATTCGTTGATTTTGATTATGAAATAACTTTGTTGACTGTTCGTCATAAAGACGGAACTAGTTTTTTGAATCCGGTAGGTCATTGGCAGAAAGATGGTGATTATCAAGAATCTTGGCAACCACAGCCAATGTCGAATGTTGCTTTGGAAAAAGCTCAGGATATAGCAGGAAAGATTACAAATGCTCTTGGTGGATGGGGAATTTTTGGTGTGGAAATGTTTATTAAAGGTGATGATGTAATTTTCAGTGAGGTTTCTCCTCGTCCTCATGATACAGGAATGGTTACTATGATTTCTCAGGATTTGTCTGAATTTTCTTTACATGTGCGTGCAATTTTGGGATTGCCGATTCCTAACATTGCATTCCACGGTCCTTCGGCTTCAAAAGCTGTTGTGGTAAGAGGCGACAGCGAAAATGTTGCCTTTGAAAATTTAGAGGATGTTTTGGCTGAACCGGATACGCAAATGCGAATTTTTGGTAAACCTGATGTACATGGACATAGACGTATGGCCGTTTTGTTAGCTCGTGGAAATTCTGTTGACGAAGCTAAAGAAAAGGTTAGAAAAATGTATGAAAAGTTAAAGATAGAACAGTAGGGAAATGTCGCTCTTTTAGTCAAAACTCCCGAATTTTCTGTGTTAGAGGGAGTGCTGAATAAAAAAAAGTGTATATTTGTCTCGAAGAAATTATTCTATCTTACACACCTCGCGGAGGGATGACGCCCCAAGTTGTCCCTCCATTTTTTATTAAAATGCTATAATCCAACTTGTGTCAACATTGCTTTTGTTTAGAGCACGGTCATAAACAAAGTAGGTGAAAAAAATTGTATCGTAGGGAAATGCTGTTTTTGAAAAAGCAAAGTCAATGGATACTTTTGCTTTGAGGGATTTTTCCTGCTCTCCCTTAGATAGACGTGGAATTCTATATGATAAAGTGTAGGGAAGTTGATTGAATGTTCCATTTTCGAGGTAAAATGGAGTTGCGTAGAAATTCTGCTGAAATGTATCGATAAATGGAGCAGTCGTATCGGCATTATCTAGTCCGAAGTTGCCGTCTCCGTCGTAAAGCATGAATGAAAACTTTACTTTTTTATCGGAACTGTCCTGGGAAATCATAGCAGAATGAAATTCAACGCTCGGAACTTTGTCGTATTCCGGATAATTCCTGCTGCAGGCTGTAATAAAAAATAATATGAAGTAGTATTTAAGTTTCATAAAAAAGAGAGGCATTAAAACGCCTCTCTGAATCATGTTATTTTTTTATTAAAGAGATAATCCACAAAAGTAATACAGCACCAACTGTAGCACTAATTAGCTGAAAAATTATTCCGTTTCCGCCGATGCCGATTAAACTGAATAACCATCCTCCAAGTAGTCCTCCTACAATACCGATAATTAGGTTCAGTAATAAACCTTTTCCCGCACCGCTGAAAAATTTACTTCCAAGGTAGCCTGCTAATGCTCCGATTAAAAGAGATAGTAATAAGCCCATAATTAAAAAAGTTAATTGATTTGAAAATTAATTTATTGCTTCAAATATAAGAAAAATAATTTACTCAAAATTATTGGGAAAAACATTGCTTTCTATTTCAAAAACCGATTGGATGGAGATTCTTGTTTTATCCGTCAAAATAAGTGTCTGCCCGTATTCATCAATTTCTTTCAAATTTCCTTCTATAATTTGATACGACCCTCCATTTTTCTTTTCATCTGGTTTAAAATAGGTGATAGAGATAAAGGGCATTTCATCTAATCTGGTGTATAAATATGATATTTTTCTGTTTAGAATGTCAATGTTTGATTCGTCAATGTTTTTTTGTGATTCTGTAAGTCTTGCCGTTTCTTTTATTGCGTCATTGTGTCCGGAAAGGGCGGCAAAAGGCGCAAATTGTGCTGCTCTGCTCAACATAGACATCTGCGGATGTTTTTTTGAAACATGATGTGGGAGGTTTATAATGTCTTCGTAGTTGTCGTTCATGCTTTATGTCCTCCAATTTGTTCGTTTCTTTCTTTTGCTGTTGCTCCGTCCTGAAAATTTAGTCCTTTCAAAATGGCATTCTTCCCAAATTTTTTCTTTATGGAAAGAATTGTTTTCTGCATGTTGTGTTCTTTTTCTAATTCTTCTTTTTCAAGTTCATCATTTTTAGCCAACGCCTCATAGTCTGTAAAAAGATCTAGCTGTTGTTTTTGTTGAATGGTATTGGCAGTGTTTTCTGGTACAACATGAAGGGCTGCAATATTTAATTTCCGGATAAGAAGCTCCTTATTAGTAATCCTTTCGAATAAAGACATTGCGGCTTCGGTGATAATTTTTGAAGAAGACGTTTGTTTGGGGAGATTTATGGACCCCTGGGAATTCTTGGGAATTTGTCTGCCGTAGAAGTCCGTGGTGGTTTCTCCGTGATATTTTGCACTAATCGTAGGGTCTGTTAAATTTTCAGCGTCGTAGATTACGGTAATAGCCAGTTGGTCGCAGACTAGTTTCTTTTCTACTAAGTCCAAAGACAGCGAATCCGCCATTTCTTGAATAACGACTTGTGTTTTTGGAAAGTTGTAAGGAGTGTGTAAAACCTGGCCTGAGCTTAAGGAATTATTTTCCGGTTTGTATGCTTTTATCATTTCGATAGTGCATGGTTCCCAACCCCAAGCGTGATCAATGATAAGTTCCGCATTAATTCCAAATAATTTGTAAAGAACTTCTTCGTGTTCTATCGAGCAACGGGCGATTTCTCCCATAGTTCTTATTCCATAAGGTTCGAGTTTTTTTGCGATTCCTCTACCTAGACGCCAAAAATCGGTTAATGGTTGATGATTCCATAACTGTCTGCGGTAACTCATTTCGTCCAGTTCGGCAATCCGTACACCATGTTGGTCTGGTTCGATATGTTTGGCAACAATATCCATTGCAATTTTACAAAGATAAAGATTTGTTCCAATTCCTGCAGTTGCAGTAATACCAGTTTCTTTTAAAACATCGCGTATCATTGTCATTGCAAGTTCCCGTGGACTGCATTTATAGCTGGAAAGATAATTTGTAGCGTCTATAAAAACTTCATCTATGGAATAAACATGAATATCTTCGGGGGCGATGTATTTGAGATAAACATTGTATATGCGTGTGCTATAATCAATGTAATACGACATGCGTGGCGTTGCTGTAATATAGCTTATCTCGTATTCAGGATGGGCTTTAAGCTGTTCTGCAGAAAAAGACTTGCCAGAAAAACTGCCGTTTGGTGCATTTTTTTTGCGCTGTGCGTTGAGGTACTGTATTTTTTGTATAACTTCGAAAAGTCTTGCTCTTCCTGGAATTCCATATGCTTTTAGAGATGGAGATACTGCCAGGCAGATTGTTTTTTCGGTACGGCTTTCATCTGCCACAACCAAATGTGTGGTAAGCGGGTCTTTACCTCTTTCCACACATTCAACTGATGCGAAAAATGATTTTAAATCAATCGCAATATAGGTCCGTTGTTCAGTTTTACCGTTCATAATTAATTTAGAAGCAAAAATACATGAATATGATTTTACTAGAATCAAGAATGTAGATAATTCCGAATAAAATTAACCTATTAATACGGTAGGCTAATTATAGGAAATGTATATCTTTGCACCATTAAATTTTTAAACTATGACAGAAAAAGAAAAATTGTATAAAAGCGAGGACTGGCTTGCTGTATGGATAGGGTTTATTGTTATTGCTGTTGCAATAGTTAGTGTGTTAACAGGAGCTTTTGATTTCTCAGCGTTGAAATTCAGCACGTGGACAATATGGGAAGAAGGGAATAGCAAAGTCGTTCCATTGTTGGACCAATTGGCTAGCGGTAGTTTCTGGGCTAAATTGATACTTACATTTGTAGTGTCGAGTGGTTTATTCACGATTGGTGCAAAACTACAAGGTGAAAGTGTAAAGAAATATATTCCAGCATTTATCGGATTGTTTGTTTTGGCGTTAGTCGTTCGTTTGATAAGTGCAGAATTTACATTTAACAGATATTTGGAATGGGCTTTCTGGGCATTGATTATTGGTTTGTTGGTTTCAAACACTGTTGGTGTTCCTCAATGGTTGAAGCCGGCAGTTAAAACAGAGTTTTACATTAAGACCGGATTGGTCATTATGGGTTTCTCTGTGTTGTTCTCAAATATTGCCAAATTTGGTTTATATGGATTGGGCATTGCCTGGATTGTAACTCCGCTTGTTATCATTTTTATGTGGTGGTTCGGAACAAAATTATTAAAAATCGAGAATAAGCCACTCGTAATTACGATGGCGGCTGCAACTTCGGTGTGTGGTACAAGTGCAGCAATTGCGACTGGTGCAGCATCAAATTGTAAAAAGACAGACTTGACAATGGTTGTTTCTATATCAATCATCTTTACTGTTATCCTAATGGTACTTGAACCTATTGTTTGTAATGCATTGGGCTTGTCGCCAATAATGGGAGGTTCTTTGATAGGTGGAACTGTCGATTCAACCGGAGCCGTTGTTGTTGCAGGTACAGCATTGGGCGAAGAAGCACAGGTTGCAGCAGTTTTGGTTAAGTCAATTCAAAATATTTTAATTGGTTTTATTGCATTCTTTGTTGCATTATTTTTCGCAACACATGTCGATAAAGAACAAGGCCGTAAAGTTGGAGCAATCGAAATTTGGACTCGTTTCCCAAAATTCATTATCGGTTTCTTTGTGGCTTCGCTTGTTGCTTCGTTCATCATTTTACCAATGACAGATAGCTCAACAGTTGGAGCAATCAATAAAGTTCTTGATCAATACAAAAACTGGGCATTTGTGCTTGCCTTTACAAGTATTGGTCTTGATACCAAATTCAGCGAAATCATAAAACAAATGCAAGGTGGAAAAGTGTTGTGGTTATACATTGTAGGCCAGATATTTAACATTATCCTTACGTTTGTGGCTGTTTGGTTGTTATTGTCAGGTGTGATTTTCGACATTCCTGTATTGGACAAATAGCGTGAAGATTTTCAAAATCATTACAATTATAGTTGGAACCTGTATTCTTGCAGGTTCCATTTTTATTATGTGCCAGGGACTTGGTTTGCAGGAAAACCTTGACTTTGGTGCAGGAGCATATTATTATGCTGATATTCCCAACTTTGAGAATTTTGTGAATGCCGCAGATTTCCAAACCGCAATACCAATGTGGGTACACATTGTGTTATTTCTAGTTTGGGGATATTTGATGTACAAATTGTGGTGCTGGATAGAAAATAAAAAAGGGTAGATTAATAACTTCCCATTTAGTATTTACTTTCAGATTGAAGTTTTTCTTTGTAACTTTCTAAACCTTTACGAAAAGCTTCTATTGCTTCGGAGAGAGTTCCTTGATATTTTCCTCCAGCAGCATTAAAATGTCCTCCTCCATTAAAGAAATCTCCGGCAAACTCATTGGCAGGGAAATTACCCTTGGAACGGAAAGATGCTTTCACTGGACCTTTTTCATATTCAGTGAACATTGCCACGAATTTTAAATCTTTCATGCATAAAGGCATGTTTACAAAACCTTCGGAATCACCTAACTGAAAGTTGAAATCCGGCTTAATGGTCAAAACGGTACCTGAAATTTGAATATTTTTATTTAATGGTCAAAAAAGTACCTACTTTTTGTTGTAAAAGTATTGGTCAATAAATTTCATTCTATTTAGCTTAGATAATCCATTATGAACTCGGATTTTTGTTTTTAGATCTGTAAAGAGTGCTTCTATACCGTTGTTAGTGTTTGGCAAGGTAGTTTCAGGATAATCGTAAAAAGTCTACAATAAAGTCCATATTCCGTTTTATGCTTAAATAGGCACTACGTAAGCGTTGATGCGTAAAACGAGTTTTTCCTGTTTTGGGTTCAACACTCCTTTCTTTTAAGAAGTCTTTCCATCGCAAGTACCACTCTTCAAACATTCCTACGAACGACTCTTTATCCGTATGACAAAGTTGTAATGCTATATGTAAGTTCCTTTGAAGCTTGTAGTTCAGGCTTACTTGTAAGATAAAATTTCACTGTCTTTACTTGATGAAACTGACAATACTGAACTTTGTACTTGGATAGTGCCGTAGCGAGACCTTTTAATCCATCACAAACGAGTCCTAATATGTTAAAACCATTATTTTCGAGCCATTCTACGCCTTCTATGTAATCAGTGACTGTTTCTTTCTTGGACAGGAACTTTCTCCATAATATTTTATTCCTATGCGCATCTTTAAACACCAAGACACCGAATCTGTGTCCCCAATACGTGGCGTCCATCAAGACAACCACATCTTTCTCTTTTGACACCAAGCGCTTGTGGTGTATTGTTTTAAAACGACGTTGGATTGTACTTATTGATATCTGATGGGATTCTGAAAGTTGTTTTAACGTTTGTTTTCCCTTTATGTATTCTTCATATAGCAGTTCTGTTGATATTTGCTCTGTCCTTGTGAAATATCGACAACAATCCTTACAAAACCAGCGTTGTAATCCTCTTTGAACACCTTTTCGAATTACATTTTTTCCATTGCAATAAAAGCAGATTTTTACTCATTTTCTTAAAAATGCTGTAAATATATAAAATTCAATTTATTAGAAGGTTTTCAGGTACTTTTTTGACCATTAGACCTACAATTTAATTTTTGGAAATAATATAAATTCTTTACGGATTTATTTGCTGTAATTTTGTAGTAAAAAAAATATTGCAACTCCGTGCAGTCTTTTTATTTTTCTGAATCTATACTCTTGGAATAGTATAAACTAATGGAAATATCACAACTGATAGATCGATGCAAAAAGGGAGATCCTGAAGCTCTTGGTGTATTGTATAAGACATACGCAAAAACATTGACAAAGGTCTGCCAGAGATATCTGTCAGATAGGCAGGCCATTAGTGATGTTCTGCACGATTCGTTTGTGATTATTTTTACGTCCCTCGACCAATTGCGAGACAACAACAAGGCGGAAAGATGGATGAAGACGATAACGAAAAACGCTGCGTTGCAATATATTAAGTACCAAAAAGCACATCATATTGTTTCTGTTGAAGAATCCGAAAAATCAGAGGTTATTAGTGATGAGTCACAACAAGATGTGAAAGATTTTTCGTTGGATGAATTAATGAGTTTGGTTGACAAGCTACCCGAAGGCTGTGCCCGGGTATTTCGTCTTGCTGTATTTGAGGGATTGTCGCACAATGAGATTGCCGCTTTGCTGAATATTGAACCCCATTCGTCGTCATCGCAATTGGCACGGGCAAGAAAAATGCTACGTAAAATGATTCGTCAATACTGGGCTGTACTGCTGTTGCTTCTTATTCCGATTTCGTACTTCTTTCTCAAAAAAGAAGATAAAATTGTTGATAAAGGTTTGCAAGTTGTTGACAATCAAATAGAAATAAAAAATATTCAACAGATAGAACATGAGCAAGCAACTTTGATTGTTGAACAACCGACACGTCATACGGTTGTTTGTGACACCGACATAATCCGAAAGATAGAGAAACAAAAATCCGTGGCTGTTGTATCCGACACGACGACAGCTGCAGACCAGATTGTAATGGCGGCCGACTCTTTGTATGACGAAAAAAGCGGCGATACGCTACAATTTATACAGAAGACGGAGTCGCCGTATTACGAGCTTGCAGATGTATTCCCACACCAAAAGGCAAACTATGCCAAAAATTCGCCAAAATGGACTATGGGATTTGCATACGCAGGAAGTTTTGATGAACAGGACAAAATATTTACGATAGATAATCAAGAGGGAACCATCACGCCTGGACCGGGCATTATAATTCCAATCGAAAACAATGTTTTCTATACAAAACATCATTATATGCCTATTGTCTTGTCGTTGTCTGCACATTACCATTGGAGCAAACGTGCGGGAGTTGAATCGGGTGTAAGCTATATCCGACAAATTTCCGATTTTGAGATAGACTCCAGTGGCATTAAAACCAACGGACGATTGCAAACGATTCACTACATTGGCATACCGGCGAAATGTTTCTATGAGATAGTAACATTCAAAAATTGGAGTTTATACGGGGATCTTGGCGTTACAATGAGCATACCAATTCATTCGCAGTTCAACAAATACGTCTTACTACAAAGTTCAACAAAAGCTATCGACACAACCGATATTCGTGTGCCGCTGCAATGGTCGGTAGGTACAGGGTTTGGCTTGCAATACAACATTACGTCTAACATAAGTGTTTTTGCAGAACCAAGCATACAATATTATTTTTCTACAAAAACAAATTTAGAAATGTACTACACAGAACATCCGTTTACATTCTCGTTCCCGTTAGGAATTAAATTTATTTGGTAGGCATATATTATTTTGATGTTTGTTGTTAATGTGAAAAAAAGAATTTTCTTTGCCGTTATATAAATCAGAAAATTACAGTGAAAAGAATACTAATTATAATTTGTCTATGTTTCTGTGAACTGTGTTATTCGCAAAATGCCTTACGAATATTTCATACTTTGGAAAATGATATACCTTGCGACACGACGAACATAGACCAAATGTTACGGGATATTCTGTCCACTGACCCACGTCTTGCCTTTCGCATAGGAGGAATAGAAATTTCACAGGAGAATAATTCAACCCTGCTGAGGATGCACCAATACTATGAAGACTATAGATTCTGCGATTCAGACATATTGGTTCATGCTAAAAATGGTGTAATAGCAACAATCAATGGTACATATTATTCTTCAATTGAAAATATTGGGAATGTTGCACAACTAACAAATGCAGAAATTATACAAATTGCAAAGTCGGAGTTTTCCGATTCTATGTATAATTTTCGGTATGCAATAGACAAGATAATTACGAAAAACAACTTCGATGAAACAGATGAAAATCTATACTATGCAAGTCTTGTTTCAATTACCGACGAAGAAAACATTGAAACAGCAGTTGATGTTATAATTGATGAACAATACGGGAATATTCTTGGAAAAAATCCTCTGATTTATTATCACAACGGAACAGCAAACACGCGATATAATGGAAATCGAACAATAGGAGCAACGCAGTTGGCTCCAAATTACGTGTTATGTGATATGACCAGAGGAAATGGTATTTTTACCCAAAACCTCAATCACACTAATAATACGAAAAATCTAACTGAATTTACCGATGCCGACAATTTTTGGACGACGAGTGAATTTCATAATCAATCAAAAGATGACGGAGCATTGGACGTGCATTGGGCTGCTATGAAAACCTATGACTATTTTAATACGGTTTTCAATCGAAGTAGTTACGATAATGCCGGTAGTCCTATAAATTGTTATGTTCATTATTGGACAAACTATGAAAATGCCTTTTGGTCAAGTTCTATAAATGCGTTTTGTTTTGGTGACGGAAACGAAAATTACGATATAATGACCAGTTTGGATATAGTTGCACATGAGTTTGGACACGCATTGTGTGCATATTCTGCAAAATTGAAATACAAAGGCGAGTCCGGTGCAATTAACGAAGGTCTGAGCGACATTTGGGCTGCTTGTGTTGAGAATTACTACACTTCGGACAAACAAACGTGGCTTATTGGAGAGGATGTTGATATTCGGACTGGTCACGATGCTTTGCGAAATATGAGTAATCCCAAGGTTGAAGGACAACCAGATACATACGGAGGAACTTTTTGGGTTCAAACGACAGATTGTACGCCCACAGAAAGTAATGATTATTGCGGAGTCCACACTAATAGTGGTATTTTGAACTATTGGTTCTATTTGTTGTGCCAAGGCGGTTCCGGTACCAACGACTTAAATAATGCATATACTGTAACAGGGATTGGACTGGATAACGCTGCAAGAATTGTTTATCGTGCAGAAACTAATTATCTGACAGCAACAAGTAATTATGCAGATATGAGAGAATGTACTATTAAAGCAGCAAAAGATTTGTTTCCCAATACAACGTATAGCAATTCCGTTGAAAATGCTTGGTATGCCGTTGGTGTTGAAAAAAGTGCTGAGTATGTACAATTTAATACTAACAAAGAAATTCCAGATACATCAAGCATAAACTGGTTGAAAATTGGGGAAAAGTCAATCCAAATATCACTGCCAACCTCTCACAGCCTTGTGTTGATACACGATTTGAATGGGAAAACATTGTTTCGGCAACGCATTGGAAAGTCTGCAGAAATTGACGTTTCATCATTTCCCAAGGGAGCTTATATTATTTCAACAAACAAACAGTCTTGCAAGTTTCTTGTTCGTTAATTTTGCAAAGTTTTACGAGTCTTGAAAAAATATTGCAACTCCGTGCAGTCTTTTCATTTTTTCCTATCTATATAATTGTAAATGTTTAACAAATAAAAATGTAGTTATGAAAAAAGTATTACTGTTTTTTGCCTCAAGTATGATGGCAATGGGTGCAATGGCGCAATTAAAAGTTACAAGTAATGGAGATGTGGTGTTTCCTAATTATGTAAAAGTAAAAAAATAAACTGTTATGAGGTTTCTATTTTCCATATCTTTTTTCGTGATTTATGTTACATCTTTTTGTTGTGCTCAAATTACAAAATTTCCTACTAAAGAGGACAGTCCTATCTGGCTGTATTCATATAATGAATATAAAGTTGATGGAAATTTTGACGTTCAACCAACAGGAAAATACATATACAAAATATATGGTATAAAAGGTGATACAATTATACAAGAGAAAGAATATAATAAATTGTATTTATTGAATGACACATTGTTTTCCGAAAACGATAAATATATTGGAGGAATCCGTAATGAAGAGAATAAAATTTATTTTGCTGAAGAAAACAATACAGAATTTTTGTTATATGATTTTTCAAAAAGGTTTGAAGTAAATAATACGATATTTATAGAGGACAGATATTCTGATGAAGGTTATCATCAAAGTATTCCTGCAATTGTTCAAGAAATTGATTTGTTGAATAACTATAGACAATATCAGTTATTTTCTCCAGAAACATATTACTATGGTGGTTCGTGGATAGAAAATATAGGAAGCGAGTATGATTTGATTGAAAATCTTTTCACTGATGCTGAGTGTTTACTATGTATTAACGAAAAAGGATTACGTTGCCTAAAAACGAATGAAAAAATGTCCTACCCTTTGGGAAAATCGGATTGTTTTAAAACATACTATCAAAAGAATAAGACAAGCCTTGAACAAAATATAATAAAATCTTCATACACTTTCACTAACCCCGTAAAAGACTATTTAATTATAACCTTGCCAACAAACAACAACGAAATCAAAATATTCGATATGCAAGGCAAAATGGTTTTGCAAACCGAATGTGGAGAAATGGCAAGCATCAATGTTTCAATGTTGCCAAAAGGTGTTTATACGTTGGTTGTGAACAATATTGGAAGTCAAATATTTATAAAACAATAAAACTATGAAAAAACTATTTGCTATTTCAGCATTTGCATTGGCAGCGATAGTTGCCTGCAACAAAGAAGAGGTGAAAACGCCTCAGGTTACAGACGAAGATTCACAAATTGTACTAAAGTCTATAAACGCATCATCCGGTGATATATGCGTTTCGGTAAGGGTTAATACTTTAGGTGACGAATATGATTCATGTTTCACCGTAGGTGTTCCGTTTGTTGGAGCAAGCGTGGTTAAAGACAAAGTAATTGTGAAAGTTGGCGAGGGCGAAAATCAGCACGACTCGGTTGTTTACTTGTATCAGTCTGCACCGATTCCACAAGAGGAAGTAATTATTCTTTGCGACACGTGCAGATAAGTACTGCTGGTTGTCAATAAAAAACTCCCGATAGATTTTTCTACCGGGAGTTTTTTTATAAATGAGTTTTTATTTATCTCTCACATAAATTCTTACGGTTGTTCCGTTGAAATTGAAATTCTTGCGGAGCTGATTTTCAAGATAGCGTTTGTACGAATCTTTTACATATTTCGCATTGCTTGCAAAAAATGCAAAGGCTGGATATGGAGTTGGTAATTGAGTAACATATTTGATCTTTATGTTTTTACCTTTGATTGCAGGTGGAGAAAATCTATCAATAGCTTCAAGCATGATTTCGTTCAAACGGGCTGTTTGTACACGTCTTTTTCTATTTTCGTAAACTTCATGAATCTTTTCTAGAATCTTTTGAATTCGTTGTTTCTCCAATACCGATGTGAAAATGATTGGAACATCACTGAATGGAGCTATTTTTTTACGCAAGTTTTCTTCGAAATCTCGTGCTGTGTTTGTTGTTTTTTCTATTAAGTCCCATTTGTTTACACAAATTACAACACCTTTATTGTTTTTAATGATGAGGTGCAAAATATTCATGTCCTGTGACTCAATTCCATCGTTTGCGTCAATCATTAATACACACACGTCGGCAGATTCCAAAGAACGGATAGAACGTAGTACTGAATAGAATTCTAGGTCTTCGTTTACTTTTTCTTTTTTTCTAAGGCCGGCAGTATCGATGAAATAATAATCGTATCCGAATTTGTTGAATCTTGTTCCGATTGAGTCACGTGTTGTTCCTGCAACAGGAGTTACTATATGTTGTTCTTCGCCGATTAAAGCGTTGATAAATGATGATTTTCCAACGTTTGGACGACCTACAACAGCAACATGTGGAATTTCCTCAACATTTTTGCTGTCGTCTTTTGGTTTTTCCGGTGGAAGTTTTGCAATAACTGCGTCAAGTAAGTCGCCGGTACCACTTCCGTTTGCAGATGAGATTGTAAAATAGTCGCCTAATCCTAAAGAATAGAATTCTGTAGCGTCATATAAATATTTCCCATCGTCAACTTTGTTTACAACTAAAAAGAAAGGCTTGTTTGCTCTACGAAGCATGTCTGCAACATTTGAGTCCAGATCGGTGATGCCGGTTTTTACGTCAACCATGAAAATAATGACATCGGCTTCGTTCATTGCCATAACAACCTGCTTGCAGATTGCATCTTCAAATGCATCATCAGATTTTATTGTAACACCACCAGTGTCAATCACAGTGAATTCGCGTCCGTTCCAAACGCCTTCCCCGTAATTTCTGTCACGTGTTACTCCACTTTTTGCATCTATAATAGCTTGTTTTTCTTCTACAAGTCTGTTGAAAAGTGTAGATTTCCCAACATTTGGTCTTCCTACGATTGCGATTATTCCACTCATTGATCTTTATTTTTCGCAAAAATAAGAATTTTAAGCTAAAAAAGAGATTTTAAAAATAACGAAGTCAATTTTCATGGCGAGCAGTGTAATTTTTCCTTGAAATAACGTGCGTTATGCTTTTTTTATATCTTTGCACACTTAAAAAATATTCGGTATGGAAAACAACGAAAAACAATTCGAGTCACGCGGTGGACGTAAACCTTTTGGTGGAAGAGGTAGCGATAGAACCCGTAGGGATTGGAATTCACGTGAACGGTCTTTTAATAGAGAAAGAAAGCCGTTCAGAAGAGATGAAGGTGATGATTTTGAACGTCCTCGTTTTTCAAAACCAAGAAATTTCGAAGGAGAAAATAGAGAATTTAAACCTCGCCGTTTTAATGATGATAAACCTCGTCGTCGTTTTGATGATGAAAAACGATTTGACAGATTTAATTCAGATGAACGTAAACCAAGAAGATTTAATAGTGATTCAGAGGAAAGAAGAGAATTTAAACCACGTCGTTTCGATGACAGACCACGTCGTAGTTTTGATGGTGATTTTCAACCTCGTCGTTTCGATTCTGAAGAAAGAAGAGGCTATCGTAAGTTCGATAATGAAAATGGTGAAAGAAAAGATTTTCGCCCTCGCCGTTTTCAGGATTCAAAGCCTAGAAAATTTGTTAAGAATTACGAAAATCCAACCGATTACACTTCAATAGAAAAAAGTATTATTTCCCGTAATTTCGATGATGAATGGAATGATGAGGAAATGGTGGTAATGGATTCTGTTCCTCAGGAACCTGAAATTGAAATAAAACGCCCTGCAACGGAAGCAGAAGGATATCGCTTGAATAGATTCATTTCGCAGGCTGGTGTGTGTTCGCGTAGGGCAGCAGACGATTTGATCGCTGCAGGAAAAATTATGGTGAATGGAAAAAAGATTACAGACTTTTCTACTAAGGTTTTCCCCGGCGACGAGGTGGTTATGGATGGTAAAAAGCTTACTTCGCAAAGACGTGTGTATGTGGTTTTTAATAAGCCAAAAGATTGTATATCAACTAAATCGGATGATATGGGAAGACGTACAATCTTTGATTATGTGAAAACAGACGTTGAGGTGAAGAATGTAGGCCGTTTGGACCGTGACACAACAGGTGTAATGTTGCTTACAAACGATGGAGATTTAATTGAACGTCTAACTCATCCTCGTTATAACAAAATGAAAATCTATCATGTGTTCTTAAACAAGAATTTGTCTCCGGAAGATTTTGAAGCAATTCGTGACAATGGAGTAGATTTAGATGCTGTTGTAACTGAAGACGGAACAGAGATAAAAGGTGGACATATAGATGTAGATGATATTCAATATGTCGATGGCGAAAGAAATCAGGTTGGAATACAAATTCACTCTGGATTGTACCATGTTGTCCGTCGTATTTTTGAAAAATATGGTTATCAGGTTGAAAAACTTGACCGTGTATATTTTGCAGGATTAACTAAAAAAGATTTACCTCGAGGTCATTGGCGTTATTTGACTCAAAAAGAGGTGGCAATTTTGAAACGTGGAGCATACGCATAATGGCTTTTAAATCAGGATTTGTAAATATTGTAGGAAACCCAAATGTTGGCAAGTCAACATTGATGAATGAGCTTGTCGGCGAACGATTGTCTATTGTGACTTCAAAATCGCAGACAACACGTCATCGTATTTTGGGTATTGTAAATGGTGATAATCATCAGATTGTTTTTTCAGATACGCCTGGCGTTTTGAAACCTGCATACAAATTGCAGGAATCTATGCTGAAATTTTCAGAATCTGCTCTTGTGGATGCAGACGAAATCCTTTATATAACTGATGTACAGGAAACTGCAGATAAAAATGCGGATTTTCTTGGAAAGGTAAAGAAAATGGATCATGTTCCTGTTTTGTTAGTGATTAACAAAATTGATTTGATTGACCAAGAAAAGCTTGTCAGTCTTGTTCAATATTGGGAAGAGCAGCTTCCTAAAGCAGAAATAATTCCTTGCTCGGCTCTCAATAAGTTCAATATTGACTATATAATGAAGCGAATAATTGCTTTGTTACCAGAAGGCGAACCCTATTATGACCAGGATGCGTTGACAGACAAACCGATGCGTTTTTTTGTCTCGGAGATTATTCGTGAAAAAATATTGAAATTGTATAGTAAGGAAATTCCATATTCTTGTGAGGTTGTTGTTGAACAATATGAGGAAGCTCCTAAAAATGTTCATATACGAGCAGTAATAAACGTTGCACGTGATTCTCAAAAAGGTATCATTATAGGAAAGAAAGGCGAGGGAATTAAGCGCTTAGGAATGGAAGCAAGAAAGGATATAGAGGAATTTGTAGGAAAGGGAATCTATCTCGATTTGTTTGTGAAGGTTGAAAAAGACTGGCGTAACAATACCAAAGACCTTCGACAGTTCGGTTACTTGTTGAAAGACGATGAAAAATAAAATCTCAGATAAGTAAATAATAAAAAAGGCAACCTTTTTGGCTGCCTTTTTTATTAATGATTAATATTCATCTTCGTTGAAAAGAAAATCTTCTTTGCTTGGATAATCTGGCCAAATTTCTTCAATACTTTCGTAAACTTCGCCTTCGTCTTCTATTTCGTTAAGATTTTCAATTACTTCTTGAGGTGCTCCCGAACGAATTGCAAAATCAATTAATTCTTCTTTGGTTGCTGGCCATGGGGCATCTTCCAATTTAGAAGCTAATTCTAGTGTCCAATACATAGTTTGATATAAATTTTAGTGTTATTTATTCTATTTAATTTTCTGCGAATAAAAAGAATTTTATAGAATTTACAAAGTGGGATTCCATAGAATTTCGCTTTTGTTGAAATCTTTAAGAACTTTTCTCGCTAACACAAATAGGTAGTCGCTTAGGCGGTTTAAATAGGTTGTTGATAACCTAATTTGCAGATTGCTTGCATCTGGTTCTGCAAGTATTCTTTCTGCTTTTCTGCACTTTGTTCTTGCAATTTGGCAGAAAGAAGAGATATGATGTCCGCCGGGAATGATAAATGTTTTAATTTCCGGTAAATCTTTGTTAATGTTATCTATGAATCTTTCGATGTCAATGATGTCTTTTTCTTCAATTGTTGGTAATTTAATCGTTTCAGGTTTTTCGTTTGCTATTGTTGAACCAACAATGAATAATTTGTTTTGAATATCAAGAAGTTGAGCGCTTGTCTCGTTGTTGTTGTATAAGTCTCTGATAAGTCCAATGTACGAATTTAATTCATCTATTGTTCCGTAAGCTTCGATTCGTTTGTCACTTTTTGATACTCGCGTTCCTCCAATAAGGCTTGTGGTTCCGTTGTCTCCGGTTTTTGTGTATATTTTCATTTCTCAGTAGGGGTACCTTCAACTTCAATAACAATCACAGATGATGTTTTGTCTGGTTTTGCTAATGATTTTAATAATATATAGGTTTGATGTTCTTTTTCATTTGTTTTGAAGGCTAAGAGCTTCTCAGGCTTGCTTAATTCGTAAACTTTCTTGATTTTATTCTGCATTTCAGGAACGCAGATGTATCCAATATTGTTCCAGTAGTTTGGGGCTGTTATATGGCAATATAGTTTGCCTTCTTTTTTTGTGTAAAATCCCCATGACGGTTTTGTTGAAAAAGGATTTCGTGTAGTACAGTAGATTGATTCTCCGTATTTATTCATCCATTCTCCGATAGATAATAGATTTGAGACATCCTTTTCGCACAAGGAACCGTCGCCTTTAGGAGCTATGTTTAGAAGATAATTTCCATCAAGGCTGGCAATAGCTTCTATTTCATGAATTAGTGTGTCAGGACTTCTGTAATTGTTGATTTTTGTTGAGTCGAATCCCCAGCTCGAATTCATTGTTTGACAGGTTTCCCATTGGCGTTCCAAAGGCTTTGATGGAATTTTTTCTTCGGAGCAGATGAAGTCTCCTAAACCTAAATTTCTTTTAATTCTTTCATTAATGATAATTGTGGAATCTATTGATAAAATATAACTTTGCAAATTGATTGCATCTTGTTTCTGCCACCAATAAAATGTTGTTGCAGAGTCTTTTACTTCGCACCAGTCTCCGTCAAACCAAAGTATGCTTGGGTGATAGCGTTCTATAAGTTCTTTTATCTGTTCTTTTTCGGCTTCGACAAATGAATCTTTGACTTCTAATGAGTAAAGTTCCGACCAATAGTTTTGTTTATATTGAGAACGATGGTTCCAATCCAGAATAGAGTAGTAGAGTCCGAAATATAATCCTTGTTTGTCGCATTCATTTTTGAGTTCCATTAGTAAATCACGCTGGAAACCAAGAAAGTGATATAAGTCAAAATTTGTTGTTCCTGTGTAATCTTTAAAATCATTAACGTTTGTTTCCCACATGCAGAAACCTTCGTGATGTTTTGCTGTTATGATAATATATTTCATTCCGGCTTGTTTTGCTAACGAAACAATCTGTTCCGCATTGAAATTCACGGGATTAAAACGTTTTGTGATTTTATTTTGATAGTCTTCTTTTGTCCAGTTTTCGTTGTACATGCACCATTCCCCGTGTCCGTAATATGAATATGAACCTAAATGGATGAACATTCCGAAGCGTGAGTTGTACCACCAGTTCATCTTTTCAGGAACGATGTAATTCTTTGTTTGAGTAAAAGCGTTTCCTATGCAGAAAATCAACAAAATGGTAACTGCAATGTTTTTTTTCATTGTTCGAAATTGTTTTTGCAAAGATAAAACGCTAATCGTTGTTATTTCTGTAATCGTCTCCTTTTTTGTTTTGAAAAAATGATATATTTGCAGTAAAACAAAATTTATTTGTTTTTCACTAAATTCTTTTTGCGATGGATTACTGTAAAATTACAAAGCATTCAACTTATACCTTGGTAGAGGTTCTTGCAGAACGTTTGGACATTCAGATTGCGACTCCTTTGAAATCTGATTTTGTTCAATTGAACGGAAACAGAGAAAAGAATATCGTTCTTGATTTGTCGAATTGTTCCTATTGTGATTCGTCAGGTTTGAGTGCAATTTTGGTCGCAAATCGTTTGTGTAAGAATTCTGGAGGTTTGTTTGTCCTTTGTGGTTTACAGGAAGCTGTCGATCGTTTGATTACAATCTCGCAGCTTGAATCTGTGCTGAATATCGTGGCAAATAAGGAAAAAGCAGAGGATTTTCTGCAAAACGATTAATACATGGAGGATTATTCACTCACCGTATTAGGTTGTAGTTCAGCAACTCCAAATTCATTACGTTTTCCGTCGTCTCAAATATTTCATGCGTTAGGGAAATATTTCTTGTTGGATTGCGGAGAGGGAACGCAAATGCAGCTTCGACGTGCAAAAGTTCCTTTTGAAAATATAAACGTAATCTTCATATCTCATTTGCATGGTGACCATTATTATGGGATTTTTGGTCTTTTGGCTTCGCTGAATCTTACTGGACGCAAAACCCCGTTGGTAATCTATGGTCCGAAGGGGTTGGAAGAAATTGTACGGTTTCATTTTCGTTGTGAAGAACAAAATCTGAAATTTCCGCTTTTTTTCAAGGAATTACCCAAAGAACCGTTTGCATGTATTGAAGAAAAGAAGAATTATAAAATCTATTCAATTTATCTGTCTCATAGAATAGACTGCTGGGGATTTTATTTCGCTGAAAATGAGCGTGAACGAAATATAAAGAAGGCTGCAATATCTCAGTATAATATTAGTATAGAAGATGTAAAAAGCATAAAACAAGGTGCGGATTACACCTTATGTGACGGTACGGTGATTGCAAATACGGAATTGACAACTGATCCGAAACCGGCATTCTCGTATGCGTATATTGCAGATACTGTTTTTAAACCAGAAATTGCAGAATACATCAAAAATGTTCGTTTGATGTATCATGAAGCAACTTTTTTGCAGAATTATTCAGATTTGGCAAAAGAAACTTTTCATTCAACGGCAAGGCAGGCCGCAGAATGTGCAAAACTTGCAAATGCAGAAAAGTTGATAATTGGCCACTATTCGGCACGCTATAAGTCATTGGATGGCCATAGGGAAGAAGCTACGGAAGTATTTGAAAATACGGAACTCGCTTCGGATTTATATTCGTACACTGTTAATAAACCGCCATATTGTTTATGGCAACCGAAGTCGTTATAGTATGATTCTTAAGAATTTATCTGTATATCATTATCGAAATATCGAGGAAATGTCTTTTTCGTGTAACGAAACTGTCAATTGCTTGATAGGGATGAATGGTGTGGGGAAAACTAACATTTTAGATGCAATTTACTATTTGTCGTTTTGCAAAAGTTTTCTGCAGACTAATGATGCAGCGAATGTGAAGAATGGTGAAAAGTCTTTTCTTATACAGGGAAATTATGATGTGGAAGATGTTCAACTAAAGATTTCATGTGCTTATAATCAGGATGATAAATCAAAGATAATAAAGTGCAATGAAAAAAAATATACAAGATTTTCAGATCATATTGGCATATTACCTTTAGTGTTTGTTTCTCCTTCGGATATTTCGTTGATAAATGAGGGTGGCTCAGAACGAAGAAAATTCCTTGATACATTTATTTCAATGTATAATCGTGAGTATTTTTCTAATTTGTTAGTTTACAGTAAATTGTTGCAGCAACGAAATTCTTTGTTGAAACAGGAGGGCGGTTTTGATGAAACGTATTTGTCTATCTTGGATGAGAAGCTTTCTATACTGGGACTTGCAATATATCAGGAACGGAAAAAGGTTGTGGAGATACTTTCGCAACGGACTAATTCTTTCTATTCGGAAATAGCAGAGACTGAGGAATGTACAATTTCTTATGAATCTCAGTTAGATAAAGGAGATATGAGAACGCTGTTGGCGAAAAATCTCGAGAAGGATAAAATTCTGACATATACTAGCGTAGGAATACATCGTGATGATTTACAGTTTTATTTCGATGGAAATTTAGTGAAATCGGTCGCTTCGCAAGGGCAAAAAAAATCTTTTTTATTGGCATTGAAATTTTCACAATATCAGCTGATAAAAGAATTTAAAAATGGTCAAAAACCTATTCTTTTATTGGATGATTTATTTGATAAGCTAGATAAACAGAGGGCGAAAAATATCTTTGATATTGTTGAGAAACAAGATTTTGGGCAAATTTTTATTACAGATACAGACAAAATGCTTCTGCATGATGTTTTTAAAATAAGACAAAGTAGTGGAATC
This sequence comes from Bacteroidales bacterium, assembly GCA_024409235.1. Lineage (GTDB taxonomy): Bacteria > Bacteroidota > Bacteroidia > Bacteroidales > UBA1715 > UBA1715. The sequence continues at coordinate 183,169 of JAKSUA010000002.1, read as the reverse complement.
TTTTGGAATGTAGAGAGCGGTGGAGCTGTGAAACCTCTATAAATGAAACTCATAAAAAAAACGCAAATGGCTATCAGCTATTTGCGTTTTTTTTACTCCGGAGGAATTCGATAATTGAATTATCAAATAAAGATATAAAAAGCGGTAATTTGAGAATTATGTGGCATTTTTATAGCCGTTTTTTACACTTAAAAAATCAAATTTTTTTGTTTAGGTTTCCAATGTTTAGAGCAACGAAAACCCTTTGTTTTTGTTATAACAATTATGTTTATTGTATTGATTTACAGAAATTTTTGAGTGAATGAATTATGACAAAAAACATAATCCAATAAACAACAATAAAAAAAGCACTTAAATTAAGTGCTTTTAACGTCAATTCGCGGTCAAGCTGCCACACAACGTCGATGCAAATATAAAATAAAAAAATAAAAGTCAATATAAACATGGAAAAAATCAAAATCAAACAGGAAACATTCAACAAAATTGCAGAGTTCAAAAAAAGAATCCGGACTGCAATAATCTTGACGACGCATTAACTTAAATGCTTTCGGATTTGGAGAATAACTTAAAAATTGAAACCGAAGAAAAGACACGTTACAAAAACGGTCTGTACGACAAAAAACACGAATTAGAAAATCTGCAAAAAGAATAGAACATTTAAAGATTCCTAAAAACGATTATGATTCACTTAATTATTATTGGCGTTTGTGGGGTTATGATAAGAAATATAAAAAACATGAAGAAAAAATGTTGCGCAATATTAAACACATTTCGCGGAGGTTATAAAGATAATGCATCTGCCGAAAATTGGAAAATGTAAGAGGAAATTAAAAAAAATCGGAAAAATTCCGGAAGTTTTCAATAAAACAAAAAAACGCAAATAATTTTTTCAATTACTCGCGTTTTTATTGGTGACTCCGGAGGGGTTCGAACCCCCAATCTCCTGATCCGTAGTCAGGGGCATTAATCCAATTGTGCTACGGAGCCCTGTGAAAATCACGGTGCAAATATACTCATTTTTTTTACTTACAATAAGTTTGATGTGATTTTTTGTAAAATTATCTTATTTATCACAATATAGTAAGGATAAAAGAGTTCTTTTAAAAGCTGAAAATCCAAAGAATTATTTTAAACTTGCAATAATATTAAATGTGATGGTCATGAAAAAAATAGGATTGATTTATATAATGGTATTGGTAAGTATCTCGTCTTTTTCTCAGATTAATTGGATGTCTTTTGAAAAGGCAATGGAATTATCAAAAAAAGATGGAAAGCCTGTTTTGATAGATGTTTATACAGATTGGTGCGGTTGGTGTAAACGGCTTGATGCAACCACATATAAAGACAGTGCTGTTGTTAATTATATAAACTCAAATTTTTATGCCGTAAAACTAAATGCAGAAACAAATGAAAAAATCACATACCGCGATTCTGTATATACGAATTCGGGAAAAACGCATGATTTAGCTATAAAATTATTGCAAGGAAAAATGAGCTATCCGACAACTATTTATATGGTTGAAAAGTATAATATGGTAGCACCAATTCCTGGATATGTGACAAGGGAAACTATTCAGCCGTATTTGTTTTATTTTGGAGAACATGTTTATGAAATAACAAATACTTGGGAAAGTTTCTTAAAAGGATTCAATGCCCCAAAATTTTAATCACTAACCACCAATAACAAATCACTATTTAATGGACACCACAGTAACAGGTATTGACATTACCAAAATCTTATTCCTTGACATTGAGACTGTGCCGCAACATGGTCTTGAATCAGAATTGTCGGAGGAGGAACGTAATTTGTGGGTGAAAAAGTCCGTACGAATGAAAACGGACGATATTTCACCAGAAGAGTTGTATAAAAAAGCGGGGATCTTTGCGGAATTTGGAAAAATAATCTGTATTTCGGTCGCATTTCTGCGTAAAAAAGAAAATGGCTATCAACTACGAGTCCGTTCATTTGCAAACGATGATGAACATCAATTGTTAGAGGATTTTGTTGCTTTGGTCAACAAATATTTTAATACGAAAAAAACATATTTCTGCGCTCATAACGGATATGAGTTTGATTTTCCTTTTATTGCCCGTCGTGCGTTGATAAATGGAATTAAGGTACCAATTTCGTTGGATACGAGAGGGAAGAAACCTTGGGAGATTCAACATTTTGATACGTTGGATTTATGGCGCTTTGCAGACTATAAAAACTATACTTCGTTAGCATTGCTTGCCCATATTTTCGGCATTCCTACGCCAAAAGATGATATTGATGGTTCGCAGGTATGCGATGTCTATTGGAAAGAACATAATCTTCCTCGTATTGTGGAATATTGCCAAAAAGATGTGGTAACTGTTGTTCAATTATTCCGAAAATATCGTTGCGAAGATCTAATCCCTGCAGAAAATATTGTTATCGTAAACGATTGATGGATGTGTTCCTAATAGTGAAGCAAACAATATTTTTCATACTTTTGTAATAAATTGATAGACAAATGAAGCGTTTACCAGCAGAGTGGGAATCACAAGATTGCATACAGTTGACTTGGCCTCATAGAGGGACAGATTTTGCTCCTGTGTATGAGCGTGCACTTGCTTGTTTTGTGAATATTGCAAGAGAAATTAGTTGCAGACAAAAACTGATAATTGCTTGTAAAAATATACAAGATGTAAAATCTGAATTGGGAGCGGTTCTAAATGAAAACATTTCATTTGTAGAAGTTGATACCAATGATGTTTGGGCTCGTGACCATGGGGCAATTACAGTTATAGAAGACGGTAAATATGTTTTGTATGACTTTTGTTTTAATGGTTGGGGACAGAAATTTCCGGCAGAAAAAGATGATAAAATAACATCGGCGCTATACAAGAATGGCATCTTTAAAACAGGCTATACAGATTTTTCAAATTTTGTTTTGGAAGGCGGCTCAATTGAATCTGATGGTGAAGGAATCATGCTGACCACGGAATCTTGTTTGTTGAGTAAATTCCGCAATCCATCTATGACGAAAACTGACATTGAGGCGTTTTTAAAAGAAACATTTTCGTTGAAAAAAGTTCTATGGCTTTCTCATGGCGAACTTGCTGGCGATGATACGGATGGGCACATTGACACTTTGGCAAGACTTGTTGATAATCATACGATTGCTTATGTATCTTGTGGTAATGCAAATGATATGCATTATGTAGATTTGCAGGCAATGAAACAAGAATTGGAGGCGTTTACAACTATTGATGGCACTCCATATACATTGGTTCCGCTTCCTATGACTCCACCTATATTTGATGAAGATGGTGAGCGTATTCCAGCAACATATGCTAATTTCTTAATTATGAACGACGCAGTTTTATTGCCTGTCTATAATTGTGAAACGGATGCAGAAGCAATAAGAATCTTGCAGTCGTTGTTTCCTACAAAAGAAATAGTTCCAATAGATTGTTCTGTTTTAATTTTACAGCACGGTTCTCTACATTGTGTAACAATGCAATATCCAAAAGGTGTTTTATAGATAAAAATGATGGAAAAGAAGTTGAAGATAGGATTGGTACAATTGGCTATAAGCGAGAATGTTGAGGCCAATAAGGATAAAATAGTTTCAAAAATTAAACAATGTGCATCGCAAGGTGCGGAATTGGTTGTGTTGCAGGAATTACACAATACGCCATATTTTTGTCAGGTAGAGGATGTGAATAATTTTGACCTTGCGGAAACAATTCCTGGTCCGTCAACTGATTTATATGCATCTGTTGCAAAAGAATGTAATGTTGTATTAGTGACATCTTTATTTGAAAAACGTGCGGCTGGTTTATACCATAATACGGCTGTTGTGTTTGAAAAAGATGGTTCTATTGCTGGAAAATATAGAAAAATGCATATTCCTGATGATCCTGCATACTATGAAAAGTTTTATTTTACGCCTGGCGATTTAGGTTTTGAGCCGATTCAGACATCTGTTGGAACATTGGGCGTGCTTGTTTGCTGGGATCAATGGTATCCGGAAGCAGCACGAATTATGGCAATGAAAGGGGCCGATATGTTGATTTATCCAACGGCAATTGGTTGGGAATCAAGTGATACGCAAGATGAAAAGACTCGTCAGCGTGATGCGTGGATAATTTCTCAACGTGGACATGCGGTTGCAAATGGTTTGCCAGTAATTTCAGTGAACCGTGTTGGCTGGGAAAAAGATCCTTCCGGACAAACTAACGGTATTCAATTCTGGGGAAGTAGTTTTGTGGTTGGTCCACAAGGTGAATTTATTCAACAGGCATCTTCTGAAAACGAAGAAGTTATGGTCGTTGAAGTGTCGCTTTCGCGCTCTGAAGATGTGCGTCGTATTTGGCCATTTTTTAGAGACAGACGAATTGATGCCTATTCCGATATTGTAAAGAGATTTTGTAAATAAAAAAGTTATAAAATGAAACAAATTAATTTATTCTTATTAACGGCATTCCTTTCTTTCTGCCTTTTTTCTTGTTCTTCTCCAAAAGATAATCCGAAGCCAGAAAACGAAGGAACAGAATTGGATACAGTATCAGTACCAGAGGAACCGGAAGAACTGGAACATCCTTTCGATACAATTAATCCTAATGGAATGCGTACAGCAAAAGAAGTGGTAAGTTCTATTTATGCAGGATGGAATCTTGGTAATACACTTGAAGCTACAGGAGGTGAAACTTCGTGGGGTGAGGCGAAAACTACTCAGGAAATCATTTCTTATGTGAAAAGTGTTGGTTTTAATGCAGTCAGAATTCCTTGCGCATGGGATATTTATCAGTCTAATGGTGTTATAAAAGAATCATGGATGAAACGTGTGCATGAAGTTGTGGATTATGCAATAAACGAAAACATGTATGTCATGCTAAATATTCATTGGGATAAGGGATGGATAGAAGATGATATTCCAAATGGGTTTAATGAAGAGGTGAACAAAAAATATATAAATTATTGGACTCAAATAGCGAATGAATTTATTGATTATGACGATCATTTAATTTTTGCAGGATTAAATGAACCAGATGTTAATACAAACGAAATAAAAGCATGTTTAGAGACGATAGTTGCTTATGAACAGTCTTTTATATATGCAGTTCGTTCAACGGGTGGAAATAACCGTTTTAGGACGCTTGTAGTTCAAGGACCGGAATCTGATATGGATAAGACTTATTTGTATTATAAGAATTTTCCGAAAGATCTAATTTCTGATCGTTTAGCATTGGAAGTGCATTGCTATAATCCATTTAATTTCACAGCTCTTGACGAAGATCAGTCGTGGGGAAAAATGTGTTATTATTGGGGAGATTTTCTAGATACAGTACAGACTGAGAAAAATGCTGCGAAAAGTAATGGTGTTAGTTATATAAAATCTGAATTCAGTAAGTTAAAAAAGAAATTTGTTGATAAGGATTATCCTATAATCATGGGTGAATATGGTTGTAAGTATCGCGATGACGATGAGGAGGTTGGAAATTTAGAATTACATCGTAAAAGTGTTTGCCAATGGGTTGAAACAGTTACAAGAGAATCTAAAAATTATGGTTTGGCACCATTTTATTGGGACTGTGAACGTTTTAGAATAGTAAAACGTACGGATTTAAGCATTCGTAATCAGGAAATATACGAAGCTTTGATGAAGGGAGCTTCGGAAGGTGTGTATCCGTATTGATTAAGTCTATGATTAAAAAAAGGCAACCAATTGGTTGCCTTTTTTATTGGTCTATATCTTTGTTAGCTCTTTGTTCTCTGGAAATTCAGCGTTGTCAATTATAGCAGAGATTTTATGAAAGGTTTCGTCATCTTTAAAATCAAGTTGATTTATTCCTGAATTTAATAGTTTTTTCACGCAGTTAGAAATAGTCATGTCGTCAACATGGAATGCTGGTGCATAGGCAAATTGCTGATCTTCATCTGTTTTAACTTCGTGTACAATGTTTGCGTCAATCATTCCAACGAGAATCATTTTGGTTATTCTGTGTGGAAGATCAATGTCTTCACTAATTTCCTGTGAGGTTTGCGGAGGAAGTCCTTTTTTGAATCGTTCTGCAATAGAACGCATTATTAGCATTGCAAGTTTTATTTTAAGCGAATAGCTTAGTTGCGTTACCTCCAGTTCATATTCAAAATTTTTGACATTCTGTATAGAATATGATATTCCGGCACCAATTAAAATTATTGTCCACGAAAGCTGCATCCAAACAAGGAATAATGGAATTACAGCAAAACTTCCATATATGGCATTGTAGTTTGAAACACCAATTTGGAATTTTACATAAAAATATTGAACTACTTGAAAAACAATACCTGAAATTATACCGCTGATTATTGCAGATTTAAATTGCACCTTTGTGTTTGGCATCACAAGATAAAGTATTGCAAAGGCAAACCAAAGCAAGCTATAAGGTATCAAATTTAGTCCAAATGAGATTAGTCCATTGAATCGATTTACCCATTCAATGGAAAGAGCCCAATCTGCAATTAATGTTGTTATGTATGATGTTGCACTATAGGAAATTACAAGACAAAATGGTGCCAACAACATAATTGTAAGATAATCACTAAGTTTTCTTGTAATAGAACGTTGTTTGTTTACTGACCATATTTCGTTGAAAGCACTTTCTATATTGCTCATAACTTTTATTACAGACCAAAGTAAAATTACTATACCTATACCAGCAATAAGTCCTCCGGCTGTTCTTGCCAGCATAGAGTCACTGAAATATAGAATCATGTCCACAAAATCCTGTTTGTCGCCACAAAGTTCAATAAGATAGGCTTCTATGTCTTTATCGAATCCAAACCCTTTTGCTATACCAAATGCCATTGCTGCAATCGGAACAATTGCAAGAACGGTGTAGTAGGTAAGTGCCGATGCTTTTTCCAGACAGCGTTTTTGAATGAATCCTTTTACCGAAAGAATTATAATACGAAGCAGTATTATTAGCTTGAAATTACGACTTGATATTTTTTTCATGTTGATGCTCCACACATCGAATGTGATGAATTTGAGCGCTTTGGCTATAACACCTGTTTTTTTGTTCATAGTTTCTTTTGTTGGTGAAGCAAAGATACATAAAAACATAATCAACAATTAATCTTGGAATAGAATGAGGAAATATTTTCAATAAAATCATTCTGTGGTGGATGGGCGTATAATAAAAAAGCCCGATGATTTTTCATCGGGCTTTTCTGTGTATTGAAATTACCTATTAGTATTCCAATTTGCTCATTCTTACATAAGAAGCATAGCGTTTTTTAGCCATGTCTTCAGCTGCATCGAACAATTCTTGAGCTTCTGTTGGGTATTGTTTCATTACAGATGCGTAACGAACTTCACCTTTCAAGAAATCTTGGAAACCTTCCCAAGCTGGTTCTTTGCTATCAAGTGTGAATGGGTTTTTGCCTTCTGCTTCCAATTCTGGGTTGAATCTCCATAAGTGCCAGTAACCGCAAGCAACTGCTGCAGCTTCTTCAGCTTGTGATTTACCCATACCTTTCTTCAAACCGTGGTTGATACATGGAGCGTAAGCAATGATGATAGATGGTCCGTGGTAAGCTTCAGCTTCGCGGATTGCTTTCAAACATTGAGCTTGGTCTGCACCCATAGCGATTTGAGCAACATATACATAACCGTAAGTTGTTGCAATCATACCGATATCTTTCTTGCGAACTCTCTTACCTGAAGCAGCGAATTTAGCGATTGCACCAAGAGGAGTTGCTTTAGAAGCTTGACCACCAGTGTTAGAGTAAACTTCAGTATCGATAACCAAGATGTTTACATCTTCGCCAGAAGCGATAACATGATCTAAACCTCCGTAACCGATATCGTAAGAAGCACCGTCACCACCGATAATCCATTGAGAACGTTTTACTAAGTAGTGGCTCAATTCTTTCAATTGACTGCAAGTTCCACAACCTTGAGCTGCGTTAGCTTCAATCATAGGAACCAATTTAGCAGCAGCAGCTTTACTTGCAGCTGCATCTTCCATTCCGTCAATCCATTCTTGTGCAGCAGCTTTGAATTCTGCAGAAGTTTTGTCTGATTCTAATGTATGTTCGAACAATGATTTAACACGAGCACGCATTTTCTTGTTTGCTACATGCATACCAAGACCGAATTCGCAGAAGTCTTCGAACAATGAGTTTGCCCAAGCTGGACCTTGACCCTTAGCGTTTGTTGTGTAAGGAGTTGATGGTACAGAACCTGAGTAGATTGAAGAACAACCTGTTGCGTTAGCTACGATCTCACGGTCACCAAATAATTGAGAAATCAATTTAACGTAAGGAGTTTCACCACAACCAGCACAAGCACCAGAGAACTCGAACAATGGTTGAGCGAATTGTGAATTCTTAACATTAGCAGTGATATCAACTAAATCTTGTTTAGAAGTAACTTTTTCTACACAGTAGTTCCAGTTAGCGGCTTCCTTAGCAGCAGCTTCTGAGTTGTCATCGTAAGGAACCATTGTAAGAGCAGAACCGCCAAGTTTTGGATTACCAGGACAAACATCAGCACAGTTACCGCAAGCAAGACAGTCTTTTACGCCAACTTGCATTGTGAAGTACATTCCCTTCATAGCAGCTGGAGCTTTCATTTCGATTGTTTGACCGTTGAAACCTGCTTTTTCTTCTTCTGTCATTACGAATGGACGGATACAAGCGTGAGGACAAACATAAGCACACTTGTTACATTGGATACATTTTTCAGCGTCCCATACTGGAACGAATGCACCTACACCACGTTTTTCGTATTTAGCAGTACCGGCAGCCCAAGTACCATCTTCAATACCTTTGAATGAAGAAACTGGAAGTAAGTCGCCATCTTGAGCATTGATTGGACGAACAACTTTGTTGATGAAGTCATCACCATCAGAGTAAACTTTTGGTTGAGCTTCAAGAGATGCCCATGCTGGATCAATAGCAAGTTGTTTGTATTCACCACCGCGGTCAATAGCAGCATAGTTTTTGTCAACAACATCTTGACCTTTCTTACCATACGATTTAAGAGCAAAATGTTTCATTTCTTCAACTGCTTTGTCTACTGGAATTACAGCAGTAATACGGAAGAATGCTGATTGAAGAATAGTGTTTGTTCTGTTACCAAGACCGATTTCTTGTGCAATCTTAGTTGCATTGATGTAGTAAACTTTAATGTCATTCTTAGCGAAGTAAGCTTTTACTTTGTTAGGAATGTTGTTTGCAAGTTCTTCACCATCCCAAATTGTGTTCAAAAGGAATGTTCCGCCTTTTTGCAAACCACGAGTCACATCATACATATTTAAATATGCTTGTTGGTGACAAGCTACAAAGTTTGGAGTTGTTACCAAATATGTAGAACGGATTGGAGTGTCACCGAAACGAAGGTGAGAACATGTGAAACCACCAGATTTCTTAGAGTCGTATGCGAAATAAGCTTGGCAGTATTTGTCAGTTGTTTCACCGATGATTTTTACAGAGTTTTTGTTAGCACCAACAGTACCATCAGCACCAAGACCGAAGAATTTAGCTTGGAACATTCCTTCTGGAGCAACAGAAACTTCTTCGCCAGTTGGAAGAGAAGTAAATGTTACATCATCAACGATACCAACAGTGAAGTGGTTCTTTGGAGTGCTAAGAGCTAAGTTGTCATAAATAGCGATGATGTTAGCTGGAGTAGTATCGTTAGATCCAAGACCGTAGCGACCACCAACAACAGTGATGTCTTTTAACATGCCAAGTTCTGACAATGCGTCAACAACATCCAAGTAAAGTGGTTCTGAGTTAGCTCCTGGTTCTTTTGTTCTATCAAGAACAGCGATTTTCTTAGCAGAAGCAGGGATAGCTTCTTTTAAGTATTTAAGTGAGAATGGACGATACAAGTGAACTGAAATAAGACCAACTTTTTCACCATTCTTCATTTTGTAGTCAACAACTTCTTTGATACATTCAGTTGCAGAACCCATAGCGATGATGATGTTTTCAGCATCAGCAGCACCATAGTAATCGAATGGACGATATTTTCTACCTGTGATAGCAGAAATTTTATCCATATAGTCAGCAACGATGTCAGCTACTTTTTCGTAATATGGATTACAAGCTTCTCTGTGAGCGAAGAAAACATCGTTGTTTTCTGCCATACCACGCATTTCTGGGTGTTCTGGAGTAAGAGCTCTTTCACGGAAAGCTTTCAATGCATCTTGATCAACAAGAGGAACGATATCTTCTTGGTTGATAACTTCGATTTTTTGGTATTCGTGAGATGTACGGAAACCGTCGAAGAAGTTCAAGAAAGGAACACGGCTCTTGATAGTTGCCAAGTGAGCAACACCAGAAAGATCCATAACTTCTTGTACAGAACCTTCAGCAAGCATTGCGAAACCTGTTTGACGACAAGCCAAAACGTCTTGGTGGTCACCGAAGATACAAAGTGCGTGAGAAGCAAGAGAACGTGCAGAAACATGGAAAACGCAAGGTAGTAATTCACCTGCAATTTTATACATGTTAGGAATCATCAAAAGTAAACCTTGAGATGCTGTGAATGTAGTTGTTAATGCACCAGCTTGCAAAGAACCGTGAACAGTACCAGCGGCACCGCCTTCTGATTGCATTTCCTGTACAAGTACAGTTTCACCAAACATGTTCTTACGACCTTGAGCCGACCATTCATCAACATTTTCCGCCATAGGAGAAGACGGAGTGATAGGGTAGATAGCTGCTACTTCAGTGAACATATATGCTATGTGCGCTGCTGCCGCATTACCATCACATGTCAAAAATTTTTTATCTGCCATGATTTTGTATAATTGTTATTTGTTATTATTCTATAATCGGTTGCAAAATTAGGAAAAAAATAAAACTATCGGTCTAAAAATAGACATTTTATTAAAGGTATTTTTTATCATGTTGCACTGCTTCTGAATGACTTGTTTTTGTTTGCCCGAAAATATTAAAATAGTACTGCTGAAAACAAAAAAGGAAGTCAAGCGACTTCCTTTTTTACTTTCTATTATTAAAGAACCATTCTGTTGTTAATTCAATTCCTTCTTCAACAAGTATTTCCGGACTATAATGTAAAAGTCTTCTTGCTTTTTCTATAGAAGCAAGTGAGTCTTTTATGTCTCCTTTTCTTGCTTCTGCATACAATGGTTGAATATTTTCAATTTTTTCGTCGTATTTCGAAAGACTTTTTATTATGCAATGAGTAAGTGTTGTTAAGTCAATAGATTCGTTGCATGCAATATTAATATGTTCATGCTTATTTTCTAATTGTGCTTCTGCTGCTAGAATATTTGCTTTCACAACATTTTTCACATACGTAAAGTCGCGGGATTGTTTTCCGTCTCCGAATATCGTTGGCTGTTTATGTTCAAACAATAAATTTATGAATTTGGGAATTACTGCTGCATAAGCACCGTTTGGATCTTGATGTGGACCAAAAACATTGAAGTAACATAAACCTATTGTTTCTATTCCATAAAGATAAGAAAAGTTTTTGGCAAATAAATCATTGGTGTGTTTTGTAACAGCGTAGGGAGACAACAAATTTCCTTTTTTATCCTCAATTTTTGGAGAGTATGTCGCGTCACCGTATGTTGACGAAGAACTCGCATAAATGAATCGTTTTATGCCTTCGTCTTTTGCTGCAGTAAGCATATTTACAAATCCAAGGACGTTAACTTGTGTACTTGTAACAGGGTCGGCGATAGAACGCGGAACAGAACCTAATGCTGCTTCTTGATATACTAAATCTTTTCCTTTAACTGCATTCTTGCATGTCTCAAGGTCTCTGATATCTCCTTCAATCAAGGTAAAACGAGGATTATCGAGAAAACGTTCTATATTTTCTCGATATCCCGTAGAAAAATTGTCAAGACAAGTAACAGTATTGTTTTCCAAAAGAGCTTCAATAAGGTTTGAACCAATGAATCCAGCTCCTCCTGTAACTAATATGTTCTTGCCTGCAAGCATTATTTTGCGTAATTAATAGCTCTAGTTTCTCTGATAACTGTAATCTTGATTTGACCAGGATAAGTCATTTCTTCCTGAATCTTTTTAGCGATGTTCATTGATAGAACTTCTGCTTCGGAATCGCTTACTTTTTCTGCACCAACAATTACACGAAGTTCACGGCCTGCTTGGATAGCATAGGTTTTCAATACACCTGGATATGAAAGTGCTATGTTTTCTAGATCTTTTAATCGTTTGATGTATGATTCAACAATTTCGCGACGTGCACCTGGACGAGCACCGGAAATTGCATCACAAACCTGAACGATAGGAGCTATCAATGATTCCATTTCAATTTCTTCGTGGTGAGCACCGATGGCATTGCAAATTTCTGGACGTTCTTTGCATTTTTCTGCTAAATCCATACCAGACAATGCGTGTGGTTTTTCGTCATCTTCTTCAATAACTTTACCAATATCGTGAAGCAGGCCGGCACGTTTTGCTGATTTTGAATTTAATCCTAGTTCTGCTGCCATTATACCACATAATTTTGCTGTTTCCTTAGAGTGTTGCAATAGATTTTGTCCATAAGAAGAACGGTATTTCATACGACCAATATGACGGATTAAATCTGGGTGCAAACCATGAATACCTAAGTCAATAGCAACACGTTTACCTGTTTCAATAATTTCTTCTTCAACTTGTTTTCTTGTTTTCTCTACAACTTCTTCAATTCTTGCAGGATGGATACGTCCGTCGGTTACAAGTTGATGTAACGATAGGCGAGCTATTTCACGACGAACAGGATCAAAACCAGAAAGGATAATTGCATCTGGGGTATCATCAACAATGATTTCTATACCTGTTGCAGCTTCCAATGCACGAATGTTTCTTCCTTCACGTCCGATAATTCTTCCTTTTACTTCATCGCTTTCTATATGGAAAACGGAAACGGAATTTTCCGCAACGTGTTCTGTCGCAGTTCTTTGTATTGTTTGAATTACGATTTTCTTAGCTTCCTTGTTCGCCGTCATTTTTGCTTCGTCCATAATTTCATTAATTAAGGACATTGCTTCTGTTTTTGCTTCAGCTTTTAATGAATCAATTAGTTGTTCTTTTGCATCGTTGGCAGAAAGTCCAGATATTGTTTCTAATTGTTCTACTTGTTGTTTGTGAAGCTTTTCTAGATCTTCAGCTTTTTTCTCGTTGATTTGAATCTGGTTTGCAAGAATTTCTTTCTGGTTAGCTAATTCTTGTTGTTTGTGTTGGATTTCATCAAATTTAGATTGAAGAGAAGCTTCTTTTTGTTTGATTCGGTTTTCTGCTTGTGCAACTTTGTTGTTTCTCTCGTTGATGATTTTTTCGTTTTCTGATTTCATTTGCAGAAATTTTTCTTTCGCTTGAAACAAACGTTCTTTAGTGTTTGCTTCCGCTTCTTTTTCTGCATCAGCGAGGATTGCTTTAGTTTTTGCACTCAGAAATATTTTTTGTACTACAAACGCAAGGACAGCACCTATAACGAATGTAATAATGCCAGTGATAATTAAAATAAACATAATAATTCAGTATATATAAATAAAAAACTCATATTGTTTCATGTCCAGAAAACCCCAAAAGTCAACAGGGTTAGAGAGTAAGCCGATTCTGATTTCTACTGTCCAAAAGGACTCCCAATGGGAGTGAAGCCTATCATCGGCGGCTGTAACTGATCTCTTTTTGTGCGAAATAAATGTCGAGTTTTCCGCGATCTAAAGAAACAATACGAGTATAACTGAATTTAAAGGTCTTTTATTGATTTATTTTAATAAATTCATCAAGTTCTTCACATACTCTTTCGAGTTCGTCCCCGACGTCATCTTTTTTTAGATTCTTTTCGGTTTCGAGTAATTTTCTTGCAAGTTGTAATATAGCCATGTTTAGAAGATTCTGATTGTCAACATCGTTGTAACGTTGTTTGAACTTTGTTGTAATCTCATCAATACGTTTGTTTGCTTCACGAAGAGTTTCTTCTTCGCTGGCAGGTATTGTAAGATTCATAGTTCTGTCAAGAATCTTTAGTGTTATGTTTATATTATCACTCATTTATTTAATAATGCAATACAAGAATCTATTTCCCGTATAATTCCCTCAATATATTTTCGGGCAGATTTGTCGTCTGTTGTTCCCGAAGTATCAGATACAGCTTTAGCTAATTGTAATGTATTAACTTTTTGCTCTAATTCTGTTATTAAGTTTTGTTGTTTTTCTATTGTCTGTTTAAAATCTTCGTTTTCCTTTTTTAATTGTTCGTTTTGAGATTTAAGTACAGAAAACATAGACATAAGAACCGATATCTTTGACTTTAGGCCTTCTATAATATTGTTTATGTCTTGTGTCATTTTCTATATGTTAAATCTTTACAAAGATAAAAAAGTGTTTGTAAAAACGTTTATGAATTTTCAATAAAGTCTTGAAAATTCATAAACGAATGATAGTGTTTTGATTAGAAACTGTAAGAGAAGCCTAAACCTAAGATTTCTTTAAATTGAACTTTAGGACCTCTTGTGATTGTTTCACCTAATTCATTTACTTCAAATGTCTTAGTGTCATCATCATACATTAAATGTGTATTGAAGCTGATTGTGAAGAATTTGTAAAGCTTCCATGTGATTAAAGTTTCCCAATCAACGTCAACGTTTTGTGGTTTGTCAAGATAGTTTGAGAATAAATTTAATTTTGTAGTCAAACCAACATTTTTCAACCATTCTGCATTCCAATCTGTACGTGTATATTGAATACGTACATAACCACCAAATTCAGTTTTTAAATTTTTTCCTGTTCCGGCAATCATTTTACCGTTTTCGTCAACTTCTGCAGGTGTAACACCAAAAGAACCTGCATCTGCTAATGCTTGAGACCAAACATAGATGAAACGTGCAGTTACTGGAGAAATGTATGCGCTAAAATAGTTGTTTGGTTTGTAGTCAAGTCCAATACCACCAGTTAAATAGGCTGGAGACATACGTTTTGATGTAACTGTGTAGCCTGTATCAAGAATGTAGTTTTTGCCATCAGTGATTTGAGTTTTAAAATCCAATAAGGCTGCATAGTACCAGTTTTTGAATGCTTGACGACCATATTTTGAAACAAGTTCGATTTTGTCATCAGTTTTCTTAAAAGGACGATTGTATGTTTCTCCATCCAAATCAAAAGTTTTTGTTCCTTGGCGCATAATACCGTAACCAAGGTCTAAACTGTTGTCCCATACATTTTTACCGTTTTTGTAGTTTGCGAATGCACTTACAATGGCATTTAGAGCTACCGAGTTTTCACCTCCGGATGCCCAGTTGTATAGTTTTGTGTTGTTGAATTGTAAGTTTGTCATTGCACCTGTTTTCCATCCATTTTCTTCGTCTGATTGTGCAACATCATTTTTTCGAAGAGCAGATTCGTTGTCTGTGATTTGTGCAAAAGACAACAAGCTGAATCCTGCGATAAATACAGTTAGTAATATTTTTTTCATTGTAATCGTTATTTAAATTTTATGCAAAAATATAAATATATTTTGGAGAGTTAATGATTTTAACTTGAAAACTTATAGCAAAATATTTTATGAATATGCAGAATTTGTGTAAACGTTTGATTTGTATAAATTTATAAAGATTGATTTTCCATGGCAGCAAGAACAAATCTGATGTTTTGGTAGTCGCAGTCGGGAAGTTGTTCTTTTAGTAAAGCGAGAGATTTTGTGTTGAGTTCTTTTACTGTTTTTGCTATAATTTTTATTTCATCTCCGGGAACGAAATCTGTTACTTCTATGTCGCCTTCTGCAATGTAATATTCTAAGTGCCTGCAGATTGTACGTGTGGTTAATCCTCGTTCGTTTGCGATGTCGTCAATGGAATTCCCATCATTGTACAAAAGGAAGGTGATTTCTTTCGTGTCTAATTTTTGATCGTCGTATTTGGTGGTTTTCTTCTTGCTTTTTTTCTGTTCTTGGATTTTTGTGAGAAACATCTTTTTCCTTGCTTCTAAATCGATAGGGACATTGAGGTTCTCTTTGTTAAGAGCTTTGCCGTTAAGAATAGAATCTAACATACGTTGGCATTTTTTTATGTTTTGCTCGTTGTTAAAGAATTCTAATTCAAGATTTTGTAAGTCGGCAGTATATTGTTTTGTTTTTGTTGCTTTTGAGGCTTTGGCAACAATATTATATATGTCGGTGGAAATTTCCTCAAATAAGGGAGCAAAGTATGTAATAGATGCTTCGATTCTTTCTTTTAGCATTTTATTGTCATGGTGGTTAACAATGTTTTGTAATTGAACTGAGAATTTTCTTGCAACTTCACAAATGTTTGCCACTTTGGGTGTTATAGCTTCTGCGTCAGCTTTAAAAAGATGTTTGGACGAACGGTCGTCTTCGGCAATGTCATAATCTGCAATATGTTCTTGATAATCTTCAAGAAGGTTCTGAAAATTATAAGCAGAAAGTACGTGTTGCTCTATATATTTCTGCAATTCTATTTGATAGATTTTCTCTAATTCGTCTTCGTTTTTTTTATCATTTGTGAATGTTACAACTCTTTTGTCCTGATCTGGAAAATCATCAACAATAGGTTCCGAAAGAACGAGTCCTTGTAAAGATTCTAAGCGAGAAAGTGCCACATAAATTTGTCCAGGGGCAAATGCTTCGGACACATCTATGATAGCTCTTTTAAATGTGAGACCTTGGCTTTTATGAACAGTCACTGCCCATGCCAGTTTTATGGGATATGCAGTAAAAGTACCAAGAATCTCTTCGGTAATTTGCCCGGTGCTTTTATCTAATGTATAACGAATGTTTTCCCATGTGAATTTTTCCACAGTAACAATTTGTCCAGTTTCATGAAAAATGACTGAAATGCTGTCGTTGTCAAGTTTGTGGATTTCTCCAATTTTACCATTATAATAATGTTCTCCTTGGCAGGCATCATTTTTAATGAACATAATCTGTGCACCTTCCTTTAATTCTAATGTAGGATTAATAGGATAGAGGTTTTCAGGAAATGTTCCGGATATTTCTGCACTGAAAAATTCCGAGTTCGTTTTTAATTTTCTGAGCTTACTGTCATTTATTGCATCAGCTTTTTTATTGTGCGTTGTTATAAAAATATATGGCTGTTTCTTTGGCGCTTCAAAATCTGGGATATAATGTTTGTTTAGCTCATTTATATCTTTTTGTACAAATAAATTGTTTCTTAAGTTATTTAAAATATCTATAAATAGTTTGTCGTCTTGTCGATAGATTTTTTCTAATTCAAGAAGGAGCGGAGGTGTATTCCTAAGAACCATTGCATCAAAGAAATACATACTTTCATAAAATTGTTTTAGAAAATTCCATTCTTCATTCTTAACAATTGGAGGGAGCTGTAGCATGTCTCCAATAAAGAGAACCTGGACTCCTCCAAATGCTAAGTCTTTTCTTCTTCTGATAGAACGTAATGCGGTATCTATTGCGTCGAGAAGATCTGCTCGAAGCATACTTACTTCGTCGATTACAAGAAGTTCCATTTGTCTAAGCAGATGGCGTTTCCAGCCGCTCATTTTTGAGACTTCTTTTGGTACTTTTTTTAGAGGAAGTACAGCAAAGGGAATTTCGTTTTCCGTGAAATTTAATGCTGGGGCATAACAGGCTGGAGGTATTTGAAACATAGAATGTATTGTTACACCACCTGCATTTAGAGCAGCAATACCTGTTGGAGCAACAATGACAATGCTTTTGTGAGTGTTTTCAACAATGTTCTTTAATAAAGTTGTTTTACCAGTTCCTGCTTTTCCGGTAAGGAAAATGTTTTTATTCGTTCCGTTTATGAAACGAATTACGTGAAGTGCGGCTGAATTATCATCAAAGTTCATCTTGTAAATTTATGTGTAAAGCAAATGTAACAATAATTCTATGAGTTCTTAGGTGGTAAACTTATTTTTCCATTGGTTTCTTTATAGTTCTAATTCATTTATGATTTTTTCAACTGAAAAAGTTTTTAATTCAGCTAAACCAAACATCTTTTTCCCTAAATCTTTTATGCTTGCACCTATCAAATAAATTTTGTCATCTATTATAAGGAAACGGTCATGTGCTTTTTTGTATTTCTTAACACTGATAGGTTGATATTGTAAATTATGTCGTTGAATGTCAAGTTCCAATTGTTGGGAAATTGAGTTTGTGTAAATTGTGGCAGGAACGCATTCTTTTCGTTTAGTTAGTTGCATTAAAACTGTTTCGTCTATGTAGTTGTCAATTAGAATAATACGATTATTTGCTTGTTTGATTAGTCCAGAAATAAACACATAAGCATCAAAAATTTGTCCTTGGAAATAAATTCCTTCGCATGGTGGAAGTGCTGTTTTTACAAATAATCCTATTTGCTCTGTATGTTGAGCAACAGTCTTTTCTAAATTTTCTATTCTCTGATTGATAACATGGCCTTGCAATAGATAGTTCTTTAAAACTTTATTTGACCATTGACGGAATAATGTTCCTTGTATGGATTTCACCCGATAGCCTACGGAAATAATAACATCTAAATTGTAATGTAATACGGTGTGCGTTTGTTGTTTTGACTCTATTGCTCCGTGTAAAGTGGTATGTGCAAAAAATGCACATACCATATCTTGAACTAATTCTCCTTCTTTAAAAATATTACTAATATGTTTACCGATTACAGTTCTGTTTCTTCCAAATAATGTGGCCATTTGTGCTTGCGTCAGCCACACTGTATCATTCTCTAATCTTACATTAATGCGAATTGTGTCATTGGGATTGTATAAAATTATTTCTCCTTGGCTTGTGGGTGTTTCTTTCATTTGCTTTTGCTTTGCAACAAATGTATTAAACCTTGAAGAAACCTGCAATCTCAATATTTATAAGTAAATACAATCAAACGGATTTAAAAATTATCAAATAGATAAAGTGAAGTTTTTATGACATGTGCAAATTGAGAGTTGCATAAAACGCTTGGTTTTAGAGTGAATTTTTATCTGCTAGGTCTGCATTCTCTTGTTTATGTCGGAAATATAAATTTTTGATTTGTAGTCAACATAAACTAATAAAACATATCTTTGCGAAAAATTTAAATAGATGAATTTTGTAGAAGAATTGAAATGGAGAGGCATGCTTCAAGATATCATGCCAGGAACAGAAGAACAACTTTCAAAGGAAATGACGACAGCTTATTTGGGTATAGATCCAACGGCTGATTCTTTACATATTGGTCACTTGTGTGGCGTTATGATGTTGAGACATTTTCAACATTGTGGTCATAAACCACTTGCCCTTATTGGTGGTGCCACTGGTATGATTGGTGATCCTTCTGGAAAATCAAAGGAACGCAATTTGTTGGATGAAGCAACTCTTGCTCATAATGTTGCCGCTATAAAGGCTCAATTGGAACATTTCCTTGATTTCAATAGCGATGCTCCGAATGCTGCTGAGTTGGTGAACAACTATGATTGGATGAAGGATTATACTTTCCTTGATTTTGCAAGAAATGTAGGTAAGCTGATTACCGTTAACTATATGATGGCAAAAGATTCTGTAAAAAAACGTTTCAATGGCGAATGCTCTGATGGTATGAGCTTTACAGAATTTACATACCAATTGTTGCAAGGTTATGATTTCGTGTATTTGAACGAACATAAGAATTGTAAGTTGCAAATGGGTGGTTCTGACCAATGGGGAAATATCACTACTGGTACGGAATTGATTCGTCGTATGAATGGTGGTGAAGCTTTTGCCTTGACTTGTCCTTTGATTACCAAAGCCGATGGTGGTAAATTTGGTAAGACAGAAAGCGGTAATGTATGGTTGGATCGTCGTTACACTTCTCCATATAAATTCTTCCAATTCTGGATGAATGTAAGTGATGATGACGCAAAACGTTATATCAAGATCTTCACAATGTTGCCAAAAGATGAAATTGATGCGTTAATTACTGAACATGAACAAGCACCACATTTGCGTGTACTTCAAAAACGTTTGGCGCAAGAAGTAACAACTATGGTTCATAGCAAAGAAGATTATGAAGCAGCGTTGGAAGCGTCAAATATTTTGTTCGGAAATGCAACAAGCGATTCTTTGAAAAAATTGGATAAAGAAACTTTCTTGTCTGTTTTTGAAGGTGTACCAACATTCCAAATTGCAAAATCTGATGTAGAAGCAGGTATTTCTATCATAGAATTGATTGCTGAAAAAACGAACATTTTCCCAAGTAAAGGCGAAGCACGCAAGATGATTCAAGGTGGTGGTGTAAGTGTAAACAAATCAAAAGTGGAATCTATTGATATGCAAATTACAGCTGATGCTTTGTTGAATGATGCATATATCTTGGTGCAAAAAGGAAAGAAAAACTATTTTATAGTTGAAGTAAAATAATGTTTAATAATAGTAAGTTTTAGTTCGGCAATATTTGTTGCGTTTGGCAATGATATTGCCGAATTTTTTATAGATAATGCACCTTCTGATAGAATATTCTTTATGGTTTTTGCCGCTTTTTTGCATAGTGGCTGTTGTCGTTGCGTATGTTCTTTATCATAAGGATGTTAAATTAAAAGATGCTCCTTTATGGGTTCGTCGGTTGCTGTTTTTTTTGCGTGCGGCAGGTGTTTTCATTCTTCTTTTGTTGTTGTTATCTCCATTCTTGGAAATAAGGAAAAATAAAATTGAGAAACCGACGGTCTTAGTCTTGCATGATAACTCTGCTTCAATAGTTTTACAAAAAGATTCTTCGTTTTATAGGACAAAATATCTTTCTGATTATAAAAATTTTTTAGAGAATTTGTCTGAAGATTTTTCTGTTGAAGAATATTTGTATTCTGATGTACTTGTAGCTGATTCTTCGCTAAATTTTCAAGGCAAAGAAACAAATATGTCCTCTGCCTTACAGGAACTGGCTTCGCAATATTATAATCAAAATGTCGGGGCGTTGATTCTTGCATCTGATGGTATTTACAATTCAGGGGAAAATCCAAAATATGCAATACAAAATTTCCCTTCGCAAATGCCGATATATACTGTTGCTCTTGGAGATACAGTTCAGGGACGGGATAATTTAATTTCTTCCGTTCTTCATAATAAAATAGCATTTAGGGAAACGCCTTTCATTGTTAAAATTTCAGTGGAATCGCATGCGTTGAAGGGGACAAATTCAAAAATAATTGTAAAAGAGGGTGATACGAAAATTTTTGAAACATCGCTGTTTTCAAATGATGAACAGGTTTATAAAACCTTCGATTGTAAGTTGCAAAGTAAGGAAACAGGGGAAAAAATATACACGGTAGAAATCGAATGTCATGAAGGAGAAGTAAATGTTGTAAACAATCGGTATTCATTTGCTGTAGATGTATTAGAAAGTCGGCAGAAAATTGTATTGCTGTATGATGCAGTTCACCCTGATATTGCTGCAGTCCGTCGCGCCATAGAAAGCAATAAAAACTATGAGTGCTCGGTGATTTCTCTTGCAGACGAAGAAGTTCCGGATCTTCGCAGTTGCAACTGTGTTGTTTTATGTGGGTTGCCAAGTTCTCAAGGAAAAGGTAAAAAAATCGTGGACGAGATTAGTAAATCTGGAATACCATGTTTGCTATTGTATAATTCGACTTCGCCGGTAGAAATGCTGAATTATATGAACTGCGGTGTTGAACTTATGAATTTCCGTAAGTCTTACGATGAAGTAAAACCAAAAATAAATTCGGATTTCTCTTTGTTTTCGGTTGATGAGTCAACAAAGTCGTTATTGGAAGTTGTTCCTCCATTGATTTCACCTTTTGGAACATATAAGATATCCGAACAATCAAAAATTTTTGCGTCACAAATGGTTGGAAATATAGAAGTTGATAGACCTTTAATCGCATTTTCAACAATGCAAAACTCAAAGATTGGATTTGTTTTGGGTGAAGGTTTATGGCGTTGGAGAATGATGGATTTTAAGCAAAATGGTTCATTCGCCGCTTTTGATTCTTTTATCAATAAAATTGTTGCTTATTTGGCATTAACAGAAAAACGTGAATTGTTTGCTGTTAATGGTGAGCAGATATTTTATGATAATAAGAATGTGAATTTTACGGCAGAATTGTACGATAAGAGTTTCGAACCAATGCCTGATCAAGAAATAACGATGATTATAACAAATGAAAAAGGTGTGGAATATCCTTATTCTTTTTCTTCGGCGGAAAAATTCTACACTTTAAATGCGGGAAAATATCCTCAGGGAAAATATCACTATCAGGCTAGTGTTACACTTGATGGGAAAGAGTTGAAGAAATCGGGGAACTTTCATGTGCTTGAGTTGCTTACTGAATATAAACAGATTTGTGCAGATCATGAATTGTTACGCAGTTTGTCTGAATCAACTGATGGAAAACTTTTTTATCCAAATGAATTTGATGACCTATTGCAGGAAATACGAAGGAATAGAAACATTGTAGCAGTTTCGCATACAACAAAAAACAGAAGTTTGATGATTGATTTGCCTTTCGTGTTAATTCTTATTTTGTCAATTGTATCTATTGAATGGTTTTTAAGGAAATATTATGCGACATATTAGTAAAAATATGATACAAAAAGTAAGCGTCTTGATTTTCCTGTTGTGCTCATTGTCTGTTTGTTCGCAGACAACAGTGAAGATTGGCGTAGCAAAATATAATGGTGGAGGAGACTGGTATGGAAATCCGACTTCAGTTCCCAATTTAGTCGCATTTTGTTCTGAAAATCTAAAAATGAATGTGGAAGCGGGAACAGTGGATATTGGGAGTTCCGAAATTTTTAATTATTCAATGATACACTTAACAGGACATGGAAATGTGGTGTTCTCTAATTCCGATGTTAAGAATCTTCATGATTATCTGTTAAGTGGTGGATTTTTGCATGTTGATGATAATTATGGTATTGATAAATATATTCGCCGTGAAATGAAAAAGGTTTTTCCTGATGCAGAATTTGAAGAACTTCCATACAATCATCCTATTTATAATCAGCATTATAAATTTCCGAATGGATTGCCAAAAATTCATGAACATGATGGGAAACCATCGCAGGGTTTTGGTATTGTGATTGATGGACGTCTGGTATGTTTTTATACTTATGAATGCGATTTAGGTGATGGTTGGGAAAATCCTGAAGTTCATAACGACACAAAGGAAATTCATCAGACTGCATTACGTATGGGGGCAAATATTGTTCAATATATTTCTACGCATTAGAATATAAATCATAATTTTATTTGTTAAATACCTGTTGAAAAATCCCTAAAGATTTGATTCTTTTGCGTTTGCACCTTTGAAAAAAATACGAACTTTGCATGCGTATTTGAAAAAGATGAGAATTAGACACGTACTTACATTATCAATTATATTGCTGATAGGCTATATTGGTTATACTCTACAAACTCAAAAAAGTGCGTATATTCTTGATACAAAAGAATTTAGTCAAGATTATGATGATGCAGATCATAGTCAGGAAATTGCAAATTTTGTAAAAGTATATTCAGATTATTTCTCAAATCAATTTGATTCTTTGAAATCAGTTGGTGGAGCTTTGACAATCGTTTATAAAGGACAGGTTGTACATACTCAGGCTTATGGCGTTAAGAAAGCTGGAACTCACGATTCTGTAGATGTACATACACGGTTTAGATTAGCTTCTGTATCTAAGGGATTTGCAGGTGTGCTTGCGGCAAAAATGGCTGAACGAGAGGCTATTAATCTTGATACACCAATTATTTCATACCTACCGTCTCTACATTTGTCGAAAACGTTGAATCAGGAAACGGTAACATTAAGAAATGTGTTAAGCCATACTTCTGGTTTGCTGGGATATTCGTTTGATCCGTATGTGGAAAGCGGTTTGTCGTACAATCAGATTTATCAAAAGTTGTATGTGGCAAAAATCGATGCAAATCCAGGAGAACGCTATGCATATCAAAATGTTATATTCAGCTTGCTTGATACGGTGCTTCAGTTGCAGACGCAGATGAGTTATGCAGATTTAATGCGTGAACATGTTTTCGGACCATTGGGAATGAAAGATGCATCGGTTGGTTTTAATGGTTTTGTTGCTTCAAAGAATTTTGCCTATCCTCATAAAATGATATCTGCGAAAACTCTTACTTACAAAGTATGTGACTTGAATGTAAGGTATTATGTAACAGCTCCGGCAGCTGGCGTAAATGCAAGTATTACGGATTTAGGCTTATGGCTGCGTGCCATAATGGGCAAATCGTCTAGCGTCATTTCGAGTGATGTTCTAAAACAAATAGGCACGCCTTACGTTAATGTTTCTAATGGTTCTAAAAAGTATTGGGGAAGTGGTCTGGAATCCGCAGACTATGGACTTGGATGGCGCATATACACATACAAAGGTGATACGTTGTTGTATCACGGAGGTTTTGTTCAGGGATATAGAGCGGAAGTTGTTGTGTGGCCCAAAGAACAGATTGCAATGGCTATGTTGTTGAATTCGCCAAACCTTCTTGCTCAGAAAGCTGTTCCGTTTTTTGTGAATTTGTATTCTTACTATTCAAATTCTGATAGGGCAGAAAATGAGTTTAATTACGAGGATTTATATTAATCCTTGAATTATTTAGTTGTATATTAGCACAAATATTTTTGAAGATGACAAAACGACCGGTAATCCTTGTGTCAAATGATGACGGCATAAATGCACAGGGAATTCAGTTTTTAACAGAAGTGATGCGTGAATTTGGAGAGGTGTATGTTGTTGGTCCTCACGACCATCAGTCAGGAATGTCTCATGCATTAACGTTTATGGTGCCATTGCGGGCTAAATGTTTGAAGGATACTCCCGATTTACACATATATTCATTGAATGGAACGCCAGTTGATTGTGTGAAATTTGGGTTGGATCAGCTGGTGCCTGACCATAAAGCAGATTTGATTGTTTCTGGTATAAATCACGGGTCTAATAGTGCTAATAGTTCAATTTATTCTGGAACAGCTTCGTGTGCACGTGAAGGTGCGGTAAACGGCATACCTTCCATTGCGTTTTCAAGTCTTGATTTTTCAGAAAAAATAAATTTTGAGCCATACAGACCTTTTATAAAGAAAATTGTTCAAGTGATTTTAAATCAGGGACTTGAAGAACATGTTTTCTTGAACGTGAATTTTCCTAAACCAGATAAGGAAATCAAAGGAATGCGGGTTTGTCATCTTACAAAAGGACTTTGGATTGAACGCTTTGTCGCTGAAAAAGATCCCCGCAATTCTACTTGTTATTGGCTTACTGGTGAATATCATAATGCGGAACCCGATAATGAGGATAGCGATGAATGGTGTCTTGCTCATAACTATGTAGCTGTTGTGCCTATAAAAATTGAGGATACCGACGAAAAAACAAAGATGGCATTGTCTGTTTTAAATATTTGATTATGAGTGCAATTCAGGAAAAAATAGATAAATTCTGGATAGGATTAATTTTAGGATTGATAATCCCTCCGATAGCATTGTTTGGTGTATATAAATGGGTGAATAGAACAAACTCGTTTATGGAATTTGTCAATAAACTAAGTGTATGGGGAATTCAAACAGATGTTTTTTTGTGGTGTGTGTTGCCAATTGCTTTTGTCTTCGCACTATTCTATTTTTTACATTATGATTATGCAGCAAAAGGTGTTGTATTTCCAACAATGATTTATACTATTGTTTTATTAATCATCGACTTATAGTTATGAATTATTATTTGATAGCAGGAGAAGCATCTGGCGATTTGCATGGCTCCAATCTTATAAAAGAACTGAGAAAAAGTGATGAAACAGCTTCTTTTAGAATATGGGGTGGTGATTTAATGGCAAAGGCTGCAGGTGTTGAGTTAGTAAAACACTATCGTACGTATGATTATATGGGAATCATGGAGGTGGTAAAACATGCTCGTTTGATTCTGAATAATATTAAATTCTGTAAGCAGGATATTCAGGAACACAAACCTGATGCAATTATCTTTATTGATTTTCCTGGCTTTAATTTAAAAATAGCTCCATTCGCAAAGAAATTGGGAATACCAACTTTTTTCTACATTTCTCCAACGGTATGGGCATGGAAAGAAAGTAGGGTAAAGACTATTAAAGCGAATGTTGACCACATGTTTGTAGAACTTCCGTTTGTTAAGGATTTTTATGAAAAACGCCATAACTACTATGTGGATTTTGTTGGACATCCTTTATTGGATTCAATTGCTCAGTTCAAGGAAAAACATACAGCCGAGTCGTTTAAACAAGCGAATAATCTGCCTGATAAAAAACTAATTGCCGTTCTTCCTGGCAGCAGGGAATATGAGATTCGTGAAAATCTAAAAACAATGCAGTCGATTTCTGAGAAATATTCTGATTATCAGTTTGTTGTTGCAGGAATGTCGCGCTTTTCTTTGGATTTTTATCAGAAATATATTACTGCAAGTAATTTGTCAGTTGTTTTTGATCAAACTTATGAGTTATTGAAAAAATCAGATGCGGCAATTGTTGTTTCTGGTTCTGCAACATTGGAAACGGCAATATTGAATGTTCCTGAAATTATTGTATATCAGACAAGTCCAATTACTTTTTACTTAGGAAAATTGTTTGTGAAGTTAAAAAATCTTGGTTTGCCGAATTTGATTATGGAGCATCAGATAGTTCCTGAATTGCTGCAAAGTGATATGAATCCTAAAAATCTTGCCTCGGCACTGGACTCTATTTTGTTTGATGAAAAATTTCGTAATGAAATTCTAGACAATTATGCACAATTACGTGATAAACTAGGTAATGAGGGGGCTGCAGGAAGAGTAAGTTCTTTAGTTCAGAAATATCTGCAGAAGTAGCGCGGAAGTTTTATTCTTTGCTTGTGTTTTCCTGAATAAAATCAATGATTGATTTTACATCGTGAGGTGTAAACCATGTGTAATCATTTGTTCGTTTAATCCAGGTTATTTGTTTTTTTGCGTATTTTCTCGTGTGTTGTTTTATGTTTTCTATAGCTTCTGTTCGGTTGCATATCCCATCAAAAAACTCGAAAAATTCACGGTAACCAACAGTTTTAAGGGCAGTGCAGTCTTTGTATTGCTGCAAATCAAGAACTTCTTTTTCCAGACCGTTTTCAATCATTAAATCTACACGTTTGTTAATTCTGTCGTAAAGCTCTTCGCGTGGAAGGTTCAATGCGATTTTTATAATATTGAAAGGTCTTTCTTTGTTTTGTTCCTTCCGTAATTGAGAATATGGTTTGTTTGCTTGGATACATATTTCAATAGCGCGTTTTAAGCGTGCCGGATTGGACAAGTCAACTATTGAATAGTATTCAGGATCAAGAAATTTTAGTGTTTGACGAAGACTTTCAATACCTTCTTTTTCGTATTGTGTGTTTATTTTTGTGCGGAGTTCTGGTTCTATGTCTGGAATTTCATCAATTCCATTGCAAACCGCATCAACATATAGTCCTGAGCCACCAACAAGAATAGCGAAATCGTTGTTCTCAAAGATTTTCTCTGCAATACTTAGGGTTTCCTGTTCAAACATCCATGCGTTGTAATAATCGGTAACGCTTTTGGTTGCAATCTGATAATGCTTTACTTCGGCTAATTCCTCTTGAGATGGAACGGCTGTGCCAATTTTAGGTTCAATAAAAATTTGCCGGGAGTCTGCGGAGATAATTTCGGTGTGGAAGAATTTTGCCAATTCTATAGCCACCTTTGTTTTCCCAACAGCTGTTGGCCCTGTTATTACAATCAGATTTTTCATTAATTTTTCTTCGGAAGTTGAAAACTGTAACTAACGTATGCCATTGGCCAAAGATTATTCCAGGTATCGTATGTTATACCAGTACCAAGGTCAAATTTATATAAACTGATACCGACTAAAGTCCTGAATGTACAATCCCAGTAATTTTCGTATTCTAATGTTTGGCCCAACTTTCCATATCCGGCACTTAAATCAATAAATGGAGAATAATTTTTGTCTATGAAATAATAGCGGGTATCGATTGCACCGGCTATTCCATACATGCTTGTAACTGTTGTTGCTTCTATTCCTAATGAAAGTTTTGAGGTGAAATTGTAACCAAATCCAAGGTTTAAGTTGACAGGTATTCCTGCACCAACTCGAATATAATAACCTTGTGTTCTTGGAGATTCAGCATACGAAATTGCTGTACAAAAAAGTAAAAACAAAACAGTTGACAGTTTCTTTTTCATAAGAGGAACATTTATTTATGAACTATAAACAAAAATAGTCAATAAAAATGAAACAGAAACAGCTGAAAAGAAAAAGTAAAAATGAAAATCAAGAACTTCAGTGATTTGTATTTGTCACATCTATAATTAAGAAAAAAGATTGGTTATGTGGTTTCATGGTTGCACAATCTTATAATTATTTTTAGGAGTAATGTTAAACATTGTGTTTCTATTGATTCGAATTGCTAAATGAATTTGTTCCTCATAATGAGTATCAGGAGTGATTTTGCTGATACGGCATTCGAAAATATCTTTCCAGCCAGAATCAAACAATATACTCATAGTTCTGTTTTCGCCTCTTGGAATGTAACCCAATAGGAAGCATTCATTATCAGATTCTCGTTCGTAAATAACTTGAATAGCATTTTTGTCATAGGAGTTTTCTGCGTCTCTTTCAAGTTTTAAAACCATACCAACGGACAATTCATTCCAAACGATGTCAACATCGTGATATTGACGACCTGCTAAGTGGCATTCTTTGTAGAATTCTTTTTTTGCTTTCATAATCAAAGACTTAAAATGTTAAACTTTTATTTACGAAAACAAAATTATTGGCATCTTGTACCAAATCGTGGTACAGCTGAAAAGTTTTTTGAAAAACTAGATCTTTAAGCTATATATATCCACAATTTCTTGTGCCATTTCTGATATTTTATCTCGTAGAGAATCAGGCTTTATAACTTCTATGTGCCTTCCCAAGCTAAGTAGATGAGCGCAGAAATCGTTGGTAGGTCTCATATAATAGCCATAATCAACATAGTCATCGCCTTCTTCTAGTTTCTTTTGACTATGATGTAATGGTAAATCACGCAAATAGAATCGTTGGTCATTATAAGCCCGTATAACAATTCGTTCTGCTTCAACACCACCACCTGCATATATGCCATAACATTCCCCAAAATACTCCTGTGCATCAAAGTCTTCGCGAACCTCGAATTTTATCTCTGTAAGCGTCATACTTTGAATTCGATCGAAAGAATATGTGGCGAAGTAATCCTGTTCATCCTTGTCGTTTGTGGCATCACGATGGAAATGCGCCAAAACGTACCAGCGTTGATTGAAAAGTTTCAGGCAATATGGTTCAAAATTCACATGGCTTACCACCTCACTATTATATTTCCGATAGGTGACTTCCACGCGCACTTTCTTTTTCATCGCGTTAATAACTATCTGCAAATAATCGTTGCAAGGAATCGGTTGCAACAAGATACGGTCTTGTAGCGAAAGACTCTCGGAGATAACATTGTTTACCGAGAGCGTGGATAACATCCAGTTTTGTACGGAGTTTTCCCTGAACACGGAATTATTGTCGATATAATAACGATAGTCATCTTTCGTGTCACATTCAATGATGATACCAAAAATATCGGCAATCGCATCCTTGTGGCGGTTGAATGTGGAACGGGCCAATTCCTTGCCTTCGCTTAAATCCGTATTGAACCACTTTTCCCGAATCTCGGCAAAGGTGATTTTCTTTGCTTGCTTGATGGTTTCAACTAACCAAATGTATTCTTTAAAAAGAGTAGGAACTTTCATAATCAAAATATTTCCCAAATATAAAAAAAGCTGTACCACGATTTGGGACAGCGTGCATTTATTTTTGCAATGTTGAAAAAAATTTGATTATGGAAACTCGAAAAACAAACATGGTATCGTTTAATGTGCTTGAAAATGTGAAGAAATCGGCAAGACAAGATTTTGACCCGAAGGAATATCAAAATTTATTGTTCAAACGGCATTTTTTCGCCACGAGCAAACAAAAGGAAAAGAACTATTACAAGGGTGTTTATTACGATGAGGCGAGCGGATTTGTGGTTGCAACGAACGGAATTCAAATAATTCTTCGGGCATACGAAAGCACATTGCCAACGTTCCAGAAGTTTAATAACAAGCTCATCAATCCAGATTGTAAATCAGACAAATACGATACTGAAATAGGAGGATGTCATCTTCGTACAAAGTATCCCGATTATCGAAACGAGGATATTATTTATAAAGAGTTCGCCTGCAACTTTACATTTCCACATTCATCCATAAAGGAAGCGGTATCTTTTATAAAGAAAGCCGTGAGCGCTTCTTCACGAGAATATAGTAGCACCGTTTTCTTTACCGTAAACGGAGAAACATGTGTCTTCGACGCGGATTCCCTGATTAACGGACTTGAGATTCTGGATTCGGAGACGAACAGCAAAGACGATGTTATGGTATTGTTCCCGACAAGAGAGAGTACGCCAAACATCACAATTCAATGTGGCAATATGCTGTATATTCTCATGGGAATTGCATTTAATGACGAGGATCTTGAAGATTATACTGATTTAGGAGAAGTGGAAATGTAGTAAAAAACAAAGATGTACTATATTTCGTACGTTTGTAACAGATAGTTATTGCTTTCTGTATGAAGTGGAGCCAAAATCTTTCTGCTCTTCATTGCTCTTTGTGCTGTATTCTTTTGCGGATTTTTAACCGCATTAATCAATTGATTGTCTGTAAGTTGACAACAATAGAAACTGTATCTTTTCCTTTCGCTAAATTTATAAAGACGACAAGAAAAGTCATAAAACCTACCCCATTTTGTGTGTAATGGGTTTAGTATAACATCAACACCATTGATAACTTTGTCAAAACGATTTTTTAAGTCTGAGCGGTTTGATAATCTAAACTCCGAACAGTTTTCTTTGTCACGCGTTGTCTTTAAAATATTATTTTCTCCGCACTGAAGAATTAAAAAATGCTTATCGTTTACTACAAATTGTCTATGCGTTTCAAGTTCCCTAATTAAATTTTCAATATTTTCTTCTGTTGCTTCTTTCGGAGTACTAAAAATTTGATGTGTTTTTAGATCCTTTATTTTCCCGTTTTGTAAAAGAAACAAATTATTCCCATCCAATCCAGAAGCTAAATTTAGTTCAAACAATGCAGTAACTTGTTTATTATGAGTTAATTGATAAACTTTCTTCAAGTCATCCATATTGTCGAATATCCATTCGCTAAACATCACAAAATCAGCATTTTTTTCAATGTCTGACACTATATTTATTCGTAGTTTGCGTGACTTTGCAGATAACCTATCCACATAAGGAAAAGAAACCAACTTTATTATCATAACTATATTTTTTTCGTTTTATTTCTCGTACATTTTCTTAGAATGCGTACGAAACAATGTTACAATAATTTCCGGCTTAATGGTCAAAACGGTACCTGAAATTTGATGATTTTTATTTAATGGTCAAAAAAGAACCTACTTTTTGTTGTAAAAGTATTGGTCAATAAATTTCATTCTATTTAATTTAGATAGTCCATTATGGACTCGGATTTTGGTTTTTAGATCTGTAAAGAGTGCTTCTATACCGTTGTTAGTGTTTGGCAAGGTTGTTTCAGGATAATCGTAAAAAGTCCACAATAAAGTCATATTCCGTTTTATGCTTAAAAAGGCGCTACGTAAGCGTTGATGCGTAAAACGAGTCTTTCCTGTTTTGGGTTCAATACTCCTTTCTTTTAAGAAGTCTTTCCATCGCAAGTACCACTCTTCAAACATTCCTACGAACGACTCTTTATCCGTATGACAAAGTTGTAATGCTATATGTAAGTTCCTTTGAAGCTTGTAGTTCAGGCTTACTTGTAAGATAAAATTTCACTGTCTTTACTTGATGAAACTGACAATACTGAACTTTGTACTTGGATAGTGCCGTAGCGAGACCTTTTAATCCATCACAAACGAGTCCTAATATGTTAAAACCATTATTTTCGAGCCATTCTACGCCTTCTATGTAATCAGTGACTGTTTCTTTCTTGGACAGGAACTTTCTCCATAATATTTTATTCCTATGCGCATCTTTAAACACCAAGACACCGAATCTGTGTCCCCAATACGTGGCGTCCATCAAGACAACCACATCTTTCTCTTTTGACACCAAGCGCTTGTGGTGTATTGTTTTAAAACGACGTTGGATTGTACTTATTGATATCTGATGGGATTCTGAAAGTTGTTTTAACGTTTGTTTTCCCTTTATGTATTCTTCATATAGCAGTTCTGTTGATATTTGCTCTGTCCTTGTGAAGAATCGGCTACAATCCTTACAAAACCAGCGTTGTAATCCTCTTTGAACACCTTTCTTGATTACATTTTGCCCCTTACAATAAAAGCAGATTTTTACTCATTTTCTTAAAAATACTGTAAATGTATAAAATTCAATTTATTAGAAGGTTTTCAGGTACTTTTTTGACCATTAGACCAACCAATGTGTTTTTAAGAAAAATTTCCCATAAAAAAAGCACTTACATATTTTGTAAGTGCTTTTTTATGTGATCCGGGCGCGATTCGAACGCGCGACCCACAGCTTAGAAGGCTGTTGCTCTATCCAGCTGAGCTACCGGACCTCCATATTTTGGTGTGGCAAATATACTAATTAACCACAAATTTCAAATGCAAACAACGTTTTTTTTAGTATGCAATAGCAAACAATGCTCGTTTGTGTGATGGTTTTCCTGTAAAAATACATTTTCCTTCTTCTTCAGGAGCATCAAATGGAATACAACGGACAGTTGCTTTTGTTTCTTCTTTAATCTTTTCTTCTGTTTCAGTTGTTCCGTCCCAATGGGCAAGAATAAAACCGTCCACATTCTTAATTCTTTCTTTGAATTCTTCGTAAGTATCTACTTTGTAAGTATGTGCTTTGCGGTATTCTAAAGCTTTGTTGAAAAGATTCTGTTGAATTTCATCTAAAAGTTTTTCAATGTATTCTTCGATATTTTCTACAGAACGGGTTTCTTTTGTCAAAGTATCTCGGCGTGCAACTTCAATTGTTCCGTTTTCCAAATCGCGTGCGCCCATAGCCAAACGGACTGGAACACCTTTTAATTCGTATTCTGCGAATTTCCATCCTGGTTTTTGAGTTTCGTCATCATCGAATTTTACGCTGATACCTTTTGCTTCAAGATTTTTCTTGATGCTTTTTACTTTTTCGCTAATAGCTGCAAGTTGTTCGTCTGTTTTGTAGATAGGAACTATAACAACTTGAATAGGAGCTAATTTTGGAGGAAGAACAAGACCATTGTCGTCAGAGTGTGTCATGATTAATGCTCCCATCAATCGGGTAGAAACACCCCATGATGTAGCCCAAACATAATCAGAAACACCTTCTTTGTTTGTAAATGTAACATCGAAAGCCTTTGCAAAATTCTGACCTAAGAAATGTGATGTTCCAGACTGTAGTGCTTTTCCATCTTGCATTAAAGCTTCTATTGTATATGTGTCAAGAGCTCCTGCAAAACGTTCGTTTGCAGATTTTACACCTTTAATAACAGGAATAGCTAAAAAGTTCTCTGCAAAGTCAGCGTAAACGTTAATCATTTTTTCAGCTTCTTCGCGTGCTTCTTCAGCTGTTGCGTGTGCAGTATGTCCTTCCTGCCACAAGAATTCTGCTGTACGAAGGAATAAGCGGGTTCTCATTTCCCAACGAACAACGTTTGCCCATTGGTTACAAAGAATAGGTAGGTCTCTGTATGATTGAACCCATTTTTTATATGTACTCCAAATGATTGTCTCCGAAGTAGGGCGGACAACCAATTCTTCTTCCAATTTTGCATTTTCGTCAACAACAACACCCTTACCGTTTGGGTCGTTTTTTAAACGATAGTGCGTAACAACAGCACATTCTTTTGCAAATCCTTCAACGTGACTTGCTTCACGGCTGAAGAAAGATTTTGGTATAAAAAGAGGAAAGTATGCATTTACGTGTCCAGTTGCTTTAAACATGGAGTCTAACTGATGTTGCATTTTTTCCCAAATTGCATAACCGTAAGGTTTTATAACCATACATCCACGAACAGCAGAAGTTTCTGCTAAATTTGCCTGTACAACAAGTTCGTTGTACCATTGTGAATAATTTTCTTTTCGACTTGTTAATTTAGCCATAGTTTGGTATGATAATTGCTTGTAAAAAAGAACTGAAAATTTTATACAAAGAAAAAAAAATTATTGATACTTTTAACCATTCGGAGGATTTAACATGAAATTATTTCTACCATTAATGATTTTAGGAGCTACGGTGTTTACATCCTGTGCTTCGTTAGTTGCATTTAATGCACAGTATTCTGGAAATGATGTTACTGAACCTAATGTGGTTTACGCATCTCCTGTGTCAACAACAGAACAAACTTCTGCGTCTGGGTCGGATGATTCGATGGATTATTCGTCATCAGATGAAATTTATGAGGATGATTATTACTATTCTCGTCGTTTGATGGTTTCGTACGATCCAACTTGGGATGTTTCTTTCCGTATCGGCGGACCATATTGGGGTATAAGATATGGATATTCTCCATATTATTATAATCGTTATTATTACGACTATGATTATTGGTATCCATACTCATACAATTATTATTATTGGCATCGTCCTTACTACTATCATCATCATTACTATGATTATCATTGGCACAAACCATACTATTCGTACCATCATGCGCCAAGCCATTCTGTTTATCACAGACCAATGGCGGCACGTCCAAGGGGACACGAACCTGTAAAGTCTTATGGCTCATCTTCAAACATGTCTCATAGGACAGAACCAACTCACAGTACTGCAAGATCTACAACTGCAACAAGATCTGCCGGTATAGCACCTTCGTCGTCTCATCGTGCGGCTCCATCGTCGAATGCAACAAAGTCTGCAACTGTGAATGGACAGCAAAGAAGTTCATCTACTACATCACGTACAACTACAAATACAGGAAGCCGTAGCACAACTTCTTCGCCTTCGTCAGCTGCAAGACCTGCAAATTCCAGTCGTTCTACGGGAAGTAGTTCTCAGAGTCGAACTCAGTCTTCTTCAACTACAAAATCATATAATTCTCAAAGCAGTAGTTCTGGCAGATCTTCATCGGCAACACAGTCAACACAGCATAGAGCAACTCCGTCGTCTCAGTCTTCAACTTCTTCTCGTTCGAGCTCGGCTTCTAGTTCTTCAACAAAGTCTTATAGCTCGTCGTCAAGTAGTTCAAGCCGAGCAACTTCTGCAACAAGAAGTTCTTCTCACGGTCCACAAGGTTCTCCTTCGGGTTCGTCGCGAAGCAGTAGCTATAGTAAGCCAAGCAGTTCGTCTTCTCATTCAAGTAGCGTGTCTCGTTCGTCTAGCGGAAGTCGTCCAAGTAGCAGCTCTTCTCATAGCTCTTCGTCAAGAAGTTCTTCGTCTTCAAGTTCGCATGGAGGTCGTCATTAATTGATAAAAACATCTTATAAATCAAAAAAATATTACATTTGCAAAAAATAAAATCAATATGAAGAAAGTAAGTTTATTAGTATTGAGTCTTGTTGGAGCATTCTCATTGCAGGCTCAGGATTATTTTGATGCACTTCGTTTCAGTGAATCATTTGTTGAAGGAAATGCACGATACATGGCAATGGGTGGAGCTTTGTCATCATTGGGTGGAAACATGGGAGCTATTAGTGTTAACCCTGCAAGTTCAGCATCATTTAAGAAAAGTGTGTTTGAATTTTCACCGACATACGTATATACAAAGTCTGAAAACTATTACAAAGGCTATGACCATGCATTTAAAAGTGCTGTGAAAGTTCCAAGTTTTGGAATTCTTGGCTATAAACAGTTGAAACAAAATGATGTTTTTGTTTCTGGTTTATCATTCTCTTTTGCCATGAATGCTCAAAACAGATATGATGAAACAATACAGTACACAACAAACAATACAAATTCATCTTTAACAGATGATTTTCTTGCAAGATTAAGTGCTGGTGATTACAACGAACAATATTCTCAGTTAGCTTGGGATACATATTTGATTGATTATGACAGTGAAAACAATGTGTATCTATCTGATTTTGTGAAGAATGGCGTTTCTAATTACAACGGTTTGTACCAGGATATCAAAATAGATCGTGACGGAGTAAAAAGAGAATACCTATTTAATGTTGGTGTAGATTTCTCTGAATATGTATTCTTCGGTGCAGATTTGACTTTGGAAGATATATATTATACTGAAAACAGAACTATTACAGAAAAAGATTATGGAAATGTAAGTTCTGATTTAGAAAGCTTTAAATATAAATCAAGCGTTGATATGGTAGGAAGCGGTGTTGGCGGTAAATTTGGTTTGATTGTTCGTCCTATTGAATATTTACGAATAGGTGGAGCTATACATACACCAGTTATGTATAATTTAAGAGAAGAATATGAAAATAGTTTGGATGTGTTCTATGAACAAGATATAGACGAAACAAACAATTTACGCAAACATGCATCTTACTCAAATAACTTTAATTTTAAAGTAGGACAGCCTGCAAAATTTGTTGGTTCGTTAGGTTTTGTATATAAAAACTTGTTGAATATCGGAGTTGATATCGAATCAATAAACTATTCACAATGCCAGTTGGATTCGGATATAGAATCAATGTCTGAAGCAAATTCTCAGATAAAATCGGAATTGGTAAATGCAAGTAATTTGAAATGTGGCGGTGAATTTCGTTATGGACCGTTCGCTTTCAGAGCAGGATATGCAATGTATGGAAATCCATATAAGAATGTTACAGGGGAAACATTCTACCGTAATGATATTTCTGCTGGTGTAGGTATGGCAACAAATCTAGTTTACTGTGATTTATCATGGGCGAGAGCAAAATCAAAACAAAGCAATTTGTTGTACTCTGATTTGAAAGGTAACGATGTTGATGCAAAATCAACAATTAAACGTGATTATGTGACTTTTACAGTTGGATTTAAATTCTAACTGCACTAAAAACTACTTATATGCAGAGGCGGTTCATAATAGAACCGCCTTTTTTTTGTAGATAATTGGTTGATAAAAATTACAGGTAAAAAAAATGCAGTGGCTCATTTTTAATACTTTTACATTAATAATGAACAGATATGATAAAAGATTGTGTTTCTGCAAAGATCTTGATTGACGGTGTTTTAGTGGATTCTGATACATGCAGTGTTCCGGAAAATGCTATGGTCATATATGATGTTTTACGCGTAATGGATACCGTACCTTTATTTGTAGAAGATCATTCGGAACGTTTTTTCAAATCGTTTGATTTGTCTGGAAGAAAAAGACCTTTTGCTGAGAATGTTTTTACAGACTCTATTTGTAATTTTATTAAACAATATGGTTTAGTAAATGGAAATGTGCGATGCGTGTACAGTATTTCTCAGGATGAAGCTGTTTGTTTTATGGTGTATGAAATAAAACATTCTTATCCAACAGCCGAAATGTATGCAAAAGGAGTAGAATGTGGAATTTTCGAAGGTGAACGTTTGAATCCCAATGTGAAGCAGGAAGCTGCGGTAAAAAACAATGCATATAAAAAGATTGCAGAGACTGGAGTTTATGAGGTGTTGTTAGTTGATTCTCAAAAAAATGTAACAGAAGGAAGTAAGTCAAATACATTTTTTGTGAAAGGAGATACAATAATAACTGCATTGGCTTCAGATGTATTGTGTGGAATTACGCGTTTGCAAATTATAGATCTAATTAAAAAACTTGGTATCAAGTTGGAGGAAAGGAAAATATCTCTGTCTGAATTACAAGAGTTTGATGCGGCGTTTGTGTCAGGAACTTCTCCAAAAATTTTACCGATACGAAGTGTCGAACATGTTACTTATTCCGTTGACAATAAAATCGTAAAACGGTTGTCGGAAGCATATAACGAACAAATATCAGAATATATAGAATCTCATAAAAAATAAACGAATGAAAAAGAAAATTGCTGTAGTTGGTGGAAGTTTTACTTCCGAATCGGATATTTCAAAAAACAGTGCTATTCAAGTAAGTGGAATGATAGATAAAAACCAATATGATGTATATACAGTTTTTATTTCTCACGGTGATTGGATGGTACAAATGCCGGAAGGAGAATTTCCAATAGATAAAAGTGATTTCTCTTTTCAATATAAAGGAGAAAAGATAACATTTGACTGCGTGTATAATTCTATTCACGGAACACCGGGAGAAGATGGTCAAATGCCTGGATATTGGGAATTATTGGGCTTGCCATATACAAGTTGTGGTGTTTTTGCAGGTTCTTTAACATTTAATAAATATGCAACTAAAACATTTATAAAATCGTTTGGCGTTAAGACTGCAGATGCAGTGTTGATACGTCCTTATGATAATATAAATGTAGATGCGATTATTGAAAAAGTTGGTTTACCATGTTTTGTGAAACCAAACAATGGAGGCTCAAGTTTTGGCGTATCAAAAGTGAAAGTTGTAGAAGATATGGTTCCTGCAATTAAAAAAGCTTTTGAGGAAGATACAGAGGTAATTATAGAACGCTTTGTAAAAGGTATAGAAGTTTCTGTCGGTGCATACGAAGTTGAAGATGGCGTTCATGTTTTGCCGATTACAGAAATTCAGACAAAAAATGAATTTTTTGATTATCAAGCAAAATACGAAGCAGGTTATAGTCAGGAAATTACTCCAGCGCAACTACCTGAAAAAATAACAGCCGCATGTAAGGAAGAAACTGCGAAAATATATAAGTGTTTAGGATGTTTTGGTATTTGCCGAGTTGACTTTATTATATCTCAGAATGGAGATATGAATTTCTTGGAAATCAATACAAATCCGGGAATGAGTAAAGCGAGTATCGTTCCAAAACAAATCCGTGCGGAAGGTTTGAAAGAATCTGAAGTGTTTGCTTCAATTATTGAGCACTCAATTAAATCGAGAAAGTAAATTTCATGTTATTTGATGAGAGATGTTTATTAAATGTCTCTCATTTTTTTTCTAATTCAGCTCTAATTTTCTTTTATCTTTGACAATGAAAAGCCAAAGATATTTGTCGCAACAGATGAAGAAAATTAGATGATATGTTAGTAAAAACTTATGGTGGTGCAGTCAATGGAATTGATGCACGAATTATTACCGTTGAAACAGACATTGTTAGCGGTGTGAATTTCTATTTGGTTGGTTTGCCAGATAGTGCAGTAAAAGAAAGTCAGCAGCGTATAGAGTCTGCCTTACGGAGCGTAGGGTATCAGTTACCAGGTAGAAAAATTACGATAAATATGGCTCCTGCTGATATTCGTAAGGAAGGTACAGCTTATGACCTTACATTAGCAATAGGTATTTTAGCTGGTTCAAAACAGATTTCTGCTGATAATATAGGAGACTACATTATCATGGGAGAATTGTCGTTGGATGGAGGAGTTCATAGGATATGTGGTGCGTTGTCAATGGCTATTGAAGCCCGGAAATTTGGCTTTAAAGGTTTTATTTTGCCCAAAGAAAATGCCTGCGAAGCTGCAGTTGTAAATGACTTAGATGTTTATGGAGTAGAAAATATCAGTGAAGTTATTGATTTTTTTGAGGGTAGAAGCACTTTAGAAAAGACTGAAATAAACACTCGTGAAGAATTTTTTAAGCAAATAGACGCTTCGTCTTTTGACTTTGCTGATGTAAAAGGGCAGGAAAACGTGAAACGTGCAATGGAAATTGCGGCGGCTGGTGGCCATAATATTATAATGATAGGGCCGCCCGGTGCAGGAAAAACAATGATAGCAAAGAGAATTGTTTCCATATTGCCGCCGTTGACGTTACATGAAGCTCTAGAAACAACTAAAATTCATTCAGTTGCTGGAAAATTAGGTGGTCATGTTTCGTTGATGACAGAACGTCCGTTCCGGTCTCCGCATCATACGGTGAGTGATGTGGCGTTAGTAGGTGGAGGTACATATCCACAACCAGGAGAAATATCGTTGGCGCATAATGGTGTGTTGTTCCTCGATGAATTACCTGAATTTAAACGTCAAGTTTTAGAGGTTATGCGGCAACCGTTGGAGGATAGACATATAAATATTTCCCGGGCAAAGTTTACCGTTGATTATCCTGCAAGTTTTATGTTGATTGCTTCAATGAATCCTTGTCCTTGTGGATATTATAATCATCCAGAAAAAGCATGTGTGTGCAGTCCTGGAGTTGTACAAAAATATTTGAATAGGATTTCGGGTCCATTGTTAGATCGCATAGATCTGCACATAGAAGTTATTCCGGTGCCATTCAAGGAATTGTCTAAAAAATCGCAGGAAGAATCAAGCAAAGTAATTAGGGAACGGGTAATTCATTGTAGAGAGATTCAACAAAAACGCTTTCGGAATATGCAGATATATTGCAATGCCCAGATGGATACAAAAATGATTCGGACTTATTGTGTGTTGAACGAGGAATGTCAGTCTATATTGAAAACTGCTATGGAAAAGTTAGGATTGTCAGCCCGTGCATACGACAGGATTATTAAAGTATCCCGTACAATAGCTGATTTGGCGGAATCAGAAAATATAGAAGCAGAACATCTGGCAGAAGCTATTCAATATAGAAGTTTAGATAGAGAACATTGGGCGGGATAGTATTTCATTAAAGATTGCTATTTTGTTAATATGACGCCGTTGCATCGTATCTCATTGTTGTCGTTCCCTCTTATTGTTAAGTAAAAAGTTGTAAGTATGAGAAAAACAGAATCTGTTTTATATGTAAAAATATCGCTGTCTTTCTGTTTTTCTATTGCTTCAATAGGGAAGGTTACAGGTGTATTCCCCACTGTGAATTTAATAGAATCTGTTTTTAATTGGCTGTCGCTTATGGTGAAGACCTTATTGCTGATTTTTAGTAACTTATTGTATTGCTCTAGTGGTAGGTCGGTTTCCCAATCATACATAGTATGATAATAATTTATGTTTGAAAGTTTTTTGCTTGAATTAGTAATAATTGTTTCTGTTTTTTGTGAATCTGCACTGTAAGTTGTATCGACTATTCCAAAATAAATATATTCATCTATAATGTCTTGGTAGTCTTCGTTTTTGTATTTGCTTTGTAGGTATAGTATTTTATCTTTTATCTTCGTGTTGGTTATTGTTATTGCTTGTTCGTTTGTTATTGGGTAACTAATGTTTTCGGCGTCAAGTAATGTTTTAATTTCGTTTGTAAGTATGCGTAGAGTTACATTTGGAATGCTTTGTGGACCAAAGGAAATAAGTAAAAATACGATTGCGAATGATAGTGGAATACCAACAATTTTTTTCGATTTATGTATGGCTAAATAAATGCAAATACCATAAAACCAGATATTTGCCGCTAATACATAGAGTCTTGAAATAGTAATGCCATAGTCGGAAATTCTACGGAAGATTCCCACACTCATTAAGATAAGGAGAGGAATCATCAGTATAGGAAGATAGCGTAGAATTGTTTGTTTTGCCGTCTTATTTTCATCAAGCATTTTTGGATATAAAATCCATTGTAGTAGAATCATTCCTATCATAGAAATGATTACCATCCACGAGACAGTTCCGCACGGTAAAGTCCAGGTAAATAGTATTTTAGCGGCGTATATGTATAGGATAATTACATATAGCAATTGTACAGGAATGAGCAAATAAGAAACATATTGTGTGATTTCTATAAGATTGGTTGCTTTTTCTTGTTTTGAAATTTGGGTGAGAAACAGAAAAGGCATAATTGCACAAAAGCAGATTATTAGTGTGTTTAAGTAAAGTTGACCATTAATTTTTATGCTAAATAATTCTCCTGTACCCAAATAGAGAATAGCAAGTGCGCCATAAAATATCAGTAGCATAAAGCCACTAACAGTCAAATTTGCTATGTTTTGAGTTGCAAATTTCCAACTTGCAAGATTGTCCTTTTGTATGAGAGTGGGATAGCAAAAAAGTAGCACTAGCATAAGAAAACAAGCGGCAATAAGGCCTAGGGCATTCCAATTTGTCCACCAACAAATGCTTGCAATTATGGAAAATACTAACCAGAAAATATTTAATCCGCCGATTATCTGTATTTTACGGTTTTCGTAATTTTCTGCTAGCAAATTTGTGAGTATATTTAAAAAGTAAGTTGTAGCAGGGTAGAAAAATAAAAAAAAGAGTAGAGAGGGCTTGTCTTCTATCGGTGGGTATGTATATATCGGTAACAAGCAAAATATGGTTACTACAATTGTTGCGATGCAAGAAATTGGGAATCTTTTGAAGGTTTCCTTGCCGATTTGCAATAACTCTTTGGGAGAGAACTTTTTGAGTTTGTTAGCTAGTTTGCTGATTATTTTCATTTGAGTTCAGTTTTTTCATTTGTAAATATATGCATTTCGCTCAAAATAAAATAGAGTTGCATAGAAACACGAAAAAAAATAGTAATTTCGCAAGCGTTAGAAATGAATTATTAATTAAAAGTAAATACTATGCTAAATTTAGTGTTATTCGGCCCTCCGGGAGCAGGAAAAGGAACTCAATCAGACAAAATCGTTGCAAAATACAACTTGTGCCACATCTCAACAGGTGACTTGTTGCGTGCTGAAATGAAAGCAGAAACAGAACTTGGTAAACAAGCAAAAGCAAAAATCGAAAAAGGCGAATTAGTTTCTGATGATATTGTTATCGGTATGATGGCAAACAAAATCGCTGAAAATGCAAAAGGTAACGGTTTTATTTTCGATGGTTTCCCACGCACAACTGCTCAGGCTGTTGCATTGGATGAATTGATGGCAAAACACAATATCGCAGTTTCTTGCATGATTTCTTTGGAAGTTGATACTCCAGAATTGGTTAAACGCTTGTTGGAACGTGGTAAATCATCTGGTCGTGCCGATGATCAAAACGAAGAAGTTATTATGAATCGTATCAAGGTTTATAATTCAGAAACTGCACCAGTAAAAGATTTCTATGGCAAACAAGGTAAATTACAAGAAATCAAGGGTGTTGGTACTATAGATGAAATTTTCGGAACTATTTGTGGCGTTTGCGACAAATTTTAATCTGAAATAAAATTGATTGGCAATGGGCGTGGTGTCTATTGCCAATTTTTTATCTAACCATAGGGCGTTGTAATACGTCCATACGATTATTGTTATTCTTAATCATTTCAATATTTATTCTATGCCAACTTCAAGTTTTGTTGATTATATAAAGATATTTCTTCGTTCAGGAAAGGGTGGAGCGGGTTCTGCTCATCTGCATCGTGAAAAGTTTGTTGCAAAAGGTGGTCCTGATGGTGGTGATGGTGGACGTGGTGGTCATATTATCTTGAAGGGAAGCCGTAATGTATGGACGTTGCTTGCTTTAAGATACCAGAAACACTTGTTTGCTGGAGATGGTGGCTGTGGCGGTAGTGCAGGAAGTACTGGCGCAAATGGTAAGGATGTCATTATAGAAGTTCCGCTTGGTACAATTGCAAAAGATGCCGAAACCGATGAGGTTCTTTGTGAAATAACTGAAGATGGAGAAGAAAAAATACTCTTGAAGGGTGGTCGTGGTGGATTAGGAAATTTAAACTTTAAATCACCTACAAATCAAACACCTCGTTATGCTCAACCGGGTGAAATGGGAGTTGAAGGTTGGTATATTCTTGAATTGAAAGTGCTTGCCGATGTAGGACTTGTTGGTTTTCCAAATGCGGGAAAATCAACCTTGTTGAGTGTAGTTTCGGCGGCAAAACCAAAGATAGCAAACTATCCGTTTACAACGCTTGTTCCGCAACTTGGTATTGTTCCGTATAGAGATAATGCTTCGTTTGCAATAGCCGATATTCCGGGAATTATTGAAGGTGCCCACGAAGGTAAAGGCTTGGGTTTGCGTTTCCTTCGTCATATTGAACGAAATGCAGTGCTTTTGTTTATGATTCCTGCCGATAGTAAGGATATTGCAGAAGAATACGAAGTTCTTTTGAATGAATTGAAACTGTACAATCCAGAATTGCTCGACAAGCCTCGTATGCTTGCCATTACCAAATGCGATATGTTGGACGACGAACTACAATCTATGTTGGAGAAACAGTTGCCAACAACGATAGATCACATTTTTATTTCGTCGGTGGCACAGTTGAATATTTCGGAATTGAAAGATAAACTTTGGAAGTTGCTACAATAATGTTCGAATCGCTTGAACTGTTCGATAGGCAATTATTGCTTGCCATAATTGTATGTAACTCCGCGTTCTTCGATACGCTTTTTTATTGTATAACCCAAACATGGGCTTCGGTGCCTATATTTCTTCTTGCTTTATATTTGTTGCAACGAAAATATGGTTGGAAACTCTCATTGTTTTCGTTGGCTTGTATTGCTTTGGCAATCGGTTGTGCCGATGTAATTTCTACGGAATGTTTTAAGAAAGTTATTTGCCGGTATAGACCTTCGCATAATCTTGAAATAGAGCAACTGGTGCATATTGTTCGTGGGTACAAAGGAGGAATGTATGGATTTGTTTCATCGCATGCGGCAAATATGTTTGCTTTTGCGGTATTTGTTTCTTTATTGCTAAAAAATAAATGGTGGACAATAGTGTTCCTATTTTGGACACTGATAGTTTGTTATACCAGAATGTACCTTGGTGTGCATTATCCTGCCGATATTGTTTGCGGGGCACTAGTAGGCTGCCTTTGTGCGGTTGTTTTTTATTGCTTGGAACGAAGAGTTGTTCGCAGAGGGGTGTAATTTACATATTCTTATATTGGTTTATGGTATAGCCTGTATGTTTTTTAAAAAACATCCGTAAAGCTGCAACTTCCGAAAAGTGGAATTTAGAACAGATTTCTTTTGTTGTTAATCTATTTTCGGCAAGTTCTTTTTGTAATTGATCTATAGTAATTTTGTTAATCCAATACATAGGAGTTTTTCCAGTTTCCTCTTTTATTTTTGCAGAGAAATACGATGTACTTAAACACAGTTTTTCTGCATAGAACTTGATGTTTCTTTCCTCCTTGCAAAACAGAAAA
The DNA here is from genome assembly GCA_024409235.1 of Bacteroidales bacterium. GTDB lineage: Bacteria > Bacteroidota > Bacteroidia > Bacteroidales > UBA1715 > UBA1715. The sequence goes on along the minus strand of JAKSUA010000002.1, from coordinate 138,284 downwards.
AGCTGTTCCATAAACATAGGATGTAACATTGTATTCACACCCGACGCAGCATTTTCTAAAACAACAGGAGTAATAGAATTAAGAGCTATAAACAAACATAAACAACAATGTTGTACCTCTAACAAGCGTTCTTGTATTGATGGTTTGGGAACCGCAGCTATTTGTTTTTCCAATAACTGCAAAGCATAAGCCTGATGAATGAAATTATTGCTTTGCTCCGCCGACAATGTAACAACAGGCATAGAATAGGGTTTTATCTCCACAATCAAAGGCAAAATAAGTTGAAAATAATTGCTAAATCCACTACGAGGTACGCATTGTATGAACGAAGCATCGTTAGATACTTCAATAACCAAAATAGAAGAAATCTTTGCCTTACGAAACAGCATATTTTCTTTTATTTCAATTTTGTTGCCATCTACAATACATACAACCGTGCCACTAACACAATAGAGTATGTATTGTTCTGCATCCCATTTAGGAGATTTTGTCTGCAATACAACATCAAGATAATTCATTTCAAACTACTTTTAATGCACAATTGTAATAAAAATTTACCACACTTCCGTACAATAATAGAAAACACCCCCTATTATCAAAAGATTGTTTACTAAAAGTTTCGTACTAAATATGAAAATTTGCAGAAACAAAAAATTTTTAAGTATGAAGAAACTTTTATTATGTATTGCCACAAGTGTAATGGCAATGGGTGCAGTGGCACAGATTCAGGTAACGAGTGATGGCTCGGTGAAATTATCTAAAAAGATAAAAGTAATTAGTTCCACTGGAAACATGCATTTTGCAGAAGGAACAGATTTACGGTTCGGTTGTGATACTTTATTTAATTCTCCTCAATGGTCTATAGAGTATCTTACAGACGGCTTAAATTTCTGGAAACCTGATGGCTCAACGAATGCAGGCGATGGCAAACTTTTTTTGAAGGATAATGGAAATGTATTTATAGGGACTCGCTATGGCTCTGCCAAACTTCATGTTGTTGGTCCTAATATTATACTCGCTCCAACAAATACAAACTATTCTCAACTTGAATTCGGTGTTACACAAAATTATCCTCGAATCAAAGCAAATAACACCATAACATTTTATAAAAGAGATAACTCAGGATATGTAAATATTCAATGTGGTTCTATTAGTCAATCTTCAGATAGTACATTGAAGACAAATATTACTAAACTTGAACAAAATGCATTATCAAAAATATGCAAGTTGAATGGATATACCTATAATTGGAAAAATGATGAGGAGAAGAAAATTCAAGTAGGATTCATTGCTCAAGAGGTGGAACAGATTTTCCCTGAATTGGTTGAAACTATTGATAGTTCAAATGTGAAATTACTATCTTATATAGGGGTAATTCCTTATTTAGTAGAAGCAATGAAGGAGCAACAAAAAGAAATAGAGGATCTAAAATCTCAGTTAAATACAGAAAAAACATACGAACTAAAATCAACCTCGGTAGCAGAAATTCATTCTTCAGTTGAACAAGCTTCTCTTTCTCAAAACAAACCAAATCCATTCTCTACAAACACTCGCATAGAAATGGTTATTCCAGAAACTGTAGCGGATGCAGTTTTGTACATTTATGATTTGCAAGGCAAACAAGTTAAGGCAATAATGGTATCAGGAAGAGGTGCAACTTCTGAAATTATTTTTGGTAATGAATTAGAAGCAGGATTGTATATCTATAGCCTTGTAACAGATGGCAAATTGGTTGGTAGCAAACAAATGATTTTAACTGAATAAAATGTGCTTTTATGAAAAAAATTTTTCTGGTGGTTTGTTTATGTTTCTGCGAATTTTGTTATTCGCAGGAAGTTCAAAAAATATTTCTTAATGTTGATAAGGATATTTTCTACGACGAATCAACACTTGACAACACCTTGAAACAGTTTCTTAGGATTGATTCACAGACTTTGTTCAATACATATAAGGAAGAATCCATTAAAATAGTAGATTCTTATGATAAGCAATTGAAATTACACCAATATATTGGAGAGTATAGGTTATTAGAAGGAGATATTTCGGTCCTCATAAAAGATAACAAGATTGTAAAAATCAATGGCTTTTATTATCCATCTGTTGATGCAATAAAAAAAGCGACTTCACTGATGGAATCAGATATTTTACAAATTGCGGAAAAAGAAGTATTTGCATCGAAAACAGATTACGATTTTCAATATGAAACAGAAAAAGTACTTGCGAAAAATCAGTATGATATCGAGGATAAAGATTTGCATTACGCATGCAAAGTTCATGTTTATGATAAAAAAGATATAGGAACAGATTATAATGTAGTTATAGATGAAAATACAGGAAAAATTCTACAAAAAACATCATTAATTCGTTGTGCTAATGGAACTGCCACCACTCGATACAACGGAGCTCGTACGATAGAGACAACTCTTATTTCATCTACAACTACTTCAAAATATGTGTTAAAAGATTTAACAAGAGGTAATGGTATATTTACAAAGAATTTAAATCATACGAATAACATATATAATGCAACGGATTTTGCCGATAACGACAACTTATGGTCATATTCAGAATACCATAATGCAAACAAAGATGACGGAGCATTGGACGCTCATTGGGCTGCAATGAAAACCTATGACTATTTTTATAATAAATTCAATAGAAATAGTTATGATAATGCTGGTGCAGCTTTAACATGTTATGTTCACTACAGTACAAACTATGATAACGCATCTTGGCATCCAAGTATTAACAGTATCTTTTTTGGAGATGGAGATAGTCTTTTTGATATCACAACAAGTTTGGACGTTGTTGCACATGAAATAGGACATGCTATATGTGATTATACAGCAAATCTTGAATATTTTGGAGAATCAGGAGCTATTTGTGAAGGGCTTAGTGATATTTGGGGGGCATGTGTGGAAAATAATTATGGAATAAATAAGCAAACATGGCTCTGTGGAGAAGACATTAATATTCGTTCTGGACATATTGCGTTACGCAGTATGAGTAATCCTAATACTGAAGGACAGCCAGACACCTATGGAGGAGCGTATTGGGAGAATGGAACTAATGATAATGGTGGACTACATACTAATAGTGGTGTGTTAAACTATTGGTTCTATTTGTTGAGCGAAGGTGGTTCGGGAACAAATGATTTAGGCAATACATATAATGTAATAGGTATAGGAATAGAAAATGCTGCAAAAATTGTGTATTTGGCAGAAACCGTATACTTGCGTCCTTATACAGATTTTGCACATATGCGAGAATGTACAATTAATGCTGTAACTGATTTGTTCCCAAATAATTCTTCTTTTGCAAAATCCGTTGCTAATGCGTGGTATGCAGTTGGTATTGGAACTTGTTCACAATACATTTTAGCAAATCAGACATTAAATTCTGACAGAAATATAAACGAATGTTCTGTCGAAGTGCATAATGTAACAGTAAAGTCAAATGCATCGTTAAATATTAATTTTCAGCAAGAAACAGTTTTAAGTCGTGATGTAGAAATAAAAGTTGGTTCTACCTTGAAAATTCAGTAATATTAATCTAAATTTGTAAAATATTAATCTAAATTTGTAAAAAATGATAGTTATGAAACGATTTCTAATCTTGAATCTGATAGTGTTGTTTTCTTCAATATGTTCATTTGGACAAAAAAAATTACTTCAGGAAAACAATGTCTGGAACGAAGCCTATTTATACAATGGATTATTAAGCTTTTCTTGTGGCGACTCGCATTCGCTTCGTTTAGGAAATATTGTAGAAAAAAATGATTTTTCCTATTACGAAGTACTTGATGATTTTCATTTTCACGGACAACCTGCTGAATTCAAAATTACAGGGTTTATTCGTGAAGAAAACAATAAGTACTATTTTCTGCCGACAAACTCTACTGAGGAATATCTTTTATATGACTTCGATTTGCAAGAGGGTGACGTTGTTTCCGTAATAGAGGCAGTTGTTGATTTTCAAGGTTTTATTGGAGAGAAAACATTCGAGGAAAGAAAAAAAGATTTTGAGGATGGGAAATGCACCCACACGGTAACTAAAGTCGAACAAATAGCTGACTTACAGGGTAATTTAAGAAAGCATATAACATTGGACGACAAGATTGTGTGGATAGAAGGAATTGGTTCTACACGTGGCCTTTTACATAGTTATGGATCTGCATCAGTTTTAGGTTCTTACTTAACGTCTTTTACAGAAAAAGAAGATGTTGTTTTTCAACAGGACATATGTCCGGGTAGTCAAACGTCTTTGGTGGAAACAAGATTGGATTTTTATGTTTCTCCCAACCCAGTACAAGACATTCTGCACCTAAGTTTGCCAACTGCAAACAATTCAATCCAAATTATTGATGCACAAGGGAAAAAAGTTTTGCAAACAGAGTGTGGTGAAAGGGCAGATATAAATGTTTCTCATTTAAAGAAAGGTGTTTATACAGTAATTGTGAATAATTCAACAAGCCAAACGTTTATAAAAGAATAGCGATATGAAAAAGTTAGTTTTATTAGCAGCAACAGCAACTATAGCATTGTTTTCATGCAAAAAAAATAATGACGTTGCGCAAGTGAAAAATGTAGTATTATCTCATATAAACATAACTGAAGCCGCATATTTGGCAGTCGGAGAAAATGCAAAACAAAATCTTTTGAAATCAGAAACAACAGAAGAACAGGACACAATGCCTAAACTTTTTGTTATCGACCTGGACGGAACAATGCAAAGCATTCAATTCCAATACAATGCCCCTGGCATCAGCAATGAATCGCGGGAATTCCTTAATAAGAACTTACAGGTTCTCCCAATATCTTTTATTTCAGTTGGCAATGAATATATCTGGATGCGTAATTGCAAATATGTATTAACTGATGAGGAAAATTACCCTGAGGAATTAGAATCTTTTGTTTCTTCTTTAAAATATAGTACTAATGAATATCAATACCTTATACGAAAAAAAGATGGCTCTGTTATAGATATGAATCAATTAAAAGAAGATTTCTTGTCTATTGATCCGTATAATGATTATCAAGTGCCGTCAGGTAAGCTTTATCCTATAGAAAATGGATTCTACATCTCTGTAGCAGACCCGAATCCTCGTGTAGTAAAAGTTACAGACAACGGTACTAATGTCGCAGAAATTACCACTGTTGCACAAGCAAACCTTAATAACTTTGTTGTTAATAAAAACGGCATTGTTGCAGGTATGTGCTACCAAGAAGACACATCATACGATGGCTACACAATGAAGCCTCTGGTGTTTTTCCCAAACGGAACCTCGGAAACAATATATACATACAAAAACTGGGAGTCTGGCAAGAACAACGTTATTGTTTCTATAGCTGGTAAGTGGTTTTTTATTTCCGCTATTAAAAATTACGCTGACAAAAGTGAAATTTCTATCTTTAGAATTTCTGTTGAAGACCAAACAGTTGCCATAGATTCCGTAAGAACGCAAATTGTTCCTTTCGTTTATAGTTCCATTAGCAATAGCATGCCAAGATACTCAGAAAGTTCTGTTGTATCGTATATAGAAAACGGATACTTGGTGACTTTTGATGCCGAAACAGAACAATTTTCTTCAATAGAAGTTCCAGAATTTAAAACAAAGGATTGTTTTCAGGGACTAAATGGAAATATGTATGCTTATGAGAATAATCTCTTAGAAAAAATTTATGTCTATGATGTGACAAAAAAAGAAGTTTCCACTATCAATACAGATAAATCGTCTATTGTTGCAACTTGGGGATATGCTCCTACTCCAGAATTTAATGCATCAAAAAATGCTTTTATACAATATGGACAAAATGTAAACGGAAACTTTATGACAGTTGTTACAGATTGCATAACTGGAAAAGCTCTATGTTCTGAATCCTTGGAAACTGAAGGAATAAAAGTTTCATTACTTTACAAATTATTTTAATTTGATTATCACGTGATTATATGATGAAAAAGTTACTGTTTCTTGTTTTAGTAAGTATTCTCGCGTCATGTTCCTCAGAATCTCAAGAGCCTGAAGATTCAAATTCACTATATCAGGATAATGGTAAAATGGTCTTCGGAAGATATAAAGACTGTGGTTGCACACCAATGTTGGAAACCCATAAATATTATTATGAAAATAACAAGGTTACCAAACATATATTTGAAATTACATCTACTGATGCTACTGTTGATGTAAAAACATACTATGAGCAGATGAAGGATGATAAGTTTTACAAATCGGTATCGTTTCAGGAACCAAACACTGTAGTTGTTGATTGCTATTTTGATGAAATGATTGCCGACAGTGCTCGTAAAAGATGTAAAGAGATTTCGGAAGAGTGTAATCCGTTATGTGCACCGATGTAAGAAAAGTTTGTAATGCATAAAGGCATTACAAACTTATTCCTTGTACCAGTCCGCATACATTCTGTAGTTATGCGAAATCTTATAAATCATTTCTTTTGTTTGTTCCGGAGAAACATTTTTGATTTTTTTTGCAGGAACACCTGCATATAAACTGCCTGGTTCTACAATTGTACCGCTTGTAACAACAGCTCCGGCTGCAATGATTGAATTTTCTCCAATAACAGCATTGTCAAGAATAACGGAACCCATTCCAATTAATACATTGTTGCATATTTTTGCACCGTGAATTGTAACATTGTGACCTACTGAAACATTGTCTCCAATCTCAATTTTAGATTTTTCGTACAATGTGTGAAGCACCGAACCGTCTTGTATGTTGACTAAATTACCTAATTTTATGGAATTAACATCTCCACGTAGTACTGCATTAAACCAAATACTACAGTCTTTTCCCATTTCCACATCACCGATAATTGTTGCGTTTTCTGCTAAAAAACAGTTCTCTCCGATTTTAGGAGAAAATCCTCTAACTGATTTTATTAATGCCATTATTTTGTAGGTATTTCTATTTTTTCAATAAAGAAAACTTCTCGTTTTGCTTTGTTTTCTTTGCTTTTTATCTTTTGTACTCCAAACGAAATAAATTTGTTTCCATACCAATAACGATTTTTACTTGTTGAAGTGAGTAATTTTTCATCTTCATTAATGTACGAGATTTCTTCAATACTTATGTTTTCTCCGTTGTTATAGTTACAAACAAAGATTTTATCCCATGCAGAATAAATAATTTGAAGATTAGGTAAATTTTTGCTTATGGAAAGAAATTTTGTAATAGCAAATGGTTTTTCCTCAATATACATCGGAGCAGAGTTAGTCCAAAGAGTTTCTCCATTTTCATCGAAACCTAAAACAAAGAAATGTGTGTACTGGAATCCATCAAAAACCTGATAACAATGCATGGATTGTCCGTTAAGGCCGGAAATGTGTTGACATTCTTGTCTGTAAGTAGGATAATATGCTTCCCCAACAAGTACATGTGTTCCATTATTTTCTATGATTTTGTGTGGAACCATTAAATAGTTCAGTTCAAGCTCTTTATTTTGACTGTTTAATTTTTCTTGTTTCTTTTCTATTCTATCTTGTTTTCTTACGGATAGATATGATGTGAAGTTTTTGATATCGAGGTAGTTTATGAATTTTGTGAATTCAATTTTTCCTTCTTGATTTAATTTTGAAATGAAGATTCCTACAGAAGATTCTGTGTGTTTTGTAGAATTACCATAAGTTCCTGATATAAAATAAGAACCGTCTTGTGATTTTGATGCAAAGGCTGATACTATATACTTATCATTATCAGGTGATTTTATTGTTGTTTCATATGTTTTATCACCATCTTTATAAATATATAGTTTTATTATTCGTTCATTTTTGATTTCATCTTTTGTAAATAGATATGCCTCGTTGTTTTCTTCATTTGCCTCAAAGGAAATAATTGAGAATTTACGTTTGTTAAGTGGAATTATTTTTTCGAAAATACAGTTCCCAGTTGTAATATTCTGAGCAAGTAGGATAGGAAGATCCTTTGTGTAGCCAAGAAAGTAAATGAAATCTCCAGTTGCTCGGATAGTGTTGATAATAGTGTTTTTAGGAAATTTTCCTTGAATATTCTGACTCTTTAAATTGTTGATATCTATGATAGAAACAGAGTATGTTCCTGAGGTTTGATATGCAAAATTGTAGTGTTTATCTTTTGTAGTATAATCTATATAAGCAGATTTTTTAGCAGGTATGGAAACATCTGTAAAGGAAAGTGCCTTAAAACTTGTATCATATTTTATGTAGGTGAAGGTGTTTGCTCGGTGGTTGTTTTGTTTTTTTGAATCAAACGTTTTTAACAGCAATCCCTTGTCACCGAATGGTACACAACCATAATATTTGATTTCATCTTCTACAAGTTCAATTCTTTCAAATTTAGAAGTTTGGGCATAAAGAGAACTTGAGAATATCAGGAAGAAGCAAACAATATTTCTGATTGTTTTTAAACCCATTTTATTTGTCTGAAACGTTAATAGTGAAATAATTAGGTGATTTTATTAATGTGCTGCCAAACTTAATAGCTGGTTTTACTTTTAATGTTGAGTTTTGCGGAAGTCCTTTTGATGAACTTATATTAAAAATAATGGATTTTATTTCTGCAAGAGAGAATTTCTTTAACACACTTGTATTTGTTTCCACATCAATAGGAAGGCTAATACTTTGATTAGCTCCAATTTTTATTTTTTCGTTAATGGTTCCGTTTGCAACTTCAACATCTTTTATTAGTAAAATCCATTCAAGGGCGCTTAATTCTGCTTTTTGATTATTTGGGTTGTCGATAGTTATGTTTGCAGTAAAAATAATCGGCATATCAGTCATTAAACCTTTGGAAATGGAAGCAACTTCATTTGGCGTAAAATCCATGAGACTTTTCTTGCCGTCAAAAGAAATGTTGTTAACCCATAATTCTGAGATTGAATTTAAACGGAAAGAACAGTCTTTTATGTTTTTTGCATGATTGATATTACATGACATAAAACTAAGACAACTTGCTGCAAGTAAAATGATTATTCTTTTAAGTTTCATTGTAGGAAATGTTATGAACAAATGTATTTAAATTATGTAATAATTAGGATTCTTATTAAAATCTATTTCTTTAAAAATTTGTATAAATTCTTTTGTAGCCAATACAGCGGTCGTATCCAATGCTATAGTCGTAGTAATACACGAATATTTCGTATTCGTTTTCTGTTTGGTAAAAATTGCCATCAATAGACGAAAAATCAATTGTTTTGAAGTTGTTTGATGCTCTAATATAAGTGTAACTGTAACAGCCTTGCTTTAATAGAATAGACGCCTCATATTGTTGTTTTTCAATGTTGTATGTCATCTTATTTTCTTCATTCATTTTCCAGTCGTTGAACTCTCCGCAGACATATAGATTAAGCGTGTCATCCATTGTTTTGTGATATGGCAATGTGAATTTTACTGTTGCGTAATCTGCGGTATAATCAGATGATTGTGGACTTATTTCTTCTTGTATTATGAATTTTCCGTTTAAGTCTGTTGTTGATGTATAGGCTGCGTGCCAATCGTCGTCGGGATGGAGATACACGGTGAATAATCCGTTTTCTTTGGTTATGTAATCGATAGGGAAAGTAGCTATTCTTAAGTTTCTGAATACAAATTGACGAAATTCGTTACCAGCTTCGAAAAGTGCATTTCTATTATTATTGAAGATAAGACTTCCATCACCAGATATATGGCTTGGCTGTATGCCACTAATTGTTTTGTCCCAGCGTCCGTTTTGTCTGTACACAACAAATAAATCTTTGTCGAAAGACGACAAGTCAAATCCGTGAGGAATAATTTTTGCTTCTATTTGTTGATGTGAGTCAATGTATTGCACAACATTTGGTCGCTTTACTTCTCCTTGGATTTCAACTAATTGTTCATATACAACAAATCGTTTCTGTATAAGTGGCACGATTTTGTCGTCGTCGGTTAATTCATAGATTTTAAGAATGTAATTTCCTGATACATGAAGAGTTATATCAGAAAAAGGAAACATAAAACTATAGTGAATATATGGGACAGTTGTGCTAAAAGAACTTTCGGCTCGGTCGCCATCTAATACTAAATCTTCTTTAATGGTAACGTATTCACCTTCAAGAAGTTCATCTTCTTTCCAATTTCTGTCGCAATGAATAACTTCATAGCGTAAATCTCGTGTAGATTCTTCTAAAATATCAAAATCAACCATCAAACCGCAATTCCCTAATAATGGAAATACAGGATTTGCTAGAGAATCGCCATTTTCTGGACCATAGTGCAAAATATAACCTTTCCTTTCTTCGACAACGGGAACCATTTTGAATGATTTGATTTTTGCATACGAAGAGTTTGCATATTGATCGTATAAAATTTGCGAGAAAGCAAGATTGTAAATCAATAAGGTAATTAAAATGGATATGATTTTCTTCGTTTTCATTATTAGTAGGGCGGAGTAGAGTCCCGCACTTACATTATTGCCATTTTTCCATTTCTTTAATCATGTGCATTAAGCCGCGACCGTTGTGGTAAGGACATTTCCACATCCCCATTTTCGGTTCGCTATCAACAGGAAAACCTTCGTCGTCAATGCGCCAGTACCATTCGCCATGAACTCGGTCAATAAGTTTTTCGCGAATATATTCCCATTGTTGTAGAGCAAGAGTACGATATTCTTCCTTGCCAGTCATATCATATGCATTTGCAAGTCCTTCAACGGCTTCAATTTGTACCCACCAATGGCGGTCTCTATCTATTGTACCTTTTTCTGGGAAAATCTCGTAAAGGGTTGATTTTGTTTCTTTGTCAAAACCTTCGGCTATGAATGTGTCAACCATAGCGAGAATTTGTGGACGAATTGTTTCAAGCAACTGTTTGTCGCCAAGCATTTCCGCAGCTTCCCAAATCAACCAAGTAGATTCAATGTCGTGTCCGTATGAAAATTCTGTTGTTTTTGGTTTCCAATCTTCAGAAAAGAAAATGGTTACATGATTTTTATCGTTAACGATTTTGTTCATGTAGATTTCTATTTCTTTTTTGAGTGCTTCGCCAACTTTTGGATTTTTTGTCGCCTCGTACAATGTTGTGTATGCTTCCAAAACATGGAGATTGGTGTTCATACCTTTCGGTTCGTTCAAATCTTTTACGCTTAAACGAACATCATCAAGTTTTTCCCATGTTTCGGAGAACGCTTCAAAGTAGCCGCCGTTTTTCTTGTCATAGCAAATAGATTCCAATTTGTTGAAAATGTCCATTGCCATATCCAATGCTTGCTTGTCGTTGAAAGCAAGAGCATATTCAGCGTATGCGTATATGGTAAATGCTTCGGCATACACTTGTTTCTTGTTGACAACAACTGTTCCATTGCAATCAGTTTCCCAATATACACCGCCGTTTTTCTTGTCTAGAAAATGTTCTTCTATGAACGATTTTGCTAAATCTGCGTATTTTTTGTAGCCGTCATTCTTGTAAAAACGGCATGCGGCAGCGAATGTCCACATGATGCGGGAATACATAATGATTCCTTTGTTCGCTTCCGGCGAAGGAGTACCATAGTGGTCCATTTCTCCTAGGAATTGACCGCTTTCTTTGTCTATTGCTTTTGTTGACCAAAATGAAAGAACACTGTTTAGTTCTTTCTCGAATTCTGATTTAAGAGTAGAGTACATGATTATATTATTTCGAATCCTATGCGAATTTACGAAATAATTTCAGTACGTTCGAATTGTGCCAATCTATTTTGAACAGAATATCCTTTTTTAGGAGTGTAATTTATTTCTCCGTTTGATTCTAAGAATTTTATTACATTGTTGAATCCTAACATTGAAGCGTTAAGAATACCTGCTCTGGTAATATAAACATTGTTTATAGTTGTTCCAACATATTTTTCAATGGCTTCTTTTAAATATACTTTTTCCATTTTGTGCATATACCATCTGATGAATCTTTCCTGGTCTTCAGGTGGAAAGGTGTTTATATCGAAATGGTAGCGTGGGTGCCCCTTTGATGTATATACCGTGTCAAAAGAGTCGTAGATAGCTTGAACTTGTTCTTCAGTATATCCAAATTCAAGTAAGGATGCTTTTCCTGCTTGATATTTACCTACGGTTTTTGATTTGTTTGCAACATTATAATTATGTCTTGATTCAATGTGTGCAATTCTTTTAAATAAATCTTGATAATTAATGTAATCCAATTCGATTTCAATGGATTCTTCCGTTTCGCTTAATTCGTATTCTCTGTCAGAGACTGCGATAGGACAACATAGTAAAAGAACGATTAAAATGGTAGAGGAGAGAGTTCTTACTTCGTTGATACTGAACTTTTTGTGCATATATCTTCTATTAAAAACGAGGCAAAGATAATTTTTTTTTGAATAAAGCAAGTACTTTGAATGAAAATTTATATATTTACTCTTTTTTCATTATATAAAAATGAGATAGTGTTTGAGAGGAAATTAATACGAAAACAAAAAAAGCAGTTGGATTACCAACTGCTTTTTTATATACAAATTGTATTGTGTTTTATTCGTGAGGAATAGGAAGAATGTTGAAAATTCCCGAAGGATTTGGGGAAGTATCCATCATTCCTGTTATGAAATCTATTGCGAAAATTAAGATAAAGAATACAAAGAATACGATAATTGCGATTTTGATAAATTGTTTTGATTCAACTTGGCGACGGATACGATCTTGTTCGCGGATTGCCCATGTGATATTTGTAACAATCTTTCCAAATGCGTCGCTTGCTTTTTGAACAGTAAAATCAGCTACGCTTGTATAAATTGATGATGCAGAAAGAAGAATTACGTCCAAACTAGGGTCTTCTTCCTTAATCTTAGCAATTACATCAAGTTCGCTTTGGATATCTTCTTCTTTTGCGAAATCAGGTGCAACAAGAATCATTGTGATGATTGAGTTTTTAGGGAATTTTGTGACATCCAAGAAATTCTTTGCCGATTCAGCGTCAGTAAAAGATTTCGTTTTTTTGTAGCTTCTCGTTGTTTTGAATTGTTCTTGAATGTTTTTCGTTGATTCTTCTTGTCCTACAAGAAAAATGAAAACTTCGCTTTTCGTAGCTTTAAGTCCAGTGTTTCCCGCAGGAGCTTCGCCGCTACCAAGTTTTCTTTTGTTTTGAGATTTAATGTAACGACTGTTTTCTTCTGCAACACACTCAGCCTTAAGTTTTTTCAACTCGTAGCTTCTGTCTTTAGATCCCTTTTTCTTTGCCATGTACTACCGCATATAAAATTTCGCATGATAAAAGTAAATGTTTTTTTTTGAATTGCAAAAAAAATGACATTTAATTAGAATTTATCTTGCTATAAAATACAAATCTTCTGTATAAGACAAACATTCTGTTGAATTGGTTTCACAAAGTTTGTTGTTTTTTAGAATGAAAATTTTATATCCTAAATCAGTTAAAATAGATATACTTTCTTTTCGGTTTGCTGTTCCTCCGAGTTCGGCTTCTATAATTGGCAAGTCTCTTTTTAGGAAATTTTTCATGTTAGATAGGACTATATGTTCATAGCCTTCAACATCAATTTTAAGAAAGTCAATTTTTTCTAAACTTGTAAATAGATTATCGGGGATTTTCATTGCAACATCAAATGTCTTTTCGTATTTACCTTCTGTCTCTATCACTTTTGTCATTCCGTGATGTACGGCTTTGTCAACTAAAGGCATTCCCATTTTTACATTTTTTTCTTCGGCTCCAAGTGCGTAAGGCAGAAGAGTGATGTTGGGAGTATTATTTTTCGCTACATTTCTCTTAAAAATTTCTCCAAAAAGTGGGATAGGTTCCACTGAATATACTTTTCCTGATTTACCGGCGTATTTGCTCATAAAATAGGAAAAATATCCTAAGTTAGCTCCTATATCAATGCAATGAAAATCCGGCTTTATTATAGTTTTTAAATAATGTATTTCTGGATATTTTTTTTTGCCAAATCCACATTCAATGAGAATAATGTAAATTCTACTAATCAAACGTAGATAGTTTTTTAAGCCTAATAATCTGTATAATAGTAATTTTATTTGCTTCATAATTCTATGGTCTTTTCTCTTTTTGAGGGTTGCTCAAGTTGAATTTCAGACGAATATTTGTCTGGCATTTCTTTTAAAATTACTGAAAATGATATTGTAAATAACTGAGATTGTGTGAATTTACTGAAATCACCTAATGAACCTTTGTAATTTTTATTAAGAAAATCGTTGAAATAATAGGTTGCTTTTATATTAAATGAAAGTGGTGTCTGAATACCGAAAAATAAAGATGGAATGTATGTTGGAGTTGCGTTACTCATCCATTCTCCATTTTTTATGACGTTTTTTCTTCCTGATGTTTCAAACAATTTCTGGCGGTAATGAAATGCCCAGTCAATTCCCGCACCAGCAAATGCCCATATACCTTTGTCGAAAAAACCACATTTTACAGCCATAGAAAGTCCGCTTGTAAAAACCCTGCGTTTTATTCTATCATATGTAATGCTGTCAATTCTTTCGTTTTTTGTTTTTATTCCGATGTTTTTGATTGATATTCCCGGCATGAACCCAAAGTGATTGCTACAGTTGATGTTCATGTAATAAGGAACATTTGTAAAATAGGAGGTGCGGACTCCATTTTCCGCAGTGTTATCTTCAATGTTTGTTTGAGTAAATTGGAAAATAAGCTCTCCTGGATCGGTAAAATAGATTTTCTTATTTTGGCCAGAGGCAAAAATGAATAAGAATGAAAATAATATGACTAAAAACTTTCTTTTCATTTTAATAATGCATCAATAACTTTACCGGTTGCCATGTTTGGTCTTGTTGTCTTTGTAATTTCGCACAAACTTACGATAATATCGGTAATTTCTATTGGTTGATGAATGATTTTTGACTTCATTTTCCAACCATACCAGATAAGAGGAACGTGTGTGTCGTAATTATATGGTGAAAGGTGTGAACCTACAGATTCAACAGTCTGTTCGCCCCAACCTGGTTTTAAGGTAAGGAATATATTGGCGGAACGCTCTATATTGTAGGAATTATCCACCATTCTATAGGTGTCGTTTGAACAAAAGTTATGGTTAGCAAGCCATACCGATCCTATGGCAGATTGTACTCCGGAAAGTTGTGTTAGAAATTCACAACAATCATCTTCAACTTCTGCAATGGTAAGATTTCTGTTTTTTAGAGTTTTCAGATTCAAATATATCTGCATGTCTTGATAATGCTCAATCCAATTGTCTTCGCCGAAAGTAACATCAAGATGTTTGTCTAGAAGATACATGGTTTCAACTGGTTTGAAGATGCCTAATTTCATTGTTTTCTGAGATTCACACTTTGGTGAAATCGACATCCCGTGGTTTGAGGTAAGTATAAGTAGAAAATTGTCTTTTCCAATGTGCGTTTCCAGATAATTTAGAAAAAACATTAATTCAAAATCTAATCGTATATATGTGTCTTCAATTTCTTTTGATAAACATCCGAATTTATTTCCAATTTCTTCTGTTGCTGTGAATGCTATTGTAAGAAAATCTAAATTAGATGTTTTTCCAAGTTGTTCTTTCTCAATTAATTCTATTGCTAAATCTTTGGTATAAGTGTTTCCGTAAGGTGTTGTTTTTAAAATTTTATATGGTTTGTAATTGTCTTTAATCTTTGGAAGATAATAAGGAAAAACTATTTGGTTTCGTATGCCTATTTCATATTTTGCATCGTCTCTTGTAGATTCTTTGTATTTTGTAATTGGTAAAAATGTGTTCCAGGTACGATTTATATATACGTTTGCAAGTCCTTTGTCGTTGAATTTGTGCAACCATGTGGGAAGTACATTATTATAATAAGTTCCACTCATCCAATTTCCAGTATATTCGTCCAACCAAAAAACGCCATTGGATTTATGCCCGGCACAAAGAACAGCTGCTTGTTGGTCAAGGCTGATGGAAAAGGAACGTGATTTACCGAAACTTTGTGTTGCTAATTCATCTCCGAAAGTTGTTGCAATCAGATTTTTTGCCGAAACTTGATATTCGTCATGGGTGTCATTTCCAGTGCTTGGATAATCATCGTCTAAAACGCTGTTTATACGTGTCTTTGTTTTTCTATTATACCAGGAATTTCCAATGATTCCATGGTTTGATGGTGTCGTTCCCGTTACAATAGAAGCATATCCTGTGGCACTTTGTCCATAAGAAAAATTTACATGAGCGTCAACGCAGTGGGATCCAGAATACATCAGCTTCTTAAATCCTCCGCTGGAAAAATGGGAGCTGAATCTCTCTAAATATTCATAACGCATCTGCTCGACAATAACTAAAACAACTAGTTTTGGTTTGTCGGGTGGAGTAGTTTCTTGTGAAAATACACGCGAAACTATGCTCGTGAATAAAAAGAATATAAATATCTTCTTGAACAAAAGTCTAAGGCACATTATTAATATGCTTTGAGACTTAAATCCAAACTGCTGATATGATGTGTTAAAGCTCCAACAGAAATATAGTCAACTCCAGCTTCTGCATATGCTCGTATTGATTCTTTCGTGATTCCGCCGGAAGATTCTGTTTTACATTTTCCGTTGATAAGTGCAACAGCAACTTTAGTTTCTTCAGGAGTGAAGTTGTCTATCAAAATACGTTCAACATCAAATGTAAGAATTTCTTTTATTTCTTCTAGTGTGCGTGCTTCAACCTCTATTTTAAGGTCTTTTCCTTTTTCTTTTAAATATTCTTTCGTTTTTGTGATAGCTGCAGTAACGCCACCGGCATAGTCAATATGATTATCTTTAATTAAAATCATATCGTACAATCCAATACGGTGGTTTTCACCTCCACCGACTTTTACTGCATATTTTTCTAATAAACGAAGTCCAGGTGTTGTTTTTCGGGTGTCAAGGATTTTTGTATTTGTGCCATCAAGTAGTTTTACATATTCTGCAGTTTGAGTAGCAATACCACTTAAACGTTGCATAAAGTTCAAAACAAGTCGTTCGGTTTGTAAGATAGAGATTGTTTTTCCTTCAACAGTAAATGCAATGTCACCTTTTTTTATTTTGTCGCCATCATGCAGATATTGAGTCACTTTTAAGCTTGGGTCGAATTTTGCAAATATTTTCTTTGCTAATTCAACACCACAAAGAATACCATCTTGCTTAACTAATAAACGGGCGCGACCTTCTAAATCATGAGGAATACAAGATAATGTTGTGTGATCTCCGTCGCCAATATCTTCTTTGAAAGCGATGTCAATAGTTGCATCAATAAGTGGACTGTCTATCATAGTTGTATTTTTAAGATTGTCAAAAATACAAATTAAAGTGCAATATTCAATAATATTAGTTAGCAATAAAACAAAAAAGGATTGACAATATTGTCAATCCTTTTTGATAAAATAATCTTAGTTGATTATTCTTGTTCCAAAGCCAATGTTTTTGTTGGCAAATCGCAAACTTCAGAAGGACCGAAGTATTGGATTGGACCTGGATATACATAGCAAGTTTCTTTTGCCCAAGTTTCGCGGTTAGCAGCAAGAGCTTTGAAAGGAGCACCTTCCAATTCAACTAATGCTTTGCGGATAACTGGTTTCATTGCACCGTGACGTTTTTCCATGTTCATCATCATTGTGATAGGAACACCAGCTGCAATCCATTGATCAGCAGGTTTAGTTGTGTTCTTAATCAATGACATGTAACCAGATTTGCCAGAAGCAATCAAGTTAGCTGCATTGTAACCTAATGAATAGCAGTAGTCTGCATCGAAGTTAGATGGAGCTGCGCAACGACCTTCGTAACCGAAGAAGTGACCAAGACCAGAGAATTTACCAGTGTATGAACCGGCAGCTTTTCTCTTAGCCAATTCTGTTCTTACCATTTCGATAAGAAGTTTTTCAGTTTCAATCAAAGAAACTTGTACGTTTCCGTGAGGGTCGCGTTCAAGAGTTAATTGTTTTTGTACGAAATCTGGAAGAGAAGCGTAAACAGAAGCTGAGTTAGCTGAAAGTTTCTTAACAGCAGCAGCAACGTCACCGTTAGTTTCAGCCAACAAGTCGTTCAATTCTTTGATAAGAACTTTCATTTCTGGAATGAATTCGATCAAACCTTCTGGGATAAGAACAACACCGAAGTTGTTACCAGCAGCAGCGCGAGCAGCAACTGTGTCAGCGATGTTACCAACGATTTGAGCCAAAGTCATTTTCTTTGCTTCAACTTCTTCTGAAACGATACAAATGTTTGGTTGAGTTTGCAAACCACATTCAAGAGCGATGTGAGAAGCAGAACGACCCATCAATTTGATGAAGTGCCAGTATTTTTTTGCTGAGTTAGCATCACGCATAATGTTACCGATAACTTCTGAGTAAACTTTACAAGCAGTATCAAAACCGAAAGAAGTTTCGATTTGATCGTTCTTTAAGTCACCGTCGATAGTTTTTGGACAACCAATTACTTGGATACCAGTATTTTTTTGCAAATAGTATTCAGCCAAAACGCAAGCGTTTGTGTTAGAATCGTCACCACCGATGATAACTAATGCTTTAATGCCAAGTTTGTTGCAGATTTCTATTCCGCTGTCAAATTGAGAAGTTTCTTCCAATTTTGTACGACCAGAACCGATGATGTCGAAACCACCTGTGTTACGGTAAGCGTCAATAATTTCAGAAGTTAATTCAATATATTTATGGTCGATCAATCCGCTAGGTCCACCTAAGAAACCATATAATTTAGCGTTTTTGTTCAAAGATTTAATACCATCGAACAAACCAGAAATTACATTGTGTCCACCAGGAGCTTGACCACCTGAAAGAATAACACCAACATTGAATTCGTTCATAGACAATTTTGAAGCAGCTTCTTCAAAAGTTACAACTGGCATTCCGTAAGTGTTAGGGAACAATTTCTTGATTTCTTCTTGGTCTGCAACAGATTGAGTTGCTTTACCTTCTTTTAGAGCAACACCACCTTTGAATGCTTTTGGCAATTTTGGTTGGTAAGCAGCTCTTGCTTTTTGTAATGCACTAATAGCCATATACTTAATTAATTTTAATAATTACTATAATTTGATGGTTGCGAAGATAGGAAAATAAATTTGAATGTAGGAATATTTATTGGCTTTATTAAAAAGAATAATTTTATGAAAAGTTTTTCGTTGTCAATATTTAAAATGTATTTTTGAAGAATTAAAATAAACATATGCAAAAGATTCGTATTACACTTATTTGCTTTTCTTTATTTGTTATGATAGCATCTTCAATGCTTTCCTCATGTGGAAAAAAATCTTTTATCGAGGATGCAGATACGACTCGTGGAATATGGGGAAGGGCATTGTTGTATAATGAACTAGGTGAACGCGAAGCTGACAATTCGGATGTGTGTGTAAAAGTTCGTTGTATAGATACTTTGGAGGAGAATCCTTTGAAATTATTGGACACAACGTATAATGTGACGACAGATAAAAATGGTTGGTGGGAATTATATCGTCCGCTTGGCGGTTGGTATTTTTTAGAGTTTTCAAAAACAGGATATTGCAAGAATACGGTTTATTCTCATCATTATGATACTTCCCGTGCTGATACTGTAGAAAATGTTTATCTGGCAAAACCTGTCCAGGGTAGTGTTGTTATTGATTCGGTAGTTTTAAAAGATGATGTACTGTCTATTTACAGGACACTTTATTTTACTGCAAATTATTCTTCGTATAGTTTATCTACATGGTATTTCTTTGGCAAATCGGAATCGGTTTCTCCTGAAGATTATGTTTATGCTTATGTATCGGGCATCTCTTCCGGCTCAAAAAACAAAGAACATAAAACTGTTGTTTATAAATCGATAGACAAACTAATAGAGTCGGGATTTAATGAAGGTGAAACCGTTTATGTTCGTGCGTATTGTGACAATGCAAGGGCTGTTTCATATCAGATTGAGAATGATAAATGGATATTCCCGAATTTAAAAGAAGGTTCAAAAGTCTTTTCTTTTGAAATTCCAACTTCAGAAGAGGAATGAGAAAAAAGTGATTTAAAAGTTCTTTGTGAACACATACTAAAAGATAAAATGTATTTTTGTCTTTGCAAACATGAAAATAATGGATTCAAAAGGTACTAAATTGCAAGAGGTGTTGTCGAAGTTGGATGGCTTTCAAATGGCAAAGTTATCACATTATGCTCATTTACATAATTCGGTGAAGTTGCCCTACGCATCAGAAGTTGAAGAAATATTAGAAAATACATCTTCTCGAAAAGACAATAGAGTTGCTGAATCAACGGTTCCACAGCAACTTTATATGTTTAAAGATTTTTTTGACATTCCATTTCCCGAACCAGATCAACCGAAATTTACGTTTATAGATTTGTTTGCTGGTATAGGAGGTTTTAGAATTGCAATGCAAAATCTTGGTGGAAGATGTGTATTTTCTTCAGAATGGGATGAACAAGCGAAGAAAACTTATTTTGCGAATTTTGGAGAAGTTCCTTTTGGCGATATAACAAAGGAGGAAACAAAAGCATGTATTCCAGATGGTTTTGATGTTTTGTGTGCAGGTTTCCCATGTCAGGCATTTTCATTAGCGGGAAAACGTTTAGGTTTTGAGGAAACTCGAGGCACGCTTTTTTTTGATGTCGCGGAAATTATTAAACGAAAACGTCCAAAAGCATTTTTTTTGGAGAATGTAAAAGGTCTGATGATTCATGATAAAGGAAGAACTTTAAAAACTATATTGAGTGTTTTACGAAATGAATTAAATTATTTTGTTCCAGAACCTCAGATTGTAAACGCAATGAATTTCGGAGTTCCGCAACATCGAGAAAGAATTTATTTTATAGGTTTTCGTAAAGATTTGAATATTACTGAATTTTCGTATCCTTTACCTACGGATACTACTAAACGATTTATTGATATAAGGGAAGAAAATGAGGTTCCTTCGAAGTACTATCTTTCCACCACATATCAAAACACCTTAATCGCACATAAAAAAAGGCACGAAAGTAAAGGGCATGGTTTTGGATATGAAATTATTCCAGATGATGGAGTTGCAAATGCAATAGTTGTTGGAGGTATGGGACGCGAAAGGAATATTGTTATAGATAATAGACTTACGGATTATACTCCTACAACAAGAATAAAGGGTGAAATTAATAAGGATGGTTGGCGAAAAATGACACCTCGGGAGTGGGCCCGTTTACAAGGGTTTCCTGATGAATTTTTAATAACAGTGGCAGATGCCTCTGCATATAAACAATTTGGTAATTCTGTTGCCGTTCCTGCTATACAAGCAACAGGAAAACAATTGTTACAAAGATTAATAAAAAATGTATAAGAATGGGAAAGTTGAAAGAATTAAATATTGTTGGTAATGAAGATGCTCAAACAGTTGTTATTTTTGAATCGTTATTTGAATCAAAAACTTTTTTAGATGTATGTTATTCAACGCCTAAAGAGTATGTGTCAATATGTTGGGCTGCATATCAACAAAATTCAAAAAAAAATAATAACTTAAATGGAAAAATCTTCGAATTAATTATATATACATTATTGTATAGAGAAAATATTTTACCTTTCTATTCTCAAGCAAAAGTTGCGTTTGTTCCTAATATAGAATTTGATACTATATTGTATTCAAAATCAACACCTGTTAGTTTGTCATTAAAAACAAGTTTACGAGAACGGTATAAACAGGCTGATTTAGAAGCAATTGCTTTGAAATATGTTCATCGTAGGGCACAATGTTATTTGTTGACTTTGTCTAGCGAAGAAGCAAATAATGTAAAAAATAAAGTGAATGATGGAAGTATTATTGGTCTGGATAAAATTATTGATTGTAATACAAATGATATTGATGATTTGATAGTTAAGTTAAGGGAAATAACCTTTCAAGAATCTCAAAAAATAGAAGTTGTAGAAGGGTTTCTTGTAAAAAAATAAACATTGAAAAGATTTGCGGTTTGCATAATATTGTTTTTCTTCTTTTCTGTAACCTTATTTGCAACTCACAATAGGGCAGGTGAGATAACATATAAGCAAACTTCAGGTTATATTTATGAATTTACGGTAATCACATACACCTATACTCCAAGTGCTGCAAATAAGTCACGGGACGAACTGACAATGAACTGGGGTGATGGTTCAGTTAGTAATATTCCACGTATTTCAGAGGAATTTCTGCCGGATAATTTTACTTTGAATACGTATAAAACAACTCATTCTTTTTCCGGTCCTGGTACGTATGTGATTTCCATGGAAGATCCTAATAGAAATGAAGGAGTTATTAATATTGTAGAGTCGGTAAATGTTCCGTTTTCTATTTCGACAACACTTAGAATTGATGCTATTTTAGGAGGAAATACAACACCGGTTTTGACTAATCCTCCTGTAGATAATGCGGCAATAGGAGTTAGGTTTATTCATAATCCTGCAGCTTATGATGCAGATGGTGATAGTCTTGCATATCGATTGACAACTTGTTCTGGAGAAAATGGCGATTTTATTAGTGGTTATTCATATCCGATGACGAGTAAAGACTTTTATGTTGATGCTGTTTCTGGTGATTTGGTGTGGGACGCACCTGTTGTGCTTGGTAGTTATAATGTGGCTATGGTAATAGAGGAGTGGAGAAAAGGTACGAAAATCAGTGAAATTGTCCGTGATATGCAGATTGAAGTATATGATGCAGATAATACTGTTCCAAAAATTGAAACATTATCGGATGTTTGTGTACGTGTTGGTGATACTGTTCGTTTTCAAGTTATAGCTGTAGATGCGGATAGTAATAATATAACTTTAACGGCGTCGGGTGGACCTTTTGAGGTAGGCTCAAAAGCGGATTTTTCTGTAGTTTCGAATGAGCCTGGAAAAATAGTGTCGGAATTTACTTGGATTCCAACTTGTGATGAGATAAGAGAACAGTCCTATATGGTTCTTTTTAAAGCTGTTGATGATGACAAGGTAGCTTTGGCAGATATGAAATATGTGAATATAAAAGTCATTGGTCATCCTCCTGTTGAACTAAGCGCTGACGCACAATCTGTTTCTGTGTATTTGCAATGGAAAGATTCTGTTTGTGCCAGCCAGATTCAATCATATGATATTTATCGGTCAAAAAAATCAATAGATTACGTTCCTGAATATTGTGAGTTTGGTTTGCCAGATGCATTGGATGACTCTTACGAAAAAATAGCAACGGTTGCTGCCTCACAAAAAACATATTTTGATAATAACAATGGATTAGGTTTGACTCCTGGTTTTACGTATTGTTACCGTCTTTGTTCGGTGTTTTCAGGAAATTATTCTAGTTATATTTCGCAAGAAGTTTGCACACAACTTATTCCGAGTGCTCCTGTAATAACAAATGTGAGTGTGCAAAAAACGCATGAGAAAGAAGGGGAGATTTTTGTTGCCTGGTCTATTTCACGTGAGTTTGATTCTATAAAATTTCCTGAACCATATCAATATTGGTTATATCAATCTTCTGGACTTTATGGAGAATATATTAAGAAAATAGCGGAAATAGATGGTATTCAGGATACAACATATATAGATAAGAACTTAAATACGTATGACTCGGCATATTCGTATCGGGTGGAATTTTATTCGTTAGCGTCGGGAACGCCTATTCTGATAGGAGTGAACCCTGTGTCGTCTTCTCCTAGATTGGATTATGAATCTTATAATCATAAAATCAGATTGCTTTTGACAACAAATGTCGGTTGGGAAAATGATACTGTTTATGTCTATAGAAAAAACTCCGATGTTTTTGATTCTTTAGGAATATTTGTTAATGGCGAATTCTGGGATAATGGTCTTGAGAATCAGAAAGAATATTGTTATTATGTAACTACAAGCGGCTATTTTGATTATAAATTGTTACCTCAAAGGGTTTATAATAATTCTCAGATGATTTATGCAATTCCTGCAGATACGATTCCTCCAAAGTCTATGAACTTTAAAGTGTCTCAAGATTGTGAGAATTTATCTAGAACAATTACGTGGAAAATCGATGACGATGATGAAATAAAAAATGTGAATGTGTATTTTAAAGATTGTTCGAATATGGAATGGCGAATATTAAGTTCTGTTTCTGGAAGTGCCACTTCGTATGTGCATGATTTTATAGATTCTGTAAGCAATATGGCTGGATGCTATTATGTTGCAGCAGAAGACTCTGCGGGAAATATAGGACTTAGAGAATATGATACATGTCTTTATAATTGTCCTCAATATTCATTGCCGAATGTATTTACTCCGAATGGGGATGGGGAAAACGATTTATTTCATCCCACATTGAACCGTTTTGTACAAAAAGTTGACATGAAAATGTATGATGCTTGGGGACAGCTTGTTTTTGCAACAGAAAATCCGGAATTAAATTGGAATGGACATCATTATAAAACAGAGAAAACTTTAACCGATGGTGTTTTCTATTATGTGTGTGATGTGTATGAATATTGGTCAGACTGTGAAATTCATAAACGTGAATTGTCAGGATTCGTACATAAATTTAGTGATGGAAAAAAATAAAAAAAGACTGCTTTTATACAGTCTTTTTTGAAGGTTCTTTAAGCTTAGTTGTATTAAGAATTCCTAATTTTTTCTTTTTCTCGTATTCTGCCTTTTTTTTTAGATATTCCTCGTATTTCTTTTCAAGATAATTGTCTGCCATTATAATTTATCTATAGAATTAGAAATTAATGTCAATAATTTTATGCTGTTTTCTACATCATCTTTATGAACTGATTCTATTACCTGGTGTAAATGGCGTGTTGGAATGGAAACAGCTCCGGCAATTGCACCTCCAGCAACCATTTTTTGGAGCATACCAGTGTCTGTTCCTCCGCCTTGCATAATTTCTGCCTGGAAAGGTATTTTATTTTTTGTGGCAATATTTTTCATGAAAGCAACAAGGTTGGTATTACAGATTACAGATGAATCCATGATTTTTATTCCAGGACCAGCTCCAAGTATTGTTATTTGTTCCTGTGGTGAACTACCTGGAACATCGTAGGCTATGGTTGTGTCAAGAGCTATTGCTACATCAGGTTGTATGTTCAATGCTGCAACTTGTGCACCGCGTAAGCCAACTTCTTCCTGAACGGTGAAAGTGAAATAGGTATCAAAAGGAAGTTCTTTGTTTTTTAGATTCTTTATTGTTTCAATTAAAATAAAAACTGCAATTCTATTGTCAAGAGATTTTCCATTAATGCAGTTTCCCATTTCAATGCATTCTCTTTCTCTGGAGATAGGGGTGCCAATTTCTACTATTTTTTCGACATCGCTTTTCTCCATACCTAAATCTATAAAGAAATCTTTTATCGTGATTTTCTTTTCTCGTTCTTCAGGTGTCATAACGTGTATAGGTTTTGCACCCATTACACCAATAACATCTTTTTTACCATGAACAATAACGCGTTGTGCAGTTAATGTTTTAGGATCAAAACCACCTAATGTTGTGAATTTTAGGAAACCTTTGTCGTCAATATGAGTAACAATAAAACCGATTTCATCCATGTGGGCGGCAATCATGAATTTTTTATCTGATTTACCTTTTTTAAAGGCAATGAGATTGCCCATGTTGTCTGTTTTTATAGAGTCAACGTATGAAGATATTTCATTTGAAATAACTTCTCTGATTCTATGTTCAAATCCTGATGGTCCGGCTGTTTCGCTCAGTTTTTTTACTAGTTTGAAGTTCATGGTGCTATGCATTTAAAATGTGATTCAATTCTGTTTTTGAGAAATGCGTTTCTGCAAATTTTTTATCAATAGAAAGTGCTTTTATTTTTTTTGAAGGATATTCAAACATAACATCAAGCATAATAGCTTCGCAGATAGAACGAAGACCTCGTGCTCCAAGTTTATATTCAATAGCTTTGTCAACAATATAATCGTAACAGTCGTCGGTGAACGTAAGTTCAATTCCATCTAATCTGAATAATTCAATATATTGTTTGATAAGCGCGTTCTTTGGTTTTGTTAGAATGTTACGAAGGGCGTCTCTGTCTAATGGATTCAAGTGTGTTAGAACCGGTAATCTACCAATAATTTCTGGAATAAGTCCGAATGTTCTAAGATCCTGAGGTGTAATGTATTGTAAGAAATTATTCTTGTTAATTTCCTTGTTTTTTTCTTTTACACCATATCCTACAGTGTGAGTATTTAGGCGACGGGCAATCATTTTTTGTATGCCTTCAAATGCTCCTCCGCAAATAAAAAGGATATTCTTTGTATTAATTGCAATCATTTTTTGTTCAGGATGTTTACGACCTCCTTGTGGGGGAACATTAACAACAGAACCTTCAAGAAGTTTTAAAAGACCTTGTTGAACACCTTCTCCTGAAACATCACGTGTTATTGATGGATTGTCGCCTTTTCTTGCAATTTTATCAATTTCATCAATAAATACTATTCCTTGTTCAGCTTTCTCTACGTCATAGTCTGTAGCTTGCAGTAGTCTAACTAACAGACTTTCAATGTCTTCTCCAACATATCCTGCTTCGGTTAAAACGGTGGCATCAACTATTGCAAATGGAACATCAAGAAATTTTGCTATAGTTTTAGCTAAAAGTGTTTTACCTGTTCCAGTTTCTCCAACCATAATGATGTTTGATTTTTCTATGTCAACATCATTGTTATTAGTTTGGGAGATTCTCTTGTAATGATTATAAACAGCAACTGCTAATGATTTTTTCGCATCTTCTTGGCCGATTACGTACTCGTCAAGATGTTTTTTTATGTCAATAGGTTTTACTTTAGAAAAGTCTTTATGTGCAGTTTTCTGCTTTGGCTGAATTTCTTTTAAAACGATATTAGCCTGATTAATGCAGTCATTACAAATAAATCCGGTTAAACCATTAAGTAAAATAGAAACTTGGCTTTCATCGCGTCCGCAAAAGGAACATTTGTTTTTCTTCATAGTGTTTTTTTATATGTTGCAAATATAGGTTATTTCTTTGCTTTAAAAAGATATTTTATTTCAACAGAATAGTGAAGAATAGCAAGAGTTGGAATTTTGTTTTGATCTCCGATTAATCCATGTGCTAAATGTGGAGGAATTATTAAATCGGCACTGTCGCCCTGATGCATTAAAAGAATTGCTTCTTCAAGTCCAGATTCAACTCCGCCTTGTCCAACTTTAAATTCTTTAAAACCTGTAGAATCAGAGGAATAACACAATTTATTGTTTAATAAACGGACTGAATATGCAATTCTTACAATGTCTCCTTTTTGAATGGACATAGTATCGGAGCAGTTGTGATAAATGTGATACCATAGTCCGCTGCCAGTTCTGTCCATTTCTAAATTGTTATCAGAAATATATTGTTTTATTGTATCCTGTTTTAGTTTTACTATTTCTTTGTTTATTTCAATATTTCGTTCTTCATATTTTCGAATATCTTCTGCAGTTATAATTTTTTTCTTTTCTTGATGACATCCGGAAAGAAATATACAAAGAAGGAGTGATATGTATGGAATCAATCGTCTCATTTTACGTAAATTTTCATTGTTTGAGAGGAAATCAATTCGTTCTCGTCTGTGGCTTGAATGAGAATATTTTGAGTGTTCAGTTTTCCTATAAAATTCATTTTCCAATTGATTGTGATTGAATCTATTGCAGAAAATGATGTGTCAAAATATTCAGATTTATTAATAAATAATTGTACTCTGTTGACTTTATAACTATTTCCAATTGCAGTGATTGCGAAATTTATAGTGTCAGTAGGAGATATGGTGTCGGCAATTTCTTGTTTATTAGAGAAATAGATGTATGGCCCATCTTTTATTTCTTTCGAACAAGAAATTAGTAATATGCTGAAGATAAATAATATGTGCCGTCTCATTGTTGTTGTAATTTATTGATACATACAGCTAGGCTATCTTTCCAATAAGGAATATCTATATGAAATGTATCTTTGATTTTTTGTTTATTCAATACACTGTAGAAAGGGCGTTGTGCAGGACTTGGAAAATCTTTTGTCTCAATTGGATTTACCTTGCATTGTACCTTTGCTAATTGATGTATTTCTTTAGTAAAATCATACCATGAACAAACTCCCTCATTTGAAAAATGATAGATTCCTGAAAAAAAATTACTATTTTTATTTTCAACTTTTTGAATGATGGAGAGTATCGCTGTTGCCAAGTCTGATGCATATGTAGGTGTTCCGATTTGATCAAAAACAACGTTTAGTTCATCTTTTTCTTTTCCTAATTTCATCATTGTTTTGACAAAATTATTTCCGAAAGATGAATACAGCCATGCTGTTCTTATGACAATGGTATTTGAATTTTCTGAAAAAGCAAATTCTTCTCCTTTTAGTTTTGTCCTTCCATAAGCAGATTGTGGACAAACTGCATCTGTTTCTATATATGGTTGGAATTTCTTTCCGTCAAATACATAATCAGTTGATATGTGAATAAATTTTGCGTTGTATTTATTACATATTCTTGCGAGATTTTTGGGCGCTATGGCATTGATTTGTAATGCAATATCTTCCTCAGATTCAGCTTTGTTTACGTTTGTATAGGCGGCACAATTTATAACAAAATCGAATGCCTGTTTTTTGAATAAATTCTCTATAGCATCAATGTTTGTTATATCTAATTCTGCAACGTCAGTGAATGTGAATTGAAAAGGAAATTCCGAAACTAACGTTCGTATTTCATTACCAAGTTGTCCGTTACTACCTGTTACAAGAATCTTTGTCATAGTTAGATAGAAAAAGGTGAATTAAATTCTGTGAAAGATGGATGTTTTAAGTCTTTCTCAGATAAAATTGCTTTGTCTGAAGGAATATTCCATTTTATGTCCAAATTTTTGTCGTTGAATAAGATTCCTCCTTCTGTTTCAGGATGATAATAGTCTGTACATTTGTATTGTACAATTGCCGTTTCGCTTAAAACAGAAAAACCATGGGCAAATCCTGATGGAATTAGTAATTGTTTACAATTTTCTTCACTTAACTCTACTGCAACGTGTTTGCCGTAGGTAGGTGACCCTTTACGAATATCGACAGCAACATCAATTATTTTACCTTGAACTACGCGAAGCAGTTTTGTCTGTGCATGAGGTGGTCGTTGAAAGTGGAGTCCTCGAATTACTCCGTATGAAGATTTAGACTGATTATCTTGCACAAAATTATAATCAATGCCGTATTCTTCTAATGAAAGTTTATTATAACTTTCAAAAAAGTAACCTCTCTGATCTTTGAAAACTTTAGGTTCAATTACAAAAACACCGTCAATATTGGTTTTTATAGCTTTCATTATCCTATAATTTTGTGGTTGGCAATCTTTATCAAATATTGTCCATATTCATTTTTCTTGAGAGGTTCTGCTAATTCTAATAATTGTTCTTTGCTTATATAATTTTTAGAAAAAGCAATTTCCTCCAAACAGGCTACCATTAATCCTTGGCGGTTTTCTATTGCGGCGACGTAATTTGAGGCTTCCAACAAACTGTCATGCGTTCCTGTGTCAAGCCATGCTGTTCCACGACCAAGCAGTTTTACTTCCAATTTATCTTCTTCAAGGTAAAGTTTATTTAAATCGGTTATTTCTAATTCTCCTCTTTGCGATGGTTTTAGCTTTTTCGCTTTTTCCACAACGGTATTATCATAGAAATACAGCCCTGTAACTGCATAGTTTGATTTAGGATTTTTAGGCTTTTCTTCTAAAGAAATTACTTTGTTGTTTTTGTCAAATTCAACAACTCCGTAACGTTCAGGGTCGTTTACGTAATATCCGAAAACAGTTGCTCCCTGTTGTAAGTTTGAAGTTTGGGATAGAATCTGGCTAAAATTATGTCCAAAGAAAATATTGTCACCTAGAATTAAACAACAAGAATCATTATTAATAAACTGTTCTCCTATTAAAAATGCTTGTGCAAGTCCGTCTGGAGAGGGTTGTATTGCATATTGTAAATTAATGCCCCATTGTTTACCATTTCCTAACAATTTTACAAACATGGTTTGATCTTCAGGAGTGGTAATGATTAGAATATCACGAATACCAGCCAACATTAGAACTGATAGGGGATAATAAATCATTGGTTTGTTATATATTGGAACTAATTGTTTTGAAATACTCTTAGTGATTGGATACAATCTTGTTCCTGAACCTCCGGCAAGTATAATACCTTTCATGTCTGTATAAAAATATAAAAAGTTCGTATGTCATGATGGCATACGAACTTATGTTTTTTAGTTTAGGTTTAGTTATTCAAATTGAGGAAATCTCTGTGTTTGTTCAGGAGCTTTTCCTTTAATGACTTTTACCAATTCAATATCAAATATCAATGTTGAATATGGTTGAACTCCTTGATTTCCATATTCTCCATAAGCTAAATCATAAGGTATGTACAATTTTGCTTTTGTTCCTTCTGCAAAAAGTGGTAATGCTTCTATCCATCCTTGGATTAATGCTCCAGGAATTAATGGAAGTTTTAATGGTTCATTACCGTTTGTGCTGTCGAATACAGTTCCGTCAATAAATGTTCCGTTATAGTTAACTTTGACTGTATCGAAAAGGCTTGGTTTTGCACCTTTTCCCTCTGTTATTATTTCGTATTGCAGACCGCTTGCAGTAGTGATGACGCCAGCTCTTTCTTTATTTTTGGCAAGGAATTTTTCTCCTTCTTCAATATTTGGAGCAAATTCAGCTTTCATTTTTTGTAATTGGCGTTCTTCTATATTTGAAGCATAACGTTGCATTAAATCTGCATATTGTTCTTGATCTAATTCCAATGGAAAATTCTGCTCGTCAATATTAAATGCTTTGAATCCAGCATTGAATGCATCTGCATTTATAGAGTCTGCACCGCGTTGAATCCACATTGCTGCAGTTTGAAATCCTAAACAGTAACTTGCACTGTCTTGTAGATTCTTTAATTCAACATTGTCTTTATTGTTACAAGAAAATAAACTTGCCGAAAGACATATTATTCCGGCTGTTTTAAGAAATGATTTCATAGTTCTAATTATTAGTGTTTTTTTGATTTTGTTCCTGCTCAACTAATTTGTTAAATTCTGCCAATCTTGCTGAATTCAATTTAATTTTATTTACAGTTACGTCAAATATCAATGTTTCGTATGGTTTTACCTTATCTTGTTCGTAAACGGTTGAGCCATAAGCAAATTCATGTGAAGTGTAAATTCGTACACTACCACCTGTTTTTACTTTAGGTAATACTTGTTGCAAAGCAGGAATAGCAGAACCTAAATAAATTTTCGTTAAATCAGCTTTCGATTTGCTGTCATACAATAACTCAAATTTAGTGTTGTAAACTTTGAATGTAATGAGAATTGTATCGGTAAGGATAGGGGATAATTTTCCCCAGCCAATATCAATGATTTTATATTGCAAACCATTGGAAATTTCAACAACTTCTTTGTTTTGTTTATTTTTTTCAAGAAATGTTTGTCCTACCGAAATGTTTGGCTCATTATTTTTAACGAACTTTTCCTGTTTTTCTTTAACCTGTTTTCCTATGACTTTTTGTAAGATCGTATTAACCTCTTCGTCTGTAAGTTTTACATTTACATCCTTGTCAAAATAATCTACAATACCTTGTAAAAAATATTCAAAATCAATATTTTCAATATTATTATCTTTTAGGTTTTGTGGAATTTTCTTTGCAAAGGCTACTCCTAAGCCGTATGAGGTTGAATCTTGACGTGTAACAATTAACTTCTCATTTTCATCGGGAGTACATGATATTAGCGTACTTAATAAAAGTCCGAATAAGAAAAGGTAATATGTTTTAAAATTAATCAAGATTTTAATTGTATAGTCAAGGATTATTACTCGATTATGAACAAAGGATCACCTTCCAAAACAGCTTGGCGTTCTTTTACTATCATGTGTGTAATAGTTCCAGATTTGTCTGCAAGTACATTGTTTACCATTTTCATAGAGTCCATTGTAAGAACAACGTCTCCTGCTTTTACGGCAGAACCTTCTGGTAAAATTATTTGTACAATTGTTCCTGGAAGTGGAGAAGGTATTGCATTTTCTGTTGAGAAATTACCTGTTGCCTGACCACAGTCTTTCAATTCAATTATTTCTCCTTCAGCTGTAACATGTTGTCCTACAATTACATTTATTTTACCAATAACACCGTCTTTGTCGGCAGTAATGTCACATTCTCTTCCGTTGGATTCCATTGTGAAAAGTTTATCACCTTCTTTTACTGTTTGTCCAGATGCGACATAAACTTTCATTGTTGTCAGTGGTTGTCCTTCTTTTGGAGCAGCTGGTTTTGCTGCTGCAGGTTTGCTTTCTACCAATTGAGGTTGTGGAGCAGGAGTTGGT
Source organism: Bacteroidales bacterium (assembly GCA_024409235.1). Classification (GTDB taxonomy): domain Bacteria; phylum Bacteroidota; class Bacteroidia; order Bacteroidales; family UBA1715; genus UBA1715. Next base: position 106,064 of record JAKSUA010000002.1, on the reverse strand, counting down.
ACTGCAACAACAGGTTTTTCTTTTTCAATTTCTACCGAGAAGTTTTTTCCGTTTACATCAACGTTAACAACACCATTTTGTACTTGGTTGATAGAAACTTCGTATGGATTACCTTGTATGTTAAATTTAAATTTTTTCATTTTTATTTGTTTAATTTGTTGATGCCAAAAATCTTAGAATTCCATGCTGACGAAGACGAATGTTTTATTGTTAATTTATGCTCTTCGTACCCGCCTCTGAAATAGAGATTTATTGCGGCAGCAATAGCTGTGAATTCTTCTTCAGAAGCATCACCACTGATTGAACGAATTGTTATGTTTTGATTTTCTTTTTCCATATTATAAAGGCATGTTGGCATGTTTCTTAGGTGGATTCTGCAAACGTTTTGTTTGTAACATTTCAAATGCACGAATTATTTTGAAACGAGTTGAATGAGGTAGAATTACATCGTCAATATAACCTCTTTCTGCAGCTTGGTAAGGGCTGGCAAATTTGGTTTCATATTCGGCAATCTTTTCTTCTTTAAATTTCTTACGTTCTTCGTCGTTTTCAATAGCTTTCATCGCTTTTCCTTGAAGAATTCCAATTGCTCCAGCTGCACCCATTACTGCAATTTCTGCATTTGGCCAAGCATAGTTAATGTCTCCACGCAATTGTTTACAACTCATTACGATATGTGCACCACCGTAAGATTTTCTAATTGTTATAGTTACTTTTGGTACTGTTGCTTCTCCATAAGCAAATAATAATTTTGCTCCATGGTCAATAATTCCCGCATATTCTTGACCTGTACCACATAAGAATCCAGGAACGTCAACTAATGAAAGAATAGGAATATTGAATGCATCACAGAAACGTACAAATCTACCAGCTTTTCTTGCAGCATTGCAATCCAAAACTCCGGCCATGAAGTTTGGCTGATTTGCTATGATACCAGTTGATTTTCCATTGAAACGAGCGAAACCAACGATAATATTTTTAGCAAAATCTTTTTGAATTTCAAAGAATTCTTTATCATCAACCAATGTTTGGATGATGTCTTTCATGTCGTATGGTTTGTTTGGATCATCAGGAACCAATGTGTCAAGAATTTCATCAATTCTGTCAACTGCATCATTTGTTTCAACAACAGGAACATCTTCCATATTGTTTTGTGGAATGTAAGATATCAACTTACGTACGATTTCCATTCCTTCGTCTTCTGTTTTTGCTGTAAAATGGCAAACACCAGATTTTGTTGAATGTACTAATGCACCACCAAGTTGTTGATCTGTAACATCTTCTCCTGTAACTGTTTTTACAACCTTAGGACCTGTAATGTACATACAACTGTTTTGTTCTGTCATTAAAATGAAATCTGTTAGGGCAGGAGAGTAAACTGCACCACCAGCACAAAGTCCGTAAATTAACGAAATTTGAGGTACTACACCTGAAGCAAGAACGTTTCTTTCAAAAATTTCACCGAAACCTGCTAATGCACAAGCACCTTCCTGAATACGAGCACCTCCGGAATCATTAATTCCAATGATTGGAGCTCCTAATTTCATGGCCAAATCCATTACTTTACAGATTTTTTGAGACATTGTTTCTGAAAGTGTACCTGCGATTACAGTGAAATCTTGAGCATAGACAAAAACTAAACGTCCGTCAATTGTTCCACTTCCAACTACAACACCGTCTCCATAGAACATCTTTTTCTCCATTCCGAAGTCTGTACAACGATGTGTTACAAACATATCTACTTCCTCGAAACTACCTTCATCCAATAACATTGCAATACGTTCGCGGGCTGTATATTTCCCTTTTGCATGTTGAGCATCTATCGCTTTTTGACCGCCACCATTCTCCGCTGTTTCCCGCATTTCAAGCAGTCTTTCTAATTTTTCCTGATTATTCATATATGTTTATAAGATAGTTTTATTCTTTTAAATAGTATTCATTTTAAAGCAAAAGTAATAAAATTGTTGAATCAAAAAAGAACAAAATTTCTTTTTTACACGATGGTTGATAAAAAATGAGGCTTGTTTGAGATAGATTTATATTGTGAAATAAATCATATTTTAAAATAATATGACACCCAATATTCCTGAAAATCCTAATACCCACATTGGATTTACTTTGAAAAAATATAAAACAACGAAGGATAAAATAAAGATAATTAAGCTAATGTTGCTATTGTTAAAACCAAAGTCAAAAAATGTATCTTTATTAATAAGTAATAAAGCCGCAGCCAAAATTAATCCGGCTAGAATGGGGCGTAAGGTTTGAAGGATGGTTTTTACATAATGGTTGTCTTTGTTTTTCATGAGGAAATGAATAACGAAAAACATAAGGATTATTGAAGGCATACATAGAGATAGGGTTGCAGTAACTGCACCCCAAAAACCTAAAACAGTGTATCCTACGTATGTTGCAGTATTGATGGAGATTGGGCCTGGAGTCATTTGTGATATTGCAATGATGTCTGAGAATTCTTGGATGGTAAGCCATGAAAAACGTTCAACACAATCGAATTGAATCATAGAAAGCATGGCGTATCCTCCACCAAAACCGACTAATCCAATTTTAAAAAATACAAATATGAGTTGAAGTGCTGTCATGATTTTTTCAATACGTGGTATGAATATGCTTCAAAAATAAGTGTACATGCACATGCGACGGCAATTATTAATATAGGTGAGATTTTAAACCACCATATAATGAATGCGGCAACGAAAGGAATCCATAGGATTTTCCAATTTTTCCCGAAATTTTTTATTAAACGAACTGCGGGGACGAAAATCATGGCGATAACGCAAGGTCTGATTCCTTTGAAAATTTTTTCTACAAATACATTTTCTTTAAAATTTTTAAAGAATAAGGCGATTAATAGTATAGCAATAAATGATGGCAAACTTGCGCCAAGAGCTGCTATAATTGCCCCTTTTGTACCTCGAAGTTTGTGGCCAACATATAGTGCAGTGTTAATGGCAAATACGCCGGGGAGAGTTTGTACTAATGATATTAAATCCCAGAATTCGTCTTTTTCTATGTATTTCTTTTTGGTGACAATCTGCATTTCAACCATTGCAAGCATTGCGTAGCCTCCACCTAATGTGAACGCTCCAATCTGAAAGAAGATACGGAAAAGTTCTGTTAAACGTACCATGACATTGCAAATGTAGTAAAATAAAAACGGCTGTCAAAATCTTGGCAGCCGTCATTTTATTTATAGAATTTGTTATTGTTTGTTTACTAAAACTTTTGGTAAGTCGTTTTCGCTTAAATCTTCATTTACAATAGGGAAGTCGCCTTTGTAGCACCAGTGTGCGTTAGCGATATTGTTTTCTCTGAAAATCTCGCAAATATCTTTGTACCATTGTAAGCGTGTTTCTTTGTCAATGAAAGGAGGGTAAACTCCAAACTCACCGCAATATGCTTGCAATCCGAATTCTTTTGCCTTGTCAATTGCTGGTTTGATTTGATTGTAGATAAATTGTTTATCCCAATTACCATCTAATTTTTTAAGGTATGTAATTTGCTCTTCGGATAATTGGCTGAAGATTGTTGTGTCTGCAAGCAATTGACCAGGATATGCAACTTTACCTTCAAAATCTTTTAATGGAGTCCAAGGTGCTTTGTAATGTGTGATTAATAATGGATTGTAATAATGGAATGCAACGATTAATTTTTTATCGTTTGCTGGTGGATTTAAATATTGTATTGTTTCAGGTGACTGTTGCCAGTTAGATCCGATGACAATATAACGGTTAGGTTCTGTTTCGCGGATTGCAGCAATTAGTCGTGCTTCTAAATCGTTTAGAGCATCGTGTGTTGGTGCAATTGCTTCGTTTAATAATTCGTAAGCTAATCTGTCAGTAGGATAGTCTTTTAAGAATTTTTGTAAGTCTTTCCAAATATCTATTAAACGTTGTTGTTCACCTGGTTTTTCAAATAAAGTATTTCCTCCTTCGTTTTCGTTGTTAAAATGGAATGAACGGATTATGTGCAAATCAACAATGATATTCATGTTGTTTTCCAATGTCCAGTCAATTGCATTTTTTAACAAAGCAAATGCTTCTTCGTGACGGTTTAACTCTTTGTCATACATTTGTTCTTCATCAATAGGAAGACGTACGTGGTCGAAACCTAATGATGCGATTTTGTCGAAATCTTTTTTAGTGATTTGATTTGCTCGTTCTTCGCCTCTTCTTTCTGATTGAGAAAGCCAGTGGCTGACGTTTACTCCAGTTCCAAGTTTGAACTCTTGTGTTGCATCTTCATTTTTAGAAGAACAACCTCCACAAGTAGCTAGAAAAGAAATTCCGATAAGGGAAAGTAAAGATGTTTTAAATGTTCTCATTTATTTATTCTATTTAAATTTACACTCTACGAAGATAAAAAATAAAATTGAATATTTAGGAAACCTTGTCGTAAATTTTAAATAAAAAACAAGATGTGCAGTGTAAAAAGTTGATAATGATGTTTAAGATTGTCTTTCGTCTATGATTTACCGATTTTCTAATAGTATTTTTGGTAATTAATTAGTACTTTTGCAGACAAATACAGATGAAAATGGCAGAACAATCTCTATTAGAAAGACTTGACGGTTTACAGTTCAAATTCGAAGAAATTTCTACAATGATAACGGACCCTGCAGTTATTGCAGATATGAAGCGTTTCGTTAAGTTGAACAAGGAATATCACGAGTTGGAATTGCTTATGAATGCACGTAAGGAATACAAGAATTTGTTGGCGAATGTGCAAGAAGCAAAGTCGATTTTGGAAAACGAAAATGACGAGGAAATGCGTGATATGGCAAAGATGGAACTCGATGCTACGGAACCGAAAATCGAAAAGATGGAGGAGGAGATTCGTTTGTTGCTTATTCCTGCCGATCCAGAAGATGGCAAAAATGCCATTGTTGAAATTCGTGGTGGTACAGGTGGTGACGAGGCTGCAATTTTCGCAGGAGACTTGTTCCGTATGTATACAAAATATTGCGAATCAAAAGGTTGGAAGGTTCAAGTAACTTCTTTTAACGAAGGAACTGCTGGCGGTTACAAAGAAATTGTGTTTGAAGTGAGTGGCGACAACGTGTATGGTACATTGAAATATGAATCAGGTGTACATCGTGTACAACGTGTTCCTGCAACAGAAACGCAAGGTCGTGTACATACTTCGGCAGCAACTGTTGCTGTTTTGCCAGAAGCAGAAGAATTCGATATTGATTTGAAGGAAACGGATATTCGTACTGATATTTTCTGTGCGTCGGGTCACGGTGGACAGAGTGTCAATACTACGTATTCGGCAATTCGTTTGGTTCACATTCCAACAGGTATCACAGTTCAATGTCAGGACGAAAAATCACAGTTGAAAAATAAAGCTAAGGCCATGATAGAATTGCGTACACGTATTTACAATATGGAGTACCAAAAATATTTGGACAATATAGCATCGAAACGTAAAACAATGGTTTCGACAGGTGACCGTTCGGCTAAAATTAGAACATATAACTATCCACAAGGTCGTGTTACTGATCACCGTATCAATTTAACATTGTATAATTTGCAAGCAATCGTCGGTGGCGATATCCAGGAAATTATAGATGGCTTGATTGTAGCTGAAAATGCTGAACGATTGAAAGCAGGCGAAATTTAATAGAAGAGACTGGCGTTTGCTGGTCTTTTTTTATTGTAATATTGTTCGTTGTTTTGCGAATAATGTTACAAAAAATTTTGTTTTTGTGAAAACTGTTCGTATGTTTGCGAACAGAAAATAAAATGGTATGGCTGAAAAGAATTATTGCATAAAAACAGAAACATTGGCTCGTATGGCGAAAGCGTTAGGACATCCTGCACGTATAGCTATTATGAAATTTTTGGCGAGTCAAGAAACTTGTTATTTTGGTGACATTCACGAAGAGCTACCTATAGCTAAAGCAACGGTAAGTCAGCATTTGTCTGCTTTAAAAGAAGCAGGACTTATTCAAGGTGAAATAGAAGCTCCAAAAGTTAAGTATTGTATAAATCGTGAAAATTGGGAATATGCGAAACAGCTGTTTTCTGATTTCTTTGCCTTGAATTTATGTGATAAGAAAGACTCTTGTTGTGAATGATTTTTAAGAACCCTTGTTTTTGAGGGTTTTTATTTAGTTTTATTGTTCGTTGTTTTACGAATTACTAACAAATGAATATATATTATGAAAAAAGTAAAAGTATTGATTAGCGGATGTGCTTGTAATAGCAAATTTGCAGATTTGGTGGAAAAAGTAGTAAGTGAACAATCTTTGGATATGTCAGTTGCTCGTGTTACTGATATAGAAGAGGTTATGCGGTATAATGTTATGTCGCTTCCTGCTCTTGTTGTAGATGAACAAGTTGTTGCTCGTGGGGTTAAAACAGAAAAAGAATTGGTTGAACTATTAAAGTAAAAGAATATGAAGAAACTATTGTCTTTGTTAAGTTTTTTGTGTTTGTATCTTTTAGGATACGGTCAAAATGTTGATGTTGTTTATTTTCATGGTAAACAAAGATGTGTAACTTGTTTGAGCATAGAAAAGTATGCAAAAGAAGCTGTACAAGAAATAGGTGCTGATAAGCAGACGAAGGGACATGTTCGTTTTGAAGCTATTGATTTTTCTACAGAAGAAGGAAATAGCATTGCACAAGAATATAAGGTTGCCTGGTCTACATTGTTTATAATAAATGGTGATGTTCGTAAGGATATTACACAGTTGGCGTTTCGTTATGCTAAAAGTCAACCCGAAGAGTTTAAGAGATTGTTAAAACTTGAGATTGAGTCTATACAGCAATGATAGAATATTTACATACACTTTTATATAGTAGTACAGTTCCTGTGTTGACGGCAATCGTGTTAGGGTTGCTTACGGCAATTAGTCCATGTCCTTTGTTTACAAACATAACGGCTGTTAGTTTTATTTGTAAGGATGTAGATAAAAATGCTGTATTTAATAAAGGAATATGTTATTGTTTGGGAAGAATTGTTGCCTATACTTGTTTAGGTGTTTTGCTCATTTATGTTCTAAAAAAAGGAGGAGAAATTTTTGGTCTACAAAATGCAATACATGTTATCGGTGAATATGTTATAGGTCCTATACTTATTCTCATTGGATTGTTTATGTTGTTTGGGCATTTGTTGCATTTACCTAAGTTTGGCTTTTCAGGAAATGTTGTGGATAGCCGTTTTCATGGAGTTGCAGGCTCTTTTTTGCTGGGGTTCTTTTTTGCAATGGCATTTTGTCCTACAAGTGCGATGTTTTATTTCGGCATGTTGATCCCATTGTCGGTAGGAACTGAAACAGGATATTTCTTGCCGATATTTTTTGCAATAGCTACTGCACTTCCAGTTTTAATTGTTGCATGGATTTTAGCTTTTTGTGTGACAAATCTTTCTTCTTGGGTTGGAAATGTACAGAAATTTCAGAAATGGCTTAATTCTGTAGTTTCGCTAATTTTTATGATAGTTGGATTGTATTATACCATAATGTTGATAGTATGAGAATTTTAGTTTTATGTACGGGAAACCGTTGTCGAAGTCAAATGGTGCAGGGTGTTTTGAAACATTTGAATCCTTTATTTGAAGTTTGTTCTGCAGGTGTAAAACCGGCGGAAGCAGTTCATCCGCTTGCAATATCAGTTATGAAAGAGATAGGTATAGATATATCGTCTCATTATCCAAAATCGGTGAATCAATATCTCGATCAATCATGGGATTATGTTTTGACTGTTTGTGGTTCAGCAAAAGAATCTTGTCCGATTTTTAGAGGTAAGGTAAAACAGCAATTACATATAGGTTTTGAAGATCCTGATGCTTTTGTTGGTACAACAGAAGAACAGATTCAACAATTCCGCAGTGTTCGAGATAGAATCATTACGGATATAACAGATTGGTATAAGAAAGAATTACAGTTTTTTTTATAGAAATGATATGTTAGAAAATTTTGCAAATTGGCTCGTGTATGATGTCGTTGGAATAGAGTTATATTCTCGTATAGGAGAAGCTTTAAGTTTTTTTGTATATGATTCACTTAAAATTTTACTGTTACTTTTTGTTATCAGTATAGTTATGGGATTTGTGAATGCATATTTTCCGATAGAACGTCTTCGTAATTTTCTTACAAACAAGAAACTGTATGGAACGCAATATCTGTTAGCTTCGTTGTTTGGGGCTATAACGCCTTTTTGCTCATGTTCTTCCATTCCACTTTTTATAGGATTTGTGAAAGGTGGTATACCTTTAGGTGTAACTTTTTCGTTTTTAATAACATCTCCATTGGTTAACGAAGTTGCTGTTGCAATGTTTTTAGGTGTATTTGGACTAAATGTAACATTGGTTTATATAATAAGTGGCGTTTTGCTCGGTATGTTTGGAGGTTATATACTAGGTAAATTAAAACTAGAACGTTTGTTGTCTCCATGGGTATTGGAAATACAAAAGCAATCTATTGGTGAAAACGCACAATGGGAACATGAGAAGCTGTCGTTTATGCAACGAATGCCATTTATTGTTCGTGATTCGTGGAATATAGTAAAGGGTGTTATTGTTTATGTGATTATAGGTATTGGCATAGGGGCGTGTATGCACGGTTATGTTCCCGAAGGATTCTTTGAAACTTATTTGTCTTCTGATACATGGTATGCTGTTCCATTGGCTGTAATTTGTGCTGTTCCAATGTATGCAAATGCAGCAGGGATAGTTCCCGTTGTTGAGGTTTTTGTTGCCAAAGGTGTAAGCATAGGAACTGCTCTTGCTTTCATGATGGCTGTTGTTGGTCTTTCGCTACCAGAAGCAACGTTGTTGAAAAAAGTGATGTCTATTCGGCTGATTTGCCTATTTTTTGGAATAATAGCATTGTTTATAATACTTCTTGGATTCTTCTATAATATTGTTCTGTAATTACCATATAAAACTAATAGTGTGGCAAATTGCAACAAAGCTTTCAATGGTGATGTCGTTGTTTACATTGCAGATGATGTCATTACTGTAACTTGGTGTTTCTTTATAGTTTTTTATTGATTGCAGAAAACGCAGAACGATTGAAAGCAGGAGAGATTTAGAAAAAAAAGATGTTGCAATTTTGCAACATCTTTTTTTTATGAATTTTGTTCTTGAAATTCGTTTTTCGCATTTTGAGCAAGGAAATGAAGTCGGTTTTGAATGTTTACTTCACTCGTTCCTCCGTCGAAGTCAAGAAATAATAAGCTTGTTTTAGGATATAAGGTTTTGATTCGTTTTTCAATACCTTTTGAAATTATGTGGTTGGCAATACATCCAAAAGGCTGCACGCTGACAACATTGTTTATTCCTTCTTGTGAAAAACTGACAATTTCAGCAGGAATCAACCAGCCTTCACCAAATTGATTTACCAAACTTAATACTTGTTCAGCGTTTTCAGCTTCTTTACGTATATTATGTTTTGGGCGGTAGTATTTGAATTTAGATGCAATTCTTTCTACTTTCTTCTCAAATCTGTCATATCGTAATTGCAGATAATCTGCAAAAATTTTTGTTCCAATACTGGTTGTTCGCAGGTTATGCTTTGTATTCACTTTAAGATTGATGAATTCTTGAGTAAAGAAGTCCATTAAATCAGGGAAACGAGGCTCAATTCCGTTAGAAACTAACCAATCGGCGATATGCATGTTTGCATATGGGTTATATTTAAGATAGATTTCACCTACAATTCCAACCTGTGGACGAGGGCAATTATCTAAAGCCATATTGTTGTAATCTTTAACAGCATTAGATAATAATCTTAAAATGCCGACATGATCATTTCGTCGCGCTAATTCTGATGCATTGTCAAGATAACTTTTTGTAAGTTTTTCAGTTCCTCCGTTTTCTTTTTCTCTTACAATTGTGGCATAGTGCATACGTGAAAGAATATCGCCGAACAAAGCACATGCAATAATTAATTTTACAACTTTAGTCCATGCAACTTCAAAACCTGGTTGTTCGTTGGTTTGAGAACCTCCTGTGGCAAATGAAATTACTGGAACGTTGGTTATTCCACAGTTAAGAATTGCTTTACGAATAAGAGCCAGATAGTTGGATGCACGACACTGTCCTCCTGTTTGCGTCATAATAACTGCGGTGTTGTCTAAATCGTATTTTCCTGATTTTAATGCTTTTAGGATGTCTCCGATTACTAATGTTGCAGGAAAACAAATCTCATTGTTTGTATATGAAAGTCCAATATTAACCGATTCTTTGTCGGAAACTGGCAACGTTTCCATATCATAGCCAAGATATCCAAAAATCGATTCAATGAGTGGAGAATGAAATTTTGTGAAAAAAGGCGCTATAATATGCCGTTTTTTGTCACTTTCTAAGAATGGTGGAGTTTTTTTGATGATTTTGTCTCCTCCAATGCCTTTACTTCCTGCACCTAATTGAATTGTTTCAATAAGGGAACGAAGTCTTAAACGCATTGAGCCAGTGCTGTTTATTTCGTCAACTCGTATAAATGTGTAGGATTTCTTTGCTTGTTCAAAGTATTCTTTAATTTCATCAGATAAGAAACTGTCTGGTCCGCAACCAAAAGAGTTCATCTGAACAAAATGAATATCATAATCATCATTGTTGATAACCCACTGTGCCGCACGCATAATTCTGTTTGGATAATTCCATTGTGCAACGTGAAGATAGTCGGTAAGTGATAAACCTTTTATATTGGTAACAATTTCTTCGGTAACAATACTAGCACCAAGTTCCGAGAGAATCTGTGATGTTTTTTGATGTACAAGTTGGTCTGTATGGTAAGGACGTGCAGCCAACATAACGATAGGTCTTCCTTCTTGTTTTGCACGTTCAAGAATTCTAAACCCTTTCTTTTTATATTGTTCTCTGTAACGTTTTTGTTCACGTAAAGCTTCGTCGAATGCGGCATCGAAGATTTTTTTCTTTACGTTAAATTGTTTCATGTAATCCCAACAGTTCTTTTTTAATAACTTCTCATCTCTGAATGTTATTATAGGTTTATCAAGTGGAATGTTTTTTCGTTTTTCTTTTGGAATTGCACTGTCCAAAACTTCGGAATAACTTGAAACTACAGGACAATTGTAACTGTTTTTTGATTCTTTAAATTCGTCTTCCTCGTAAATGGTAAGAGGGTAGAAGATTCTATCAACGTCTTTATCTACTAGATTTAATATGTGACCATGTGCAAGTTTTGCAGGAAAGCAGATATTGTCTGCCATGATTGTTCCTTGGCCTTTCTCAAATATTTTTGTGGTTGATTCGTCAGACAGGATAACATCTAATCCAGAATGAGTGAACAATGTATTCCAGAAAGGGAAGTTCGCATACATTCCAAGAATTCTTGGAATTCCGATTTTTATACCTTTTATGTCATTTAATGCGTTTGTGTCACGGTTGAACAGCAAATCGTATTTGAAGTCGTATAGATTTTCTCCTCGTTCTGTTTGTTTACCTTTTGAGGTGAAGATTTTCTCGCACTTATTTCCGGAATAGTGAATTGCATTGTTGGCAAAAGTAAATTTTGTTACGTTACAATTATTTGCACATCCTCGGCAATTTATTTGTTTTGTTTCGTAAGAAAGTGCATTCTGTCGGTTTTCGTAACCAATAAATGTTGATTCGGATGGTTTGTTGTTGAAACAAGTTTGTGCGTAATAAGCAGCTCCGAGAGCTCCCATTAGTTCAGGTTTGTTGGAGCTACAAATATTTTTTCCGGTAAGCTTTTCCATTGCACGGAAAATCGATGGATTTTTGAATGTACCTCCTTGTACGAGTATTTTGTCGCCAAGTACATCCATATTTTTTATTTGTAACACCTTAAATAAAGCATTCTTTATAACAGAGTAGGCAAGTCCTGCAGCTATCTCAGATGTTTCAGCACCTTCACGAAGAGCTTGTTTTACTTGTGAGTTCATGAATACAGTACATCGCGAACCTAAATCACATGGGTTAGGAGCATAACATGCAAGTTTTCCAAACGATTCTGCTGTATGATTTAGTGTTTGGGCAAAGTTCTGAATGAATGAACCACATCCTGAAGAACAAGCTTCATTAATTTCAACATTTTGGATTTGGCCGTTTCTTATGAAAATGGCCTTCATATCTTGACCTCCAATGTCAAGAATAAAAGATACATTTGGCTCAATTTTTTGAGCGGCAGTTGTGTGAGCTATGGTTTCAACAATGCCTTCATCCATATTGAATGCAGCTCTGATTAAATCTTCTCCATATCCAGTTACTGCAGAACGTATGATATTTATTGAATTACAGTGTAATTCTTTGCAACACGCTTCTAATCCAGTGTTTACGGCAAGAATTGGATTTCCTTTGTTTGTGTCATAGTTAGATGCAATCAAATTGCCGTTTTTATCTAGCAAAACAACCTTTGTCGTGGTTGATCCACTGTCAATACCAAGGAAAACGTCAATAGATTCTAGATTTTCTTTTTCTTTGCTTTCTGGAATAGCAACAATTTTTCTGTTTTTTAACCACTCTTGTAATTCTTCTTCGCTATTAAATAATGATTGCAAGCGGTTCTTTGTTACTATATTATTAGAATTCTCAATCTTTTTATAAACGTCATTTATGTCAAACTCAACATCTTGGTTCTCTGCAACTATTGCACTTCCCCAGGCTGGAAATAGTTGACTGTTCTCGGGTGCAAAAGCTTCTTCCTCATTGCAATTTATTAATTTCCGCATAATGTTTTGTAATGCAGGAATATAGGTTAGGGGACCTCCAATGAAAAGAATGTTTGGTTTTATGTCAATGCCCCGTGAAAGAGCATTAATAACCTGTAAAGAAACTGCATGAAAACAAGATGCTGCAATATCTGTAACAGGAACTTTACGTGCTATAAGATTTTGTACGTCAGTTTTGGCGAAAACTCCACATCGTGAGGCAATTGTGTATGTTTGGGTTGATTGTTCTGCTAGTGAGTTAAGTTCTTGGGTCTCAATGTTCAATAATGTTGCAATTTGGTCAATAAATGCACCAGTTCCGCCGGCACAACTTCCATTCATTCTTATGTCCGGAGACTTTCCTTCTTCATAAAAAATGATTTTTGCATCTTCACCTCCAATGTCAACTAAGGTCTTTACGTTTTTGAAGTTTTTCTGAATAACTTCAGATGCTGCAATAACTTCTTGAACAAAAGGAAGTTTTTGCTGTTCAGAAATACCCATGGCGGCACTTCCAGTCAAACAAATTTTTACTTTTTTCTCGTTTGGAAAGTTATCCTTAATCTGGTTTAAAATTGCAAGAATGCTTTCTTTTATACGTGTGTTATGTCGTTGATACGATGAGTAGATTATTTTACCATATTGGGTAACAACAGCTTTTGCGGTTGTAGAACCAATGTCTATTCCTAAATGTATGCTCACTTTTATAAAATTTTGTTGCAAAAGTAATAATTTGTTTCACAAAGATTGACTTAAAACATGTTTTGTAAATAAAACATGTAAATTCGTGTTAATCTTTTTGGACGTTGGCATTTTTTTTGTTATTTTGCATTTGTTATAGATAAGAGTATGTCTTGGGTTTTTATAAATGCTTGCGTCTTTTTGCTAAATGTTTGTGTTACAGCTGTTGTGATATCAAAAATACAGCTGATAGCTTTTAGAAAAAGACTATTTGATGTTCCGGATGAGAGGAAGATTCATACTCATCCTATTCCGCGTTTGGGAGGCATTGCTTTTTGTCCGGTTGTAATGTTTTCTTTGACGTTGTTAATTGGGGTGACTGCTTGGAGTGAGAAAATTGGCGTATTAATGCGTTTTTATCCTTATTTGACGGAGGTTTCTCTGCTTGCAAGCTCTTCTATAACGCTTTATCTTGTAGGAATGTGTGATGATTTGATAGGTGTTCGTTATGGAACGAAGTTTTTTGTTCAAATGTTGTGTGGGGTGATGCTGGTTCTTTCGGGATTGTGGATTATGCAATTCGATGGCTTTTTAGGAATAGAGACTATACCTGTATGGCTTGGAATTCCGTTGACAATTTTGGTAGTAATTTTTATTATAAATGCCATAAATTTAATAGATGGAATAGATGGTTTGGCTTCGGGGTTGTGTGGCTTGGCGTTGCTTTACTATTCTATTGTATTTTATGGCGAGAAAAATTTCGTATATTCGGTAATTTCGGTTGCTGCTTTGGGGACTTTGGTCCCGTTTTTTTATTTTAATGTATTTGGAGAGGCGGAGAAAGGGAAGAAAATATTTATGGGAGATACGGGTTCTTTAACTATAGGTATTTTAATATGTTTTCTTAGTATAAAATTATGTTCGCCGATGTCTAGTCTTAGAAATTCAGAATATAATCCATTGGTGGTTGCTTTTGCTCCATTGATGATTCCTTGTCTAGATGTTATTAGGGTTTTTGGAAATAGAATTGCTCATAAGAAAAATCCTTTCTTGCCAGACAAAACGCATATTCATCATAAATTGCTTGCAATAGGTTTGTCTCAAGGAAAAATTCTAGTGACAATTTTATTGCTATCACTTTTTTGTACAATTAGTTCGGTATTATTGTCAAAATATTTGAACGTAACTTTCGTTCTATTAATATGTGTTCTTTTTTACATCCTTTTAAACGTTTGTCTGAATGGGATAGGAAGAAGAAAAAGGAGTCTTTTAAATATCTGTGCAGAATAAAATGAGAAAAAATATATTTTTTATAATTGTTATATTGTTTTTTGCATCGTGTTCAACGACAAAAAAAATGCTGTATTTTCAGGATACAAAAAATGCTTCTATAGCAGCTTCTGTCAATCATTCACCAATACGATTACAGCCTGAAGATAAAATTTCGATATTAGTTAACAGTAAGGATATACAGCTTACTAATTTGTTTAATCTTCCGTATGTGACTAATAGGTTGGGGCAGACAACAACCTCGTTAAACAGTAATAATACCAATGGTGTTTCTGGCTATACGATTGATAGCTCTGGAAATATTGATTTTCCAGTTGTTGGACAATTGCATATTGCAGGTATGACAAGAATGGAAGTTGCCTCGTTTGTAAAAAATAAATTGATATCAGAGAATTTGGTGAAAGATCCTGTTGTTACGGTGGAATACATGAATCTACAAGTTTCGATTTTAGGCGAAGTCTCAAAGCCTGGACGTTATAATATTGTTCAAGACAAGATAACGATTTTAGAGGCTTTAAGTATGGCGGGAGACATGAGTATTTACGGAAAACGTGATAATGTTCGTGTGATAAGAAATGAGAATGGAAAGCAGAAAACATACACGATAAATCTTTGCTCTGCATCGGAGGTTTTTGATTCACCTGTGTACTATTTACAACAGAACGATGTGGTTTATGTGGAACCAAATGCAATGAGAACCCGTCAGGCTACAGTAAATGGTAATAATGTACGTTCAGCTTCGTTTTGGACATCAATGGTTTCTGTTTTAACAACAGTTGCGATATTCTGTATTAATTATTTGTAATTTGTAAATGGAAAATAGTGCTCAAAATATTATAAGGCAGCAAAATCAGAATGATGATTTTATCCAAATAAAGGATTTTCTTTCTTTATGTTTGTCTCGTTGGTACTGGTTTGTCGTATCTGTTGTTATTACAATGGCTATAGGTTTTGCTTATTTGTTGCGGACTCCTAATGTATATACCAGAACTGCAGAACTCTTGATAAAAGAAGAAACTAAATCAAAATCTGTAGAGAAAAGTTTCCAAAATGCTGTTGAAGATATGGGCATGGGAATAATGAAGTCTAAGGTGGAAAATGAACTTATTATCATGCAGTCTCCGAAACTGATGATGGAAGTAGTAAAACGGCTTCATTTAGATATGCAGTATTTTACGGATGGTAAGTTCCATAAAATACTTTTATATGGAACAACTTTGCCGTATGTAGTTTCTATTGCAGGTTTGGATGAAAATCAATCTGCTTCATTTACCGTAAAGGTAAAAGGAGATAATATTGATATATCGGAAGTTGTTGGATTAGGTGTTGAAGAAAATCAAAAAGTAAGTTATAAGGGAATTTTTGATCAACCAATAAAAACGCCACTTGGTGCTGTAACAGTATCAAAATTAGACTGTTATGTCGGACCTGTAATTTCAACTCTTTACGTTGTAAAGAAAGGGGTGCGTGCAGCTTCAACAATGTTTTCTGGGAAAGTATCTGTGAGTCAAGTGGAATCAAAAGCAGATATATTAAGATTGACATGTAAAGATGTTTCAACACAACGTGCTGAAGATATTTTGAATACATTGATATTAGTGTATAATGAAAGTTGGGTAGATGATAAGAATAAGATAACAATTAGTACGTCAATGTTTATTGACGATCGTTTGAAGATTATCGAAGAAGAACTTGGGTCTGTAGATAATGATATCTCTTCATATAAGAGCGAACATCTTGTGTCAGATGTGAATGCTGCTTCAAAATTATATATGCAACAAAGTACAGAAACGTCAAAGATGTTGCAAGATTTACAGACACAGCAGTACATGATTCGATATGTACGTAATTATTTAACAAGTGCTTCGAACAAAAATCAATTACTGCCGGCAAATACAGGGATAACAAATGTTAGTATAGAGAAACAAATAGGAGAATATAATGAGAAATTACTACAAAGAAATAATATAGTTTCTAATAGTAGTACATCAAATCCATTGGTTGTTGATATGGACCATGTGTTGGAGGCAATGGCTTCAGCTATTTTAAATTCAATAGATAACCAGTTGATTTCCTTAAATGCTAAGATAAAGACTATACAACAACAGGAAAGAGAAACTAATGCTCAGATGGCAGCCAATCCAGATCAGGCAAAATATTTGATGTCAGTTGAACGTCAACAGAAAATAAAAGAAACTCTGTATTTGTTTTTGCTGCAAAAACGCGAAGAAAATGAGTTGTCTCAAGCGTTTACTGCATATAATACACGTATAATAACCCCTGCAATGGGAGGCTCAACTCCATCAGCACCAAATAAAAGAAATATTTTATTGGTTGCTTTTGTTATAGGATTAATGATACCAGTTGTAATTTTGTTCTTAAAAGAGAATTTGAATACTGTTGTACGTGGAAGAAAAGATGTTGAAAAACTTACTTTACCATTTGCCGGTGAGATACCGTTGTTTGCGAAAAAGAAACGTTTTAAGAAACAGAATGATGAAGCTGTTGTTGTAGTCCAGAGAGATAAACGAAACTCTATCAATGAAGCATTTCGTGTGCTTCGTACGAATATGGAGTTTATGATGAAAAATGATAACTCGAAAGTATTATTACTGACCTCTTATAATCAAGGGAGTGGTAAGACATTCTTGTCTATGAATATGGCGATAAGTTTTGCAATAAAAGGGAAGCGTGTTCTTGTTGTTGATGGTGATTTACGTCATGCTACACTTTCTAAATATGTCGACACTCCCAAACAAGGACTGAGTAATTATTTAGGCCAACAATTTTCTGATTGGCATGATGTTATTGTAAAATATCCTGATTTTGAAAATCTTGATATAATTCCTGCAGGTGTAAATCCTCCAAATCCAACGGAGTTAATAGGAAGTGATTTGTTTGCTCAATTTATGGCAGAGATAAGAAATGAATATGATTATATTATTATGGACTGTCCTCCAATTGATATTGTGGCAGATACTCAGATAATTGAAAATTTTGTTGATCGTTCTTTGTTTGTTGTTCGTGTAGGATTGATGGAACGAAGTTTGTTGGAAGATTTGGAAAAAATGTATGTTGGCCGTCGATTTAAAAATATGGCATTAATACTAAATGGTTCTCAAGAAAATAATGGTAAATATGGGTATAGATATGGATATCATTATGGTTACTATTATGGTCACTACCATTATTATAGTGAAAAAGATAATGCTTAATTATTATGAATATAGCAATTGTTGGAACTGGATATGTTGGTTTAGTTTCGGGAACTTGTTTTGCCGAAATGGGTTCTCATGTTACTTGTGTAGATGTTGATGAAAAAAAAATCAATAGGCTGAAAAATGGTGAGATGCCGATATATGAACCTGGACTGGAGGAATTAGTAAAACGTAATGTGGCTTATGGACGTTTAAATTTCACGACAAACTTAACTGATGTTTTAGATGATGTTGATGTCGTTTTTTCTGCGGTCGGAACACCTCCTGATGAAGACGGTAGTGCTGATTTAAAATATGTTCTTGCAGTTGCTCGTCAGTTTGGTCAACATATAAAGAAATATACCATTTTGGTAACCAAAAGTACAGTACCCGTTGGAACTGCAAAGAAAGTCAAGGCTGTTATTCAAGAAGAATTAAATAATAGAGGTGTTGATATTCCATTTGATGTAGCTTCAAATCCGGAATTTTTAAAAGAAGGTGCAGCTATAAAGGATTTTATGAGTCCAGATAGAGTTGTTGTTGGAACAGAATCAAAAAAAGCAGAGGAAGTGATGGCAAAATTGTATCATCCTTTTTTGATTCAAAATTTCCGTGTGATTTTTATGGATATTCCTTCTGCAGAAATGACTAAATATGCGGCAAATGCTATGTTGGCCACTCGTATTTCTTTTATGAATGACATTGCAAATTTATGTGAACGTGTAGGAGCAAATGTTGACAGTGTTCGTAGGGGAATAGGTACTGATACTCGAATAGGTGCGAAGTTTCTATACGCTGGATGTGGGTATGGTGGCTCTTGTTTTCCAAAGGATGTAAAAGCTTTGGTACATACAGGTATTGAAGCCGGATATCATATGAGGTTGATAGAAGCAGTGGAACAGGTTAATGAACAGCAAAAAGCTATTGTTTTCAATAAACTTGTTGAAAAATTGGGCGATGTAAAAGGCAAGACAATAGCTATTTTAGGATTAGCTTTTAAACCAGAAACAGATGATATGCGTGAGGCTCCTGCATTGATTGTTATTTCAAAATTATTGGAAAAAGGAGCTTTGGTACGTGTGTTTGATCCTGTTGCAATGAATGAATGTAAACGTCGGATAGGAGATGTTGTGACATATTGTTCAGATATGTATGATGCAACAGATGGTGCTGATGCTCTTGCTTTAATGACAGAGTGGCGTCAGTTTAGAATGCCTTCATGGAACGTTGTTCAAAAAGTTATGAAAGGAAATTTAATTGTTGATGGCAGAAATATCTACAATCGAGAAGAATTGGAAAATTTAGGGTTTGTTTATACAAGAATTGGTGAAAAGTAACTTGTCTTGTTAGGTAAATCAAAAAAATATATATATTTGTACATATATCTAAACGTTTGAAAATATGAAAAAAATTGTGCGAATTTTATCAGCTGTTGCATGTGTTGCTTTTGTAAACACTAATGCAATTGCTCAGGATGTAAATAATGCTAGAGGTTATGTCCAAGTTTATGATGTTGCTTCTGAAAGTAATTTGCCTTTAAATGAATATAAGCAATATCATGCAGAAAATGACATCGCTGATGTGAGCTATTTGTTTTGGTCTAGTCTAGGAAAAATGCAAGTAAAGGTTGAAAATAAAACTGAGGCTCCTGTTTATGTAAACTGGTCGATGTCAACTTATACAGTAAATGGTGTAGAACTTCCATTAACTCCAGATGTTGCAAAATTGAGCGATAGTGACTATAAAGTATATCAGAAGTACAAAGCTAGTGAACCTACTTTGACAGATATGGATTATGAATGGCAGAAAATAACTATGGGTAAAGAAGAAAAGAAAGATGAAGTTTCTGAAATTCTTGCGAAAAGTACTTTTACAAAAGGAAGTTATTATTTGATGCCAACAGAAAGAAATACTGATAGTGGTTTGATTTTGGATACAGCATCTGCATCATATCAAGAAAAACATAATGTTGTGAAAAAACAGAATGCTACTATTTATAAAGCTGAATATACAAAGGAAACATCTCCAGTTGTATTTACTTGTAAAATCGTTGTTTCTACAGACAAAAATTTCCAAACAAGCTCTGAAATTATTCAGAAATTTTATGTTTCTCAAGTTCGTGAAATGGATGCAAAACATTTCCGTGGCAAAAAGATAGGACAAACACCTGAAGGTTATGGTGTATATAAATTCCCAGAAAGAAAAAGTACAGGTTTCTATGTTGAAATCAATCCTCGTAATTCTGTAGAATTTAACAAACGTTTTGCTCGATAATAAAAAATCAATTATATAAAACGCCGATGGATTTTCCTTCGGCGTTTTTTTTACATCTAATTGTAGATGAATATCTTAATTGTTTGTAATAAATTTCCATATCCTCTTAAGGATGGAGGGCAAATAGCTACATTCTCAATGATTAAAGGAATGAGTGATGCAGGTCATTCTGTGACTGTTGCTGCGATTAATACTTCAAAACATTATTATGATGTGTCAGCTTTGCCTGAATCAATAAAGAAAATTGCTGAATTTAGAAGTATTTTTCTTGATACAAAATTAACAGTAAAGGATGCTTTTAAAAATCTCTTTTTTTCAAGTCTTCCTTATACTGCAACTCGTTTCATTGTTGATGAATTTTCTTTGTTATTGAAGAAAATATTGCTTGAAAAAGATTTTGATGTCGTGCAATTGGAGGGATTGTATATGTGTTCCTATATCCCTATGATCAGAAAGGTTTCAAGTGCAAAAATTTCATATAGAGCTCATAATGTAGAATATGAAATATGGAAACGTTTGGCTGGTGAAACAACTTTTTTCCTGAAAAAAATGTACTTGCAAAATCTTGCCAAGCGAGTAGAAAGCTATGAAAAGTCTCAATTAAATACTTATGATTTTTTAGTTCCGATAACGAAGCGTGACGGGGATACATATAATGCAATAGGCAATAAGAAACTACAGTGTGTGGCGCCAACAGGAATTTCCAGTAAAAGTATAAAAGATAGTTTTGCCAATAAGGAAGAAAAACTTTCTTTGTTTCATTTAGGTGCATTGGATTGGGCACCTAATCAACAAGGAATAATTTGGTTTTTAGATAATTGTTGGAAACAATTAAGAGAAATTTATCCTGATTTGGAGTTGTATGTGGCTGGAAGAAATGCTCCGTCCTGGTTTGTAAATGCAATTGCAGTTGATGGAGTTCTATATCTTGGAGAAGTCGCAGATGCATATGAATTTATGTCGCAACATACAATTATGATAGTTCCATTACTTGCAGGAGGAGGAATGAGGATAAAAATACTTGAAGGTTTGGCTAATGGAAATGTGGTTGTATCTACATCTATAGGTGCAGAAGGAATTCCTGCAGAAAACGGGAAAAATATTTTTATTGCCAATACTTCACAGGAATATATTTCTGCTATAAAATCTTTGATGTCAGGAGAAATCGATGTTCATTCTATAGGGGAAAATGCGAAAAGTTTTATTAAAGAAAATTTTGATAATACATCGATTGTGAGCGGATTGTTGGATTTTTATCAAAATCAAATAAAGAAAATATGAGAATATTTGTGTTGTTGTCAAGAATTCCATGGCCATTGGAAAAGGGAGATAAACTGAGAGCTTTCAATCAGATAAAAAGTCTTGCCCAAAACAATGAAATTTTCTTATGTGCATTAAATGATGATAAATCTGTAGATAAAAAGGAGGCTGCAGTCCGATTGATGCCGTATTGTAAATCGATAGAATTTATAGATATATCTAAATGGAGTGTTCTATGGAATATGGGAGCTGCTTTTTTTAGAGGCTTGCCTTTACAATGTGGCTATTTTTATAATCGTGCTGCTCATAAGAAAATCCATAATCTAATAAAACAGATAAAACCGGATATGCTTTATGGACAATTAGTTCGTGTTGCTCCATATTTACATAAAGAAGATGTCTTGAAAACAATTGATTATCAGGATGTTTTGTCTATGGGTATGAAGAGAAGGATGGAAAAAGTATCTTTCTTAAAAAGACAAATATTCAAAATGGAATATAAAAGGTTGTTGCGATATGAACATGAAGTTTTTGATTCGTTTACAATAAAAACTATCATAAGTGATTCTGATAGGCAATTGATAGATCATTGTAAGAAAAATGATATTTTGATAATACCGAACGGGGTTGATTTTGAGTATTATAAGAAAATAGCCAGTGAAAAGAATTATGATGTTGTTTTCACTGGTAACATGGCGTATCCACCAAATATAGATGCAGTGAAGTTTCTGGCGTTGGAAATTATGCCATTGGTATGGGCTAAAAGACCTGAAACTTCTTTATGTATAGCTGGGGCAACACCTGATCCGTCGGTAAAAGCTTTGAAAAGCGAAAAGATAATTGTTACCGGATGGGTTGACGATATGCGTGAAATATATTCTAAATCAAAAATATTTATAGCTCCGATGCGAATCGGGACTGGCTTGCAAAACAAATTATTGGAAGCAATGGCCATGGAATTACCTTGTATAACGTCACCTTTAGCAAATGGCTCGCTGCAGGCAGAAAAAAATACTGAAGTTCTAGTTTCTGAATCTGCAGAAGATTTCGCGAATTCGATTTTACAATTACTGGATGATAGTCAAATGGCTGCACAATTGGCAAGAAAAGGTAATTTATTCGTGAAAAATAAATATGATTGGAATTCAACAACAAGTGTTTTAGAAAAGGCTATGAACGAGGTTGTTGTAAATCAAAAATAGTTGATATTTTATTTTATTTTTTAGATTTAATCGTTTTCAAATTGTATTTTTGCAAAGTCGTGTTTTTCGGCATTGTAAATTGAAATAGAAATGAATGGACAAAAAGAAATCAAGGCAAAACTTGATACAATAGAAGAAGCAATTGAGGAGTTTCGTAAAGGAAATTTTGTGATTGTTGTTGATGATGAAGATCGTGAAAATGAGGGTGATTTTATAATTGCTGCAGAAAAAATTACGCCAGAAAAGGTTAATTTTATGATTAGCAATGGTCGGGGAGAGTTGTGTGCTCCAATCAGTGAAGATAGATGCCGCGAGTTGGAATTGGAAATGCAGGTTGCTACCAATACATCTCTTCATGAAACACCATTTACTGTTACGGTTGATTTAATTGGAAGCGGTTGTACAACTGGTGTCTCTATGTATGATAGAGCAATGACGATAAAAGCATTGGCTAATCCTGATACAAAACCTTCTGATTTGGCAAGACCTGGACATATTCATCCTTTACGTGCAAGAAATCGTGGCGTATTGCGTCGTGCAGGCCATACAGAAGCTGCAGTTGACTTAGCTCGTTTGGCTGGTTTTGCTCCAGCTGCGGCCTTAATTGAAATTATTAATCCAGATGGAACAATGGCACGTTTGCCTCAGTTGTTGGAAATTGCAACTGATTTCGATTTGAAAATAGTTTCAATAAAGGATTTAATAGCATATCGCTTAAAACAAGAATCTATTGTTGATAAAGGGGTTGAAGTTGATTTACCAACAAAATATGGTCATTTCCGCTTGATTCCATTTCGTCAAAAATCAAATGGATTAGAACATGTAGCGTTGATAAAAGGTTCCTGGGATAAAGATGAACCAATATTGGTGAGAATGCACTCTTCATGTGCAACTGGCGATATTTTTGGTTCTATGCGTTGTGAATGTGGTGAACAATTACATAAGGCAATGGAAACTATTGATAAAGAAGGAAAAGGGGTGATTGTTTACTTAAGTCAGGAAGGAAGAGGCATAGGCTTGATGAATAAGATTGCCGCTTACAAATTACAAGAAGAAGGTTTGGACACAGTTGATGCTAATTTACAGTTAGGATTTGCTGCAGATGAACGTGATTATGGCGTAGGTGCAACAATTCTTCATGAATTAGGTGTGTCGAAAATTCGTTTGATGACAAATAATCCTAAAAAACGTGCCGGTTTGGAAGGTTATGGACTCCAAATTGTAGAAAATGTCTCTATAGAAATACCTGTAAATCAGTATAATAAATATTATATGCAGACAAAGAAGGACAAGATGGGACATGTTCTTAATCTTTGTGGAAGAAATCAACACAATTAATTATAAATACTGAAATATGCTTTATCCGTTAAAATTTAATCATATATATAAAGATAAGATTTGGGGAGGTAATCGTTTTGCTGAATTATTGGGGCGAAACGACGGAAACTCGTCTTCTTGTGGCGAAAGTTGGGAAATTTCTGCAGTTCAGGATAGTATATCTGTTGTTTCAAATGGTTATCTTAAAGGTAATAATCTTCAAGAGCTTATTGAAATTTATATGGATGAGATTGTGGGACAGAAAGTATATGAAAAATTTGGTGTTGAGTTCCCTTTACTGATAAAATTTATAGACTCTAACGATGTGCTTTCTGTACAGGTTCATCCTGATGATATAACTGCAAAAGAACGTCATAAAGCATATGGAAAAACTGAGATGTGGTATGTAATGGATGCTGATAAAGGCGGTAATATTATTGTCGGTTTTGAAAGTAATTCTTCGAAACAAGAATTTCGTGAATATATAAAAAATCAAACTTTTCAGAATTTGTTGCATTCCGAAGTGGTTAGAAAGGGGGATGTCTTTTTCTTACCTGCAGGGCGTGTTCATGCAATAGGAAAAGGATTGTTGATAGCTGAGATTCAGCAAACATCGGATATCACATATAGGATTTTTGACTGGAATCGTGTTGATGATAGAGGAAAATCTCGTGAACTACATATAGATCTTGCGGAGGATGTTATTGATTATGAAGCACATAATGACTATAAATTACATTATCTTCCTAAAGAAAATGCAACGACAGATCTTGTTTCTTGTGATTATTTTACAACAAATTTGATTCAGTTCAGTATGCCAGTTGTAAAAGACTATTATTCAATAGATTCCTTTGTAATCTATATGTGTCTTGAAGGTTCTGCAACGATAGATTTTGGTGGTGATTACGAGGAACAAATTGTAAAAGGTGAAACGGTTTTGATTCCTGCAGCTTTACATGAAGTAAAATTAACCCCAAATGGGGAAACAAAACTGTTGGAAGTATATATACGGTAAGAAATGATTCAAATTGGAAATCAAATAGTAAGTCTTGATATACTGGAAAAAGAATTTTGTTGTGATTTGACAAAATGTAATGGCGTTTGTTGTATAGAAGGTGATGCCGGTGCTCCAATTACTGATCAGGAAATTGCTGATTATGAAAATAATCTAGAGCAAATTCTGCCTTATTTGCCTTCAAAAAATCAGGAGGTATTAAAGTCAAAAGGGGTTTATTATCTAGACGATGAAGGTGAAAAGGTAACTATGTTGGTGGATAATGCTGAATGTGCCTTTGTTGAGCATAAAGGTGATTTGTTGCTATGTGGAATAGAACAGGCGTATCGTGACGGAAAAATTTCTGTACAGAAACCAATTTCATGTCATTTATATCCAATTCGTTGTCACCAGTATCATGATTTTGAAGCTCTGAATTACGATAAATGGACAATTTGTTCTGATGCAATCTGTAAAGGGAAAAAAGAACATTTGAAAGTGTATCAGTTTCTTAAAGAACCTTTGATTCGCAAGTATGGGGAGGATTGGTATAATGAATTGTGTGAAATAGCAAAACAGTGGGAGGAGCAAAAAAAGAATGCAGAAAAATAAAATCATCTTTCTATTATTTCTTGTTATTATTCGTTCCCTAAACTTGTTTTCTCAAGAAACTGTTGGGAGTGATTCTTTATCTAATGATAAAATAAATATTCCTGGAGTTGTTGCTGTAGGTTCTATAACTCCTTTGGCTTTAGCTGGTGTATATGTATATATGAATAATGCCTGGTGGAATGAAAAAAGCACTGGATTTCATTTCGATGATGGAAAAGATTTGATTTATGCAAAAAATCTTGACAAATTAGGACATTATACCGCTTCGCTCATGGTTTCAAATGCTTTTTCCGATATATTACGTGTTGCCAATGTTCCTGAAAATTGGGCTTTGTTCGGCGGAGCAACTTTATCTGTGCTTAATGCAACTGTAATAGAAATAAAAGATGGCTATGCACCTTATTGGGGATTTAGCATTTATGATGAGCTTGCGAATGTGTTAGGGGCGTTTTATCCTGTTCTGCAGGCAAAGGTTCCTTTTTTTAAGAATATAAATTTTAAGTGGAGTTTTGATTTAGATTATTCGTACGAAACCGAATATTATAAATATAAAGTGGCAACCGAGCATGAAGAAGCTTATTCTTTCATAGATGATTATGACCGTCAATATTTTTGGATGACAGTGGATTGGGCTAATATCTTCTGTAAAAACAAGCCAAAAAATAAATTCCCGTATTGTATTGATTTTGCCATAGGAGCAAGTGCCAACAATCTAAAGACATTGGATCCAGATAAAAAAATCTGCCAGGAATTATATGTTGGTTTTGATTTGAATCTTACGAAATTATTTCAAAGAAAGAACTGGGGATACTATGTGTGCAAATATTTAAATTTCTATCATTTGCCAATGCCTGGTATGCAAATAGCTCCGAAACCTAAGGTTTCGTATCCATTATTGATGTATTAGTCAAAAAATACGTTTTTCCAGTAAAATAAATTCCTAAATTTGCCGACAAAGAAGAATGTTTTGGCAGAAATCATTATAGAAAGTTCCGTTGATAAAGATTTGGGTAAAAAGAGTATTGGATTACTCTTGTTCCAATATTCTTTACCTGCAATTATTGCAACTGTTGCCACTTCTGTATATAACATTGTTGATAGGATTTATATAGGACAATTTGTTGGTCCGATTGCTATTTCAGGTTTAGCTATCACTTTGCCTTTGATGAATATATGTTCTGCATTAGGAACTTTAATCAGTACCGGAGCAGCGTCAATTATTTCGATTCGGTTAGGGGAAAATAAAAGAAACGATGTGCAGAAAACATTGGACAATGCTATTTCATTAAATATAATAGTGGGCATTTTTGTAGCCATATTTGGTTTACTGTTTCTTGATAAAATATTATATCTGTTTGGTGCGAGCCAAACAACGCTTCCTTATGCAAGAGCTTTTATGCGGATTATTCTTATTGGTAATCCTATTACTCAGATATTCTTTTGTTTAAGCACAATAATGCGTGCTTCGGGGTATCCTATAAAAGCAATGTTTTCGGTTTTGATTTCAATGTTTGTCAATCTTTTATGTTTGGTAATTTTATTGTTTTTAAGAAAAATAAGTATTGAATCTGCTGCAATTGCAACTATCGTTGGGCAATCTGCTGGATTGGTTTTTGTATTCGCTCATTTTTGTAATAAAAAACATCATTTACATTTCATAGGTTTTAAGTTTGAGATAATATGGAATATTACAAAACATATTGTTTCTATTGGGTTATCACCGTTTTTTATTCATGTATGTACATGTTTGGTTGTTGCTGTATTTAATTGGCAGTTAAAGAATTATGGAGGTGATTTTGCAGTTGGTGCATATGGCGTTATTAGTACTGTGGTGAATTTTGCAACAGTTATTGTGTTAGGATTGTCGCAGGGAATGCAGCCGATTGTTGGATATAATTTTGGAGCAAAACAGATGGATAGGGTAATGAGTGCTCTATGGATAACGATATGTGTAGGTACATTTATAACAGTTGTCGCATTTTTTATAATGGAGTTCTTCCCATTGCAGATTGCGTACTGCTTTACTCATGATTTAATACTTTCTGATTTAATACGTTTGGGAATGAGGTATTATGTATTATTATTTCCTCTTGTTGGGTTTCAGATTGTTGTGTCAAACTTTTTTCAGTCGATAGGTTTGCCAAAAACATCTATATTTTTATCTGCATCGCGGCAGCTGATATTCTTAATACCTTTAGTTATTCTACTTCCTCGTATTTTTTGTTTGAAAGGAATTTGGTATGCAATGCCGGTTGCTGATTTTTTGTCAACAGTGATAACGGCTGGTTTACTGATATATTATCATTATAAATATCCTGCAAAAAATGAAAACATTACAACGTGTTAGTCAGTTTTTATCGACATACACATCTATTTTTATTATACTAATAGCTATTGTCACATTTGTTTTTCCAGAAATTTTCTTCTGGGTTCGTGGAGATATTCAGTCTTTAGTATTGGGTGTTATCATGTTATCAATGGGGATGACTTTATCTACAGATGATTTTAAAATATTAGTTTCCCGTCCTCTTGATATTGTTGTGGGTGTTGTTGCTCAATATTCGTTAATGCCGATGATTGCGTTTGCAATGACAAAATTTTTTCACCTTGATCCAGCAATAGGTATAGGATTAATTTTAGTTGGATGTTGTCCGGGTGGTGTGTCTTCCAATATAATGTCTTTTTTGTGTAAAGGAGATGTCGCATTTTCTGTCGGAATGACAACGGTTACAACATTAATGTCGCCGATAATGACGCCTATGCTTGTATTAGCTTTGGCAGGTGAATCGATAGATGTAGATGCTTTAGGAATGTTTAAAACAATCTTGTTTGTAACGTTGATGCCGGTTGCCATTGGTTTTACATTGAATTATGTATTTGGGAAAAAAGAAAATTTTTGTGAATTTCGAAAAGTGATGCCTGGGATCTCTGTAATTGGACTGGCTTGCATAGTAGGCGGCGTTGTTGCTTTTAACGGAGATAAATTCTTTACATCCGGTTTGTTGATTTTTATAGCAATATTTTTCCATAATTCGTTGGGATATGTATGTGGTTACATAATAGGAAAGAGTTTGAATATGGGAAAAGCAAAAAATAGAACAATAGCTATTGAGGTAGGTATGCAGAATGCAGGTCTTGCGACAAATTTGGCTTCGAAGCATTTTGCCGCTTTACCGGAGGCAGCTGTTGCTTCTGCAGTCTCATGCGTATGGCATTCGATTTCGGGAACTATTCTTGCAAATTTATTTGTTGAGTGGGATAATTTTCGGAAAAAACAAAAGGGAGAAACACAAATGTGAGATTAATAATCTCTGTTTGGGGTGAAATATTATTAACTATTAAAGTTTTTATGTGTAATTATGCAGAGATAAAATAATGTCGTTGATAGATGAGAATCTCGAGGATGTATATAAAAATATAAGCCAGAAGAGTTTTTTATGTGATTTGACGATAAAATTATAGTTTTGCATCAAAAATAGAAATAGAAAGAATATGAGAAAATCCATAGCACTTTTAATTATTTTAAATCTAGTGACAGCGTTCTGTTATTCTCAGGATTATGGTACGCAAGTTCCAAATTCAGATTTTGAGTCTGAGTGGAAAACATATAAGGGGAATAAAAAGGAAGGAAAAGAACCATATTGTTGGCATTCTTTTATGTCGGCAAATGTAACAACTTTAACCCAGTTGGCTGCAACGGATCATATTGACAAGAGTGAAAAAGTGCGTCCAGGATCTACAGGAGTATCTAGTGTTGTAATTTATCCAAAAAAAGTTTTTGGCGTAATAGCTAATGGTTCTTTGACAAATGGCCGTATGAATGCTAAAAGCACAACGGCAAAGTCGGATGATAACAATATTTTTACAGACCGTTCAAAAGCAGAATTTAATACGAAAATAACTGAAGCACCGGATTCTATTACCGTATGGCTTTGTTTTTATAGCTCTTCTGCTTCGAATCAGGCTGCATTTCATTGTGCTGTTCATGGTGATTCTGATTTTATTTTATATGGTAGTGGAAAGGATGGCGATGCTTCGCAACAATATTCTGATGCAAATTATGAATTTACGAGAACTACCGAGTCTTCTTCTGATTTAGTTTGGCAGCGAATGTCTATTCCTTTTTTATCAAAAGGAAATTGTACTGAACCAAAATATGTTCTGGTAACGATGTCAACAAATAAAACTCCTGCAGAAGGTAATGAAAGTGATAGATTATATGTTGACGATATTGTTCTCATCTATAATCCAACATTGAAAACTGGTACGCTTGCTCAAACTGAATATGAAGGCGATGCAAATGGAACAATAGATATTCAAGTGCCATTTACGTTGACTGGTTCTATGAGTGTAAGTAATTTGAATAAGAAGGCAAATCAAGTGATTGCTCAACTTTCTGATGCAAATGGAAATTTCGATAATCCAATAGAACTAGGTCGTTTAACGACAAATACTAGTGGTGTTGTAGAAGGTAAAATTCCAGCTTCTGTCGGTGATGGAAACTATAAGGTACGTGTAGTTTCTACTAACTATCCAATGACAGCCGAACCAAGTAGTTCGGAAATCACTGTAAAACGATATTATCAGGTTGCTTTCGATGCATACGATTCAGAAATAGTAAGTTTAACAGGTGCAGGAAAGTATTATGTTGCAGGAAATAAGAATGTTACAATTTCTGCAAATGTTTTGTCAGATGAATACACATTTTCTTATTGGTCGGAAAATGAGTCTGTATTTTCTTTGGAACCATCTTATTCTTTTGAAATAGATAAATCTCATACATTATCTGTAATTGTTGTAAAACAATGTGTTCTAGTAGTTTCTGCAGAGGAAGGCGGAACTGTTTCCACAGAAGGTGGAATGTATGTCTATGGAGATGGTGTTAATGTTGTTGCAACTCCGGATGAAGGATACAAGTTTTTGAACTGGACTGTAGATGATGAGGAAGTTTCTACAAATCCTTCGTATTCTTTTGTTATGGATGGCAATAAGAATTTGGTAGCTCATTTTATAAAGGCTGTGCAAATTTCTGCTGTTGTAAATTTAGAAGGTGCGGGAGCAATTGCTGGAACAGGCACATTCTTATTAGAAAAAGATTCTGTTGAAGTTACTTTGGTGGTTGTTTCAAATGATTCTGAAAAATATCTGTTTGTGAATTGGACAGAAGGGGATTCTGTTGTATGTGAAGCTAGTACATACACATTCAAAACAAATTCTGATAAATCATTAACAGCAAATTTTGTAACTCGCGTTACATTGGATGTTGTTGCAACAGAAGGAGGAAATGTAACTGGTGCAGGAACTTATGAATCGGGAAAGACTGTCAGTTTATTGGCTGTGCCTGATGAAGGTTTTCGTTTTGCAGGATGGTTTGAGGCAGACACGTTGTTTTCTGAGAGTGTTTCTATTCAACTGGAAACAAATGCAAATAGAATGTTTGAAGCTCGTTTTGTAAAACAATTCGTTGTTTCTGTTTCTTCGGAAACGCCTGCGGTAAATATCCAAGGTTCAGGTGTGTATGATGCAGGTGCGGTTGCAACAATTGTCGCTTCTATAAAACAAGGTTGGATATTTAAAAATTGGATGCTTTTGAATGAGATTGTTTCAAAGGAACTGACGTATGAGTTTGTTGTAGATTCTTCTGTAAATCTTGTTGCTATATACGAGGAGATACCTAAATATATTATTTCTGTACAAAAGGATCCTGTTGTCGGTGGAACAGTAACAGGAGTAGGGGAATGGTATGAAAATGAGTTAGTAACCTTAACTGTGGAACCAAACAATGGTTTTGATTTTGTGAATTGGACCGAAAATGATGAAGTAGTTTCAACTGAAACAACAATACGTTTTGAGGCTTCAGAAAATAGAAATTTAATAGCTCATTTTAATGCAAATTTTGTTGGCCGTACAGTGTCGCTAACTGCTGAAGAAGGTGGGGAAGTTTCTGGAGCTGGCTTGTATGAGGAAAACACAACTGTTACGGTAAATGCAATGCCATCTGAAAAATATATTTTTGATTCATGGACAGACAAGGACGGTAATGTTCTTTCAACCAATGCGTCATATACATTCGAATTAGCCGATGATGTAGAATTGTTCGCTCATTTTGAACGTGTGTATGTTAAGTTTGATATAGAGGTTTCTTCTGCTGACGAATCAAAAGGAATGGTAGAAGGAAGTAAAAAATATACTGAGGAGGATGTTGTTGTTGTAAAAGCTGTTCCGAGTCAAGGATATAGATTTTTGCAATGGTTAGAAAATGGTGAAGTTGTAAGCACTTCGGAAGAATATTCTTTTATATGTGACTCTAAACGAGACTTAGTAGCAGAATTTCAAAAAATATATACAGTTTCTATCGCTGATTTTGAAGGCGGAACAGTTAGAGGATTGGAAAATGGTATTTTTGATGAAAATTCAACGATAACATTAGCGGTAACGGTCGATGAAGAACATAAGTTTGTTGCGTGGAGAAATGCCGAAGACAGCAGTATAGTAAGTTCATCTGCAGTATATACTTTTGTTGCGGATGCTGATAGAAATCTGATTGTTGATATAAAAGAAAAAGGAAAACTTTGTACTATTTCTGTACAAACAGGAGGAACAATCACAGGTTTGCGTAACGGACAATATGAAGCTGGAGAAACCGTTCAGCTAGTTGCAACTTCTATTGAAGGATATGTTTTCAGAGGTTGGGTTTCGAATGGTGAAATAATTGAAACTTCAACATTGCTGACATTTGTTGTGTCTGATGATATGGACATTCATGCTCTGTTCGTTCCTGAAGCAAAATCTGTTGATGTAAAAGTTTTTATAAACGATGAGACTTTCGGTTCGGTTATTGGTGCCGGAATATATACCGAAGGTGATGAAATTCAGCTGATTGCAAGTCCTTCTATGGGATATGAATTTGTTGGATGGACTAAAAACGGAAAGCTTTTGTCAAATTTATCAACGTTGTATATCACTGTAGTTGATGACTGCGAAGTGTTTGCTGAATTTAAATTGATAGAGAAGGTTGAAGAAGAAATTACCGGAATTGAGGATGTAGATTATGAATCAGTTATTTCTGTTGTTGAACGACAAGTAATGGTAGATGGCCTTATTCCTGACTATGTGGTAGATATACAAGGTCGTAAAGTTCTAAATAAAAACTTGAAATCAGGTATTTATTTTGTGAGACTTGAAAATAGAATGGTAAGTATTTGTATTCGATAATTCGGAAATAATATTACTGTAAAAAAATGCAACTATTGGTTCAAAGAACAAGTAGTTGCATTTTTTTTTTTTAGTGTTCCGATTTATTTTCGATACAATATGTACACTTATTGCAGCAAAACGAATTCAGGCAACGGAAAAATATTCTGAGGCATTTCATGAAAAGGTAAATAATTTCTTAAAGAAATTTGAAAACAATTCTGCGGCAGAGTACGCTTTAAGAGTATATAATAATAATTTAGAACTTTGTTCTATAGACAGTTTACAACAGTTATTAAGGGAATAATATGATTTTGTTGTAATCAGGTAAATTTTATCTTTGTAAAAAATATAGTTATGAAAGTAGCAGTACCTACAGCACAAGGGCAGGTTGACAGTCATTTTGGTCATTGTGCATATTTTACAATCTTTGAATTTGATGCAGAAAATAAAATTGTTTCTAAATCGGAATTGCCGTCTCCTCAGGGATGCGGATGTAAATCGGGGATAGCTCCGATTCTTGCGGAAAAAGGTGTTTCCGTAATGCTTGCCGGTAATATGGGTGACGGAGCAGTAAATGTGTTGGCAAACAACAATATCAAGGTAATTCGTGGTTGTTCTGGCTCTGTTGATGCTGTAGCTGAATCTTTTATAAAAGGCGAATTAGTTGATAATCAGATAATTTGCAAACACGAGTGTCATCACTAATGAAACAGACTACACTTTGTTATTTGGAAAAAGACGGGCAGTATTTAATGTTGCACCGTACTAAGAAGAAAAATGACATAAACCACGATAAATGGATTGGGGTTGGAGGAAAATTTGAATTGAATGAGACTCCGGAACAATGTATGTTGCGTGAAGTATGGGAAGAAACAGGTTTCACTGTAACCAAGTGGAAATATCGTGGAATTGTAACATTCTATCTTGACGATTTGGAAGGAGAGGTAATGCATTTATTTTCATGCTTAGAATGGTGTGGCACACAAAAGGAATGTGACGAAGGTGATTTGGTTTGGATAGAAAAAAACAAGTTGGCAGAGTTACCAATGTGGGAAGGCGATGCAATTTTTCTAAAATTAGTGAACAATATAGATGAGCCTTTTTTTGAATTAAAATTGGTGTATCACGGAGAAAAATTAATATCTGCCGAAAAAGACGGCGTTTCATTACATATATAATAATGTATAGTTGGGGCGATAATAGGCGTTTTAATTCTTATAAACGTTTTTTGCAGGAACGTTTTGGCGGTAGAATGCAGAAACTTACGCTAAATGCGGGTTTCACTTGTCCTAATCGTGACGGAAGTATTGGAGTGGGAGGTTGTACGTATTGTGTGAATGATGCATTCAATCCTTCGTATTGTGATGTCCGTAAATCTGTTACACAACAGCTAGAGGAAGGTATTGAGTTTCATCAGAACAGATATCGACGTGCAGACGGTTATCTTGCTTATTACCAGGCATACTCAAATACGTATGCATCGTTGGAACAGTTGGAGGAAATTTATCGCCCGGCTATAGAACATCCGTTGATTCAAGGACTTGTTGTTGGCACTCGTCCGGATTGTATTGATGAACGGAAATTGGAATATTTTGCACGTCTGCAGGAAAAAATGTTCGTTTCTATTGAATACGGGGTTGAGTCATGTTTTGATGAAACTTTACGAAGAATAAACCGTGGACATACATTTCAGCAGGCAGTGGATGCTTTTGAATTGACAAAAAAATTTGGGATTCATACAGCAGGGCATTTTATGTATGGATTGCCTGGAGAAACAATTGAGATGTGGTTGTCTGCTGTGCAGTTGATTAATTCTATTCCCATGAATGGGGTTAAATTCCATCAGCTTCAGGTAATACGTGATACAAAAATGGAAAAAGAGTTTTATGAGAAAAAGTCTGATTTCCATTTGTTTACAATAGATACCTATGTGCCTTTTATTGTAGATATAACCGAACGTTTGAATCCTAATTTTGTAATAGAACGTTTCGCAGGAGAAGTTCCTCCACGTTTTCTTAAAGAAAATACATGGGGATTGACGCGTTATGATGTTGTGTTACAAAAGATTGAAAAAGAATTTGAAGCCCGAAATTCTTATCAGGGAAAGTATTATATGCCATAGAGTAAAGACTTTAGTGGTTAATACAGAAAAAATAAAAGCTATAAACTTTGTTTTGTTTAAATTTTATACGGAAATCTCGTATTTATGTTACGAAATTTTCTAAAAATTTACTTTTGTCTTAATAAATTTAACGTTTAATCGTTGTTTTGTTTAATCCTTTTGTATTTTTGTCATGCAAAAATTAATTGTTAAACAAACTAAAATATTATTGTATGGAAAAACGATGGTACATTTTTATGGCGATTCTTTTAGCAATCACGGTGATTGGTTGCTTTGTGCCAAGTCAAACGGAAATATGGACATTGAGTGACAACATCAATCTTGCCGATGTCGCTTGGCTATTGACTGCGACAATCTTCGTGTTGATGATGACTCCTGGTCTTTCTTTGTTTTATGGTGGTATGGTTCGTAAGAAAAATATCATTTCTACCATTTTACAAAGTATTATTGCAATGGGCTTGATTAGTGTGATTTGGGTGTTCTGTGGGTTCAGTCTTGCATTTGGAGACGATGTTGCAGGAATTATTGGTAGTCCCAAAACATACTTCTTTATGTATAATGTAGGTGGTCAGGCAACTGATGAACTTTCTACAAAATTAGGCTTAACTATTCCTCTTGCATTATATGCATTATTTCAAATGAAATTTGCCATAATCACTCCTTCTTTGATTACGGGTTCGTTCGCTGAACGTGTTCGTTTCTCTGGCTATCTTGTGTTTATGGCTTTGTTCTGCATTTTGATTTATTGTCCACTTGCTCACTGTACTTGGCATCCAGATGGATTGTTCGCACAAATGCATGTAAAAGACTTTGCTGGTGGAATCGTGGTGCATGCATCTTCGGGTGTTGCTGCTCTTGTAGGTGCGTTATTTTTAGGAAGAAGACGTAACCAAGCATCTCAACCTGCTAATATCCCGTATGTTGTGCTTGGTGCATCAATGCTTTGGTTAGGTTGGTTCGGTTTTAACGCTGGATCTAGTTTGGCTGCAAACGAAGTAGCAGTAAAGGCATTCTTGAACACAAACACGGCGGCTGCAACAGCAATGTTGACTTGGTTGTTCTTGGATGGCATTCTTGGTAGAAAACCATCAGCAATGGGCGCTTCTGTTGGTGGTGTTGTTGGTTTGGTTGCCATTACTCCTTCGGCAGGATGGGTTAGTACATCGGAAAGTGTTCTCATTGCATTCGTGACAACATTGATTTGCAATATGGCTTGTTACATAAAAAACAAGAAAACTGCTGTTGACGATGCTTTGGACGTATTCCCAACACACGGACTTGGTGGTATTGTTGGTACAATCTTAACAGGTATATTCGTATACAAATACGAACCAGGATTGGCTGAAGAAGGTGTTACACATTTCCAATTCTTCTTCAACCACATTATTGCCTTAATCATCGTTGTAGTTTACACAGCTGGAATGTCATACGCACTATATTGGTTGACAAACAAAATGATTCCTATGCGTGTTGGTGCTGATTGTGAAGAAATCGGTCTTGACCGTAGCCAACACGATGAACATTATGGAAGACTTCGCGAAATCGCAGAATACGATGAGGCAAATCTTGAAGTTGCAGAAAAAAAGTAGGCGAGACTTCTTAAATATACAAACAGAAAAAATGCCGATGGATTTTCCGTCGGCATTTTTTTGTTAATAACTTACGGTAAAATCATGAAAAGATTACTTTGCGTAAGTATTATATTTACAAGGTTAATTTTGAAAATTCCTAGTATGGAATATTTAAATATTCACGGAGAAAAGTTCTTCAAATTAATTGGTGCCGAACTGGTTGATGAAACTGTTTTGCATTCCTCTAAAGTTCTTGAAAATGAGTTAAATGAAAATTCAGGAGCGTTGGTTGTTGTTATGGCAAATGGAGCGAATTGGTTTGCTCAGCGTTTATTTCAAAATTTTGAGAATTTGCCGTTGCACATTGAATATGTCCGTATAGAAAGTTATTCCGGCTCAAAACAGGGGGAAATAGAAATGGTTTCCATGCCAAAACCAGAAGAAGTAAATGGACGTTCAGTAATAATTGTCGAAGATATTATAGATTCAGGTAAAACGATGGATTTTATTCAGAGGTGGATGTATGACAATGGTGCCTCAAAAGTTGCAATTATTGCTCTATGCCGAAGGGAAGGTACTCTGATGGAAACGGCTAATATACCAATAGAAATACCAAAAGGAGAATGGCTTGTAGGTTGCGGAATGGATCATTTTCATGAAGGAAGGAATCTTGGTTGTATATATTCAAAGGTGAAATAAAATAGAATTAATATATTTGTAAAAAATAAGAACTATGAAAAAATTATTGTTTTTAATTGCTGCAGTTATTTTGTTTGCAGGTTGTGAAAAAGAAGAGGAGTTATATACGATTAAGACTCAAGGAGATTTTACTGGTGAATGTTATACTCTTGGTGCAATGAGTGTGTTTGACCCTGCAGGTGACTTTTATTATGCTTGGTTGTCATCAACTCCGTATAACGGACAAAATTGTTTTATATCTGTTTTGGGTAGTTATTCAAATTACCAGGAATTTAAACAAAATTATTGGGGTAATACAGAGAAGGCAACTTATATAATGAAAGGACAACGTTTGAATCTTGCTGCTACATGGCAGGAAAGTGTAAATTTTGACGAAGTGATTGTAACCTGGAACGAAAAAATTACAAAAGAAGAATATGATAAACTTTATTCGTTTTATAATGAGAAACGTTTTAAAGAAGTTGATGATGGGCATGGAGGTCGTACTAAAGTGACTATTTA
The DNA here is from genome assembly GCA_024409235.1 of Bacteroidales bacterium. Lineage (GTDB taxonomy): Bacteria > Bacteroidota > Bacteroidia > Bacteroidales > UBA1715 > UBA1715. The sequence goes on along the minus strand of JAKSUA010000002.1, from coordinate 68,485 downwards.
TGATAAAGCGGAAAAGGTAAATGTTGAAAGATAAATGTGAGGGACCAATTGGTCCCTTTCTTTTTATTATTTTGTCTATAAAAGAATGTTATTGTTTTCAATAATATTTACTGACTCAATTATAATCTCTTACTTAAAAATTTAATACCTTCGCACACAAAATTATAGTGCTATGGCTTTACCTTCTCAATACAATCCTTCGGATGTCGAAGCAAAGTGGTACCAGTATTGGCTGGACAATAAATATTTCAGTTCTAAACCAGATAGTCGTGCTCCTTACACGATAGTTATCCCTCCACCAAATGTAACAGGTGTGTTACACATGGGACACATGTTGAATAATACTATCCAAGATATATTGGTGCGTCGTGCTCGTATGATGGGTAAGAATGCTTGCTGGGTTCCTGGAACAGACCACGCGTCAATTGCAACTGAAGCAAAGGTTGTAAATAAGTTGGCTGCTCAAGGTATTAAGAAACGTGACTTAACTCGTGAAGAGTTCTTGAAACATGCTTGGGAATGGACTGACGAACACGGAGGTATCATTCTAAAACAATTGCGTAAACTTGGTGCTTCTTGCGATTGGGATCGTACAGCTTTCACAATGGACGAACCTCGTTCAGAAAGCGTTATGAAGGTGTTTGTTGACTTGTATAACAAAGGTCTTATTTACCGCGGTCTTCGTATGGTAAACTGGGATCCAAAGGCACAAACGGTGCTTTCAACAGAAGAGGTTATTTATCGTGACGAGAAGAGTAAATTGTATTATCTACGCTATTATGTAGCAGATGCTGATACAAATCCTGTTGTGCCTACAAATTGTGAAGGAGAAGTTCTTCATAAGGATGCAAAAGGATATTATGCCGTTGTTGCGACAACTCGTCCTGAAACAATAATGGGTGATACGGCAATGTGTATCAATCCAAAAGATCCTAAAAATCAATGGTTACGCGGACATAAAGTGATTGTTCCACTTGTAAACCGTGTAATTCCTGTTATTGAAGACCGTTATGTTGATATTGAATTTGGTACTGGTTGCTTGAAAGTTACTCCTGCTCATGATGTGAATGACTACGCACTTGGAAAGACTCATAATCTAGAAACAATCGATATCTTCAATCCAGATGGAACTATCTCTGAAGCAGCTGGAATGTATGTCGGACAAGATCGTATGGATGTCCGCAAACAAATTGCAATTGATTTGCAAAACGCTGATTTGTTAGAGAAAATTGAGGATTACGAAAATAAAGTGGGATATTCAGAACGAAATGCTGATACAGCAGTAGAACCTCGTTTATGTAAACAATGGTTCTTGTCAATGAAGCATTTTGCTGATATCGCATTGCCACCAGTTTTGGAAGGAAAAATCAAATTTTACCCAACAAAATATGTAACAACATATCGTAACTGGTTGGAAAACATACAAGATTGGTGTATTAGCCGTCAATTGTGGTGGGGACATAGAATTCCTGCGTATTTCTTGCCAACGGCAGAAGGCGAAGAAGAAAAATTCGTTGTTGCTCTAACTGCGGAAGAAGCACTTGTTGAAGCAAAGAAAATTGCTGGATATGAGAATATTACAATAGACCAATTGTCTCGTGACGAAGATGCTCTTGATACTTGGTTCTCGTCTTGGTTGTGGCCAGTTTCATTGTTTGATGGTATTAACACGCCAGGAAACGAAGAAATCAAATATTATTATCCAACAGCAGACTTGGTAACTGGTCCGGATATTATTTTCTTTTGGGTTGCCAGAATGATTATGGCTGGTGAAGAATATATGAAAGACGTGCCATTCCGTAATGTATATTTTACTGGTATTGTTCGTGATAAGATTGGTCGTAAGATGAGTAAGAGTCTTGGAAACTCGCCAGATCCATTGATGCTTATTGAAAAGTATGGTGCTGACGGTGTTCGTATGGGTATGATGCTTTCTGCTCCTGCAGGAAATGACATCTTGTTTGACGAAAGTCTTTGTGAACAAGGTCGTAATTTCAATAGTAAGATTTGGAATGCACTTCGCTTAGTTAAAGGTTGGGAAGTTGCTGATATAGAGCAACCTGAATATGCTAAATTGGCTGTTGAATGGTTCAATGCGAAATTGAGTGCTACGATAGAAGAAATCAACGATGATTTTGAAAAATATCGTTTGTCAGAAGCATTGATGACTGTTTATAAACTATTCTGGGATGAATTCTCAGCTTGGTATTTGGAATTGATTAAACCAGCATACGGTCAACCAATTGATAGAAAGACATTGGATCAAACATTGGATTTCTTTGAAAAGCTAACATTATTGTTACATCCATTTATGCCATTCATTACAGAAGAAGTTTGGCAAGCTGTAAAAGATCGCAAGGAAGGCGAGAGCGTAATGGTTTCTCAAATGCCAAAAGCAGATTCTAAAAATGAAGCTTTGGTTGCTGATTTTGAATCTGTTAAAAATCTTGTTTCTAATGTGCGTACAATTCGTTTGGAAAGAAATATTCCAAATAAAAACACATTGGAGTTAGTAATCGCAAATGGTTCTCATAACAACGCATACGATGCTGTGTTGGCTAAGATTTGTAATTTGACTTCAATAGCAAAAGGAGAGAAGGATGCGACTTCGGCAACATTTATGGTTGGAACAACAGAATATGCAATTCCACTTGGCGGTATGGTAAATGCTGAAGAGGAAATTGCTAAAATGGAAGAAGAAATCAAATATTTGGAAGGTTTCTTAAATTCTGTGATGAAAAAACTTGGTAATGAGAAGTTTGTTGCCAATGCAAAACCAGAAGTTGTAGAAAACGAAAGAAAGAAAAAAGCAGATGCAGAAAGCAAAATCAAAACATTGCAAGAAAGTATTGCTGCTTTAAAGAAATAATAAGAATTGTAAGGGCAGGTTTTAAAATCCTGCCCTTGCTATATACTGAATATATGAAGAAGTATTTACTGTTTTTCCTTTTAATATTTCCTTTTATAGCTTGTACAGAAAAAGGAAAAATGTTTTCGGTAACTTCGCCACAAAAGAAGCTTTTGTATAGTGGTGATTCGGTTTCGTTTGATTTAGTGTCAAAAAAGAAACTTGTTCCGGATTCTGTTGTGATAACTGTAGATGGAAAGATGTTCCCATTTTATAAGAAAAATCACTGTACTTTATCTACAGAAAATATTTCAATGGGTGATAAAACGGTGACTTTTCATACATTTTATAAAGGAAAAAAAGAAACTAGTTTGCGTTCCTTAAGAATTTTATCAGATATAGTTCCTGCACATTTAAAATATGAGGTGGTGGCAGCATATAACCATGATAAAAACTCTTATACTCAAGGACTTCAGTATGAAGATGGCGGTAAGTTTTATGAGAGCGCCGGTTTGTATAATGAATCATCATTGCGTTTGGTTGAAGTGGAAACAGGAAAAGTTCTTCGAAAGCATATAGTTGACTCGAATTATTTTGCTGAAGGCTTGACTATTGTTGGTGACACATTGTTTCAGTTAACATGGCGTGAACGGACTGGTTTTATGTATAATAAAAATACATTTGAAGAAATAGGTACATTTACGTATGAAACTGAAGGATGGGGTATTTGCTATGACGGTACATATTTGATTGTTAGTGATGGTTCGGAATATCTGTATTTTTATGAACCACATACGATGAATTTACATCACAAAATTGCTGTGTTTGATAATCTTGGAGCAGTTACCAATATAAATGAGTTAGAATTTGTTCAAGGATTTGTCTATGCAAACATTTATACTTCGTATAGGGTAGTAAAAATTAATCCAACAAACGGAAAGGTTGCAGCAGATGTTGATTTTTCTAATTTGCTTCCTCTCCAATATTCTGATGAAGTTGATGTGTTGAATGGGATTGCCTGGAATCCAAAAAATGAACATTTTTATATAACGGGTAAATTGTGGCCTCGTTTATTTCAAGTTAAATTGTTTTTCGAAGAATAATAAAATAAAAAATCATGTCTTTTTATACAACTATAGTTCGTCCGGTCTTATTTAAGTTCGATCCTGAAGTAATACATACTTTTACTATTAATTGGCTTTCTTTTTTGGGAAAAGTTCCTGGGGTAAAATCGTATTTGAAATGGAATTTTGGAGTGAAACCTGATTCTTCATTGGAAAGAGAAGTTTTTGGACTGAAATTTCCTCATCCTGTTGGTTTGGCAGCGGGTTTGGATAAGAATGCAAAGGCTTATGAAGCGTTAGGTGCCATGGGATTTGCATTTGTAGAGGTTGGTACGGTAACACCTCGTCCTCAACCTGGTAATCCAAAACCAAGATTGTTCCGTCTTCCGAATGATAAAGGTATTATTAACCGAATGGGATTCAATAACAATGGGGTTGAAGCCATGGTTAAAAATCTAAAAAAACGTAAGTCTAATTTGATTGTCGGCGGAAATATTGGAAAAAATGAAGTTACTCCGAATGAGAATGCTGTAGATGATTATTTGGCTGGATTCAATGCTTTGTATGACTATGTTGATTATTTTGTTGTTAATGTAAGCTGTCCAAATCAGCAAAATTTACGAGAATTACAGCAAAAAGAACCTTTGACTAATTTATTACAGACATTATGTGATGCAAATGCGTCAAAACCGGTAAAGAAACCTGTTCTTTTAAAAATATCACCAGATTTGACTAATGAACAACTTGATGACATCATAGCAATAGTTGAGAATACTGATATAGCAGGCGTTGTTGCAACGAATACGACTACTTCTAGAGAGAATTTGTCGTATTCTAAAGAATTTATAGATTCAATAGGAAATGGCGGGTTAAGCGGCGCTCCCGAAACAAAACGTTCTACTGAAGTTATCAGATATCTTCATGAAAAATCTCAAGGTGCTTTCCCTATAATTGGAGTAGGAGGTGTTATGACTCCGGAGGATGCGTATGAAAAAATACAGGCTGGAGCAAGTTTAATACAGGTATATTCCGGTTTTATTTATGAAGGACCTCGTATTATTAAGAAAATATGCAGTCATATAGTTGCAAAGAGTGAAAAATAATGAAAATTATTTTGCTGATAATGAGCGTGTTATAATAAAAATGTAATTTTTTGCAAAAAAAAACGCTCCAAGATTATGTAAGTAAAAAAAAAATGGTACATTTGCAACGCAATCGCGAGAATAGCTCAGTTGGTAGAGCACGACCTTGCCAAGGTCGGGGTCGCGGGTTCGAGTCCCGTTTCTCGCTCAAATGAATTCGCCTGGATGGTGGAATTGGTAGACACGCAGGACTTAAAATCCTGTGGACATTGCGTCCGTGCGGGTTCAATTCCCGCTCTAGGTACTAAAAATTTAAAGGACTTTTTAAGAAGTCCTTTTTTTATGTCCAAGCATAAGGTTTTTCTTTTTAGAATGATTGTTGTATGAAATGGCATTTGTTAGCTCTTTGTGTTGCTTGTGTTTGGGGATCGACGTTTGTCGCAAGTAAAGTTCTTATTCTTGCAGGCTTGACTCCTGCTGAAATAATGACGTTTCGCTTTTTGGGGGCATGGCTGATATTGCTGCTTTTTTCACATAAACAGATAGTTATTCCTGTTAAAGATGAGCTTTTCTGTGCTTTGTTGGGTCTCTCTGGTGGATCATTGTATTTTCTTGCGGAAAATACTGCTGTTAAATTAACGTCAGCTACAAGCACTGTCGCATTGCTTGTTTGTACAACACCGATAATTACAGCAGTAATAAATCGTTTGATATATAAAACGGGTGATTTGGGCGTTCGATTTTGTTTGGGTTCGCTTGTCGCTCTTGCTGGTGTGTGTTTTGTCGTATTTAATGGTGTGTTTGTTCTTGATGATAATCCGTTGGTAATAATTCTTTCGCTATTGGCAGCGTTGGCGTGGTCGCTTTATAGTGTGATAATTCCAGCGGTAGAGGGCAGGTATGCTTCGGATGTAATAACTCGGAAGGTTTTCTTCTGGGGTGTCGTAACTATGTTGCCTGCAAATGTGTATGAACTTGTTTCCGGTGAATCAAATTTGTTTTTGCAACATGGTGCTTTTAATTTTCTGATGTTTTCTCATGCAAATGTTTGGGGAACTTTACTTTTTCTGTCTTTAATTGCATCGCTAGCTTGTTTTTATGTTTGGAATGATGTTTTTAAACATATTGGCATTGTTGCTGCAAATAATTATCTGTATTTTAATCCAGTTACATCCTTAATTGTTGCATATATTGTACTGGATGAGCATATTACTTTATTAGCTGTCGCAGGTTGTTTACTTACAATTTTGGGCGTGTATTTGTGCAATAGGAGGTAGTGTAACTTGTGTTCTGTTATCATTGATTTGTGTAATAAAATCTATATCTTTACAACATTGTTTTTGGAAATAAGGATATGAAGAAATTACATATTGAAACCTATGGCTGCCAAATGAATGTTGCTGATAGCGAGGTTGTTGCGTCTATTTTGAAGAAAGAAGGTCTTGAATATACCAAAGATATAAATGAGGCTGATGTTATTTTATTGAACACTTGTTCTATTCGTGAACATGCCGAAAATAAGATATTTCAGCGCTTGAGCGAATTGAAAAAACTTCGTGCGGGCAAGGAAGACTTGATAGTAGGTCTTATTGGCTGTATGGCGGAGCGTTTGAAAGATAAACTATTCGAAAAGAAAGGGCTTGTTGATATTGCCGCAGGTCCAGATTCGTATCGTTCGTTGCCATCGTTATTGGAACAGGCATACGAAAAGAAAAACGCGTTGGATGTGGAATTGTCGTTGACGGAAACCTATGCGGAAATCTTCCCATATCGTTACGATGACAATGGTATTTCGGCATTTGTTTCAATTATGCGTGGTTGTAATAATTTCTGCTCATATTGTATCGTGCCATATACTCGTGGTCGTGAACGGAGCCGCGATGCGCAATCGATTCTAGATGAAGTAAAGCAATTGGCGGCAAAAGGGTATAAGGAAGTTACTTTGTTAGGTCAAAATGTAAATTCATACGCATTTGAACAGGACGGAGAGAAGGTTTCTTTCCCACAATTGCTTGAACAAGTTGCATTGGCTGTTCCAAATATGCGTATCCGATTCACAACGTCGCATCCGAAGGATTTGTCGGATGATGTGTTGTATGTGATGGCCAAATACGACAACTTGGCAAAATGGATACATTTGCCTGTACAGAGCGGTAGCACGACAGTTCTTCAAAGAATGAATCGTCGTTATACCCGTGAATGGTATCTTGATAGAGTTGCGGCAATTCGTAGAATTTTGCCGGAAGCAGCTATCACTACCGATATTATGTGCGGTTTCTCCGACGAGACAGAGGCAGAACAAGAAGAAACACTTTCGTTGATGAAAGAAGTAGGCTATGACGCCGCATTTATGTTCAAATATTCGGAACGCGAAGGAACTGTTGCGTCAAAGCGTATGCCTGACAATGTTCCAGATGATGTGAAAACAAAGCGTTTGAACGACATTATTGCTGTTCAAAATGAATTGTCGCGCAAGAAAAATGCCGAAGACGAAGGTAAGATTTTCGAGGTCTTAGTGGAAGGAACTTCCAAAAAAGATGAGTGCGAATGGAAGGGTCGCTCTTCTCAAAATAAGACCGTCGTATTTCCTGCTAAAGATGTAAAACCAGGTGATTTTGTGAAAGTTAGAGTTTTAAGTTCTAGTTCTGCAACGTTAAAAGGTGAGATTGTAAAAGAATAAAATTAAATAATGAAAAAAGATACTTTTTCATACGATAATGCAATGGCGGAGCTTGAAACTATTGTGAAGAAAATAGAATCAGGTGAGTGTAAAATAGATGAATTGACCGCAGAAGTAAAAAAAGCTGCTGAACTCATTGCTGCGTGTAAGAATAAATTACGTGGAGTTGAACAGGAAATAGACGAAGCGTTTAATCTCTTTGAAGAATAAATTAAAATTCGTTGGTTTGGCAATTCTTCAGGTTGAAAATATAACTAAATATTATGGCGAATATCTTTTATTCGATGATTTGTCTTTTGTTGTAAATCGAGGAGAACGCATTGCTCTGGTTGCCAAGAATGGAATGGGTAAAACCACTTTGATTAAAATAATTCTTGGAAAGGATACGATAGAATCAGGCCGTGTTTTGTTTGAACCAAATGTTTCTGTTGGCTATTTGGATCAAAATACTGATTTAGAATCGTCTTTTACAGTATATGAAGAGGTGTATTCTTCAAATCAGGATGTGCTTTCAGCTATGAGTAGCTATGAACAGGCTTTGACAACAGAGGATGAGAAAGAAATACAAAAGGCTACGGACAAAATGGATTCTACTGATGCTTGGAATTATGAAGCTCAGGTGAATCTTATAATAACAAAGTTGGAACTTCCTGCAAAACAAAGAATTAGTGAACTTTCTGGAGGGCAACGAAAACGAGTTGCATTAGCAAAAATATTGATGTTAGCCCCAGATTTATTGATTTTAGATGAACCTACAAACCATTTGGATATTGCTATTATAGAATGGCTTGAAGAATATCTAAAAAAAATAAAAAGCACTCTATTTCTTGTGACTCACGATAGATATTTTCTTGATAACGTGTGCGATACAATACTTGAACTTGATAATAAGTCAATGTATCGATATACGGGAAATTATTCTTATTATCTGGAGAAAAAACAGGAACGTCTTCAGGTTCAGACTGCTGAAGTTGCGAAAGCAAAAAATCTGATGAGAAAAGAATTAGATTGGATGCGACGTCAGCCGCAGGCTCGTGGTACAAAGGCAAAATACAGAATTGATGCTTTTTATGATTTGAAGGAAAAAGCAGAAACGCAGGTTGATGCAGATGATATGATGATTATTAATGTTGCTGGTCAGTATCTTGGAAACAAGGTTGTTGATTTAAGAAGCATAAATAAGTCTTATGGCGAAAAAAATATTCTGTCAAAGGTTTCATATTCATTTCATAAGGGCGAACGCGTAGGAATTATTGGAGAAAATGGGTGCGGAAAGTCAACTTTGTTGAATATTATAACTCAACAGTTAGCTCCAGATTCTGGAACTGTTGATTGGGGAGATACGCTTTCTATTGGATATTATAAGCAGGATGGGTTACTAGGTTGTGACGGTAAACATGTGATTGATGTTATTAAGGATATTTCAGATAAAATTGAACTAGAAAAAGGACATACAATTTCAGCTGCTCAATTTTTGGAACAATGGAATTTCCCTCGTTCCGTACAATATTTATATGTATCGAAGTTAAGTGGAGGTGAGAAGAAACGTTTGTATTTAATGACGGTGCTGATGCAGAAACCAAATTTTCTGATTCTAGATGAGCCTACAAATGATCTGGATTTATATACAATTCAGATGTTGGAGGAATATCTGCTGAATTTTAAAGGTTGTGTGTTAGTTGTTTCTCATGACAGGTTCTTCATAGACAAAGTTGCAGAACACCTGCTTGTATTCAAAGGAGATGGGGAAGTGAAAGAATTTCCTGGAAATTATTCTGTTTTTAGAGAATCTGAAGAAAAAAGAAAAGCTGAACTCGAAAAAACGAAAGAAATAAAGGAGAAGATTGTTGATAAACCAGAACCTCGGAAGAAAAAAGGGCTTTCTTTTAAAGAACAGCAATTATTTAAGCAAATAGAAAAAGAAATTTCTGATTTGGAACAAGAGAAAAAAGAATTAGAATTATATTTGTCATCTGGTGCGTTAGAACAAAAAGAATTAATGGAAAAATCAAATCGAATTGGAACAGTAATTTCTTTACTTGATGAAAAAGAATTGATTTGGTTAGAACTAAGTGAAAAAATGTAAAATCTATAAAAAACTGTAATATGGCAAAAACTAACTATGATTGGAAATTTGCAAGTGTAGGTGGAGTAACCCGTGTTGATATTCAAACGGGAGAAGATATTGCACATTTGCAGGAGTTGGATCAAAAGATGTGGACTGTGTTGAGTTGTCCAGTAAAAGGTCTTGAAATCGATGAGAAAACTCTGGAAATAATGGATGTTGACGGTGACGGTAAAATCCGTGTTGACGAAGTTCGTAATGCTGCGTCATGGATTACAAAAGTTATCAAAAATCCAGATTTATTGCTAAAACAGGAAGATACAATTTCGTTGGCTGATATCAATCAGGATGATGAGGAAGGAAAAAAATTGTATGATTCTGCAAAACAGATACTTTCTAATTTAGGTCTTGAAAAAGATTCTATTTCTGTTGCTGATACTTCGGACAGCATTGCAATCTTTGCAAAAACAAGATTTAACGGAGACGGTGTTATTACAGAAAATTCAACAGATGATGAGACTTTGAAGAATGTCATTACATCATGTATGAAAACAGTTGGTGTGACTCCAGATAGAAGTGGTGTAGATGGTATCAATGCTGATCAGATAGAAGCTTTCTATGCAAACTGTAATGACTATTTAACATGGTTTACAAGCGAAGATGCAAATAAAGAATCTGTATTTCCTTATGGTGACAATACTGATGCTGCGTTGGCTGCATACAATGCATTGAAAGAAAAAGTAGAAGACTTCTTTATGCGTTGCAAGCTTATTGCATTCAATCAAGATTCAACTGCAGCTTTAGATGTTTCGGCTGCAAAGATGGAAGCAATCAGTGATAAGAATTTGTCTGCTTGTACAGAAGAAATTGCAACATATCCATTGGCTCGTGTTAACAGCAAAATGGAGTTGCCGTTGAACGGTGGAATTAACCCTGCATGGGAAGCTGCTTTTTCTCAATTAAAGACTTTAGTTTTTGATGTTGAGTTCGCTGGAAAACAAGCTATAACAGAAGCTGAGTGGAAAACGATTGGTGCTAAGTTTACAGCTTTCGAAGCATGGAAAGGTGCAAAGAAGGGTGATGTTGTAGAGTCATTGGGTGTTGATGCAATTAAAGAGATTGTTTCAAAAAATCAAAAGGCTGAATTACTTGCTTTAGTAGAACAGGACAAAGCATTGGAATCAGAAGCAAATGAAATTCAATCGGTTAATAAGTTGACTCATTTGTACAGAGACTTGTACAAATTGATTAAAAACTATGTAACATTCTCGGATTTCTATACTCGTGACGAAGAACAGAAAGCAATTTTCCAAGCAGGTACTTTATTCATTGATCAACGTAGTTGTGATTTGTGTATAAAAGTAAGCGACATGGGAAAACACAACACTATGGCTTCTTATAGTGGAATGTTTTTGCTATACTGTGATTGTCAGTCAAAACAAAAGAACGAGAAAATGACTATTGCTGCAGTTATGACTGATGGTGATGTAAATGACTTGATGGTTGGTAAAAATGCTATTTTCTACGATAGAAACGGATTAGACTGGGATGCTGTTGTTGTTAAAATAATTGACAATCCAATAAGTATCCGTCAGGCTTTCTGGTCTCCATACCGCAAATTTGCTAATTGGGTTACTGATTTGATTAATAAGTCTGCTGCGGAAAAAGATTCTAAATCATTTGATGATTTAACAACAAAAGTAAAAGATACTGCTGCAACAGCTCCAGCAGAAGGTGCAGCTGCACCACAGCAATCATTTGATATTGCAAAATTTGCCGGAATCTTTGCTGCCATAGGTATGGCGTTGGGCTTTATTGGCTCATTCTGTGTAAGCGTTGTTTCTGGTTTTGCACAATTGTCGTGGTGGCAGGTAATTCTAGTATTTATTGGAATTATTTTGATTATATCAGGTCCATCAATGATTATGGCTTGGTTGAAGTTACGTAAACGTAATCTAGCTCCATTATTGGATGCAAATGGATGGGCTGTGAATGCTCGTGCTTTTGTGAACATTGCATTTGGTGCAACATTGACAAAAATGGCTGATTTCCCAACAATTGCATTGCAGGATCCTTTTGCAAAGAAGGGTATGCCTTTGTGGAAAAAACTTTTGATAGTTGTTGTAATCTTAGCTGCAGTTGCTGCTGTTTTGTATTATTTCAATATCTGGCCTTTTCAATGCAACGAAGCTGCGTCGGAAGAGGTTGTGGAAGTTGTTAACGATACACTTAGTGCCGTAGCTGATACAGCTGCTGCAGTTGTGGAATAATATGTCTATTTTTCATACACATAAGAGTCAACGGATTTTTTCGTTGGCTCTTATTGTTTTTATACAGTTTGTTGCTGTATCTTATATAGTTTCTCCAAAGCGGGAAAAAGTTCCTACTCCTTACGAATTTCCTGTTTCGTATGCAAAGGAATATATGAATATACCGGCAGATAATCCCATGACGAACGAAGGAGTTGAGTTGGGACGTTATTTGTTTTATGACGGTCGGCTATCCGGACGTTTAGATAAGGATAGTCTGATGTCATGTGCCTCGTGTCATAAACAGGAACATTCTTTTGAATGTGGAATAGATCATCCGAAATACAAAGAAGGAAAAACGTTTGGCTTGACGGGAATCCCAACGCCTCATGCGATGATGCCGATGATAAATCTTGTATGGAATAACGAGGGTTACATGTGGAATGGATATGTTAATAAAAAAAATGAATCGCTAGGTAGCGCTCATGGTGTTCCGCAAACTTCTGAATTTCACAAGAAAAATTTGGAATCGTTTGTTTGGATGATGATTGTCGCTCCTCATGAATGTAATGGATCGGTAGAACGTACGTTAGAAGTAATAAAATCTGTTCCAATGTATCCGCCGTTGTTTGCAAAAGCATTTGGTGATGAAAAAATTACAATGGAACGGATTTCTAAAGCAATAGCTCAGTTTGTTCGTACATTGATTTCATTCAATTCAAAATTTGATCAGTTTATGCGTGGAGAGGTTGAATTGACAGAGTCGGAGCGGAGAGGCTTTTTTATTTTTGAGACCGAAAAAGGTGATTGTTTTCATTGCCATGGTTCTCCTGCAATGCCTTTATGGACAACAAATCTGTTTATGAATAATGCCAGAGATATTGATTTTACAGATAGTTCTGATCGTTCTTCGGTAACTGGTAATCCTATGGATAAGGGAAAATATCGTGTGCCTACATTACGTAATGTAGAGTTTACTGCACCATATATGCATGATGGTAGATATAAAACTTTGGATGAAATTCTTGAATTTTACAATTCTGGTTTGAAACGTTCACCATATGTTGATCCATTGATGATTAATGTTAATCACGGCGGTATGTTTCTTAATGACAATGAATTGCAAGATTTGAAGGCATTCTTGTTAACGCTGTCTGATACCAGTTTTTTGACAAATCCGGCTTTTTCGAATCCTTGTCCGGAAGATGAATATTTCATAAAATAAACGTGTTTCCGTTTGAAAGTTGTTAATTAAAGTGAGCTAAAAATCAAGAGTATAGAATGTCAAAGTTGTAATTTTGAAGGATTCTAAAATTCTAAGATAGTGGCGAAAACAACGGAAACCCCTATGATGAGGCAGTATAATCAGATGAAGGAGAAACATCCTGATGCAATATTGCTTTTTCGATGTGGTGATTTTTATGAAACATATTCAAGTGATGCGGTAAGAACCTCAAAAATTTTAGGTATAACATTAACTCGCCGTTCGGCAGGAACACCGAATGAGACAGAAATGGCAGGGTTTCCGTATCATGCTTTGGATACATATCTGCCCAAATTGGTCCGTGCAGGGCAGCGTGTTGCAATCTGTGAACAGTTAGAGGATCCTTCAAAAACAAAAACATTAGTGAAACGTGGTATAACTGAATTAGTTACGCCAGGCGTTTCGTTGAGTGAAAGCATTCTTGAAAATCGAGAAAATAATTTCCTCGCAGCAATTCATTATTCGCAATCTGTTGTTGGTGTTGCTTTTTTGGATATTTCCACAGGTGAGTTTTTGGTAGCTCAGGGGACTGTTGATTATGTGGAAAAACTATTGAACAGTTTTCAGCCAAAGGAATTGTTGTATGAGAGAAATCAGGAATTGTGGTATAAAGAAAATCTATATCGTGATAGTGTATGTACTTCAAAGTTAGATGATTGGATTTTTACTATAGAAACTGCCAATGATAAATTATTGAGTCATTTTGAAACCACGTCATTAAAAGGATTTGGAATAGATGAAATGCCTCAGGCAATTATTTCGGCGGGTGCAATTCTTCATTATTTAGATATCACAGAGCATAAATCTGTCAGTCATATTCGAAATATTGCAAGGATTGACAAGGAGACATATGTTTGGCTTGATAAATTTACTATCCGAAATCTTGAAATGTTTGGCTCCGAACATAAAGGTGCCAAATCATTATTGTCTGTTATTGACAATACAAAAACTTCTATGGGTGCTCGTCTGTTGCATAGATGGACGGCTTTGCCATTACGCAAAAATTCGGATATTCAGGCAAGGTTAAATGTTGTGCAGACATTTGTTGAACAGCCTGATGTTGTTGATGAAGTAGGAGTGTTGTTAAATTCTATGTGCGATTTAGAGCGAATTATAGCTCGAGTTGCTACAAATAGAATAACTCCTCGTGAAATTATCCAGCTCCAAAAAACTTTGGAAGGAATTGTTCCGATGAAAAATCTTTGCAATGAATCGGGAAATGAAACTTTGCAGGCTTTTGCGAATCAGTTAAATTCCTGTGATGCTTTGAGAGAGCGTATTTTGAGGGAAATACAGCCAGATGCATCGAATGCGGTAAATAAAGGAAATATTATAAATCCTGGTGTAAATCAGGAACTTGACGAGCTTCGTGAAATTGCATATAATAGTAAGGATTACCTTCTAAAAATGCAGGAACGTGAGGAACAACGAACAGGAATTCCTAAAATTAAGGTGGCGTTTAATAATGTTTTTGGATATTATATAGAAGTTCGTAACACACATAAAGATAAAGTTCCCGAAGATTGGATTCGTAAACAAACTTTAGTTGGTGCGGAACGCTATATAACTCAGGAATTAAAGGAATATGAGGAAAAAATTCTTGGTGCGGAATCTCGTATTCTTGAAATAGAACAAAGCTTATATAATGCTCTTGTTCAGTATATTACGCAATATACGGAAACAATTCAGCTTGATGCAAGTATTGTTGCTCAGATTGATTGTTTGTATTCATTTGCAGTAGTATCTGTAAATAATAATTATGTTTGTCCCGATGTAAACGATTCCATGGTTTTAGACATAAAAAACGGACGTCATCCTGTAATTGAGACAGAAATGGCACCGGGAGAAAAATATGTTGGAAACGATGTTTATTTAGATAATGAAAAACAGCAGATTATAATTATAACAGGTCCAAATATGGCTGGTAAGTCGGCACTGCTGCGTCAAACAGCATTGATTGTTTTAATGGCTCAGATTGGATGCTTTGTTCCTGCAGATTCTGCATCTATTGGAATTGTAGATAAGGTATTTACACGTGTAGGTGCTTCTGATAATATTTCACAAGGTGAATCAACCTTTATGGTTGAGATGAATGAAGCCGCAAATATTCTTAATAATATGACAGACAGAAGTTTAGTTCTGTTTGATGAACTCGGACGAGGAACGAGTACCTATGATGGAATTTCTATTGCGTGGTCGATTGTTGAATATTTGCATGAATGTCAAAATGCAAAACCTAAAACTTTGTTTGCAACTCATTATCATGAATTAAACGAGTTGGAAAAATCTTTCCCTCGTGTAAAGAATTTTAATGTTTCTGTTTTAGAGAAGGAGCAAAAGGTTATTTTCCTAAGAAAACTGGTTCCTGGTGGAAGTGAACATAGTTTTGGTATTCATGTGGCAAAAATGGCAGGTATGCCAAAATCTGTGGTGAACCGTGCAAATGAAATTCTAAAAGAATTAGAAGGAACTAGTGGAAATGCCCAGGCTTTGACAAAACCGTTAAAGGAAATAGAACAAAATAGAGAAGGGTATCAGTTAAGTATTTTTCAATTAGATGATCCTGTTCTTTCTCAAATTCGTGATGAATTGATTGGCATTGAAATAAATAACTTAACTCCTTTGGAAGCTTTGAATAAGTTACATGATATAAAGAAATTATTAGGAAAATAGGTTTGTCTATGTGGAATAATATAAAAAGAATATTCATTGTCATTTTGAAAGCTATTAAGGCTTTTTTCAAATGGTTCTGTGCAAAGGGAAAACCAATTTATGTGAAGATTTTCCGCTGGTTTTTATTTTTGCTTTTTTTGATTTTTCTCTATGTTGTTGCTGTAGAGATAAACTTCTGTAACCTGTTTGGATACTCTCCTTCTATAAGGGAATTAAAAAATCCAGAACAATGTGTCGCTTCTGAAGTGTATGCAGAAGATGGTCGTATGATTGGAAAGTTCTTTTATGAAAATCGAACTCCAATTACATACGAAGATTTGTCTCCGTTGTTGATAAAAACGCTCGTCGCAACCGAGGATACTCGGTTTTATAAACATCATGGAATAGATGTAAAAGCTTTATTACCAGTATTTAAGGATATGCTTAAGGGTAATCCGCGAGGAGGAAGTACCATAACGCAGCAGTTGGTAAAGAATCTTTTCAAAACTCGAAAACAAGATCACGGCTTTTTAGGTAAAATTCCTGGCGTACGAATGTTTGTAATTAAGTCAAAAGAGTGGATTTCTGCTGTTCGTATAGAAATGAATTTTACGAAAGAAGAATTGCTGACACTCTATTTTAATACCGTGGATTTTGGAAGTAATTCTTATGGAATTAAAGCTGCTTCAAAAACTTTTTTCAATAAAGAACCGATAGAATTGAATGCAAATGAGTGCGCTGTTCTTATTGGTATGTTGAAAGCTCCTACGGCATATAGTCCAGTGTTAAATCCTGAAAGATCTCTTGTAAGAAGAAATGTTGTTTTAGGTATAATGAAACGTGACGGGGTGATAAGTTCAGATGAATATGAAAGTATTGTCAAGGAACCTATTACTTTACATTATAAGGTGGAATCGCCAATTGAAGGTATTGCAAATTATTTCCGTCAGGCTGTATATGCTTATTTGAAGCCATGGTTAAAGGAAAATGATTTGGATATTTTTTCCGATGGATTGCGGATTTATACAACACTGAATTATGATATGCAGGTTTATGCAGAGCAGGCTATGCAGCAAAATATGAAACGTGTTCAGCGACAATTTGATGCACATTGGAAAAATCAGAATCCATGGATAGATGGTAATAAAAATGAAATTCCAAATTTTATAGATAATGTTGTGCGTAAATCATGGTATTATAGTCGTTTAAGTGCAAAATTTAATGGAAATAAGGATTCTATAGATTATTATATAAACGAAAAACGACCTCAAAAACTATTTTCATGGAAAGGGGATATTGATACGGTTTGCAGTTTCGTTGAAGCAACGAATTATTTGAAACGTTTACTTCATACAGGTATGGTTGCAATGGAACCTGAAACCGGTGCTATAAAAGCATATGTCGGTGGCTTGGATTACAATCATTTTAAATATGATAATGTTCGTTCTATGCGTCAGCCAGGTTCTTCTTTTAAGACATTTGTTTATACAGCTGCAATGGCAAATGGATGGTCTCCATGTGATAGTCTTGTTGATGCACCTCTTACAATCCGATATGAAGAAAAAGGTGAAAAGAAATCATGGGTGCCTCGAAATGCTGACAGAACGTATGTGGAAGGAAATGTTGGTTTAAAATATGCTTTTGCTCATTCATTGAATACAATTAGCGTTCAGCTGACACAAAAGCTTGGTGTGGAAACTGTTATAAATCAGGCACATGAAATGGGTATAAAGTCTCCGTTGGATACAGTTCCTTCTATTTGTTTAGGTTCAAGCGATGTAACGTTGTTGGAGTTAACGAATGCGTATTGTCCTTTGTTAAATTCAGGCTATCGTGTTGAACCTATGTTTGTTACGAGAATAGAGGATAAGGATGGAAATGTGTTGAAAACATTTGAACCTGAAAAAGTAAAAGTTCTAGATTCTGTAACAGTATTTTTAATGCAGCAGATGTTTATTGCTTCATTGCGTGAACCTTACGGAACTACACAAAATTTGTTTAGTTACAAATTATTTAAACAGGAAACTGATTTTGGCGGCAAGACAGGTACATCGTCTAATTATTCTGATGGATGGTTTGTTGGGGTAACTCCTCATTTAGTTGTTGGTTCTTGGGTTGGAGCAGAGGAACGCTGTGTACATTTTAGAACATCTTCGTTGGGTGAAGGTGGAAAAACAGCTTTACCTATGTATGGATTATTTATGGAGAAAGTTATTAATGATGATGCGTTTTCTCAGTACAGAGATCGTTTCCCACGTCATCTAAAAGGATTGAAAAATCGTCCATATTCATGTTATACCGTGTATGTTCCTAAGAATGATACGACTGCAGTTGATTCCGTTGGTAATATTGACGGTGTTGATGAGGAAGTTTCTGTGCCCAAAAAGATAAGAAGATGAAAAAGATATTAGTCTTGCTGTTTTCGCTGTTCTGCTTGTATAGTGCATTGGCTCAAGAGTCAATTTATAATTTGTATAAGGCTCAGGAGTGGGAAAAACTAGAAAAGAAAGTCTTGCCAGGATTGCAAAAACAGCCGAAAGATGCTGTGTATAATCATGTTGCGAGCTTGATGTTTTCAAATTCTGCTTATTCTAAATATGATTATGACAAGGCTTATTCTTATTTGTTAGTGACAAAAAATGAACTGAGCAAAATGACACCGGCGGAACGTGAGAAGTATTCAAAGTATATGACTCCGAAAAAGGTGCAGGTTCAGTTAGATTCGGTTTGCCAAAAATTGTATGAAATCACTATAAAGTCAAATTCAATAGAAAAATGCAATGTTTTTCTACAAAAGTATAAGAAGGCGTCGGCAACTTTGCAGGAAACTGTTGTGACTTATAGAAATACTTTGGCATATAACAATGCATTACAAAAAAATACGGTGGAAGCATATCAGGATTTTATTTCATTGTATCCGGAAGCTCATGAAGCAGCACTTGCTGTAAAACGCCGTGATAAATTGGCTTACGAAGAAACAATGCGTAAAAATTCGTGTGAAGCTTTCATGAATTTTCTTAAAAATTATCCCAAAAGTGAATATGTTCCTGAAATTCAGCAGAAATATGTGGATAAGATTTTTTCTGAAAAATCGGGGAGTGGTGATTATAAAGAGTATGAACAGTTTGTTAAAGCAAGTCCTGATAATAAATTGACTGTTATCGCTTTAAGAAAGATGTTGGATATAGCGAAATCAGAAAAGAATCTTCCGTTAATGCAGAAAACTGTGGAGTATAGCCGTGATATAGATTTTGAATATGCTCTGACTGAATTTTATAAGGAATTTACGCAGGATGGAGAAACTTATACGTTATATACGTTTGTTGATATGTATCCGCGTACTTTCTTGGATAGTTTGATAGCAAAGGACTTTAAGATTGCAGGAAAAGGTGATGCTTTGGATTTTATTGAGCCGTATGATTCCGTGAAATCCTTTAGATTGTTTTCAGAATATGTGAAGCTAGCAGCTCCAAAAGAGAAGGCTTTTGTTGCTTTGCAGAAAATGATATCAAATGATATTGCTGCAAAAAATTGGAGAAACGCAATAAAAACTGTAAATAATTATAAATCGTATTTTGGTAAAAATGATAAGAGAATCAATGATTTACTGAGAATTTTGTCGTCGTCTGTTGATAAGTCTATTTCGGTGAAGGAATTGTCGGAGGTTATTAATACGAAAGAAGGCGGCGAATATTCTCCAATAATTACTGCAGATAATCAGTTTTTGTACTTCTGTGGGAAAAATCGACCGGATAACGTTGGAAAAACGGAAGATATTTTTGTTTCGGAATGGACTAATGGCGATTGGGGAACACCGAGATTAGTCAGCGAATTGTCGTCGCCAGTAAGCAATGAAGCAGTTATAAGCATAAGTACCGATGGTACGAAAATGTTGTATTTTAAAGAAGGAGTAATTCTTTCTTCTGAAAAAACATACTACGGATGGGAGGAAGGAGTTAATGTTTCTCCGGAAATTAATAATGCAAAATGGTCTGCTGATGCTATGATAACGAGCGATGGAAATGCAATTATTTTTGCTTCTGTACGTGAGGAAGGCTATAATTTATACACTAGACAGAATGCAAGTCTTGGAGTTTATCATGGGGCAATTCATCACCAGTCGGATATTTATGTTTCTCTGAAAACAGACAATGGATGGAGTAAGCCGATTAATTTAGGACCAACGATCAATACAATGTATGTGGAACGTAGTCCTTATCTTCATCATGATATGAAAACGTTGTATTTCAGTTCGGATGGACATGGAGGTTTGGGTAATTTGGATGTATTTGTTTCAACTCGTCTTGCTGATACTTGTTGGGATTGTTGGAGTAAACCGGTTAACTTAGGAAAAGAAATAAATTCTTCAGAAGAGGATTGGGGATATCGTATTGCTCCAAATGGAAAGGATTTCTATTTTGCCGCACGTGAAAATGGTGCAAAGCAGAATGATTTGTTTTCAATTACAATTCCCGAAAAATTTAGACCAGAAGCTGTTGTAAATGTAATGGGGCAGATAACAGACAATCAAGGTAATGCTGTGGAAACTCAAATTGTATGGGAAGATTTGTCATCTGGAGATGTTATTGAAAAATCAAAATCGAATCCTGTGGATGGAAAGTACTTTAGCGTTCTTCCTAATGGTAAAATGTATGGATATTATGTAGATGATGAACGTTATTATCCACAGTCTCAAAACATTGATTTGACGGAAGGAAAGACTGCCCAGACGGTGACCAAAAATATTACTGTAACTTCGTATAAAGAAATGAAGGAACAAAACACTTCTGTTCGGTTAAATAATTTATTCTTTGATAATGATAAGAGTGAATTGCTTTCCTATTCAATTCCGGAGTTGCGAAGAGTTGCGAAAATAATTGCAAAAAATAATCTTCGCGTAGAAATAGCGGGGCATACGGATAGTAATGGTGATGATGATTACAATATGGCATTGTCGTTACGCAGAGCTGAGGCTGTAAAGGCTTTTTTGGTTAATGAAGGCTGTAGTGCATCATTATTCGAAGTGGTTGGATATGGTGAAACAAAACCTGCGGCAACAAATGAAACAGTTGAGGGACGAGCTAAAAATAGAAGGGTGGAAATGCGTTTCCTATAGGTCTATTTTATGAGAATATGACTTCTTTTTTCTCCCGAATTATATTCTGTTATAATAATTAGAGGATTTTCGTAGGATTTTATTTTGTTGTAGAAGTTCTCTTCGGGCTTGAAGCTTCCTAACTTTTTACCTGCCAAAGAATAAATTGTAATGTTTTTTATGCTTTCCCAAGTAATTGAGGATGATAAAGCTTCAATGTCGGTGACTTTTGAGATAAGGTTGATCTCAATGTATTTTATATCGGCATCGATAAAGAATTTATAGGCTTGTTCTTTATACGTTTTGTTTCCCGACCAAGTATCGTTATAAGTTGTGTTTGGAGATTTTGCAAGTATTGTACCTATGCAGTTATGGGTAATGAGTGTAAAACATCCGTTTTCATCACTAATGCAGGAATCAACAGGAGTTTTGTCTTCGTCACAAAATAAATAAACAGTAGAATTGTTTATTGGATTTCCGAAATCATTTGTAACTATTCCCGAAACATAGTACCATGGATCGCAGTATTGAAGCGAAAATAGAGTAGAAGAAGCTTCACTTTCACATCGGTCTTTTATTTGGGTTATATAAAAGGTATAGGCGTTTATTTCATTCGGCTGTAGAACAAAATCATTAAGAGCAATAGGGTTTTCAAAGGATTTGTCATTATACCATACAAGGCTGTCGTATGACGATGTTATTGTGTATTCGCGATTGTGGCAGAGTGTAGTGTCGGATATAAATGGTGCAGGTAAATCACAATTTGTCTTTTTTATGCTTTGCAACGGAATAGGTTGACATTCATTTTCGTGTTCTACCCATAATTGGTAAATACTGTCGGCAATGATTTCTTCACAAAAATATTTTGAGGTTGTAATTGTTTTTCCGCTTCCAATTTTATATCCGTTTCGGGCATTATACCAATTGAATGTTCCATCACCAATAACTTTGAATGTTATTTCATCACTATTAAAAGATATGTTAAGTGGTTGGAATTCAGTGTTTTTTTCTTTTATAGAAATGGAGCTAGTAATGTCTGGGCAATCTTCTGTTTTATCAGAAATGTGAATAGTGTATATACCAGGACTATTTATTAAGAGCGAATTAGAAGTGTCGTTTACTAAAATACTGTCTTTGAACCATTGTATATTGAATGAGGAAGAAGTGTATGGTGTGGTTATTTCATAAGAGATTGGATTACAGAGTGTTTTGTCTTTTCCTAATGAGTAAGATGCACAATATGGATTGCATACGTAAGGAAGTTCTGTTGCAAAATATCTGTCAATATTATCTCCAAGTCCAAGTTTGCCATCGTCGTTGCATCCGCATATAAGGAATTTACTTTCTTGTTTATCTTCGTCGTATGTTTCTATATACGAAACACCGCATCCTGCTTGGATTTTTACAGCATTATCTATTTTAGTCGATGCAGATGTTTTCATGTACACAGGGGTAAGGAATTGTTCGTTAGTGTAATTCCCGTTTCCAATCTGACCGCCATGGGCTGCTGTAATTTTTTCGAATCGGTTGTCGCCCCAGGAAACAACATGATATTTGTTTTTTTCTTGTACAATAGCAAGTGAATGAGAAAATCCTGCGGAAATTGATACTACATTTTCTAAACAGTAATTTGGTGTTTCTCCTCCTGATATAAATTCAGCGTATGTATTTGTTTTATAACGTGTTCCGTCTTCGTTTGAATGGGTTCCTTTATATGCTCCAACTCCATAAACCATTTGGCTGGAATGAAGCATTAAACCAAAAAACATACCTCCGTCAATCTGTGTTATGTTTGAAATGCTTACGCCGTTTTTATCGACAACAAGTTGAGGAAAGCATTGTTGTTCTGTATTTCCGCATCCAAGTTGATTTGTTTGATTGTTTCCCCATGCAAATACGTTGCCGTTGTCCGAAAGGGCATAGCCATGATTTCCGCCAGCTGCAATCATTTTTATTTTCTGTAAGTGGTTGTTTTCGTTTGTTTTAACATAAACAGGTTCAAGTTTTGATTCAAAGCTACCGTTTCCTAATTGTCCATAATCATTGTTTCCCCAGGAAACAACTTCGCCAGTTTTAAGTAGGGCATAAACGTGTGTTTGTCCTACAGCAATTGCTGTTACATTTTCAAGGTATTTTGTACCTGTTTCTCCACCAAGTACTGTGTCTGCAGTGTATTGCTTGCAAACATCGGAACATGCTTTTCCTGTTCCAAGTTCACCGTAAAAGTTATGTCCCCAAGAAAGAACATGTCCAGAGGATGTTAAAGCACAGCAGAAGTTACCTAATCCGGCATCAATGCTGATAACATCCTTTAATTGTGGAATAGTGTTCGGACTGGAAAAATTTCCAGAGGAAATCGGACGTCCAAGTTGACCATAATAATTATCACCCCATGATTGTACCGATTTGTCTCCACAAATATAAACGGAGTAGTCGTAACCACCCGAAAAATAGCTTTTTTGTGCTATGCTATTTAAAGTATAGGTCGAAAATAGAAGAATGAATAGTATGTTCTTAATATTTGCCATTTGGAATAGTATAACTGATTCCCCATTCCATACCGAATGTTGTTAACAATCCTTGAAATCCTATATTTTCGTTTTTGAATATTGAAGGCGCACAAGATACAAAAGGTTTTATTGAAACTGAGTATTGCTTTTCTATGGAATACAATATGTTACAAGCAAGTGTAGCAGACAGATTGAATGGCTTTAACAAATCTTTTAGTGGATATGTGTTGGAAAATGTACTGTTTGGTATTTCACCTTTTGCTGAAACTAAAATCATTGCATTCACTAAAAAGAATGGTTGAATAGAAAACGTGTTGGTTATATTGTGATGATAGCCTATGCCAAATGGGATGGAAGCATAATGCCACGATAAAGTTGAAAGCTTTTCCGTGTAGGTCTCTATTTTTTTCGGGTGGGTTAAAAGAGTGTAAGTATAGGTTGAATCAAGTGCTGTAATTGCAACAGAATCATTGCTTTCGTTGAATTTGTAGTATGTAAATATTTCTTTGTAAATCCAGTGCCAAACAGTGTCTGTATAAGTGATTTGTGGATCATCAATATATGATGTTGTAGTAAATGAATTTTCAAGTCTGAAGTTATACAGATTTAATCCAGTTTGTGTGATTAATTGTTTTCGTTTGAAGGATATATTTACTTGGAAATCAAAACTTAATGCTGGTCTGTGAAGTTTCTGCAGTTCATTGCCGTAAGTATTTCCATTATAGAATCTTATTGCGTTTGCCAACAAGCCTGTGTTTACAGTGAGTGTATTGCTTGATTCACCGGTATGTAAGAAATTAGTTTCGTACCGATGTAAGGTGACAGTACGTATGCGTTGTAAAGTATCAACTACTTGTATTTTTTCAACCAGAGTATCTACAATTGTTATATGTTCGTAAACAGGAATGGTGTCATAAACAGTAACAATATTTTCTTTTTTCGTCTCATTTTGCTTTTTAACAGTGGTAGAAGGCGTTTTCTTTTCCGTTATGATAATCTGGCTTCCGATAATTGAAAATGCGTAGGATGGCCCTAAAACGCTATTTAAGCAGGTTTCTATGGGCGTTAGGTTGAAAGATACAGTTTTTGAGGTGTTTTGATCGAAAATGTCGCTGTTGTATGAGAATCGGTAAGGGCATACGTTTTCTATGCCTTGAAGTATTTCTGGTATTGTTTTGTTTGTTGCCTTATAAGTGATTTCTCCCTTTGTTTGTGCATGTAGTGCAGTAATAGCAAGGATTGCTGAGATTGTTAATATGCACTTTTTAAAAAACATCGGTCATCTGAATAAATTGACGACAATGTACGAATTTGTTCAGAATTGTAATATAAATCTGGCAATTTATTTGTTTGTGCTTACTATGATTTCGTTGTTGTGAATTTCGTAATGAAATTCTGGTATTGCCATTTCAATCATTTGTAGAACTTGGTCTATCTTTAAGTCTTGGTATGAACCGGTTAGGCTAGTTGTTGCTATACCTGTACAGTCATTGTTAATTGTAAATTCACAATTGTAATGGCGTGAAATATCTGAGAAAACTTTTGGTAAAGTTGTGTTTCTGAATTGTAAAATGCCTGTTTTCCAGGATAGAAAATTTAGGTCGGTGTTTTCTGAAGAGGTAAGTTTGCTGTTTCTTAAATCTGTTCGTTGTCCTTTTTCCAGTGTAACAGATTGATTTTCATGTGTAACTTTTACTTTGCCTGATTCTACAATAACGTATGTGCTGTCGATTGTGTTTACTTGAAATGATGTTCCTAAAACATTGATGGATAACTTATTGCTTGTTAATGTGAATGGGGCAGATTCATTGCGTGTGATTTCACAAAATACGTTTCCTGTAATTGAAATTGTTCTGTTGTTGCTTGCAAATTGTTCCGGATAGGTAACCGATGAATTTTTGTGCAAAAAGATTGCAGAACCATCTGGCAAGGTAACTGCTTTTGTATATTTTTCGTTGTTAGCAATGGTTATGTTGTTGATTTCCTGTTTGTTGAATATGGAAAAACAGGTGATGATAATTATTGTTGCAACGGCTGCGGCAGCACTTAGCTTTTGCCATAAAGAAATTGTTTTCGCTTTCGTTTGTTTTGTAAATTTCTCAAAGGCTTTTGTATTATTGAATTTATTTGAATGTAGTGAATACCATAGTTGACAAGCATCGGAAAATTCTTTTTTATTTTCTTCGCTTTCATGTATGTATTGGAGCAAAGCCTTATGTTCTTCGGCTGTTGCTTCGTTTGTAAGGTATTTATCTATGAGTTCGTTTGTGTTCATAATTAATGACTGATACAACTAAAAGACAATTAACGTTTTAAAATCCCTATGTGAAATGTTAATTTATATAATTTTTTTTACGAGATAAGTTAAAGGTTCGAGTTATTTGATCTATGCTATTTCTTATTGCTCAATGTTTTACGTAATAAAGAGAAGGCTCTTGTTATATTTGCCTCCACAGCTTTAACGGATATATTTAATTGTTCTGCGATTTCTTTGTTTTTAAGTCCCTCGAATTTGCTCATGGAAAGCACTTCCTTGCATCGTT
Organism: Bacteroidales bacterium; assembly: GCA_024409235.1. Taxonomy (GTDB): domain Bacteria; phylum Bacteroidota; class Bacteroidia; order Bacteroidales; family UBA1715; genus UBA1715. Next base: position 42,433 of record JAKSUA010000002.1, on the reverse strand, counting down.
CGGGTAGTGTTTGTATTGCTGAATGTAATTGTTCTTCTTTATTATCTTTTTCAAAAGGATATTCTATGGATTTGATTTCAATAGATTTTAATTCAGTCCATGCTTCATTAAGATATTTTTCTTCTGTTTTTTTATGGTTTATCGTGTTGATACAGTGGTTTTTCACCGATCTGAATAAATAAGAACTGAGGTTTTCTATGGAATCATAGCTGTCTCTTTTCTCCCAAAGCTTATAAATTACGTTTTGAACGATTTCTTCGGCTTCTTCTTCGTTGTTTAAGATGGATGCTGCAAAAACACAAAGTTTTGCATAGTATTGTTCGTAAATGGACTGGAATAAAAGATTCCATTCTTTATGGTTTCGTTCTTTTATTGTTTGTCTGCTCATTACGAAATAATTAACTAAAAACGGCATTGGTTTTTGTTTCCAATGCCGTTTGATTTATAAGCTACTGGTTCCCTGCTGGTTGAGTAGCTTGTATATTATTCAAATCTGTCAGTTTTGTTTTGTTTACAAATGCAGCGTAACCAATGCTTGTGGTACCTGTAGGGTATTCTTCTAAGAAATAATAGGTGGCTCCCCAGCTGTGTTCAACCATAGTGTAGATTTCAACTCGTTTTCCGTCGTTCATAAATACTCTGGTTGTTTTTTTGTGAGCGTCTTGAGTTATCTCTATAGTACGTTCGTTCGGATATTTTTGCATTAAGGAATCCTGGTATGTCACAAAGTCAACAACTTTTTTAGTTGCTTCTGTTTTTACAACAGGTTTTGGTTTCTGAGACAAATCAATAGGCTCTGCTTTTGGTTCTGGTTTAGGTTCTTCTTTGGCAACAACTTGCTGTTGTACTTCTTCCGTTTTTTTCTTTTTCTCTTTTTTCTTAGGTTCTGTTTGTGCTATAGCTGTGTTTTTCTTTGTTTCTTCGCTAAAGAACTCGTCCATTAAACGCATAGTGCGGTTGCCTTCGGCAATATTTGAGCTGGAAGCATATACTTGTTTCTGAAGTTCTGTGCGGAAAATTTCTTCAACTTGTTGGTCGGTAAGGGGAACGTAGGCTGGATATGTTTTAGGGCCTTCTTCGCTTTCGTCAATTTTTGCTAATTCCTGAGCAATTAAAGAGTCTAAGTTGATTCCGAGTAATTCAGCTTTAGTTTCAAATCGTTCTATCTCGGTTTTTATGTCTTCCAATTTGTAGTAGGCGTATAAACGTTTTGGCTTTATTTTAGTAGCTTCGGTAAAGAATTTTCGTGCTGCATAAAACTGTGATTTATCGTAGTAAACAGAGCCTTGATTGATTAATGCCATATAGCGTTTTTCAACTTTGATGGAATCTTTGTTTTTTTCGGCACCGTTATGGGCTAATTCTAATTGTTGTTCAAATAACTCTGTGTTTACAATTCTTTGTTGAACCATGTAGTCAATGTCAAGGTCGTAGTTGAATCCTTTGAATTGTTTTTCGTAGGCAATTACGTGGAATGTTTTGTTAAACAAGTGTTTGTATTTGTCTTCAGGGTTAAAAAGATGGTATGAAATCTCCATTGGTCGGTAGCAGCATTGCGGAGCATTAGATGGAAGCTCTAAGTTTGCTTCGAATGTAAGTGTTTGATAACCATCCATATTATAGGTTATTACGAAGTTTTTTCCATAGGGAAGGTACAGTTCGTAAGCACCTTTGGCGTCAGTGGTAACTTCTTTGTATTTATAGCCTCGTTGTGTTACTTTTATTGTAACTCCTTCAGCTGGTGAGTTTACGGCCTTTATTTTACCGTAGATTTTAAACTCGTTTTGGTTTTGTGCAAAAATGCTTATTGAAAAGATTATGCCTATAGTGGCAAGCAGGAATTTTCTCATCTTATTATAAAATTATTCATTGCAAAAATATCTGTTTTTTCACAGAAGATTTTGGGAATGAAATTCTTTTATAACAGAGTTTTCAACCGATTAATGCTTTGATATAGTGATATTTGTACTAGTTATTTGTTTTCAATTACAAGGTCGTTGTTTTCCAATCTGATTCTAATCCAAGATTCTAATTCTTCTTTTTGACTGTTTGTTGATGATTTCTCCCAATATAATGTTAGAATCGGTGATTTTTTTGTGCTATCGTTTTGTAAATCAAATTGTTGTGATTCACCAAGAGTGAATTTTTCAATGTTTGGCTGCAAGGCTTTTAATTCTTTTGCAAACTTAGCCATGTTTGTCTGTGAATTCACTTGTAATTCTGTAATCTGATTCTGTAAAGCGGAGATAGTGGAGTCGCTTTTTATTAATTCAAGGTCTTTTTTGTCTAATAAGTCTTGTATTAATTGTGACTGTTTGTTCAAATCTAATGTTGTGGATCCTGCTTGTTTTATGGTAAGTGTAACATGGTCTAAGCTGCAGTCGATAAGATGTTTGTGAAGAAACTGAGTTTGTTCTTCTGTGAGTGTTTTTCCTACAAATGCAAGCTCTATTTTCTTTGTTTTATAATCAATGGAATTTTTTATGATTTGTACATCCGGAAACATTTCGCTTTGTTCAATGTCGGAAATGTATTTTCTTGAATATGAATTAAATGCGGTTTCTTTTATTACATTAAAAGCTATAAAAATACTAGGTGCTACAACAATAAGAGAGAAGAATGCAATCGTTCTGCGTACGTTTTTTCTTCGTTTTTCATCAACGTAATTTTTCTCCGGGAATTTTAAATATTTGATAATTATGAAAGTTGCTAAAGCAATAAAAAATGAGTTTATAAAGAATAGGTAGAACGCTCCCCAAAAATAGTTGTGTTGTCCTGTTCCTAAACCATATCCGGCAGTGCAGAGAGGAGGCATCAATGCAGTTGCAATAGCTACGCCGGAAACAACCGTTGTCATTTCTTTTTTTCGTGAGGATGCTACAATTCCTGCGAATCCACCGAATGTTGCTATCATCACGTCGAAAATAGTTGGGCGTGTTCTTGCTAATAGTTCTGACTGCGCGTCGCTTAGTGGAGTAAGCACAAAGTATATTGTTGAAACTAAAAGGCTTATGACAGCCATAATCAAAAGGTTCTTCAAGGATTTCTTTAACAATTTAATGTCGCTGATACCTACTGCAAGACCGCATCCAATGATAGGGCCCATAAGTGGGGAAACAAGCATGGCACCGATTATTACGGCAGTAGAGTTTACATTTAATCCTATCGAAGCGAGAAAAATCGCAAAAACTAAAATCCAGACATTAACACCTTTAAATTCAATGTTTTGTGAGATGTTTTGGATTGTTGCTTCAGCATCACAGTCATGACGGATGTTTACAAGTCCTTTGATGTAATCTGATATACTTGAAAATTTAGGTATTCTCATAATTGTGTTATTATAAATTTTTCGCAATGTACTAAAAATATTACCGTTTTCATCTATAGATTTTCTATTTTTAGGAATTATCCGCTTTTGTTCAGTAAGATTCTTTTTAGGTTTATAAGTTTTTGAAAACTTACGGGCGAACAGAAAAGAATAAGCGTTTTTTTTATTCAAATTTGTGCGATATAGTGTGTAATAATATGAACAAGATAAAATTATCGTTAATATTCATGTTGATGGGCGGTTGTATGGTGGCAACTGCTCAAAAAATTGATATGTCAAGCAATGAATATGCGTTAGGTATGCATTTGTTTGAAAATCAGAAATATAGTTCTGCTCAACAACATTTCAGAAACATTGCAGATTCAAAGGTCACAAGAGAAGAAAAAACTGATGCTGAATTTTATTCTGCAGTGTGTGCCTTACGCTTGTTTAACCCAGATGGTTTGTTTGCTGTAAAACAGTTTATTGCTGATAACCCTGAATATCCACGTATTAATAAGGCTCATTTTGAACTGGGAAATTATTTGTTTCATGAACAGTTTTATAAAGAAGCTTTGAATGAATATCAGAAAATTGATATTCAACGTTTTACAAATAGTGAAGTGTTGGAATTCTTCTACAAAAAAGCTTATTGCTATTATAAAATGAATGAGCTTGAGCAAAAAGGTGAGGCTGAGCAAAATTCAATCTATGCTGAAAAATCTTCATATTTCGAAATGGCAAAACCATTGTTTCGTGAGGTGAAGGATGCCAAAAAGTCTCCGTATGCAGAAAATGCCTTGTTTTATTATTCGTATTTAGAATATGTGGATGGCAATTATGATGTGGCAATGGTTGGCTTTAATATGTTGGCTGACTCTTCGATTTTCTCTCCTGTAGTTGCTCCGTACATCTGTCAGATTTACTATCAGAATGAAGACTATGATAAGTTGATTCAGTACGGAAAAAAGGTTGAAATGCTGATAAATCCAAAATATTTAGGCGATGTGTATCGTGTAATGGCCGGTGCATATTATAAAACAATGCAGTATCAACAGGCTTTACCATATTATGAAAAATATTTTGCTTCGTCTCCGGCTCCAACAAAAGTTGAATATTATGAAATGGGACAGTTGTATTATCGTTTGGGGGAATATCAGAATGCAGTTGATAAATTCCAGATGGTAACTTCGGAAAATGATACGATCGCTCAGAATGCGTATTACCACATGGCAGACTGCTATCTGAAACTTGGACAGAAGGAGAAAGCACGTAACGTATTCTATGCTTGTATGGGATATGATGTTTTCCCTCAAATAAAAGAGGATGCAATGTTTTGTTATGCGAAATTAACTTATGAACTTTCGTTTGCTCCTTTTAATGAGGCTATTACAGCGATGAATAATTTTATGACCACGTATCCAAAATCAAAGTATAAGGATGAAGCAAATAGCTTAATGGTTAAAATTTATATGTCTTCTCGAAATTATGGTGATGCTCTAAAATCATTGGAAAGCATAGGATCGCTTACAAGTGATTTGAAAATGGCGTATCAACAGATTGCATATTATAGAGGTTTGGAATTATTCAATAACTTGAATTATGAAGAGGCAATTGAAATGCTCAATAAATCAATGGAATACGGTATTTACGATAGGGCAATAAATTCTTATTGTACTTACTGGAAAGCTGAATCATGCTATAAATTGAACAAATATGCTGATGCTCAAAAGCTTTATAAAGATTATATTGTGATGCAGGGTGCTTTTGGTACTCAGGAATATGAACGTGCTCATTATAATATTGCTTACACATATTTCGAAGAAGAATCTTATCCGTCGGCTGCAATGTGGTACCGAAAATATATCGATATGGCAAAAGACAAAAAGTCTGATGTTTATACGGATGCGTTAATTCGTACTGGTGACAGCTATTATATGATGAAGGATTTTGCTTCTGCTGTAAAATATTATCGTCAGGCTGAGTCTATTGGCCGTTTTGATGTGGAGTATGCGTTGTTTCAGGAAGCTTTCTGTCAGGGACTTGACGGAAATTATTCCGGTAAAGCAGAGACCTTATCTGCTTTCTTGAAAAAGTATGTTAATTCTACATATTATGATGATGCATTGTACGAACAGGCTGAGGCATATATGAAAATTGGACAGGATTCAAAAGCTATTGAAAACTATAAAAATATCATTGCTAATTATAAGTCGAGCTCTTATGTGAAACGTGCTTTGCTTCAATATGCTTTGATTGAATACAATAACTCTAATATTGATGAAGCTCTGGCAATGTACAAAGGAATAGTGGAGCAATATCCTGGCTCTCAGGAAGCTATGACTGCCTTGAATATGATTCAAAATATTTATCGCAAGAAAAATGATATTGATTCGTTTTCTAATTATTTGAAACAAATCGGTGGTTATGATAACATTACTGAAGCTCAGCTTGATTCGTTGAGTTTTGAAGTTGCTCAGGAATTGTATTTTGATGGGGAATGTGAAAAGGCTATTCCGTTGTTTAAGAGTTACTTACAGAAATATGGTGATGGATTCTTCAAAATAAATGTTAATTATTATTTAGGAGATTGCTTGTATAATCGTGGCTATCAGACTGATGCTTTACCATATTTGGAATATGTAATTCAACAGCCAAAAAGTAATTATACGGAGCAGTCTTTGGTTTATGCTTCGCAGATTCTTATGAATTATTTTCAATATGAAAAAGCTGCTCAGTATTTAGTTGAGTTGGAAACTACGGCAGAATTAAAGCCAAATGTGCTTTTAGCTCGTAAACTCCAGATTGAAGCTTATTCTAAATTGAAGGAATACAATAAGTTGGTTGCTGTTGTAGAGAATTTTATTGTAACAGAAAAAGTTTCTCAAAATGATAAACGCTGGGCTAATATGAATTCTGCTGTAGCTTATGATTCTTTAGGTGACACTACCAATGCCTTGGTAAAATATAGAACAGTGGCTCTTGACTATGCAACAATGGAAGGTTCTGAATCTAAATATCGTGTTGAATCTATTTTGTTCAATCAAAAACGTTATGAAGAATCAGAACGCGAAATTCTTGATTTCTTGGAAAAAAGTTCTCCTCATCAATATTGGTTAGGAAAATCGTATATTCTGTGGGCTCGTATTTTTATGCAGAGAAATGAATTGTTTCAGGCTCGTTATACATTGCAGAATGTACTTCAACATTATAAAATACAGGATGATGGAATTATTGATGAAGTAAACGATGTGCTTGATGAAATCACCGATATTGAAATGGCTCAGAAAGCTCAGGAATCTCAGTCGGTTGAAATCAATATGGAGGAGTAGTTAAATAATTTTGAATTTAAGATCATTTGTTATGAAATATAAATTGTCAGTTGTTCAAATGTCAATGAAAAATATATTCACTTGTGTTGCTGCTTTGTGTGCTCCGTTTGGATTGTTTGCACAGACCGAAGAAAATCCGGAACTGCAGAAAACTATTCAAGTGTATTCTGAATATAAACCTCAGATTTCTGATGCAAGCCGCATCTCGGTTAATCCTAAAGTGTATGATACATTGGACTTGCAGGTTAATCTGAAATATTCCGTTTCTACAAGTCCGTTAAATACTGATTACCATATAATTCCTTTGCGTGCCGTGAGTGTAAAAGGCGACAAGCTGCAGGAACTGTATCGTGGCGAAGCTGTGGTTGGTGCTGGTAATTATTGGACAGGTTTGCTGTCAGTTCGTTATATGACGGAACGTTCACGCTTAAAACAGTCGGGTATTGAGTTGTATCATTTTGGTTCTGCCGGTAAAGTTAAAATGGACAACGGCGAAAAAAATCCTGCCGGATATACTACTGATTATATAAATGCGTATTGGAAACGTTTTTATGAGAATTTTACTTTGTATGCTTCTATAAAACCTCAATATAAAAGTGTATTGCGTTATGGATATGATTCTGTTTTTGGTCTTTCGGAATTTGACAAGAAAAAAGTCCGCCGAAATATTCTTGGACTAAATGCAAATGCCGGAATTGTTTCTCACAAAGCAGAAGATGACGCCTTACGTTATGGATTGGATGTAGATTACCAGCTTACAAACGTAGGAAAACCATCAAATCTTGAGAATCTTGTGGATATTTCTGGTGGATTGCACAAAAAAATGGAGAAGCTGTCTTTGGGTTTGAATGCTGATTTTAGAATGAGTGCTTTGAATTTCCAACCTGTTGATACTTTGTTGTCTAAATTGGAAGGTGTTGCTACAGCAATGCCGTATGTGAAGGTCGGAGCGAATGCTTGGAATCTGCAGGTGGGAGTGAACCTGACTCCTGCTTTTGGTGGATATTCTACATTTAAGGTCTTTCCTGATGTAAGATTTGTGTATTCTTTGCCTAAATTAAAACTTGTTCCATATTTCAATTTCTACGGAGCCAAAGTTGATTTGAAGTCTTTGTACGAAATGCTTGATGAAAATCCATATGCCAGCGATAATACTATGCTTCGTCCATGCCGTGATATTCTTGGCTTTGAATTGGGTGTGAATGGACGTTTGAAGAAATTAGTTACATACAATGTTCAGTTGTCTGCCGATGCATACGAAAATATGTATTTCTGGACTGCAAATATTCCAGATAGTCTAATTGGTAGCGAGGAACTTTATCCAATTGAAAAAGTGAACACAACTTATGATGCAGTGTACGATAATGCTACATTGATGAAAGTTCATGGTGATTTGGGATTTTTGTTCAGGAAGATGAACTTGGGTATTGACGCCAACTATTATTATTGGCAGTTAGATTCTTTAAAATATGCTTGGTATAAACCTATTGTGGACGCAACTGTATCAACTCGTTTCGATATTGTAAATCCTAACTCAAATAAGACTAAAATGACAGTTGAACCGCAACTCTATTATATGTTGTATCAGAGTGAAGGTCATGGTCTTATTTCTAAAAAATCAATTGTTGACTTGGGTGTTGAAGTTAATTATTTCTACAACAGTGTGTTGCGTCTATTCCTTGATGTAAATAACATCTGTGGTTTAAATAATGAACGTTATATGGATTATCCTACACAACGTTGTAATTTCTTGATTGGGTTGTCGTATTCGTTTGACGGACATAAAGAATAATGAAACTTACGCTTATCTGGGTAGCAAAAACAAACGCTTCGTATTTAGCGGAGGGAATTGCTGAATATGCAGGTAGGTTAAAGCATTACTGCCAGTTTTCTATTGTTGAGATACAAGAATACAAATCTTCGAGCAAAACCACGTTCGAAGAGATAAAGAAAAAAGAAGGTGCTGCAATTCTTGCAAAACTTCCTCAGAATGCACAGTGTTTCCTGCTCGATGAAAATGGGAAAGAATATACTTCACGCCAGTTTGCTAAAGTAATAGAAACAGCAAGGGATAATTCACGCGATTTGTGTTTTATAATAGGTGGACCTTATGGTTTTTCGCAGGATGTCTATAATGCTGTGCCAAACAAAATCTCGTTTTCGAAAATGACATTTTCGCATCAAATGATACGGGTATTTGTTGCAGAACAGTTTTATCGTGCGTTTACTATTATTAACGATTTACCTTATCATCACGATTGATGTTTTGATAAGGATAGTAAAAAAAAGAGATTGTTTTTCGGCAATCTCTTTTCGTTTGTATTAGATTTCTAAATTATCCAAGATAAGATTTTAGGATTTTGCTTCGTGCGGTTTGTTTTAAACGACGAACAGCTTTTTCCTTAATCTGGCGTACACGTTCACGTGTCAAACCAAGTTCTGTTCCGATTTCCTCTAATGTTGAAGGGTTTTTCTGTCCAATACCAAAATACATTCTTACGATATTAGCTTCGCGTTCTGTTAAAGTTGATATCGCACGGTCGATTTCCTTTCTTAAAGATTCCTGAATTAATGTTTGGTCAGGAGATGGGGTATCTTTGTTGTCCAATACATCATATAATGTACCTTCTTCACTTTGAGAAAGTGGAGCATCCATGGAAATATGTCTTCCTGAATTCTTCATGGATTCTTTTACGTCGCGTGCGCTGCAGTCCATTTCCGAAGCAATTTCTTCAGCTGTTGGTTCACGCTCGAATTCTTGCTCAAGATTTGATAAAGTTTTGTTTATCTTATTGATGTTACCAATCTTATTTAATGGAAGACGTACGATACGTGCTTGTTCTGCCAAAGCCTGAAGAATCGATTGACGAATCCACCAAACTGCGTAAGAAATAAATTTGAAACCACGTGTTTCATCAAAACGTTGTGCGGCTTTAATCAATCCTAAGTTTCCTTCGTTAATCAAGTCGGGAAGGCTCAAGCCTTGGTTTTGATATTGTTTAGAAACCGATACAACGAAACGTAGGTTTGCTTTAATAAGCTTGTCCAATGCTTTTTGATCGCCTTCTTTAATTCTTTTCGCCAACTCAACTTCTTCTTCTGCAGAAATAAGATCAACTTTTCCAATTTCGTGCAAATACTTGTCTAAAGAAGGTGTGTCACGGTTGGTTACTTGCTTTGTGATTTTTAATTGTCGCATGTTCTAAAATTAAAATTCGCCTAAACAGGGGTTAAAAAACGTGCAAATATACACTTGTTTCGAATAATTTCAAGTGTTGTTAGAAAAAAAATGTTTTAGTTTGTGGCTATTTCAATATAAATGTTATTTTTGCACGCAATTTTTTTGCGAATTAACATAATGTCTAACTATTAACAACCAGAAAAATGGTAAAAAAAGTAAAAAACGAAAGCGAAGAATTTGAAAACGAAAACGTTATCAATGACGCTGAATTGGATGCTCCTGTTGTTGACGAAGTAGAAGAAACTACTGATGACGATAGCGCTTCTGATGAAGAAATCAACTCAATCGTATCTGCAGCAAAAGCTCAGCAAAATGTATTCGATTGGGACAACTACGAAGCATCAAAAGGCGGTTACACTGAAGCTGAAAGAAATTCTTTGCAGAACAAGTATGAACAAACACTTTCTACAAATGCAGAAAACGAAGTTACAGAAGGTACTGTAGTTTCAATTTCTAAACGTGAAGTTGTTGTAAACATTGGTTACAAATCTGATGGCGTTGTTTCTACTAATGAATTCCGTTACAATCCAGATTTGAAAGTTGGCGACAAAGTTGAAGTATTTGTTGAAAGCTTAGAAGATAAATCAGGACAATTACTTCTTTCTCACAAGAAAGCTCGTAATTTGAAATCATGGGATCGCGTTAACCAAGCACTTGAAGCAAGTGAAGTTGTTAAAGGTTACGTTAAATGTAGAACTAAGGGCGGTATGATCGTTGACGTATTCGGTATTGAAGCATTCTTGCCAGGTTCTCAAATCGACGTTAAACCAATCCGTGACTATGATGTATTCGTTGGTAAAACAATGGAATTCAAAGTTGTTAAAATCAACAATGAATACAAAAACGTTGTTGTTTCTCACAAAGCTCTTATCGAAGCTGAACTTGAACAACAAAAAGCTGAAATCATTTCTAAACTTGAAAAAGGTCAAGTACTTGAAGGTATTGTTAAAAATATCACTTCTTATGGTGTATTCATCGACCTTGGTGGTGTTGATGGTCTTATCCATATTACAGACCTTTCTTGGGGACGTATTACTCATCCTGAAGAAATCGTTACTTTGGATGAAAAAATCAACGTTGTTATCCTTGACTTCGATGACGATAAGAAACGTATCGCTCTTGGCTTGAAACAATTAACTCCACATCCATGGGATGCTTTAGATCCAAACTTGAAAGTTGGTGATAAAGTAAAAGGTAAAGTAGTTGTTATGGCTGATTACGGAGCATTCGTGGAAATCGCTGCTGGTATCGAAGGTTTGATTCACGTTTCTGAAATGTCTTGGTCTCAACACTTACGTTCAGCTCAAGAATTCTTGAAAGTAGGTGACGAAGTTGAAGCAGTTGTATTGACTCTTGACCGTGAAGAAAGAAAAATGTCTTTGGGCATGAAACAACTTCACCCAGATCCATGGGAAAAAATCGATGAAAAATACTCAGTAGGAAGCAAACACAATGCTGTTGTTAAAAACTTCACTAACTTCGGTATTTTCGTAGAAATCGAAGAAGGTGTTGATGGTTTGATTCACATTTCTGACCTTTCTTGGACAAAGAAAATCAAACACCCACAAGAATTTACATCTCTTGGCTCAACAATAGAAGTTGTTGTATTGGAAGTAGATAAAGAACAACGTCGTTTGAGCTTAGGCCACAAACAATTAGAAGAAAATCCTTGGGATGTATTCGAAACAATCTTTAACGTAGGTTCTGTTCACGAAGGTACAATTGTTGAAATCAACGATAAGAACGTAACAGTTTCTCTTCCTTATGGTGTAGAAGGTGTTTCTGTAGTAAGCCATATTGTAAAAGAAGATGGTACATCTGCAAAAGTTGATGAAAAATTGAACTTCAAGGTAACTGAATTCTCTAAAGATGCTAAGAAAATCTTCGTTTCTCACACAAGAACTTTCGAAGACGAAAAGAAAGTTGCTGAAGAAAACGAAAAACAAGCAAAAGCTACTTCTACTAAGAAAGCAATGAAGAAAGTTAGCGACAACTTGGAAAAAACAACTTTAGGTGATGTTACTGATTTAGCAAAATTGAAATCAGAAATGTCTAAAGCTGAAAAAGAAAACAAATAGTTATTCTTAATTAGTTTAATATTAAACGCCTTGGAGAATTTCTTCAAGGCGTTTTTTGTTTTAAAAGGTAATAGATGAGAATCTCTTGTTTTGAGCATAAATAAAAAAAGAGTATTTTTGCAGAAAAGAAAACCACAGTCGCAAGACTGTAAAATAAATCAAATATGATAAGTGTAGATAATTTGGCTATTCAGTTCGGGAAACGAACGCTTTTTCAAGATGTAAATTTAAAGTTCACTCCTGGGAATATCTATGGTGTGATTGGTGCGAATGGGGCTGGAAAAACAACGTTTTTACGTTTGCTTTCTGGAGACTTGGATTCTACAAGAGGTGTGATTTCTCTTGGTTCTAACGAACGTCTTTCCGTATTGCGTCAGAATCACTTTGAATACGATGATTGTACGGTTTTAAATACTGTATTGATGGGCTATAAACAATTATGGGACATTATGCAGGAAAAAGATGCTATTTACGCAAAACCAGATTTCTCAGACGAAGATGGTATAAAAGCTGCTGAGTTAGAGGAAAAATTCGCCGAAATGGATGGCTGGAATGCGGAAAGTGATGCTGCTACATTATTAAGTGGCTTAGGTATCACCGAAGAATTGCATCAGAAAAATATGAAGGATTTGAGTGGTAAGGAAAAAGTACGTGTTATGCTTGCACAGGCTTTGTTTGGTAATCCTGATAATTTATTGCTTGATGAACCTACCAATGACTTGGATTTGAGTACAATAACATGGTTGGAAAATTTCTTGTCGAATTTTGAAAAAACAGTGCTTGTTGTTTCCCATGACCGACATTTCCTAGATTCTGTGTGTACTCATACTGTTGATATTGATTATGGAAAAATTCAATTGTATGCAGGAAACTATTCTTTCTGGTATCAAAGTAGTCAGTTAGCTTTGCGTCAACAGGCACAACAGAACAAGAAGGCTGAGGAAAAGAAGAAAGAGTTGATGGAATTTATAGCTCGATTCAGTGCCAATGTTGCTAAGTCAAAACAGACTACCAGCCGTAAGAAAATGCTTGAAAAGTTGAATGTTGAAGAAATTCAGCCTTCTACACGCCGTTATCCTGGAATTATATTTAAACCAAACCGCGAAGTTGGTAATAAAATATTGGAAGTGAGAGGCTTATCTGCTTCTATCGATAATGAAGTACTTTTCCAAAATATAGAATTTACAGTTGAGAAAGGTGATAAAATTGTCTTTCTTGCCCGAGATCCTCGTGCAATAACAGCTTTGTTTGAAATTATTACAGAAAATAGAAAAGCTGACGGTGGTAATTATGAATGGGGAACTACTATAACAACAGCATATCTTCCTGTTGACAATTCAAAATATTTCAATACAGATATGTCATTAATGGATTGGTTGGGCCAATTCTCTGAAGATACTCACGAAGTATTTTTACGTGGATATTTAGGAAGAATGTTGTTCTCTAATGAAGAAGTTTACAAGCAGGTAAAAGTGCTTTCTGGAGGTGAGAAAATGCGTTGTATGATTTCAAAAATGATGTTGAGAGATGCAAATGCTTTGATATTGGATTCTCCTACAAACCACTTGGATTTGGAATCAATTCAGGCTTTCAATAACTCATTGATTCAATTCCCTGAAATCGTGTTGTTTACGTCTCATGACCATGAATTTATTCAAACCGTTTGTAATCGTATTATCGAATTAACTCCAAACGGAATAATTGATAAAAAGATGGATTATGACGATTATATTACAGATGAAAAAGTTGCTGCATTGCAGGAAAAACTATACACTAAATAAGTAATAAGAAACATGATGAAAATAAAAACGGATAAGAAATTCTTCTTATCCGTTTTTTTATGTTTTAATTTTATTCGAGTTGTTAAATTAACTGCAAATCGTGCAGACGTTTGTAAGCTCCGTTTAATGTAATTAATTCTTCATGTTTCCCGGATTCCACGATTCTGCCTTCGTTCATAACGATAATTAAATCAGAATTTTTAATTGTTGAAAGTCGGTGGGCGATAACTAATGAAGTTCTATCTTTCATAAGATTTGACAAGGCTTCTTGTACCAATCTTTCTGATTCTGTGTCAAGTGCTGATGTGGCTTCGTCAAGAATAAGTATTTCTGGATTTTTCATAATAGCTCTTGCAATACATAAACGTTGACGTTGTCCACCGGAAATTTTGCCACCTTGGTCACCAATGTTTGTTTCGTAACCATTTTCCATTTCCATAATAAAATCGTGTGCATTGGCAAGTTTCGCCGCTTCAATAACTTTCTCTTTGTCAGGATTTTCAATGCCGAAGGCAATGTTGTTAAATACAGTGTCGTTGAAAAGGAGAGACTCCTGAGTTACAATTCCTATAAGACTTCGTAAATCAGACAATTTATAATCATTAATGGAAATTCCGTCAATTGTGATATTTCCCTGTTGTGGCTCGTAGAATCTTGGAATTAAGTTTGCGATAGTTGTTTTTCCCGAACCTGATTGTCCAACAAGTGCAACAGAAGCACCTTTAGGAATGGAAAAAGAAACATCTTTTAATATAGTTCTTTCTGAATTATATCCGAATGTAATGTGGTTTAAATCAATAGATTGAGAGAATGATTTTATTTCTTTTGCATCAGCTTTTTCTGCAACTTTAGCTTCTGCATTTATAATCATTTCAATTCGGTCTATTCCTGCCGCACCTTGTTTTATATTGTAGAATGCAGATGTAAATGATTTTGCAGGACTTGCTATTTGTGTGAAAGCTAAAACAAATGCTATAAAAGCTTCAGCCGATAGTCCACCGTCATCTGCAAGAACGAGTTTACCCCCAGAAAATATTGCAATAGAAAGGATTATGACAATAAGAAAGTCGGTAAGTGGGTGAGCCAAACTGCTTTTACGGTTAGCTCTGTTCATTTCTCTATAATGTGCGTTGCTTCCTTTTTCAAATTTTTTGAGCATTTGTTTTGCTCCATTAAAAATCTTAACAACTTTTAGTCCGGATAATGTCTCATCAATATATACTAATATATCGCCTTGTAATTTTTGAGTCTTATTAGTGGAACGTTTAAGGCTTTTGCCAATTTTTCCTGTAACAATTCCCATGAATGGTAATAGCACAAATACAATCATCGTCATTTTATAGCTGATTATTACAATGCCGATGAAGTAAACAATAATATAAAGTGGGTTTTTTATCAAATCAATGAATGAATTCATACTTGTACGTACGATGGTAATATCTGATGACATTCTCGACATAATATCGCCTTTTCGTTCGTTTGTGAAGAAAAATACAGGTAAGTTAAGAATTTTACGGTATGCAGTGTTGTAAATGTCTCTTGGAACGCCATTTACAATAGGAATATTGAAATACTTACCTAAATATTCAAAAATATCTTTAAGGAAGGTAATTGCGATAAGGAATAAACAGATGAAAACCAGTGCAATAGATTTGTCCCAGCGTTCAATAACCATTGTCATGTAGTAATTTAGGTAAAGTTGAAGCGAGTCTTTAGTTAGAACAAACGTTTCTGGTATTTCATGAACCTGTTGTGTGTTGTCGAATAATATGTTAAGAAATGGAATTATTGCCGCAATCATTCCAAACGAGAATATTGCCCCAAAAAGGTTGAAAATAAAAACTAATACAAGGCTTTTTTTATATCGGGAAAGGTATTTCCAAAGTTTTTTGAAATCGCTCATTTTTGAATTTTTTACAAAAATAAGACTTTACTTTTATTCGCAATGTTTTGTTTGTAATTCGTTCATATCTTCATTTGCAGGGAAACAAAATTCAAGATATTTTCGCAAGTGAGTAATTTTTAGGAGTTTAGATGAAGCAGAAGATTATAGCGACAATTGGTGCAGTATTTTTTATAAATATACTTTTTGCACAGAAATTTATTTATCCTTTAGATGTAAGACCTACGTATTTGGCTGCAAATTTTGGGGAATTACGTCCGAACCATTTTCATTCGGGATTGGATATGAAAACCGAGAAAGTTGAGGGTAAGGTCGTGCGTGCTGTTGATACGGGTTATATTTCCCGAGTACAGATTTCACCGACGGGATATGGTCATGTGCTTTATGTAAATCATCCAAGTGGCTATACGTCTGTTTATGCACATCTAAAATCATTTGAATCACGTGTGGATTCTCTTGTTAGAGCGTATCAATATGAAAAGAAAGTACATACGGTGGATATAAGTTTTAAACCGGAACAACTGCCGGTTTCGCAAGGACAGCAGATTGCTTTGTCAGGAAATACGGGAAGTTCTGGTGGTCCTCATTTACATTTTGAAATAAGAAAAACAGAGAATCAGCATGCTTTAAATCCAATGTTGTTCTACGATATTCGGGATAACGTGGCTCCTAAGATTCATAGAATTGGAATTTATCCGATGGATAGCAATAGTTTCGTGAATCATAAACAGAAAAAAAAGTTGTATGATGTTGTTTCGAAAGGAAATGGGGTATATGTAATTAATTCTCCTGTAATAGTTTGGGGAAATATTGGCTTTTCTGTTCAAGGATATGATTATATGCCTGAAATGACAAACATCTATGGCTTTTATACGACAACCTTAACTTGTGATAATCAGACAATTTATTCGAGGAAAATCGATGAAATTGATTTCTCGACAACTGCTGATATAAATAGTCTGATTGACTATGAAGAACGGCTTGTTTCAAAACGTAATTATGAACGAATGTTTGTGGAACCAAATAATGAACTTGAGATTTATACTAAATTGAATAATCAAGGAATTTATCAGACTACAGATAAAGAATATGCACAATGTGAAATTCGTGTAACTGATTTTAAGGGTAATGCAGCTTCCATTTTATTGTCGTTACAACAGAAATTTGTCGATTCTTTGGATATAAAAACAATGTCGTCGGAGAAGAAGTTTAGCTGCTCTGATACTTTTACTTATACTTATGAAAACTTCCAGTTTAAAGCTAAAGAAAAAACATTTTTCAGTGATTTTACCTTTAATGTAACTGTTGATACTTCAAATGTGAAAAAACGCTATTACTCACCTGTATATAAAGTTGAAACAGATCAGGTTATTTTCAAAAAAGCGGCGGAAATTATTATACCATATTCTTTACCTGACAGTTTGAAAGGAAAGGGAATAATTGAAAATTGTGCGCGAAAAACTCCTATTATGACTAAGTTTGACGATGAGGGACGTGCTCATGCTTTTGTAAAAACAGGTGGAAAGTTTGCTGTTGTTGTTGATACGGTAGCTCCAAGCATAAAAATAAGTCAGGAGAAACTTGCAGATATGACTGATCAAAAGTATATTCTGTTTAAAATGAGTGACAATTATTCTGGAGTAGGAAAATACAACGCTTATATAGATGGAGTATGGCAAATACTTGATTATGATGCTAAAAGCGGGGCTGTTTTCTTATGGTTCGATAAGGATAAAATGGAGTTTGGAAAGAGTCATTCTTTGAGAATAGTTTTGGAGGATTTATGTCATAATGTGTTAGATAAAGAATATTCATTTTATAAATAAAAAGATAAAGTTATGGATAAAGCGAGAATTCCAGCAGCTTTGCTGCTGATGTGTGGATTACTTGGATTTGGTGTTTTAATGAAAAATGCCATAGAGAATTTTGCACAAAAAGATAGTTATGTTAGTGTAAAAGGTTTGGCAGAACGTGAAGTTCCGGCTGATAAAGTTGTGTGGCCTATTTCTCTGAAAGATGTAGGAAATGATTTGTCCGATTTGTATGATATGATGACTACAAAAACGAATAAAGTGAAGGCTTTTTTAAAGAAAAATGGCATAAAAGAAGATGAAATTAGCATGTCTGCAACAAGTGTATATGACCGTCAAGCAGAAAGATATTCAAGTGACAATATATCAACACGTTATCAAGTGACAAAAACCATAACCGTTACGTCGAATAAGGTTAATTTGATTAGAGAATTAATGTCTTCGCAGGAGGAATTGTTGAAACAAGGTGTAGCTATTGCTGCAGGTGAGTCTTGGGAGGGGAATATGCCAACTTTTGAGTTTACCGGACTAAATGAATTGAAACCTCAGATGATAGAAGAAGCTACAAAAAATGCACGTGTTGTTGCAGAAAAGTTTGCGTCTGATTCTAAATCGGAATTGGGGAAAATAAAGTATGCAAACCAAGGACAATTTTCTATTTATGATAGGGATGATAACACGCCTTATATTAAAACTGTCCGCGTTGTAACAACTATTGATTATTATCTAAATTAGGATCCCACTGAAATATTGATAAATTGATGGCATTGTTTGTAAAAGCAATGCCTTCTTTTTCTAATCTTTTCCGTTGCGCATCGGGACCACCAAATTTATAATTACTTGCAGTTTGTCCTTTTTGGTTCACAACACGATGACAGGGAACTATATCTCCGTTTGTGTTGGAATGAAGTGCATTACCAATTGCCTGACAAGCACCAGGCTTTCCTAATAACACGGCTATTTGTCCGTATGTTGCAACTTTACCGCGAGGAATTTGTCGTACAATTGAAAAAACTTGTTGCTGAAAATTATTCATGTGTGCAAATATATGATATTGAAGTTTCTATGTAACATTTTTCTTATTTTAAATGTCTTCTAATATCAACGTATTTTAATACATAGTGCTATGAACAAATTAGTGTCTTTTATAACCGTTCTTTTTACGGTGCTACGTGTTACTGCTGCTGATATAATCATCACAGAAGCCAATAAAAATATGTATATCTCAAATGGGATTTTGAATATAGGGCTTAATAATACTTACACAATAGATGAAAATGCCAATATTACAATAAGTTCTGTTGTTTTTGATTTAAATGCATATAACAATAACCGTTTAGGTAAATTGAAAATAAATGGAACTTTAAACATTGAATCATCTCAAAATATTGTTTTAAAAGGAATTATTGAAAACAATGGTTTTTTAACAATAGGAAGTAGTAATGTGAATTTGTATTGTAATCAGGAAAATGGTATAGATTTCATGTTTACCAATAAAGGAACTGTATATGCTGAAGCTACAACAACGTCTTCTTTTAATATTGTTGCAAATAATGCAGAAAATTTTAATGTGCAAAATGGCGAGATATTCAAGACAAAAAACTATAATGTAAACCTAACAACTAATTATAATCAAATTCATTTGGGAAAATTTAATGTTGCTGATGGTAATATGAAAATTGACATGCAGTCAGGTTTTTCTACAAATGCAGACCAATTGATTGTCGATGGAACGCTGACCTTAGAACATGGTGTTCAAGAACTTCATATAAAAGAATCAGCTTTTCTTGATATCATAAACACTTCTACATGGAATTCATTTAAAACAGTTACAGAAGAAGGCTCAAGTATTTTTGTGAAAAATCTGGATCCAAGTAAAAAGATTCAGTTTACACTTGGAGCAAAATCAACTTTTTCTATATGTACAAATCCAACAAAAAATGCTGCTGACTATGGGGGCGGAAATTATATGGTTACAATGGGCTCAGGATCTCAGTTTAATTACATAATTTCCGAATATACATATAATGGGGTTGAAAAAAATCCTTCAAATACAAATATTTCAGAGCTGAATTTAAAAGGCGAAGGTGATGTAAATGTTGGAAATTATACAATAGAATTAAAACGCTATAATTCATCTTTAACAACAGAAAATGGCTTGGTTATTCATAATTTCATAGATTTATTGAAATATCTTCTTAAAATTTCAAAAGTAAGAGATTCTAATAAAGTTTACTTAAATGGTGCGTATGATAATGTTGCTTCATGTGAGGATGCATATACAAATCATAAAAGCGAATTGCTTCCAATAGAATTGACTCGTTTATATGGAATTTCTGAAGGTGAAAAAGTAAAATTAGTATGGCAAACTGCTTCAGAAACAAATAATGATTATTTTGTGATTAGTAGATCCTTTAATGGTGTTGATTTCAATGAAATAGATGTAATATCAGGACAGGGGACAACAACGGAGATTACAAATTATGAATATGTTGATGATTGTGATTTTACAGGTGTTGTTTATTATAAGTTGAAACAAGTTGATTTTAATGGAGCTTCTACCGAGAGTAAAATAATAGCAGTAAATATTAAATTACAGAATCAAGCATTAAAAATTATTGAAAACGAAATTAAATGGTCGGCAGATGTTAAAGATATTTGTGAACTTATAATAACTGATGAATTAGGAAGAATTCGTTATTGTAAATCATTCTCTAACTCTGAAAATTATTCTATTCCAATTTCATTAAACTCTGGAATATATGTTGCTACAGTTTTAGTGAATGGAAAACAGTATAGTCAAAAGTTTGTGAGATAAATGGAAATAGACCTTTCAAACTGCACTCTTTGTCCTCATAAATGTTCTGTGAACCGAGCAGAAGGAAAACTTGGATTTTGTAAGTTAGATTCAGGGCTGCATATTGCAAATATAAGCCTGCATAAGGGTGAAGAACCGATAGAAGGAAGTGAAAATGGCGTGTGCAATGTGTTTTTCTCTCATTGTAATCTTCGATGTGTTTATTGCCAAAACTATCAGATTAGTCAGCCTGATACGATTGTCAGAAATGAAATTACAGATTATGAAAATGCTGTAAATCAAATTGTTGCTATTTTAAGAGGTGATGTGAATTTTTTAGGCTTTGTTTCTCCAAATAGTCACATTCCTCAAATGTTGAAAATTATAGAACTGGTAAACGAAAAAGGATTTTTTCCTAAAATTATATATAACACCAATGCATACGAAAATGTGGAAACATTGAAGATGTTAGAGGATATTGTTGATGTTTATCTGCCAGATTTCAAGTATGCGGATAATGAATTAGGTCTCAAATTGTCGGGAATTCCTCATTATTGTGAAACGGCTTTGTCTGCTATTCAGGAAATGTACAGACAGAAAAAAAATGTTCTTTCGGAAAATAATCCTGTTTTGATTATCCGCCATCTAGTTTTGCCAAATCATGTGGAAAATAGTATTAAAGCATTGGATCTAATTGCAGAAAATATCTCAGTTGATGTATTTGTGTCTTTGATGGCTCAATATTTTCCTGTGTACAAAGCTCTGAAAAACGATTCAATAAATCGGATTTTAACTAAACAGGAGTATTATTTTGTTCTAGATAAATTGGATGAATTAGGATTTGAGAACGGATGGACGCAATTACTTGATAGTAACTATTATTATCAGCCTGACTTTAATAAAGAAAATCCGTTTGAAAATTAAAATCGACGTTTGGCGCGGTCCATGTCGCGTTTTGCATCGCGTTCTTTCATGTCTTCTCGTTTGTCGAAGAGTTTTTTACCTCTTGCTAAGGCAATGTCAACTTTTGCCCAGCCGCGTTGGGTGAGATACATGCTTAAAACAATGATTGTATTACCTTTATCTTTAAGCTTTTCTTCCAATTTATTTAATTCACGGCGGTTAAGCAGCAGTTTTCTTTCTCTATTTGGGATATGATTGTTGTAGCTTCCGAATGAATATTCTGAGATATGCATTCCTTTACACCACAATTCATTGTTGTTGAAATAACAGAAAGCTTCGCTTAGATTCGCTTTTCCCTCACGGATTGATTTGATTTCTGTACCTGTCAGAATAATTCCTGCCGTGTAAGTCTGGAGAGTCTCGTAATCAAAGGATGCCTTTTTGTTTTTTATGTATATATTTTTTTCTGCCATTTCGTATCTTTGCTTGTCTTTTTCAGCAAGACAAAAATAGTATTTTTTCGATAACAAAAACAATGTCTGATAATCTTCGCATATTACCGGTAATAATTGGCCCTACTGCATCAGGAAAAACTCGTCTTGCGGCTCTTGTTGCAGCCGAAACAAATTCGGAAATATTATGCGCGGATTCTCGCCAGGTTTATCGAAATATGAATCTGGGTACGGGTAAGGATTATGATGATTATGTGGTGAATGGGGTTAAAGTTCCGTACCATTTGATGGATATTGTTGATGCAGGTGAAAAATTTAATTTATTTAAATTTTACGAAGCTTTCCAAACTGCTTACAAAGATGTTGTGGAAAGGGGAAAGAATCCGTTTGTCTGCGGTGGAACAGGAATGTATGTGGAATCTATTATTAAAAACTATAATATGCACGTTGTTCCTGAAGATGCTGAGTTTAGAAAATCATGCGAATTGCGAGAGTTTGATGATTTGGTTGCGGAATTAAAGTCATATAAAACGTTGCATAACACTACAGATATCGACTCGAAGAAACGCTTGATACGTGCTTTGGAAATTGCCCGTCACGAAGCAAATAATCCTGTAGAATATCAACAACATTCGTGTTTGTATTCTCCATTAACAATAGGTGTTTCGGTAAGCCGTGATGTTCGTCGTGAGAGAATCGCAAAACGCTTTGAAAAACGTTTGAAAGAAGGAATGACGGACGAAGTTGAGCAGTTACTGAAAGATGGTGTTCCTGCGGAAACGTTAATCTATTATGGTTTGGAATATAAGTTTTTGACTTTGTATGTAACTGGTCTGATTTCAAAACAGGAAATGGAGGAGCAATTACTTACCGCGATTTGTCAGTTTGCAAAA
Organism: Bacteroidales bacterium; assembly: GCA_024409235.1. GTDB lineage: Bacteria > Bacteroidota > Bacteroidia > Bacteroidales > UBA1715 > UBA1715. The sequence continues at coordinate 19,935 of JAKSUA010000002.1, read as the reverse complement.
CGTCAGATGACTTGGTTTCGTGGAATGGAACGGCGGGGAATTGAAATCCATTGGATTGATGGTGAACTGCCAATGGATGAACGTAAAGATGCAGTGATAGAAGTCTTACGAAAAAATAATTTTGTATAGTATGATTTATACGATAGGTGAAACTGTAATAGATTTGATTTTTAAAGATATGCAGCCTCAGGCAGCAAAAGTGGGAGGTTCTGCGCTGAATACTTCGGTAAGTCTAGGAAGACTCGGCGATAAAGTTTCATTTATCTCGGAAATCGGATTTGATGAGTTGGGGGATTTGTGCAAGTCTTTTTTGGTGGAAAACGCTGTGGATACAACTCATTTGGTACAGTATGCAGACAAAAAAACATCACTTGCATTAGCTTTCTTGAATGAAAAAAACGATGCAAAATATCAGTTTTACAAGGAGTTTAAAGATGAAATGTCACTCTTAAATATTGATTTTAAGTCAACTGACTATTTCTTGTTTTCATCATCGTTTTCTATCAATCAACGTGTTAGAAAATGTGTTGCAAATTTATTGCATTTAGCTGGTGGTGAGCAAGTTTTATTGTATTATGATCCAAATATGCGTAGGAATCTAACTCCAGATTCGATAGAATATTTTTATGTGCAGGAAAACTTTAGATATGCGGATTTAGTGCATTTGTCTGATGAAGATGCTTGTGCCATATTTGGAACAAATGATGTGAATTGTGTATTTTTAGAATTGCAGAAATATGGAGTAAAGGCTTTGGTTTTTACCCAAAATAAGAATGATGTCATTGTGAAGACGGAAGTTCTTGAAAAATCATATAATGTCCCTGAAATTAATGTTGTCAGCACGATTGGAGCTGGAGATACGTTTAATGCTGGTATTCTTCATTGTTTGGCTAAGGAAAAAATAGCAAAAGATGCTGTTGCAAATCTCACAACTGATTTCTGGGACAAGGCAATTCCTTTTTCAATTATTTGTTCAAGTAATGTTTGTCAATCAATTGAAAATTATATAGATAAAGATTTATTAAAAAGGATTGATGTGTAATTGTTGTCTTCGGTGATTGTCGTTCTAAATAACAGTGAATTACTTTGTTTGTAATCTTTTTGTTTTTCGGTTTGCTAAATGGTTATAATGTGTATCTTTGCACAAAATTTTATGTAAAATGCAACAATTGAGTGAACAAGAACAAGTACGCAGAAATTCATTACAGAAATTGCGTGATTTGGGAATCAATCCGTATCCAGAAGCAGAATATACGGTAACAGCAAACTCAAAAGAAATCTTAGAAAAATTCACACCAGAAAGTGGTTTATTCCAAGATATTACATTGGCTGGTCGTCTTATGGCTCGCCGTGTGATGGGTAAGGCTTCTTTCGCAGAATTGCAAGATTCTTTCGGAAGAATACAATTATATATAAATCGTGATGAAATTTGTCCGGATGAGGACAAAACTTTGTATAACGAGGTTTTCAAGAAATTACTTGACATTGGTGACTTTGTTGGTGTTTCTGGTTATGCATTCGTTACACAAATGGGTGAAATTTCTGTTCATGTTAAAACATTGACAGTATTAAGCAAATCTCTTCGTCCACTTCCAATCGTAAAAGAAAAAGATGGTGTTGTGTATGATGCGTTCAGCGATCCTGAATTACGTTATCGTCAACGCTATGTTGATTTGGTTGTGAATGGTGGAGTAAAAGATGTGTTTGTAAAGCGTGCGAAGATATTGGAAACTATGCGTTCATTCTTCAATTCGCGCGGTTATTTGGAAGTAGAAACTCCAATTTTACAAGCAATCCCTGGTGGAGCAAGCGCTCGTCCATTCATAACTCACCACAATTCATTGGATATAGACTTATATTGTCGTATTGCAACAGAATTGTACTTGAAACGATTGATCGTAGGTGGTTTTGAAGGTGTTTATGAAATAGGTAAAAACTTCCGTAACGAAGGTATGGACAAATTCCATAATCCAGAATTTACTTGTATGGAAATTTATGTTTCGTACAAGGATTACAACTGGATGATGGCATTTACAGAACAGTTGTTGGAAACTATCTGTATTGCTGTAAATGGTTCAACAGAAACAACTTTTGATGGCAAAACAATTAGTTTTAAAGCACCATTCAAACGTATCACAATGCTTGATGCCATAAAAGAAAAGACTGGCTATGATTTAGATGGAAAGTCGGAAGATGAAATCCGTGCTATTTGCCATGAATTAAAACTTGGTCATGTTGATGAAACATTTGGTAAAGGTAAGATGATAGATGAAATCTTTGGTGAATTCTGTGAAGGTACTTATATCCAACCAACTTTCATTATTGATTACCCAATAGAAATGTCTCCATTGTGTAAGAAACATAGAAATAATCCAAATCTAACAGAGCGTTTTGAGTTGATGGTAAACGGAAAAGAATTGTGTAATGCATATTCTGAATTGAATGATCCAATTGACCAATACGAGCGTTTCAAAGATCAACTTCGTTTATCTGAAAAAGGTGATGACGAAGCAATGTTCATTGATCATGACTTTGTTCGAGCTTTAGAATATGGTATGCCTCCAACATCAGGTATGGGTATGGGTATAGATCGTTTGTGTATGATTATGACAGGTGCATCTACAATACAAGATGTGTTATTCTTCCCGCAAATGAAACCTGAAAAGAAAGTGGTGAAAGATGATATTTCTGTATATGTAGCAGCAGGAATTCCACAAGAATGGGCAGAAGTAATTCAAGCTCTTGGTTTTGTAAAATTTGCAGACGCACAAGCAGTTAAGTTTACAAAATTGCATGCCGATATGTGTGGCTACAACAAGAAAAACAAATTAAATCTAACAAACCCTAAACCAGAAGATGTTAAATCTTGGTTGAATCAATAATTATGAAATCAAAAAATACAGTAGCTTTACTTGGTAGTGGCAGTTGGGCAAGTGCCATTGTAAAAATACTTCATATGAGCCAAAAATCAGTTTCTTGGTATATCCGGGAACCTGAAATAAAGGAAGGTGTTGAGCAAACAGGACATAATCCCATGTATGTTTCTGACATTGAATACAATACGAAGAAATTGCGTTTGTTTGACAATGCAGATGATGCCGTTCGTGATGCTGATATCATTATTTTTTGCGTTCCTTCAAAATTTATTAATTCGTTATGTGCTGGTATTACTGTTGATTTATCAAAAAAACAATTGGTGACAGCGGTAAAGGGTATGGAACCAGAAAATGTTATGCTTGTTTCTGAATATTTGCAAGAACGCTTCAAGGTAAAACCAAGACAAATGGCTGTTATTTCAGGTCCTTGTCATGCAGAAGAAGTTGCAATGGAGCGTGTGTCATATTTAACAATAGGTTCTGCAAACCAGAAATTGGCGAAAACAGTGGCAGAAATGATGAAAGTTTCATTCATTCACACTTGTTTGTCAAAAGATATGGAAGGTATTGAATATTCTGCTGTCTTAAAGAATGTGATGGCCTTGGCTTCGGGTATAGCACACGGATTAGGATATGGAGATAATTTCACATCAGCGTTGATTTCAAATGCAATTCAAGAAATGAAACGGTTCCTTGATGTTGTGAAACCTTTGAAACGTGACATAAACGATTCTGTATATCTTGGTGACTTACTTGTTACTGCATATTCTCAATTCAGTCGTAACCGTACATTCGGTGCTATGATTGGTAAAGGATATTCTGTAAAAGCTGCCCAGGCCGAAATGAATATGGTTGCGGAAGGTTATAATGGCGTTTATTGTATTGTTCATGCAAATGAAAAATATGGAGTAGAAATGCCTATAACACAAGCTGTTTACAGCATTTTATATGAACGACATTCTGCACGAAAAGAATTTAAAGCATTATCTGAAAAATTTAGATAAAATGGCACAATCTGTTTTTATTCCCCAAAATTACTCTTCTCCGCTTGATTCTCAACAAACGGAACTTGCAATTAAATTAATTAAAGATACGTTTGAACATGACCTTTCTGTTGGCTTATGTTTGCGTCGTGTAACAGCTCCTTTGTTTGTTTTAAAAGGAACTGGAATAAATGATGATTTGAATGGAGTTGAACGTAAAGTTACTTTCCCTGTAAAAGCATTGAATGATAGACAGGCAGAAGTAGTTAATTCTCTTGCTAAATGGAAAAGAATGGCTCTTGCAAAGTATAATATGCAGCCAGGATACGGAATTTTAACAGATATGAATGCTATTCGTCCTGATGAAGATTTGGATAATATTCATTCGTTATATGTTGATCAGTGGGATTGGGAACGTTCAATCTCATTGGAAGATAGAAATCAAGCATTTTTGCGTTTGATTGTAAAACGTATTTATGATGTGTTAAAACATACAGAATATGTAATTACAGAGGAATATCCTCAAATAAAACCAATTTTACCAGAGAAGATTACTTTTATCACAACGGAGGAATTGTTACAGAAATATCCAAATTTAACTCCAAAACAAAGAGAAAATGAGATTACAAGAGAATTCAAAGCTGTTTTCTTGATGGGTATTGGTGATGAATTATCTAATGGTGAAAAACATGACGGACGTGCTCCTGATTATGACGATTGGAGTTTAAATGGCGATATCTTATTGTGGAACCCTGTATTGGAAAGTTCTTTTGAAATATCTTCAATGGGTATTCGTGTAGATAAAAACGCTATGGAATATCAATTGAAAAAGGCAAAAGCTGAAGACCGTAAGGAGTTGATGTTTCACAAAATGTTGTTAAACAATGAATTACCTTTATCAATTGGTGGTGGTATTGGACAAAGCCGTTTGTGTATGTATTTCTTGAGAAAAGCTCATATCGGTGAAGTTCAAAGCTCTTTGTGGGGTGATGAAATAGTTGAAACTTGCCGTCAGAATAACATCTATTTGATATAGTTTGCCAATAAATATGGCAAAAAAAATAGGCTTTTATACGTTAGGCTGCAAAATGAATTATGCAGAAACTGATGCTATTGCTCGAAAAATGGGCAATGCTGGTTATGAGCATGTAAAGTTCACTGATTTTGCAGATTATTATGTTGTAAATTCCTGTAGTGTAACGGAATCTGCTAATAAAAAAACTCGTCAGGCAATCCGTGCTGCACATCGAAGAAATCCATCTGCAAGAATAATTGTTATGGGCTGCTATGCTCAACTGAAACCAAAAGAAGTTGGAGCTTTGGAGGGAGTTTGTTTGGTTTTGGGTGTCAAGGAGAAATTTAATATATTAGAACAGATTGAGATGTTAGAAGAAGAAATGACGTCTTTGCAAGTTACTAATATAGAGGAAGTTTCTGATTTTGATGGGGCATATTCATGTTCGGAAAGAACACGTGCTTTTTTAAAAGTGCAGGATGGTTGCAATTATCGTTGCTCTTATTGTACGATTCCACTTGCAAGAGGAAAAAGTAGAAATACTGAAATTCAACTTTTGGTAAAGCAGGCTGAAGAAATTGCAGCAAGAGGAGTAAAGGAAATTGTTTTAAGTGGTATTAACATTGGTGACTTTGGACAGACAACTGGTGAGAAATTTATAGATCTTTTAAAAGCACTTGATCAGGTAAAGGGCATTGAACGATATAGAATATCGTCGATAGAACCAAATCTTATTACTTCGGAAGTAATTGATTTTGTTGTTAAATCACGTGCGTTTATGCCTCATTTTCATATTCCTCTTCAATGTGGAAGTGATGATGTTTTACGATTAATGCGTCGTAGATATAACACTGAATTTTTTAGAAAGAAAATAGAGGAAATTCATACTAAAATTCCTGATGCTTTTATTGGTATGGATGTAATGGTTGGCTTTATGGGTGAAACTGACCAGTTTTTTAAGAATTCGTATGATTTTATCGAATCATTGAATGTAAGCTTTGTCCATGTATTTACTTATTCTGAGAGGGAAAATACAGATGCTTTAAATATAAAACCTCGTATACAGGAATCTGTAAGAACAGAAAGAAGTGTTGAACTTCATAATTTATCAGAAAACTTACATAAGAATTTCTATAAGAAATTTGATGGGCAGGTAAGGAAAGTGCTATTTGAAACACGTTCTAAAGATGGCTTCTATGTTGGATATACTGATAATTATATCCGTGTTCAAGCAAAATTACCGTTTAATGTTAAAAATAAAATAGTTGCAATTAAATTGCATTATAACGATGGTGTAATGTTTGGTGAGTTAGTGGAATAATTTTTATTTTAATAATTTCATTAACTCAGGTACTTTTGTTGTTTCCACACGTTCTTTTTTCTTTGTGAATTCATCTGGGGTTTCACTATAGAAATGATGAAAGTTTGCGGCTTGGTATGAAGCTTTTTCTGAAAATGTCTGCATACTGAAATTTATTATTTCAATATTTGATTGCTGAAGTAATAGCATATCTTGTGCCGTAAGTTGATATACTGCAGTGGCTTTACCTTCTATAAAGTCACTGATACCTAAATCTTTACAAGTGATTTTCTTCCCATTTGCCATATCTAAAGAAATATCACCGAATATTCCACATTTATGAAAATAGTCACATAATTCTTTGTCTGATTTAATGATTAATGATAGTTCTATATATCCCGCAGACCCTTTTTTAGCAATTGTTACATTTACATCTTTATCGGGCAAAAGACGTGGATCGTTATCGTAGGTTACATATGTTGTAAATGTGAAAGTTATAGCAGGGTATGAAGTTCCTTTGTGAAGAAATGTTGTATTTTGTGAAAAAACAGTAGTTGTAAAGAAACAAAAGAAAATCAATGATAAAAGTTTATTCATAGATACGTTATAGAATAATGAAAATTATGAATTTTTACAATATTAGTAAATAAAATGAAAAAAAAGCGTTTGTGTCAATATTATAACCAAAAAGGCTTCATTTGAGGATTGTGAAAATGTTTGACTGTCAAAATGTTAGGTATATAATTTGTTTGCAAAAGAAAAGTTATTAACAACATGTATAATATTCATAATAGCATTATCATGAAAAAAGAAAAAAAAGTAATTTTGTCTTGTATCTAACAAACAAAACAATATGGCAGAAAAAGATGATATAAAGATTTTTTCGGGTGAAGCAACTCGTTATTTGACAGAAAAAATCATTAATTATTATGGTGTTGAAATGGGTAAATCAGCTGTTACTCGTTTTAGTGATGGTGAATTTGAACCTCGTTTCGATGAACCTGTTCGTGGAAAAGAAGTGTATATTGTACAATCAACATTTGCTCCTGCTGATAATTTATTGGAACTTTTATTGTTGATTGACGCTGCAAAAAGAGCTTCTGCTGCTCACGTAACTGCTGTCATTCCTTATTTTGGTTTTGCTCGTCAGGATAGAAAAGAAAAGTCACGTATCTCTATTGGAGCGAAATTAATGGCTAATTTGCTTCAAAAGAGTGGAGTTGATCGTGTTGTAACAATGGACTTACATGCTGGACAGATTCAAGGATTTTTCGATATTCCTGTAGATCATTTATTTGGTTCTTCAATCTTTATTCCTCATATTCAAAGTATGAATATTGAAGATTTGTGTATTGTTGCTCCAGATATGGGTGGTACAAAACGTGCAAAAGCTTATGCTCGTATTTTAAATGCTGATATTGCAATTTGCCATAAAGAACGTACAAAAGCTAATGTTGTTGATAATATGCAGATGATTGGTGATGTTGAGAATAAAAATGTTATTATTGTTGACGATATGATTGATACTGCTGGTACAATCACTATGGCTGCAAATCTATGTAAGGAAAATGGTGCCAAAAGTGTTCGTGCCTTGAGTACTCACGCTGTTTGTTCTGGACCTGCTTTTGAAAGAATTGAAAAGAGTGCTATTCAAGAATTGTTGGTAACAGATACTATTCCACATGAAAATATGCCAAGTAAAATCACCGTATTATCTTGTGCTCAATATTTTGCTAATTCAATTGAAAAGATTTTCAAAAACGAATCTATGAGTTCTGCCTTTTTGGTATAGAGTTTTAGAAAACTTGAAATAATATAAAAGCGGCGAAATCAATTATGGTTTCGCCGCTTTTGGTTTTAACGGAAATAATTCCTTGTAATAAATGACGATTTATTAAATAAAAAAAGTCCAATCTTTTTGATTGGACTTTTTTATGAGAATATGGGTAGGTTATTGTTATTTAACTTCCCAAGTGTCGTTTGTCATAAGCAATTCTTCGAAGTTGTGATATTTCTTCTTGCTTGAAACTTCTTCAATTTGTGCTTCAACTGCGTCGTTGTATGTAGGAGCTTCAACATCGCGAATCACACCAAGTGCGATTGGGAAATCTGGACCTTCCATCAACGCTAATTTAAGTTGAAGTGTATTGTCTTCGCAGTGAGCATCGTGAACAAGAATATCGTCCATAGTGTAACCGTCTTGACCGATAGTCACAACTTTAATTCCAAATCCTTCTTGAACAAGACCTTTTTCATTGTTTTCACCAAAAACCATTTTTTCGCCGTGTTTCAAATAGATAGCATTTTTCTTTCTATCTTCTGGTTTGTAAACACTTGCGTGAGTTCCGTCGTTGAAGATAACGCAGTTTTGAAGAATTTCGCAAACAGAAGCACCTTTATGTGCTTGTGCAGCTTTAAGGATTTCTACTGTACCTGCAGCATCTGTTGCAACGGCTCTAGCGAAGAAATGTCCGCGAGCACCAAAGCAAAGTTCAGCTGGACGGAATGGATCTTCTACAGTTCCGTAAGGAGATGATTTACTAACAAATCCACGTGGAGACGTTGGAGAATATTGACCTTTAGTCAAACCGTAGATACGGTTGTTCAAAAGAATCATATTCAAGTCGATATTACGACGATTTGCGTGAATGAAGTGGTTACCACCAATAGCTAAACCGTCACCGTCACCAGATACTTGCCAAACTGTAAGTTTTGGGTTTGCAACTTTACAACCAGTAGCGATTGCAGCTGCACGACCGTGGATAGTGTTCATACCGTATGTTGCCATGTAGTGAGGCAAACGGCTTGAACAACCAATACCAGAAATTACAGCTGTATCTTGTGGAGCAATTCCAATTTCAGCCATTGCTTTTTGCAATGATGCCAAGAAAAAGTGGTCTCCACATCCTGGACACCAACGAGGTTGTCCTTTTTTAAAATCTTTTGCTTCCATGTTCTAATCTTCTCTTATTTGTTATAAATTTCTGTGAATGACTTTACTAAATCAGCAACTGCGAAAGGTTGACCTTTTACTTCGTTGAATTGGAAAGGAACGAAATTGTCCACTTTCATACGAAGCCAACCTGCGAATTGTCCCATGTTTTGTTCGGCAACAACCACTTTCTTGAATTTCTTAAGAACTTCTGCAGTGTTTTTTGGAAGAGGATTGATGTATTTGAAGTGTGCCAAAGCAACTTTCTTACCATCAGCTCTCATTTCATTCATAGCAGCGTGTAAGTGACCGTATGTTCCACCGAAACCAACTATCAACAATTCTGCATCTTGATCGCCGATAACTTCTACATCAGGAACTTGAATCTTATTAATTTTTTCTTGACGAAGTTTAGTCATCAAATCGTGGTTTTCAGGATTTGTTGAAATTGCACCTGTTTTGTTGTCTTTTTCCAAACCACCAAGAATGTGAGTGAAACCTTCTGTTCCAGGAACAGCCCAGTAACGAGAACCTTCAGCATTTCTTTGGTATGGAGTCCAAGTACCCTTCATATCAGGAGTTACGTATGGAGGATTGATTGCAGGATATTCAGCTAACTTAGGAAGCTTCCATGCAGCAGAACCGTTTGCTATATATGCGTCTGTCATAAGAACAACTGGAGTCATGTGTTCCAATGCAATCTTACAAGCCATATATGCAGCATCAAAACAGTCTGTTGGAGATGTAGCAGCGATTACTGGCATAGGAGATTCACCATTTCTACCGAATAAAACTTGCAACAAGTCAGTTTGTTCTGATTTTGTTGGAAGACCAGTAGCAGGTCCACCACGTTGAACATCAAGAACAACTAATGGAAGTTCCATGATAACAGCCAAGTTCATAGCTTCTGATTTCAAGCAGATACCAGGACCAGAAGTTGAAGTACAAGCTAATGCACCAGCGAAAGCTGCACCTACTGCAGATGCACAACCTGCGATTTCGTCTTCACATTGAACAGTTGTTACACCAAGAGATTTGTGTTTTGAAAGTTCGTGAAGTACATCTGTTGCTGGAGTGATAGGATATGAACCTAAATACAATTTCAAACCTGCTTTTTCAGCAGCAGCGATGAAACCGTATGCGGTAGCTTTGTTACCATTGATGTCCATGAACACACCTTTTTGTTTTGTTGCATTTGCACTTTCGATTCTATATGTAGTTGCAGATGCATGTGTGTTGTGCCCATAATCGTAACCAGCATTCAATACTTTGATATTTGCTTCTGCGATTTCTGGCTTTTTAGCAAATTTAGCACGAAGCATTTCTTCTGCGTAAGGAACGTTGCGGTCGAATAACCAGCAAACCAAACCTAGTGCAAACATATTTTTACAACGAACAGAAGATTTGAAGTCCAAACCAGAGTCTTTCAATGCGTCAACACACATAGATGTGATAGGAGCAGCGATAACTTCATTCTTAATACCCATTTCTTCAAATGGATCCATAGTTTGGAATTCAGCTTTCTTTAAGTCTGCTTCTTTGAAAGAATCTGTATCTACAATTATAATAGAGCGTGAAGAACAGAATTTGTACTGTGTCTTCAATGCAGCTGGGTTCATTGCGATAAGAACATCGCATTTGTCACCAGGAGTCAAAACTTTTTCTGCACCGATATGAACCTGAAATCCCGAAACACCAGTTAAAGAGCCCTGCGGGGCACGGATGTCTGCAGGATAGTCTGGGAATGTACTGATGTCATTTCCGACTGTCGCTGAAATTGTGGAAAAAATGTTTCCCGCTAATTGCATTCCGTCTCCGGAATCCCCTGTGAAACGAACAGCTATGTTGTCCACAGATGCCACATTTTGTTTGTTTTCAGTCATCATAATATATATTTTATTTACTGTTACAAAATTAAAATATTTGAAATCAAATGCAAGTCTAATGTGCTGGAAATAAAAAAAATACGTGTTTTACGTATTGATAGTTTGTTGTAAACTTGACTTTGGCATCAATATTGCGTATATTTAATCGTTTTAAAAATTATAGATATGCTGGAATATTGTTGTAAAATTTTAACAAAAATGAGTTTTGATAAAGACTTGTTTTGTAAGGAACTTAAAAAATGTCTCGGCTATTTAACTCCTGAAGATGCTAAAACACTGAAACTTTGGGCTCTTGAAAACTACAAAGATTTAATAGCTGCGTGATTTTAAGGATGTTGGTTGAAATAAATCAACATCCTTTTTTTATGTAAACTAAATAGAAATAAATATTTTTACAAAAATTTTTGTGAAGTGAGAAAACGGTTTATTTCTATTTTGTTTCTTTTATCCACGTTGAATCTATTTGCAATAGAAGGAATGTGGATTCCTCTTTTGGTAGAACAACAAATTTTTCCTGCAATGCAGGAAGCTGGTTGTAAAATGACTCCTGAACAAATATATAGCGCCAAACAAGCATGTTTGACCAATGCTATTGTTCGTATTGGTCGTGGTTGTACAGGAAGTTTTATTTCAAATGAAGGTCTTGTGCTTACAAATTTCCATTGTGTTCAGCATCAAATATCTATGGCTGATGAAAATGGTACAGGATATTTTTTAGAAAAAGGATTTTTTGCAGAAACAAAGGATCATGAAATTTTAACAAATCGTTTGTCGGTAGAATCAATGGAGGCTATGTTTGATGTTACTGCACTCGTGACGGAAATGAAGGCTAAAGGTTTGTCTATGAAAAAAATAGCAGATTCTTTAACTGTTGATTCTACAAAAGAATTCCAATATTCGATAGAAGAGTTTTATGGTGGAAATCAGTTCTTTATGTTTAAGACAAAGAAATACACTGATGTAAAACTTGTTGCTTTTATGCCTGCGGAAATTGCTCAATTTGGTAATAACGCAGATAATTGGAGTTGGCCACGCAATAATGCAGACTTTGCTTTGCTTCGAGTGTATGAAAAAGGCGAACCTGTTCAACCTCGTAAGTTCTTGGAAATTAACAAAGAAGGAGTGAAAGAAGGTGATTTCTCAATGGTGGTTGGTTTCCCGGCAGAAACAAAAATGTATGGAACACAAAAAGAATTGGAACAAATAACAGAAGTTCTAAATCCTGCTCAAATAAAAATGCGTATGATGCGTTTGCAGCCAATTACGGCATATATGGAGAAAGGAGATAAGGAATATCAAGAATGTTATGCGTTATATTCTTCGTTATCAAATTATTATGAAAAATGGCAAGCTGAAAATAAAGGTGTGAAAACTTCTGGTGCTTTGGATTTTCGTAAAGAAAGAGAGGAAAATCTAAGGAAATGGATTTCAAGTTCAAATAGTCTTTCTAAACTGTATGGAAATTTATTAGAATCGTATGATTCCGCGGCAACGGCATATTATTCATCTTATACTCAGTTGGTTTTGTGTTTGGAAGGGTTGTGGCGTTTAAGAACAATGTTGCCTTCAAGTATTGCGGTGTCTTCTCCAAATTTAGATTTTATTCGCAGTCAAAAATTTCTTGGAATAATGAACAAATACAATCCTGAATTAGAAAAGGATGCATTTGTAAATTTGATTTTTCTTTTTGAAACATATCAACAAGAAAAGAATGAGAATAATGTTCTTATTTGGGATCTTAAAAAAGTAAGACACGAAGATCCTGTTGTTGCTGATTTTATGAGTTCTGTATTTGATAAAAGTGTTTTCACTGATTATGCTCGTGCAGAAAAATTCCAAAAGATGATTACTTCAAAAAAGAAATATAAAGACGATGCTGCAGTCCGTGCTTATTTGCAGAAAAAGGATGCTTTGTATGGTTTTACAGTAAGTGTGTGGAATCGTTTGCAGGAGTTAATGGCAGAATATAACGCTGTGAACACAAAATTTGACAGTGTAAAATGTGTTATGAATAAGGCGTTGTATACATATTATAATGGTAATATGTTTCCAGATGCTAATAATACTATGAGAATTAGTTTTGGTAATGTGAAGTCGTATTCAACTACTGAAAACAATCCATATTACACAACAGAAGAACGAGTATTTAAAAAATTGCAGGAAAATCCACGGGAATTTAAATCAAATGAGAAGTTTTTGGAGTTGTTGAAGAAAAAAGATTTTGGAACATTTGAGAAAGATTCGCTTATTATGAATTTTATAACGACTTGCCAAACATCTGGCGGAAATTCCGGTAGTCCTGTAATTGATGCGAATGGAAAACTGATAGGTTTAAATTTCGATAGAAATAGAGAAGGAACAGTGAGTGATTTCTATTATACAGAAAGCGTGTGTAGAAATATTTGCGTAGATATTCGTTATATTTTGTTTTGCCTTGAACAGTACGGAAAGGCGGACAATATAATTCAGGAACTTTCGTTAGAAAAATAAAATAAATCTTATGAGAAAAAAATTTGCTTCATTGGATACAACCAACAAGCTCTTGATGATGTTGGTTTTACCTGTTTTGTTTTTTATACTAAAGGAATTGTCAAATATATTTGTCCCTCTTGTGGTGGCATGTTTCTTTGCATTATTATTTATGCCTTTTCTTCGTTGGACATCAAGAAATAATATTCCAAGATGGATTGCAATCGTTGTGATTTTTATTGTCTTTTTTCTCGTTGTACGTAGCTGTTTTTGGATCTTACAATTGGCCAGTTTAGAATTTCGTTCAACCGATATTCAAACTTGGCAGTCAATTTTTGCAAGTGTGAAGGACTTTGCAGTAAGGATTTCAGTTCTTCTTGGCTTTAGTCAAGATGCAATATTGGAACATTTACAGGAAACTGATATTTATTCAACGGTATTTGACAATGCAGGAAAATTATTGGATGCTGTACGAAAAACCTTTTCATTGGTTTTTATGTCTATATTTTTTATGATTCTTTTGATTGCAAGTTCTTTTAATGGTCAGCGTCTTCTTGAAGTCCTGATTTTAAATGATAAAACTTCCGCAATGCGTACATATATAACTATAGAAAAAAGTATTTCTAAATTTATCTTTGTTAAGGTTTTGATTAGTTTTTTCACGGGACTGTCCTTCTTTATATTATGTATATGTTTTGATGTGAAATTTCCAATTTTTTGGGGAACACTTGCGTTTGTTTTAAATTTCATTCAGATGATTGGATCGATTTTTTCAACTGCAATAATGTGTTTGTTTGCTTTAAGCCAAATACCTGAAATGTCAGTTATTATACTATTTATAATAATAGCAATTGCATTGCAGTTGTTGTTTGGAAGTGTTTTAGAACCAATTTTTATGGGAAAGACATTCTCTATAAATACTGTTACAATTATAATTATGTTGTTTTTCTGGGGATATGTCTGGAATATTCCAGGAATGATATTGGCAGTACCATTGACAGTTATGGTGAAAACTATCTTGGAACAGTTTGACAAAACTCGCCAGATAGCTGAACTTATGTCATAATCTTATAAAAAAGGTAGATATTTTCTGAAATTCACAAAAAAAAAAGGTGAGAGGCTGCGAATCTAAATGGATTTTATTATTTTTATAAAATTCTTTTAGAAAAATAAAATTATGGCTGAAAAGAAACCTAAAATTTTTGTGTTAGATACAAATGTAATCTTACATAATAATAGAGCTATTTATGCATTTCAAGAAAATGATATTGTTATACCAATAACAGTTCTTGAAGAACTTGATAAATTTAAAAAAGGAGAATCTGATTTAAGTTGGAATTCACGTCAGTTTGCACGTGAGATTGATGCTTTGATGGGAGATAAACTTCCATCAGACGGCATTTCTTTGGGAAAACATTATGGGAAATTATATGTGAAAACCCATTCTCCATATCCGGAGGTTGTAAAGAATGCTTTTGCAGAACAAATTCCTGATCATAGAATATTGGCTACGGCTTTAAATGTAAAAAATGAAAATCCTGATCGTCAAGTTATTATGGTAACCAAAGATATTAATATGCGAATGAAAGCAAAATCTATCGGTTTGGTTGCTCAGGATTTCGAAAATGACAAAATACGTGATTTAGGAAGGATAGAAGAAGGTGTTAAAGTGTATGACAATATAGAGACTACTTATATAAATAAGTTGTATGCAAAAAATACTACAGATTGTCTGGTAACACCGGAAGAAATAGGACTTCGTAAGCCAGAGACACATGATTATTTTGTGTTAACAAATGGAAGCATGTCTGTTATGGCATATTATAATCCCAGCACAGGAAAAATATCTAAGGTAAACAAAGGAAAAGTGATGGGAATAGAACCGCGCAATTCGGAGCAGGCTTTCGCAATGCATGCCTTAATGAATGATGATGTGAAATTAATGGCTTTAACAGGTACTGCAGGAACAGGAAAAACGTTGCTTGCTCTTGCAGCAGCATTGGAGCAACATGAAAATTACGACCAGATTTTGTTGGCACGTCCTATTGTTGCCTTAGGAAATAAGGATATGGGATATTTACCAGGAGGAGAAAAGGATAAGATTAAGCCTTATATGTTGCCGTTGTTCGATAATTTGCAGGTAATAAAGCAAAATCTTCGTAATAATGGGGCAAAAATAAATATGATAGATTCAATGTTAAAAGAAGGTGCTTTAGAAATATCTCCTTTAGCATATATACGTGGCCGTTCGTTATCGCATGTTTTCTTTATAATTGATGAAGCTCAGAATCTTACACCTCATGAAGTGAAAACTATTATAACAAGAGCAGGAGAGGGTACTAAGATAATTTTCACTGGTGATATTCAACAAATAGATTCTCCATATCTTGATACGTTTTCTAACGGATTGTCTCATTTAAGTTCAAAAATGAATGGACAAAAGCTATTTGCCCATATGAATTTAATCAAAGGCGAAAGAAGTGAATTAGCGGAATTAGCAAGTAAATTGTTATAAAAGAGCATTGGAAACATGTTCTATATTAAGAAAAATGACGTTTTTAAAGAAAAAATAAGCTGAAAGCTTTGTAAATATTGAAAAAAACGTAATTTTGTAGAAATTGATTAGATAAAGAAAAAATATTATTTACTTAAATTTTTTATTATTATGAATAAACAAGAATTAGTAGCAGCTGTAGCTGCAGAAGCAAGCTTGAAAAAATCAGAAGCAGAAAGCGCAGTAAACGCTGTAGTAAAAGCAATCGCTGAATCTTTGAAAAAAGGTGAATCAGTACAATTAATCGGTTTCGGAACTTTCAAAGTTGGTGAAAGAAGTGCAAGAACTGGTCGTAACCCAAGAACTGGTAAAGAAATTAAGATTGCAGCAAAGAAAGTTGCTCAATTCAAAGCTGGTAAAGCTCTTTCTGATAGCATCAACTAATTAGAAATAGTTTTCCTAAATAAAAAAAGGTTCCCAAAAAGGAACCTTTTTTTATTGTAATATATTCAAGACTGCATTTAATAAAGCTGTCTTTTCTGTTTTATCGTTTGAGATAGCTGTTTCTATTTCCTTAATACATTGTTCTTTGTCTTCGTTTGAAATGTTTTCCATGTTGTTTTCGAAAATGGAAAAAGCCTCGATGGCATTCTCGTAAGTATCGCTGATAAGAATATCGGTAAAAGTCTTACAATGTTTAGAAAAGTCTAAGTTTGTTTGCCATAACACAGAAAGAAGATTTTTCTTTTCATTAATAAATGTGTCTTCTTTTAATTTTTCAAGAAAAATAGAGATTGCATTAGAGTCTTTTGTGTCTATAAGGCAGTTGTAGATGTCTTCTTTTAATGATTTGTTTGTTGTAGTTTCCAATAAATCAAACAATAAAGGTAGCATCTTTATTGTTCCATTTTCGTGGATATATGCAATTGCGTCATGTATAGCACTTTCGTTTTCTGATGAAAAAACTGATTTTAGTTCGTTTATTACTGCACTTTCTTCTAATTCCATATTGTTAATGTTTAATTTTATATCATGAATTTGTTTGCAAATAACAAAAAAATAGTAATTTTACACAAACATTAATTGTAGCATTTTAATTTAAAACGTATGCGAAGAAATACTTTAAAATTATTCCGACTATTGATTGTTCTTGGATTGATGTCGGGTATCGTGAGTTGTAGCAATTCCGATAAGAAAGAATCTTCTGCGACAACAGAAGAAACTGTAGATCAAGAAGAACTACAAGAAAAACAAAAGGTAGTAAATGATTTAAAGAAAGTGATGTATTCGTTGCCTTCACCAGTGGAAACAACATTATTGTTGAAAAAAGCTGGAGCAGGATATGATGAAGCTTTGTTGAATCCAACTTCAAATTCAAATAAGTATAATACAGATAAGCAAAAAGCTTTGAATTTAGGTATTTATGGTGCTGATTTGAGTTATGCAAGTATTTTTGAACAAGACCAGACAATTATGCAATATATGAATGTCTCAAAGAAATTGGCTATAGGTCTTGATTTGTTAGCAGCTATAGATCAATCAATTATCGATCGCTTGGAAGCTAATCATGACAATAGAGATTCTGTTATCCGTATTATCTCTGAAACATTCTTGAATTCAAACTCAACTTTAAAAGAAGACAATCGTCCAGAAATGGCTGCATTGATCCTTGCTGGTGGTTGGGTAGAAGGCTTATACTTAGCAACTCAGTTAACAAAAGATGTTAAAAAAGACAAAGATTTGATTGAAAGAATCGTTGAACAAAAACTTTCTTTTGGCGAAATGGAAAAATTGTTAGGTGTATATTCCGACAATCCTGATATTGCAGAGGTGTTGACTCAGTTGCAACCTATTTCTCAGGCTTTCAATGCAATAGAAATTGTAAAATCGGGTATTGAAACAATAACTGATGAGGAAACAGGTTCAACTGTATTAAAAGCAACTCAAAAAATTAATATTACACAAGCTCAGTATGATGCATTGAAACAAGCATCTGCAAACTTGCGAAATTCATTTATCCAATAATTTAAAGAAATAGCAATAGTATGAAAAACGTTAGTAAATTATTAGTATTGGTAGTCTCGTTCGTATTGTTAGGTACTTTATCTTACGGGCAATGTAGAACATTTGCAAAGAGTGAATGTAAACCAAGTTTGAATCCTTATGTTCATGATGGTATATTCAATGCAACAGAATTATCAGAAGGTGAATCTGCTGAATTGTATAAAACTTTTTATTCGAACCAAAATTATAGAATAGCAATATGTGGTGATGCTCAACTTCCAAAAATTAAATTTTCAATTATGGATGCTGACAGAAACGTATTGTTTACAAATGCAAAACACTCATTCAAAAGAGTTTGGGACTTCAAAATGGAATCTAGTCAACAATTGATTATTTCTATTGAAGTTGAAACAAATGATGAAAACATCAGTGACGAAATTGCTCGTGGATGCGTAGCTGTTTTGGTTGGTTTCTCTGCAGAATAATAAAGGACTATTTATTATAAGTAAAAGGGCTATCA
Organism: Bacteroidales bacterium; assembly: GCA_024409235.1. Classification (GTDB taxonomy): domain Bacteria; phylum Bacteroidota; class Bacteroidia; order Bacteroidales; family UBA1715; genus UBA1715. Next base: position 1,456 of record JAKSUA010000002.1, on the reverse strand, counting down.
TTGCGATAGCCCTTTTCTTTTTTATAGTTTGTTTTGCATTTTCAATAAAAAATGTATCTTTGCCGTTGATAAAAAACTATTAACCCGTGTGATGGATGCCTCTGGCATAAGTAGCACATAAATTTAGGTATAATGTTAAGTATAGATTTAGCAGGTCAATCAAGAACCAATCTTGGTAAAAAAGAGTCAAAAGGAATTCGTGCAAATGGTCAAATTCCATGTGTATTGTATGGATGTGGTGAAAATGTAAATTTCACAGTAGAAGCAAAGGCTTTTGACAAAGTTATTATTACTCCAAATGTTTACGTTGTAAACTTGAACATTGATGGAAAAGCTCGTAAAGCAATTTTGAAAGAAGTTCAATTCCATCCTGTTACTGATAATGTTTTACACGTTGATTTCTTGGAAATTACAGAAGAAAAACCATTCTCTATTAAATTACCAATTAAAGTTGTAGGACACGCAGAAGGTGTTAAACTTGGTGGTAAATTAAAAGTAAAAATGCGTAAAATGAAAGTTTCTGGATTGTTGAAAGATATGCCAGAAATTTTGGAAATAGATGTAACTTCATTAGGTTTGGGTCAATCAGTTAAGTTGGCAAATGTTGCATTCAATAACTTGACAATTGAAGAACCTAAATCATCTGTTGTTTGTACTGTAATGGCAACTCGTGAAAGTTCAAAATAATTATAATTGATTAAAATACAAAGAAATCCGTCATTGGTAATTCCGATGACGGATTTTTTATTGATTTATATATATTCCGATGAAATATCTTATTGTTGGTTTGGGAAATATTGGTGATGAATATGAAAATACACGCCATAATGCAGGTTTTACATTGATTGATGCATTTGCAAAGACTGTGAATGCTGTTTTTGCAGTAGATCGTTATGCAAGTGTAGCACATGCAAGCTTTAAAGGCCGTCAGTTAGTACTGATAAAACCAAGTACCTATATGAATTTATCGGGAAAAGCCGTTAGCTATTGGATGCAAAAGGAAAAAATAGCAATAGAGAATGTTCTTGTATTAGTTGATGATTTAGCGTTACCTTTTGGAAGTCTTAGATTAAAAGCAAAGGGGAGCGCTGGTGGACATAATGGCTTAAAAAATATTCAGGAATTATTAGGATCAGAAAATTATCCAAGATTGAGATTTGGAGTTGGAAATAATTTTTCGAAAGGCCAACAAGTTGACTTTGTGTTAGGGGAGTGGACAAAAGAAGAAAAAGATATGATGCCTCAAATAACAGAAAAGTCAAATTCCGCAATTCAATTTTTTATTACTCAGGGGGTAGAAAAGGCTATGACTTTTGCTAACCAAAAATAAACAAATGTAAATTTTATTGAAATTTACATTTGTAAACACATGTGATTTATTTGTAAAATTAAATATTGTAAATAAATGCAGATAATATTTAACATTATTTAATAAAATAATAATCTGTTGTCATTT
>JAKSUA010000019.1 GCA_024409235.1 Bacteroidales bacterium | reverse complement strand
TGCAACGAATAGGACTTATAGACTGCGACGGACACAACTTCCCTAATTTGCCGTTGATGAAGCTTTCGGCATATCACAAGCAACAAGGAGACTTCGTTGATTGGTATTCATTCCAACCTGGCGATTCTTTTTGAAAAAATACAAAATAGAATTAAAGAATTAGAAGCAACATTGCTTATTGTGTAAGTATTATTGGTATACCAATCTTACTATTTACTGCAAGTATATTTTGTTTCTCCGAAAGAAAGATTACTTGTTGGTTGGTTTTAGTATATATTTTTTTACTGTTTTATATTGGAATTTTTGCAACTATTAAAATTTAGAATTATGGAAAAAAGACAAAAAACATACGTTAAACTCCCACGAAAGCTGAAAAAAGCTTTCCGCACAGACTTTATACCAAAAAGATATTACCGCTGTCGTAATCTTGTAGATTGTTACGCTAAATATCCAACACCAAAAGCACTAAAATACATTCACGCATACGTTATGAGACGTGATTCAATAAGACTGAATTGTAGCCCCGATGAACTATACAAAAAATACGGTTTCTATACCAAAGAAATGCTTGAAGATTATTACGAAATAATGAATAAAACCCGTTGTGTATTGGTAAAAAAATGAAATAAAATTTAGTGCAGGTTCGAGTCCTGCCTGCGGTGCATCCTAAAGATGTTAGTCGGTCGCAAAAATCAAATGCGGTTAGTGCCGTGGTAGTTCAATTGAGATAGAACTGGTTTTTTTAGACGTTCATTTTTTGAACGTCTTTTTTTTTACCCCAGAGTGCGAAAGAGTTAAAAACTCATTTTATGTTATTAGAATTAACAGCTGGTGAAAATAATGGGAACTAACTTGCAAAATTTTCTAAAACGAATATATTTGCAAAAAAGAATTAAGAATTATGGCACAAGTTGTTTTGAATTACAGAGAAAGTAAAAACGCAAACAATATGCTCAATATGTTGCTTGCTTCTGGTATGTTTACTTTGGAAAATCCACAAAAAACAAAAATTCGTACAGAATTTTTCAAAGCAATGGACGAATCAAGATCAATTGCTAAAAAAGTTAAAGAGCAAGGTTCAACTAAAGGACTTAAAACGCTTGACGAACTACTTGCAGAATTGAACTAAATGGAATATAAGTTTTTTGTAACAAAGGAATTTGAACGTGTTATGAAGCGACTATCTAAAAAATATCGTTCATTACCCTCCGATTTTGCAAATTTCAAAGAAGAATTTATAAGTAAATACCCTCAAATAGGTGTTGATTTGGCAAATGGTTACAAAAAAGTTAGAATGGAAATTACTTCCAAAGGTAAAGGGAAAAGTGCAGGAGCAAGAGTAATAACCTACGATTTGTGTATTAAAGTTGAAGAAAAAAATATATTGATTGTAACAATGTTTGATAAAAGCGAATATGACAATACCTAAACCAGAAACGGCAACATCATTTGTGTTGTGAATTGCTTTCAATTTTTGTAATTTAGTTCTTTGAAACAACTGCAGATTATGGCTTCATCGGTGCAAACAGTTGTGAATTGCTTTCAATTTTTGTAATTTAGTTCTTTGAAACAACTGATTCAATAGAACATTTTGATTTTTAGTATGTTATAAGTTGTTTCAAAAATAAAAAATCCAGTCTTTTTAGAGGCTGGATTTTTTTATCTTCAATTATTTTATTTCTAAAATAATTCTAATTGTTGACAAACCGGGGGTAAGCTTTCTTTCATTTCGCCTACGAACAATTCCATTTCACCGAATTGCTTGTCTGTTACTTTTAGAATTCCAATTTGTCCTTCTTCGGGAAGCATGTTTTTTATCCGTTTGATGTGAACATCAGCATTTTCGTAGCTGGGACAATGCCGTACATAAAATGAAAACTGAAACATAGTAAAGCCATCTATCAACAGGCGTTTCCTAAAATCCGATGCGGATTTCCTCTGCTTTTTTGTATCTGTAGGAAGATCGAAAAATACTAATACCCACATAATTCTATATTGGTTAAATCGGTTTTCCATTACAATTCGGGATATATAATTTTTCTACTTTCTCCATTAAAACATTTTACTAACGAAGCTGTAGTTTGCGTTACTGCAAGCATTAACGGACTTGTTTGTCCATTTATACTTACATCCATAACTGGAATACTCAATAACATTTGTTTACATTCCTTGCTCAATTCATCATGTTCTATACCTTGTTCCAATATTTCAAGAATTTTTATATCAACATACGGACGATATGGTTCCATAATATCATCAGCCAAGCAGTATGCATTATATCTATTATGATGATGTATGCCCAAAGTCGGCAATAATCCACTCGAAACTAATGCACGGGCAACAATAGCACGAACTATGGCATATCCATAGTTCAATAAATTGTTAGGAGGTTCTCCTTTCCTACCACGAATAAAATGTGGTGAATCAATAAATACCTGTTTCCAATAAAACGCAGCCGCACGCCCTTCAAGATTGGTGCTATCACCACTTTTTACCAATTGCGACCATGCCAACATATTATCGGCAGTTTCATTATAAACTCGTTGTAACACAGCTGCCTGATTTCGTATTTTACATTGAACAGTTTGTTGCCACAATTGTTTCTTTAAAGGCAACGAAGCATCCAACTGACTACGGAAACGTTCATTTTGAATGGTATTACCTTCGAGCGGAAGCATAAGACCTACTGGTAAATGTCGCTCATCGCAAGTTATAACTGCACAATTGTTTTCCAATAAACTCTCCAACAAACCTTGAGTTAGAGTTATTTGTTTGTTATCGAGAACAACGACACCTATATCTTCTATAGGAATAGTTCTCGTTGCATTTTGCTTAAAAGAACTGCGAAATGTTGAGTTTTTTTCTACTTCAGGTAATTTGAGAACTAACTGAGCATTCTGCAACGATAAATATGCAGGATTGCTAAAACATAAAACTTTTTTAATCATAAAAAACGGATTTAGAGTTATACCCTAAATCCGTTTCAAAGATTAGACCAAAACGAATTCAATAAAATTCAATACCTTTAGTTGAAAATTTAAAATCAGAATCTTTAACAAGAAAATTCAAGGTATTGATACCACATCGAATTCTTTCAGGAGTTCGTTTAAAATCCTTTACAGATTCACCTCTGCCCAATATTTTATCGATTTGAGCATTTATATGTTTTTTTAAAACAACTAGATTTCCTGCTGTTTCAAACCTTTCTACCACATATAATCTTTGTGATAAAGATTGGTTATCCATCTCTTTTAATTCATCTATAGATTTTTGATATAGTAATAGCATATCACCACTTTTAAGAACCTGTTTTAAATTATATATTTTTTCTTTTTTTTCTATTATATTCGGTATACTATCCCCATTTATTTTTCGATTTTGCACAATATCAAACAAGTTAAAAACTTGATACAAATTTTTCAGCTCATTATTTTGGTATTTACACATTACATACAAATCTCCAACTTCAGCATACACATTCTGCTTATACTCTTTTTTTGATAAATAAGTTTGTTTTTTTATTGCTAAAGGATTTTTTATTGATGTGTAACAACGAATATGTCTAATTTTATTTACTTTATTACCTTGTTTATCCAACATATAAATTCCTTGTTCACAAGCTTCTTTAAAAGACATCTCTTTATTAAATTGTTTTTTCATCATTGAAATTAGATTCTTGTTTACTATGCATTTCTCCAATTCATCCCAATTCGAAAAGCCAGGATCATTAGAAGATTTTTTATAAACCAAATCTCGCCTTACAACATATTTTATTTCTTCTTCAGTCTGAACTTTTCCATTCTTATCTCTTATTAAAGCACCATTTTTTTCAAATTTTCCTTGCTTAATTGCGCCATAAAAAGTATCCCCATGCAACTGTCCTCTTATACTATCACCTGTTATCAAAAACTTTGGTATAGGTTTCCCATACTCATCCAAAATGACTTCTCCTTTCTCATCTTTTTTCCAAATAACTTTGCCTTGAATTCGCATACGCCTATGTGCTGGAGTTAATACTTGATCCTTTTGAATATGATTTACAAGAATATTTTCTTCTATATAAGAATCTACACCATCAATAGAACCAAATCCACAAGAAGCAATTTCTTTGTTTAAGTCTTGAACCATTGAAGAATAATGTCCACCAAACTTTTTTGCTTCCAAAATCTTATAATATAAATCAAGCATTTTCTCTCTTTTAGCAGAAGAAGGTATCAATGTTAACATTGCAGCATCAATTGCATGATGAGAATGCTTATCTCTATTTTTCTTCTCATTAATACCTTGGAACCCTAATATTTTTCTAAATTCTGCTGTTACTGCACCTTTTTGCACAGCAACATTATTAAATACAGTTCTTAAGAAATGATACGCATACTTTGTAATAATACGAGTATCGACCAACTGACTATTTCTAAAACCACTTGTAACCTCTGTTGTTGTAAAAGAATTAACTTTCTTTTGCCAATAATCCAATTCCATCTGCCACAAATGTCTTTGACGAATACAATAATCTTTTCTTTCTTTTGCTTGTGCTATTTTAGATTGTTTTTTCCAATAGTTTACATTGTCTTTTAACTTTTCAACCTTACCTATCCAAGGTTTCAACCTATCGATAATTGCAGAATATCCATTTGCCTCCTTCTGATAGTTTGCCAATTGGGTAGGAATCAGATTCTTTTTAATGCTTCTATTAAAATATGCATCACAAACAGTCAAATTAGACAGTGAATTATCAAAAGAAATACTACGTGGAATTGTATGTTCAATATCTACCACATTTTCATCAAATAAAGAACTAAGTTTCAGAATCTTACCAGTGTACATACATCGAAAACCTTGTTCTTTCCACAATTTATATTTCAATACATTATTTTTATATATATGATCTTTTTCTGGTTTTTCTTCTTTAGCATTTTCTTGTGGCTGTTCCATTAGCAACCTAGCCTTATCTATATCATCATCACCAATGGCCTTGTCTTTATGAAATTCTTTCAGAATATCTAGAATTTCTTTATTTTCAAGTTCCCTATCCTCCTGGTATTTTGCAATAGCCCAACGCATATTTGCATCATTCAATTCCCTTGCAGTTTCAACAACAATTTTTGTATCCTCATCAATAATTCCAGAAAGCAACATACCATTTATTTGCTTTTTTAATGCATGCAAAACACGCAAAGCCATAGGATTCTTTAATGCACCCACAACAGGACTTCCTAATACTCTCATAAAACGATTGTCTTCCAACAACTGTTCTTTTGCCTTAGGATAAATTTCAATCATGGAAGGATGATAGATTTTACTTAAATCCTTTTTACTAATAAATTGATAATGCGTAGATACATAATCTGCTAATGCATCAGATATTTTAGGAATCTTATAATAATCTCTTTGAGTACTTTTCAAAGAATTTTTGATATAACAGGATACGCTCTCTATAATTCTTGTTTGTTCTTCATTTGTTTTAGAAATCCATGTTTTTTCTCCAAAAAATTCTTTAGTAACCTCGTTTATACCTTTTAATCCGGCTCCACCATCAAAATCACTTTGCTGTAGTTTATAAGTGTAATTCTTGTATGCAAATTTATTCTCGTGGTCAATAGATTTATAGTTAGAAATCAAAGTATTTACAATGGAATAAACGTTTCTTTGATATTGATTTTCTTTCAATATATCATTCAAAGACTTTTCTAGAACAGAACTATATTGTTCCCATTGACTTCCAAATATGTCAGGAAGCTTTGCTAACAATACCGCATTTGTATAGATATAACCTTTTTCAAGAAAACGATTAATGTTTTTTATAGCCTTTAAACTTAAATTACTATATCCTTGAAGAATAGCACCCCAAAGAGTCGCCATTTGTTCTATCTGTTTAGCTTCAAAACCACAATCATTTTTGGCAAAATTTTCTACATATTCAACATCGTCAAAAGAAAAACATACATGCCAAATATCTTCTGCGGAATAAGTCACTGAATGAACCTCTCCTGATTTACTATTTGTTCTTTCTTTACATGTTTCGATAGTTATATTTTCCCAATTTTCGCCTAATAGATTTTTTAAACGCGCAGTAATAGGACACCCCGAAACATTTGTATTATCTTTATAATTAATTGTCCTCTTTTGCCTATCTCTATCATATTTCAACTCATGAAATGTTATATTCTTCTCTATCCATTTCCGTATTTCCTCAAATTCGAAATAGTTTTTAGTTCGAAGAAACTTCTCATTATAAAGAGTTTTTTTCTGTTCTAAGGTTAACTCACACCACTCGTCCTGTTTTTTATACTGGATATTATTTATAAATGACCATGCTCTAAATTTTTCAAATTCAGGATGACTAATGGGACATCTTGATTTTCCTGGTTCTAACAAACATTTTCCAACTAATCCCTTTTGTGAGCGCAAAGGTCTTTTGTAGAAAATACTACCTTCTCCTTTTTTTTCGCTTATTAAATATTTATAAAACCCATCTTCTCGCGACAAACTTTTTTGGAATGTAAAAATAGCCTCTATTTCCTTTTTATATTGAGATCGTACTGCTTGATACTTGCTATTTCTTATTCGTACTCCTTCTTTTTCCAATCGTGCAAATGCACAACCAACAGTTGGAAGGTTATGCAATTGCATATATGCAATAAGCTCTCCAGACTTCTTTTCTTCAGATTTTTTTAGAACAACCGATAAATCTTCATTTTCAACTATTTTATTTTCATTTTTTTCTTGTTCACTAATAGTTTCCCCCTTACTGCTTCTAAACCCTCTTCGTTGTGCAATGTGGTACAATGCTCGACCTAATTTGAATCTTTCAATTTCTTTACTAAAATCAAATTGGCGTTCCATTAATTCAGCCCGTAACTGAAAAGGACTACTATAGTCAGAAACACCGTCACCATCAAAATCAAGTCTAACCCATTGTTCAAATTTTTCTGCATTTATAGGATATTGACGTTTTAAACCTTTGTTTTTATCGTATTTACTCCATTTCTCTAAATCTTCTAAAGACAAAGGACAACAATTGTTTTTTATAAGTAGTTCTAAAGTCGCCCAAATTCTATATTTTCTTGCTTGATAAAGTCTACGAGTAGAACGTTTTTTAGTTCGTTCTGCAGCGAAAGAAAATTCTCCTTGTTTACCTTTTCCAACACCTTCTTGGAAGCGAACTGTGCTAAAATAATCTAATTGTTCTTGTAAGTTTTTACCATTTTCCGTATCACGAACTGCAATACCTATAGAATTGGTTCCTAAATCTAATCCTAATATTTTTGTCATAATTGATTTTTTTGGAGTTTAAAGTTACAAAAAAAGTATACACGAAAATATTTTTTGTTATCTTTGTTGAACAAAAAAATTGAAAGACTTTTCACAATAAGGCTATAAGCCGAAGAGTTCTTGCTCCTGCGTACTCCGTGGGAGCATTTTTTTTACATTTCGCTTAACTTAATTCATTTATCAGAACAGAACTTTACGAACTTTAGTGTAAATATTGGCATAGTTTGTAACGTCTTTGTCGTTTGGATTTTCGTGCCATACAATATCTATCAGTTTTAAGTAATAGAGTGCCTTGTCTAAATCTTTTTTCACACCATATATGGGGTATTTCAAAACATTGAATTGCAAGGGAATAGAGTTCCGGATTTGTATGATGAAGGTTTTCTATTGTCAATTCGTGAAAATCCTCGAGAATAGTTCGGATGGGCGTTTCTTCCTGTGGTAAAAGAGCAGCCTGGTTGAGGTATTCATGGCGGTAGTCGGTGATAGGTGTTTCGGGTAATGATTCTAAATAAGGTGAATTTTTAAGAGTTTCGCTTTCGTAATTCATGGTGGGAATACCATACAGCCCTTTTTGAGAAATTGTTTAGATTCATATTCTTATAGAATTTATTGGTTTTGATTTATGTGAAAACAGGAAAAATTATTGACTAACGACCTCTTAAACAATGCTTGTAGTGTTCTAATTAGTCTGAAAGTTGCCAACCTCTTTCAATTCTTTCGTCCGTCAGTAGTAGGTTTTGTTGGAAAACTGCGGCGCATAAGGGCGAATAATAACCTTACAAATATAAAACGGGATTTTTGTTTTTTATTGTGTTCAATTGCAATCTTATAAACTAATCCCTAACCACTAATCACTAATCAAAATCCCTCCTTTTTGTCAAAAAAACTGATTTGTTTGTCAAAAAAAGAACAAGTTTTTTTTACTTGCCGAAAATGTTTTCTATTTGTAATGGAAATGGATGGTAAAGGTATCATATTGACAATCACCGGTTCCGACAGCACAGGCGGTTCCGGGATACAGGCTGATATAAAAACAATATCGGAGTTAGGCGGTTATGCGGTGTCGGCAATCACGTCGATTACAGTGCAGACCACAATCGGTATTCAGGAGTTTTTTGATGTTCCGGCAACAATTGTGGCTGGGCAGATAGAAGCTGTTTTTAATGATGTGCAGCCGCAGATTGTGAAAATAGGAATGATTCGCAACGTGGAGGTAATATCGATGATTTGCGGCGTACTGCGGAAAAACAAACCAAAATACATTATGTATGATCCGGTAATCTGTTCAACAAACGGCGATGTGCTGATGGATGAATCGGTACTGAGTCTGGTACAAAGGGAATTGATTCCGCTCTGCGATTTAGTGATAGTGAGAAAAAAGGATGTGGATTTCTTGTCGCAGAAGGTCGGACGGGAAAAACTGCATGTTTTGGACGATTCGTTCCTTCACGGATTTGGAAATAAATTCTCCAGTGCCGTTGCGGTATATTTAAGCAAAGGCGAAAATATTCCTGCGGCAATAGAAAAAGCAAAATCATATTTGAACACACAGGTAATTCATTCTTCGAATTTAACGGGAAGAAGCAATGAGCTGTATAATGAATTTATGAATGCCGTGGTTAAATATGTGAAGACCTACAACGATGTGCATTTTTATGCGGAACAGCTGAATGTGAGCGGAAGATATCTGTCGCAGGTAACCAAACAGATATCGGGAATGGCTCCCAAAACAATCATTGATAATTATTTGATAGGGGAGATTGAAACCGAATTGAGAACGACGGGGAAAACGATTCAGGAAATTGCAAATGAATCAGGATTTTCGTCGCAGGCGCATTTCACTAAGTTTTTTAAGAAAATGAAAAAGATGTCGCCGAGTGAATATAGAAAAATAAATATAAACAAATAGAATTACTTGGAACAAGGGCCCTGTTCCGGTTATTCATAAAAGCAAAAAATTATGACACAGGACAGACAAACATTAAACAGAAATTTAGCACAAATGCTAAAAGGTGGTGTAATCATGGATGTTACAACACCGGAACAGGCACGTATAGCAGAAAAAGCGGGTGCATGTGCAGTTATGGCTCTTGAAAGAATTCCAGCGGACATTCGTGCTGCAGGTGGTGTTTCCCGTATGAGCGATCCAAAAATGATAAAAGGAATTCAGGAAGCTGTTTCTATTCCAGTTATGGCAAAATGCCGTATCGGTCACTTTGCAGAAGCACAGATTTTGCAGGCAATCGAAATCGACTACATCGACGAAAGTGAAGTTCTTTCACCAGCAGATAATGTATATCATATTGACAAAACAAAATTCGATGTTCCATTCGTGTGCGGTGCGAAAAACCTTGGCGAAGCACTTCGCCGTATTGCAGAAGGTGCAACAATGATCCGTACAAAAGGTGAACCAGGAACAGGTGATGTTGTGCAGGCTGTTACACACATGAGAATGATGCAGAGTGAAATCCGCAGACTTACATCGTTGAGCGAAGATGAACTTTACGAAGCAGCAAAACAATTGCAGGTGCCTCTTCATCTTGTACAATATGTACACGAAAACGGTAAATTGCCAGTAGTAAACTTTGCAGCAGGTGGTGTTGCAACTCCAGCCGATGCAGCGTTAATGATGCAGCTTGGTGCTGAAGGTGTGTTCGTTGGTAGCGGTATTTTCAAGAGCGGAAATCCGGAAAAACGTGCTCAGGCAATCGTTAAAGCAGTTACTAACTACAACGACGCTAAGATATTGGCAGAATTGAGCGAAGATCTTGGTGAAGCAATGGTTGGTATCAACGAACATGAGATCGAAATCTTAATGGCCGAAAGAGGAAAATAAAATGAGAATAGCTGTTTTGGCTTTACAAGGAGCTTTCGAAGAACATCGTGCGTTGCTGAAAAAATGCAACGCCGACAGTTTCGAAATCCGTAATCTGGAAGATTGGAACCAACCCAAAGACGGGCTTATTATTCCTGGCGGCGAAAGTACAACAATGTCTAAGCTGTTGCACGAATTAGGACTGCTGGAGCCAGTTCAGGATGCAATACGGAACGGTTTGCCTGTATTTGGAACTTGTGCGGGCTTGATTATGCTTGCGGAAACCATTGAAGGAAAACCCGAAAAACGATTCTCCACAATGAATATTGTTGCCCGAAGAAATGCTTACGGACGACAGTTGGGAAGCTTTTTCACGATAGGAAAAATGAAAGGAATTGAAAAAGAGATTCCGATGACATTTATCCGTGCTCCGTACATTGAATCAGTAAAAGATGGAGTGGAAATCTTGGCTGAGGTTGACGGAAAAATTGTTGCTGCAAGACAAGGAAATCAGCTGGCAACAGCATTCCATCCAGAATTGAATGAGGATGTCTCGGTTCACAGTTATTTTCTTAAAATGATACGTGATTCAAAAAAATAGAAAATTCGTTTTCTTTTTTGATAAAGACGGTTTCCGGTAGGGAATCGTCTTTTTTTTTGCCCGGCAGTGAAATCGGATGAATCAGGCGAGGGGAAAACATAAACAACAATAATTATCATCCAGCTGCTTTTATTTCGGAAATTTGTGTTTCTTTGCATCGGAAAAATTCCAAGAGCGAAGTTCTAGGCTTGTCATCCTCCGCTCTCAAAAATAAATTAAAACATAAAGAGCAATGAATACAACTACTTTTAATTTTTATGGGGAAAGACTGCCCCAAAGGCTTGTAAAAGCTAATCAAACCTTAGTTCCGTTAATTCAAGTAACTGTTTGTCAGACAGAAAACTGTTCTGTTTTGATTTAGTTGAATTATGTTCTGCTGTCCGTTAGAGTGAATCTGATGGCTTGGCTTGTTGTGTTTAATCAGTAATAATCAAATATAAATAATTATGAAAAAAACAATTTTTGTTTTGTTGTCGTTGTTTGCGTCAACAGTTGTAGTAGCTCAGGATCTGCATTTGGAACTGGGAACAGATGTGAAAACTTCGTTTGAAATTTTTAAGCCTTATGAGAAAGGAATGTTTTTCAATCAGACTGAGGTGAATTTTAGTGAGAATCAGGCTGTTGGATTTTGGTCTCAGACATTTTGCGAAAGATACTTTGGTCAGTTTGTGCTTCACGGCGAGTACAGAACTTTGGCAATGTGCAACAATGACTATATTGTTGCTGTAGGTTGGCTGCTTCCGTTCGGAACAATAATAGCCGGTGTGGATGTAAATTCTAATTGTAACTGGTTCTCGAACTTTGTGTGGGGCTGTCAGGTAAAGAAATTTTCGTTCGAAGGAACCGAGGAAATAATAGGTAGAGATTATATCTCATTATGCACAGAGAATAAAGTGTTCTACAATTTTTACAAGAATCTTTCGCTGGGCGCCGAGATGGAGATAGGGTATAATTTTAGAAATGCAGATGACTGGAATTTTAATCCGTATGTAGTTTTGAAGTGTGGATTTTAAATAAAAAACCGCATCGGATTTTCGTCCGATGCGGCAACACAAAAATTAATACGTTAAATCCTGCTATCAGTTGTAAGCAGATTCACCATGTTCGTAAATATCCAATCCTTCTTCTTCAATTCTCGATTCAACGCGTAGGCCGTGAATGTATTTAATTGCCAAGAAGACGATTAAACCGCATCCGAAAGACCATCCTGCGATAGCAAGTTCACCGATTAACTGAGTTAGAACGCTGTAGCCACATTCTTCGAATGCGAACACACCAGTTAAAACAGTTCCTGTGAAACCAGCCATACCGTGAACAGAGATTGCACCTACAGGGTCATCGATATGAAGTTTAGTATCAAAGAAGTTTACGCTGAAGCACATTACTACAGAAGCAATCAAACCGATTATAGCAGCTGCACCAATCGAAACGCAGTCGCAACCTGCAGTAATACCAACCAAACCAGCTAAGATACCGTTACATACCATTGAAAGAGAAGGTTTTCCGTAAACAATCCAAGTGTAAACAAGTGCAGTTACAGCACCAACAGCGGCAGCGATGTTTGTTGTAACAAAAATGTGAGCAGTAGCCGACATGTTGTCAAGAATACCGCCTCCGTAGCAGTCAGGATCAACAGTGCCTGTGGCAGCAACAGTAGAACCAGGGTTGAAACCAAACCATCCCATCCAAAGAATCCATACACCAAGTGCAGCAAGAGTCAAACTGTGTCCAGGGATAGCGTTAGAATGCATTTTGCCGTCAGCGTGTTTAGAGTATTTGCCCAAACGTGGACCAAGAACAATAGCACCTGCAAGAGCTAAGAAACCACCGCATGAGTGAACCACTGCAGAACCTGCGAAATCGTGAAATCCCATTTCGCTTAACCATCCGCCGCCCCAAGACCAGTGACCTTGAATAGGGTAGATGAAAGCAGAAATAATTATAGAGTAAACAATGTACATAGAGAATTTAGTTCTTTCAGCCATTGCACCAGATACGATAGTAGCAGCAGTTGCACAGAAAACAGTTTGGAAAATGAAGTAACCTTCTTTCGGCAAGTTTTCGCAAGGATTTTCAACGCCGCCTATACCGAATCCGTCCCATCCCATGAAGGCACCTGCACCGAACATAAGAGAGAAACCGCACAACCAGTAAATAATAGATCCGGCAGAAAAGTCCATAAAGTTTTTCATAAGGATGTTGGCAGTGTTTTTAGTTCTCGTCATACCAGCTTCAACCAAAGCGAAACCAGGTTGCATGAAGAACACAAGCATTGCTGCAAGTAAAACCCAGATGGTGTCAACAGCATTAATAGGAGAGGATGCTTCTTCAACAACTGCATCAGCAGAAGCTTCTGCAATTACAGCTGCGCTGTCAGATACTGCGGCAACAGAGTCTTGTGCCATTGCCGATCCTGCCATAAGTATTCCGGCGCTAAAGGCAAGAATGCCGGATAATTTTATAAGATGTTTTATAAATCGTTTCATAATTGTCTAGTTTAAATTCAACTTTCTACGAGAGTTTTATTTTTCTTGTTCAGCGTTGTAAAGAGCAATGTCTCCACGTTCCCCAGTTCTAATGCGGATAGCATCTTCAAGTGGGATGATGAAAATACGGCCGTCTCCAACTTCACCAGTCTGTGCTGCTTTAAGAATAGCCTGTACAGTTTTTTCAGCATTTTTATCGCGTACGATAATAGAAATCAATGTTCTTTCGATACAGCTTGTGTCGTAAGCAACACCACGGTAAATTCTTGCCTGGCGGGTTTTTCCGACACCACGGACATCGTAGTATGAAAACCACTCAATGTCTGCTGCAAGGAGTGATTCTTTCACATCCTCGAACTTTGTCTTACGAATAATTGCTTCAATTTTTTTCATACCTATTATATTTTAATTAAACATACATTTTTAGAAACTCATACCGAGTACAATGTAACCGCCTTCAGCTTTAGGGTTCCATACTGCTTGTGTGAAGAATCCTAATTCATATTCGTCTGAAAGTTTTATTGGTTTTGTTGCTTTTACGCTGATATTTGAGAACGAGAATCCGTCGCAGTTAGCATAAAAATCTGTTTTCCAAGGCATGAAGCCTAATTCAGCTTCGCAGTCAACACCGCCAAGAGTAAAAGGAGCTCCTAAAGAAAGATACGATGAATAAGCTTTGTCGCCTTCGGCGTTTTTAACAGCATCGTCGCCGGCAAAGTTTGTGTACCAGTTGATTGACATGAATCCGAAGTCGTAACCTAATTGTGCTTCGAACACATGGGCAGTTTTTCCTTTTCCGTAGTGGAAATATTGATTTAAAGCTCCAGGATAAGCGAAATAATAATCGGTGATAGAAACGCTGAATCCAGAGATTTCGTAACCTAAAGTTAAATCGAATTCTTTTGTGTTTGAACTTTCAAAACCAACAGATCCCCAAGCTGATAAAGATAAGCCTTTCCATCCTAAAGAAAGTGAAGGTTGAAAACTTGCGCCGCCTAATTCTTGACCACGCCAAATATAACTGCTGACAACATCGCCGCCAACTTCTAATGTTAAATCCGAAGATTCAGGTTCTTCAGCATACGCAGCGCTAAAACCGAAAGCTGCTAAAATAATTAAACCGAATTTTTTTAAACTTGTTTTCATGACTTTAATTTCTAATGTTTTATTTATTTTTTTTTACTTTAAAACTAAAAGAAAGGTGCACCAGTTTTCTTTTAGAAGATTTCTTAACTATTCTCTGTTGTTCTGCTGAACACAATTATAAATAACAGCCCCTTCGGGCTGATTTTTATTAATCTGTATGTTGTTCAATAGTACCATCTGTTCTTTTTGACAATGCAAACATATAACTAATTTTTGAATTATGTTTAAAAATCTAAAAAAATTTTTACAAAAAAATTAAAAAAATAAATACGATAAGAAAAAATGATTAACGGATTAAATTGTTTTATACATTATATATATAGAAATGAGCAGATGCGATTTTTAATATTTGAAAAATAAGTATAGATTTGATTGTTGATTATGGGGGAAAATGTAAGTGAAGTTTTGGTTTTACATACGAAAAACTCGTAATCTATTAATGAATTAAACTTTTTTTTTAAAAAAGCTTTTAAATTAAAAGTAAATTTTGTTCTTTTGTATTGTTTTTAAAAGACAGTAGAGAAAATGGTTCGTGTTAACAACAATTTCAGTAAAATACGTGAGAGTTATTTGTTCTCAGAGATAGCTCATAAAACGGCTGAGTATAGATCTTCTCATGTAGATGCTAAGATAATAAGTCTTGGTATCGGTGATGTTACACGTCCTTTGTGTAATGAAGTAATTAAGTCGCTTCATACTGCTGTTGATGAGATGGGAGTGCAGGAAACTTTCCGCGGTTATGGTCCGGAACAGGGGTATAAATTCTTAATTGAGAAAATAATTAAGCATGATTATAATTCCCGTGGAATTACGCTTGATGCGGATGAAGTGTTTATAAGCGACGGTGCAAAGAGCGACTTGGGAAATATCGGTGATCTTTTCGATACAGATAATTTGGTGGTTGTAACAGATCCTGTATATCCGGTGTATGTAGATACAAATATCATGGCAGGCCGTGCGGATAACATAATGTATATGTCGTGTTCTGCAGAGAACAACTTTATTCCGACATTACCGGAAAAAACTCCTGATATTATTTATCTATGTTATCCAAACAATCCGACGGGAACAACTTTAACAAAATCAGAATTGAAGAAATTTGTTGATTTTGCTAAAGAAAAAGGTTCTTTGATATTGTACGATTCAGCATATGAAGCTTTTATTACGGAAGAAGATGTTCCGCATAGTATATATGAAATACCAGGAGCGAAGGATGTGGCAATAGAATTCCGCAGTTTTTCGAAAACAGCAGGTTTTACGGGAGTTCGTTGCGGTTATACAGTTGTGCCAAAAACAGTGAAAGCTTCGGCTCCGGATGGTTCTTTGATTGCGTTGAACAAACTTTGGAACCGTCGTCAGTGTACAAAGTTCAACGGAACTTCGTACATAGTACAGAGAGCGGCAGAGGCTGTTTATAGTCCTCAGGGTCAAAAAGAAACAAAAGAAAACATTGCATATTATTTAAATAATGCTAATTTTATACGGGAAGGTTTGGCTTCGATAGGAATGCAGGTGTATGGCGGTGTGAATGCCCCATATATTTGGGTGAAAACTCCTCAGGGAATGGGTTCATGGGATTTCTTCGATTTCTTACTTGAAAAATGTAATGTAGTGGTAACTCCGGGAGTAGGATTTGGTCCAAGTGGAGAAGGATATGTGAGAATGACATCTTTTGGAACAAAGGAAAACTGCGAAGAGGCAATAGATAGAATTAAAAAAATATTAATCTAAAATATAATTATATGTCAAACTTAAGATTTCAAGTCGTAAGCGAAGCTTTTAAGAAAAAAGTTGTAGCTGTTGAAGCTCCGAAAGAAAATACATCGGAGTATTTCGGGAAATATGTGTTTGGTCGTGAGCAAATGGCTAAATACTTGTCAAAAGAAACAGTTAAAAAGATTCGTGATGTAATCGATAATGGTGCGACATTAGACAGAGACATCGCAAATCACGTTGCAGCAGGTATGAAACAGTGGGCTATGGAGTTGGGTGCAACTCACTATACACACTGGTTCCAGCCATTAACAGACGGAACTGCTGAAAAACATGATTCTTTCATAGAATATTCAGGTGCTCCTGGAGAAGGTGTTATTGAAGAATTTTCAGGAAAATTGTTGGCTCAGCAAGAACCAGACGCATCAAGTTTCCCAAGTGGAGGTTTGCGTAATACATTCGAAGCCCGCGGTTATTCAGCATGGGATCCTTCATCTCCAGCATTCATCGTAGATGATACATTGTGTATTCCAACTGTATTCGTGTCTTATACAGGTGAAGCTCTTGACTACAAAGCTCCATTGTTGAAAGCATTGAACGCAGTAAACAAAGCAGCTGTTGATGTTTGTCATTATTTTGACAAAAACGTTAAGAAAGTATATTCTTACCTTGGATGGGAACAAGAATATTTCTTGGTTGACGAAGGTTTGTACGCAGCTCGTCCAGACTTATTGTTGACTGGCCGTACATTGGTTGGTCACGAATCTGCAAAGAACCAACAGTTGGAAGACCATTATTTCGGTTCTATTCCAGAACGTGTACAAGCTTGCATGAAAGAAATCGAATTCGAGGCATACAAATATGGTATTCCTTGCAAAACTCGTCACAATGAGGTTGCTCCTAACCAGTTTGAATTAGCACCAATCTTTGGTGAAACAAACTTGGCTAACGACCAAAACTTGTTAATCATGTCTATCATGAAACGTGTTGCCCGTAAACATGGTTTCCGTGTATTACTTCACGAAAAACCATTCGCTGGCATCAACGGTTCTGGTAAACACAACAACTGGTCACTTGGAACAGATACAGGTGTAGGTTTGTTCACTCCAGGTAAAAACGCTACAGAAAACTTACAGTTTGTAACATTTGTTGTAAACACATTGATGGCAGTTTACAAAAACAATGCGTTGTTGAAAGCTTCTATCATGACAGCTCAAAACTCTCACCGTTTGGGAGCTAACGAAGCACCTCCAGCAATCATTTCAGTATTCTTGGGAACTCAATTGTCAGCAATTCTTGACAAGATTGAAAAGAGCAAAGTAGAAGAAGCTATCACAATTGAAGGTAAACGTAAATTTAACCTTGGTGTTTCTCAATTACCAGAAGTATTGTTGGATAACACTGATCGTAACCGTACATCTCCATTTGCTTTCACAGGTAACCGCTTCGAATTCCGTGCTGTTGGTTCATCAGCAAACTGTGGTTCAGGTATGATTGCACTTAATACTGCAATTGCAGCTCAGTTGAAAGAATTCAAAGCTGATGTGGATGCAAATATTAAGAAAGGTATGGGTAAAGATGAAGCTATCTTTACTGTATTGAAAAAATACATCAAAGAATCGAAGGTAATTCGTTTTGATGGTAATGGTTACAGCGAT
Organism: Bacteroidales bacterium; assembly: GCA_024409235.1. GTDB lineage: Bacteria > Bacteroidota > Bacteroidia > Bacteroidales > UBA1715 > UBA1715. Next base: position 26,245 of record JAKSUA010000019.1, on the reverse strand, counting down.
GAATGGAAGAAAGAAGCAGCAAAACGTGGCTTAGATTGTGAATCAAGCGTTCCTGCTATTTACGATGCTTACACAAAACCAGCTACAGTGAAAATGTTTGAAGACTGTGGTGTGTTCTCTGCAAAAGAATTGGAAGCTCGTAACGAAGTTAAATGGGAAATATACACTAAGAAAATCCAAATCGAGGCTCGTGTATTAGGCGATATCGTTTTGAACCATATTATTCCTGTTGCAACTCGTTATCAGTCAGTTCTTTTGGACAATGTGTACAAAATGACTCAGGTTTACGAACGCAAGAAAGCAGAAAAACTATCTGCTCACGACAATTCAACTATCGAAGAAATTTCTGAACATATTTCTGCTATAAAAGATACAGTAGAAAAAATGGTTGAAGCTCGTAAAGTTGCAAATAAACTTACTGGTGAACGTGAAAAAGCGTTTGCTTACCAAGATACTGTATTGTGCCATTTCGACAAAATCCGTTATCATGCCGATAAATTAGAAATGATAATTGACGATGAAATGTGGACATTGCCAAAATACAGAGAATTGTTATTCATTCGATAGAATATAAATGATTATGGGACAGTTTGTTATAAACTGTCCCTTTTCCTCGAAACTTAAAAATTAATACGCATATGAAATGTTTTTATCCAAAACATCAGGGATTGTATAGTCCCGAAAATGAGCATGATGCTTGTGGTGTTGGGCTTGTAATTCAGCTACATGGAGGGAAATCTCACGACATTGTAGAGAAAGGTCTACAAGTGTTGGAACACATGAATCACCGTGGTGCAGAAGGTATTGATGCAAACACAGGTGATGGTGCTGGTATATTGGTACAAATCCCTCATGAATTTATCCTTCTTCAAGGAATTGCCGTTCCTGAAAAAGGTCGTTACGGAACAGGTTTAATATTCTTACCAAAGAATGAAGGTGAAGCTTCAATCTGTATGAATATCTTGAAACAAGAAATCGAGAAAGAATCTTTGAATCTTTTCGCTGTTCGTGATGTTCCTGTAAATAGCTCGATTTTGGGTGAAGGTTCGCTTGCAACAGAACCACAAACAAAACAAGTGTTCATCTCTGGTGGTGCAAGTCAAGAAGAACTTGAACGCAAATTGTACATCGTCCGTAAGAAAGCGGAGATTGCAATTATGAATGCTGATTTGGCAGAAAAACGTAGTTTCTATGTGAATAGCTTGTCAACAAAAACCATTGTGTACAAAGGTATGTTGACATCTCCTCAATTGCGTGAGTATTATGCGGATCTAACTCATCCAAACTTCACAAGTGCTATCGCTCTTGTTCACTCACGTTTTAGTACAAATACATTCCCAACTTGGGATTTGGCACAACCATTCCGTTTGTTGGGTCACAACGGTGAAATCAATACGATTAAAGGAAACAGATTCTGGATGACTGCTCGCGAAAGTATCTTGAGTTCAGAGAAACTTGGCGACTTGAAGGAATTGTATCCTATTATTCAACCAGATATGAGTGATAGTGCATCACTCGATAACGTATTCGAGTTCTTAATGATGTCTGGTATGTCATTGCCACACGCTTTGTCTATGCTTGTACCAGAAAGTTGGAACTCTAAAAACCCTATTCCAGATGATTTGAAAGCATTCTATGAATATAACAGTATGTTCATGGAACCATGGGATGGACCTGCTGACTTAATGTTTACTGATGGTCGTTATGCCGGCGGTATGCTTGATAGAAACGGTTTGCGTCCAGCTCGTTATGTAATCACCAAAGATGACTTGATGGTTGCTGCTTCAGAAACAGGTGTATTGAAATTCGATGCTGCTGATGTTCGCGAAAAAGGTCGTTTCAGTCCAGGTAAAATGATACTTGTTGATACAGAAACAGGAACAATCTATCGTGATGCAGAAATAAAAGATAATTTAGCAAAAGCATATCCTTACAGAGATTGGATCAATAAAAACTGTATTGACCTTTCTACTATCACTTCTGGTCGTGCTGAAAAAATCGAACTTCCTAACTACAAACAAATGGTTAAGGAATTCGGCTACACAAAAGAAGATATCGATATGTTGATTGACGCAATGGCTGTCGAAGGTAAGGAACCTGTAAACTCAATGGGTAACGATACGCCACTTGCTGTTATGTCGGACAAACCACAACGATTGTTTGCATATTTCCGTCAGTTGTTTGCTCAGGTAACAAACCCACCAATTGACCCAATCCGCGAAGAATTGGTAATGTCAATGATGAGTTATGTTGGTTCTGTTCACTCAAATTTGTTGGAACCAACTCCAGAAATATGCAAGTTGTTGAAGGTTAAAAATCCTATCTTGACAAATAGAGAGTTTGACTTGTTGTTGAACTTGAACTATAAAGGTTTCACTACAACTGTGATTCCTATGACATTCGAACCAGCTGCAGGTGTAGAAGGTTTCGAAAAAGCTGTTGACGATATGTGTATCGCAGCAGAAAAAGCAATCGATGAAGGTAAAAACTACATCGTTTTGAGCGACCGTTCTGTTGATGCAACTCATGCTGCAATTCCTTCTTTGTTGGCTGTGTCTGCTGTTCACCATTATTTGGTAGAAAAACGCAAACGTATGCAAAGTGCCATCGTTGTTGAAACTGCTGAACCACGCGAAGTTATGCATTTCGCATTATTGTGTGGATTTGGTGCAAACATCATCAACCCATATATGGCATTCGCAGTGTTGAAAGAAGAAATTAAGAACGGTAACATTTCTCTTGACTACGAAAGTGCACAAGCACACTATATTAAAGCGGTAACAAAAGGTATCATGAAGATTATGTCTAAGATGGGTATCGCAACAATCAGAAGTTACCGTGGTGCACAAATTTTCGAAGCTGTTGGTATCGGTTCGTATGTATTGGACAAATACTTCAAGGGTACTAACTCAAAAATCGAAGGTATTGATATGTCTGATATCTACCGTGATGCTGTTTCTGCTCACAAAGCAGCCTTCGAAGCCGATATGGATCAATGGACAATAGATAATGCAGGTAACTATGCATTCCGTAAGGATGGTGAATTACACGCTTGGAACCCAGAAACAATCTCAAAATTGCAGATTGCAACTCGTACAGGTGACTATGCAAAATATAAAGAATTCACTAAGGCTGTAGATGAAAAAGCTCATCCAATGTGGTTGCGCGATTTCATGGATTATAAGAAAAATCCTATCGATATCAGCGAAGTTGAACCAGCAAGCGAAATCGTAAAACATCTTGTTACTGGTGCAATGTCGTTTGGAGCTATCAGTGCTGAAGCTCACGAAGCAATTGCAATCGCAATGAACAAACTTGGTACTAAGAGCAACACTGGTGAAGGTGGTGAAGATTCAGACCGCTACAAACCACGCGAAGATGGGTTGTCAACTCGTAGTGCTATCAAACAAGTTGCTTCAGGTCGTTTCGGTGTAACTACAGAATATTTGGTAAATGCCGACGAAATTCAAATCAAGGTTGCACAAGGTGCAAAACCAGGAGAAGGTGGTCAGTTGCCAGGTTTCAAAGTAGATAAAGTGATTGCAAAAACTCGTCACTCTATCCCAGGCATCTCTTTGATTTCGCCTCCACCTCACCACGATATCTACTCAATCGAAGACTTGAAACAATTAATCTACGATTTGAGAAACGTAAACCCTCAAGCTGCTATCAGCGTTAAGTTGGTTTCTGAAACAGGTGTAGGTACAATTGCAGCCGGTGTTGCTAAAGCAAAAGCTGACTTAATCTTGATTTCTGGTGCAGAAGGTGGTACAGGTGCTAGTCCGGTAAGTTCTGTAAAACATGCAGGTCTTCCAGGTGAACTTGGTTTAGCAGAAGCACAACAAACATTGGTAATCAATAACCTTCGTGGTCTTGTACGCCTACAAGCTGATGGTCAGTTGAAAACTGGTCGCGATGTAATCATCTCTGCATTGCTTGGTGCTGAAGAATTCGGTTTTGGTACAAGTACATTGATAGTTCTTGGTTGTGTTATGATGCGTAAATGTCACAAGAATACTTGTCCTATGGGTGTTGCAACACAAGATCCAGAATTGCGTAAACGCTTCATCGGTCACTATCAATATCTTGTAAACTTCTTCAACTTCTTGGCAGAAGATATCCGTGAACATTTGGCTCAACTTGGTTTCAAGACATTGAACGAAGCTGTTGGTCGTGCAGACTTATTGGTACAAAAGAAATTTGACTGCAATCCTAAGATTGGCAAAATCGATATCTCTAAATTGATTTATATGCCAGAAGAAGCAAAAACAAATGCGCTTCATTGTGTAAAATTCGGAATCAACAAAGTTGAAGAAGGTATCGATCACAAGATGATTGCTCAGGCAAAAGATTCTATCGAAAAATGTGCGAAGACAGAATTGTCTTTCGAAATCGAAAATACAGATCGTACAGTCGGTGCAATGCTTTCTGGTGAGATTGTAAAGAAATACGGAGAAGCAGGTTTGCCAGAAGATACTATCAAAGTAAACTTCAAAGGTTCTGCAGGTCAAAGTTTCGGTGCATTCCTTACAAAAGGTGTTTCTTTCCGATTGGAAGGTGATTCAAATGACTACATTGGTAAAGGTCTTTCAGGTGGTCGCATTGCAATTATGCCAGGAGAAGGTACAACATACGTTCCAGAAGAAAACATTATTGCAGGTAACACAATCCTTTATGGAGCAACTTCTGGTGAAGTGTACATCAGCGGTCGCGTAGGTGAAAGATTCTGCGTTCGAAATAGTGGTGCAATAGCTGTAGTAGAAGGTGTAGGTGATCACTGTTGTGAATATATGACTGGTGGTCGTGCAGTAATTCTTGGTTCAACAGGACGTAACTTCGCTGCTGGTATGAGTGGTGGTATTGCGTATGTTCTAAATGAACAAGGCAACTTCGATTATTTCTGTAATATGGAAATGGTTGAATTGTCTCTTCTTGAAGACAACCAAGATGCAAATGAACTTCAAAATCTTATCTACAAGCACTACACTTACACAGGAAGTCCTCTTGCAAAACGTATCTTGACAAATTGGAATGATTATGCGGGTAAATTTATCAAGGTTGTTCCAATTGAATACAAGAAGGTACTTCATGATGAGAAGATTGCAGCAATTAACAAGAAAATTGCAGAAGTAGAACGCGATTATTAATCAATCAAAAAGCAAATTGTTATGGGAAATCCTAAAGCATTTATGACGATAGGTCGAAAAGAAGCGGGTTATCGTCCAATACATGAAAGAGTTATAGATTTCAGTGAAGTTGAACAGACGTTGAACTTTCAAGATAGAAAATTGCAGGCTTCACGTTGTATGGATTGTGGAGTACCATTTTGTCACTGGGCTTGTCCACTTGGTAACAAAAACCCTGAATGGCAAGATTTAATGTACAAAGGTACTTGGCGTGAAGCTGTAGCTAAGTTACAGGAAACAAGTAACTTCCCTGAATTTACAGGTCGTGTTTGTCCAGCATTGTGTGAAAAATCATGTGTATTGGCACAAACAGGTGAAGCAGTAACTTGCCGTGAAAACGAAGCTGCTCTTATTGAGTATGCTTTCTCTCAAGGAATGATAGTTCCTCGTCCTCCAAAAACACGCAGTGGTAAAAAGGTTGCTGTGATTGGTTCTGGACCTGCTGGATTAGCTACTGCCGATATGTTGAATAAAATGGGACATAGCGTTACAGTTTACGAAAAAGATAACGCAATTGGTGGTTTGCTTCGCTTCGGTATTCCTGATTTCAAATTAAACAAAAAAGTCATTGAACGTCGTCTTGATGTATTAAAAGCAGAAGGTATTGAATTCGTTACAAACACTCATATTGGTGTTGACATTAAAGGTAGCGAAATCATGAGCAAATACGATGCTGTTTGTTTAACAATGGGTTCAGGCGAACCTCGTGATCTTCCAATCGAAGGACGTGATTTAAAAGGTGTATATTTTGCGTTGCAATTGTTACAACAACAAAATCATGTAATTGCAGGTGAAGAATTCTCTGAAGCAGAAAGAATCTCTGCAAAAGGTAAGAAAGTGTTGGTTATCGGTGGTGGTGATACAGGTTCTGACTGTGTAGGAACTTCAACTCGTCAAGGTGCTGTTTCTGTTACACAAATTGAAATCATGCCAAAACCTCCTGTAGGTTACAACCCTGCAACACCTTGGCCAAACTATCCAATGGTGTTGAAAACTTCAAGTTCTCACGAAGAAGGTTGTGACCGTTACTGGAACTTGGCAAGTAAACGATTCATCGGAAAAGATGGTGTGTTAACAGGTGTTGAAGTTGCAGAAGTAGAATGGTCTAAGGATCCTGCTACAGGAAAAATGTCAATGAAAGAAACTGGTAAGACTTATGTTATCGAAGCTGATATGGTTCTTTTGGCAATGGGATTCGTTCATCCAGTTCATACAGGTTTGTTAGATGAACTTCAGGTTTCTTACGATGTTCGTGGAAATGTTGCTGTTGATGCAAACCAAATGAGTAGTGTTGCTAAAGTTTTTGCTGCTGGTGATACTGCAACGGGTGCTAGCTTGGTTGTTCGCGCAATAGCTTCTGGACGAAAAGCTGCTTCGGCAATTGACAAATATTTAAAAACAAAATAATAATGTAGGGGCGAGGTAAAACTTCGCCCCTCTTTATAAAGAACAAAAGGTTAAATTTCTCTAAACGTAAACAGTTATGTGTGGTATTGTAGGAATTTTAAATATACAGACAAAATCAGAGTCTTTAAGAACAAAGGCTTTGACAATGTCAAGAAAAATTAGACACCGTGGACCAGATTGGTCAGGTATTTATGAAGGTAAATCTGCAATCTTAGCTCACGAGCGTCTTTCGATTGTTGACCCTCAGTCAGGAAGTCAGCCTTTGAAAAATCAGGCTCAAACTCATATTCTTGCAGTTAATGGAGAAATTTATAATCATAGAGATATCCGTGCTAAACTTGCGGGAAAATATGATTTTCAAACAGGTTCAGACTGTGAAGTAATTCTTGCATTATATCAAGAAAAAGGAATCAATTTCCTAGAAGATTTGAGCGGTATCTTTGGTTTTGCATTGTATGATGCAGAAAAAGATGAATTTTTGATTGCCCGCGATCCAATTGGAGTTATACCATTATATATAGGTAAAGATTCTGACGGAACTGTATATGTTGCTTCGGAATTGAAAGCACTTGAAGGCTTCTGCGAATCGTACGAACCATTCTTGCCTGGACATTATTATTGGAGCAAGGAGGGCGAAATGAAACGCTGGTATAAACGCGATTGGGTAGAGTACGAAAACGTAAAGGGTAGCTCTCTTGATGTTGCAGATGTAAAACAATCTCTTGAAGATGCTGTACAACGTCAATTGATGTCGGATGTTCCTTACGGAGTATTGTTGTCTGGTGGTCTCGATTCATCTGTTATTTCGGCTATCGCAAAGAAATTTGCTTCAAAACGTATTGAAACTGATGGCGCTCAAGATGCTTGGTGGCCACAGTTGCACTCGTTTGCTGTAGGTTTGAAAGGTGCTCCTGATTTGATTGCTGCTAAAAAAGTTGCAGATCATATTGGTACTGTTCACCACGAAATCAACTATACAATACAAGAAGGTCTTGATGCAATTAGAGATGTGATTTATTACATTGAAACATACGATGTTACAACTGTTCGTGCATCAACTCCAATGTATTTATTGGCTCGTGTAATCAAGTCTATGGGTATAAAGATGGTATTGTCGGGTGAAGGTGCTGATGAGGTTTTTGGTGGATATTTGTACTTTCACAAAGCTCCAGATGCTAAGTCGTTCCACGACGAAACTATCCGTAAATTGAAAAAATTGTACTTGTATGACTGTCTTCGTGCCAACAAGTCTTTGATGGCATGGGGTATTGAAGGTCGTGTTCCATTCTTGGATAAAGAATTCTTAGATGTGGCAATGAATATTGATGCTGAAAAGAAGATGAGCAAAGATGGTAAAATCGAGAAATGGATAGTACGCAAGGCATTCGAGGATTTGTTGCCGGAAAGCGTTGCTTGGAGACAAAAAGAACAATTCTCTGATGGTGTAGGCTATAGTTGGATTGATACATTAAAGAAAATTACTTCCGAAGCTGTGACAGATGAACAAATGGCACATGCGGCAGAACGATTCCCAATCAACCCACCGATGAATAAAGAAGAATACTATTACAGATGTATTTTCGAAGAACATTTCCCATCTGAATCAGCTGCGAAATCAGTTCCTTCTATTCCATCTGTGGCTTGTAGTACTGCTGAAGCTTTGGCTTGGGATGCGTCATTCAAAAATATGAACGATCCTTCAGGTCGTGCGGTAAAATCTGTTCACGAGAAGAGTTATTAACTCTTTATATATTTTTCATTCATTATTTAACTTGGACCATTCGGTAGTTTACTACTGAATGGTCTTTTTTTGTGTAGTAAATGGATTTGACTCCATAAAAAACAGTCTGTCTCTAGAAAATAAAATTTACTCTTCTTTAGAAAGAAAAGTAAATTCTTGAGACTAAAATGGATAATTTGGGATTCTATAAAGTAACTTGTCTTTGAATACCTATTTCTAGAGAAATAAAAGTTTCTGTACTCGAGATACCAGGAATTGCCTGTATTTGATGGCTGAGAATATGCATCAAATGGCTGTTGTCTTTAGCGTAGATTTTTAAAAGTAATCCGTATTTTCCTGTTGTATAATGGCATTCAACGACTTCTGGAATTTCGTTAAGTTCTTCTAAAACAGCTTGATATACACCTCCTTTTTCGAAATTAACACCGATGTATGCACATGTTGTGTAGCCTAAAGTGTTTTCGTTAACTAAAAAACAAGATCCGTTAAAAACACCAGCGTCTTCTAATTTAGAAACGCGTTGATGAATTGCAACACTGGAAACACCGCATTCACGTGCTATTTCAGTGAACGAAATTCTTGCATTTTTTGTAAGAAAGTCAATTATCTTTCTATCTATTTCATCTACAATAGCTGCCATTATTTAACTTTTTGAGAATACATACAAATGTAGCAAAAAGTAATGAAATGACATAGATATTATCAGTCTAAATTCTTTTTTTTAGAAAAATATGCAAAAAATCTTAAAAAATTAAACTTATTGTTTGCAGTATTTCATTGCCGCTTTTACGAATGCAATAAATAATGGATGTGGTTGAACAACAGTGCTTCTGTATTCAGGGTGGAACTGAACGGCGACAAACCAAGGATGTGATGGAATTTCTACAATTTCCACAAGACCGGTGTCAGGGTTAATTCCGGTTGCCTTCATACCTGCGTTTTCAAAATCCTGTAAGTAATGGTTGTTGAATTCATAACGATGGCGGTGTCTTTCTACTATGTTTTCGGAACCATAAATCTCAAAAGCTCTGCTGTCTTTTTGTATTTTACAAGGATATCCGCCTAAACGCATTGTTCCGCCTTTTTCTGTAATGTTTTTCTGGTCGGCCATAATGTCGATTACCGGATATTTAGTGGTTTCGCACATTTCTATTGAATCTGCAGATTTATAGCCTAATACATTTCTTGCAAATTCAATAACGGCACATTGCATACCTAAGCAGATTCCTAAGAATGGAACATTCTGTGTTCTTGCATATTGTATTGCTGTGATTTTTCCTTGTATTCCTCGTTGTCCGAATCCTGGAGCAACAAGTATTCCTGAACATTCAGACAATTTTTCTTTAACGTTTTCTTCAGTAATCTCTTCAGAATTAACGAGTTTTACAGAAACTTTACATTCTTGTGTTGCTCCGGCATGGATGAATGCTTCTAAAATTGATTTGTATGCATCAGGAAGTTCAACGTATTTGCCTACTAATGCAATTTGGATTGTTGTTTTAGGATTATATAATTTTTTTACAAACGAACACCATGATTCCATTCCCGTCATTTCTTTTGGCTCTATTCCAAATTTCTTTAGAATTGTCTCGTCAAGATGTTGCTCTTCCATCGCGATAGGAACTTGATAGATTGTCTTTTGATCAACAGACTGAACAACAGCCTCAAAATCAACGTTGCAGAAACGTCCAACCTTTTTACAGATATCAGCAGGAATGTCGTATTCAGTACGTAAAATTAAAATGTCTGGTTGTATTCCAGCTTGCTGTAATTGTTTTACGGAATGTTGAGTCGGTTTTGTTTTCATCTCCTGACTTGCCTTTATGAATGGAACAAGTGTAAGGTGTACGAAAAGACAGTTGTTTCCCATTTCCCATTTCATCTGGCGGATTGCTTCAAGAAACGGCAAAGATTCAATATCGCCAACAGTTCCGCCAATTTCGGTAATAACAAAATCATAGCCTTTGTTGCCGATTAGCTGAATGTTTCTTTTTATTTCGTCGGTAATGTGAGGGATAATCTGCACTGTTTTTCCAAGAAAATCGCCACGACGTTCTTTTTCAATAACATTACGGTAGATTCTTCCTGTGGTAATGTTATTGGCCTGTGTTGTTTCGTGGTTTAAAAATCTCTCGTAATGACCAAGATCCAAATCTGTTTCAGCACCGTCAATTGTAACATAGCACTCTCCGTGTTCGTATGGATTCAATGTTCCTGGATCTATATTCAAATATGGATCTAATTTCTGGATTGTTACTTTATATCCTCGTGCCTGCAAAAGTTTACCAATAGAAGATGCGATGATACCTTTTCCTAAACCGGAAACAACACCGCCTGTAACAAAAATATATTTAGTCTGACTCATAATTGAAAATACTTAAAAGGTCTATCTGTCTTTTTGAAAACACAAAAAAACAAATAATTGTTTAAAATCTAAAGCGAATTTGTGAAATTTATTTAGGAAATTAATTTTTAGATAAGTATTAGAGTGCGTTTTTTAACAAATTCATATATTTGTGCTCTCAAAAATAGGATATGGAACCAATAAAACACGAATGCGGTATTGCTATTGTCAGGCTTCGTAAACCGTTAGAATATTATCATCAGAAATACGGTACATGGAGATATGGTATTGATAAACTGTATCTTTTGATGGAAAAACAGCATAACCGGGGACAGGAAGGTGCCGGTATTGTATGTGTTAAACAAAATACGAATCCTGGTGAGGAGTTTATGTTTCGTGAGAGAGCCGAGGGAGCGAATGCGATAACGGAAGTATTTTCTTTGGTTCACAAAAATTATGTCGGCTTGTCCGATTTGCAGTTGAGCGACCCTGTTTATGCAGCAAATTCGTTGCCATTTGCTGGAAATATCTATATGGGACATTTACGATACAGTACGACCGGAAGGTCAGCTTTGTCGTATGTTCATCCATTTATGCGACGTAGTAATTGGCGTTCGCAGAATCTTGCTGTATGTGGAAATTTCAATTTTACCAATGTTGATGAGGTGTTTGAAATGATGCATCAATCGGGACAGCATCCACGGAAATATGCCGATACTTTTATTTTGTTGGAGCAGTTCGGTCATAGGTTGGATAGGGAAGTGGAACGAACATATCAGTCTGTTAATAAAAAGAATTTGTCTGGTATTGAAATCACAGAACAGGTTGAGGCTAATTTGAAAGTAGAAAATGTACTGAAATCTTCTGTGAAATATTGGGATGGCGGTTTTGTGATTTGCGGGGCGACAGGAAGTGGCGAAACATTTGCTGTGCGCGATCCTTGGGGAATACGTCCGGCTTTTTATTATGTTGATGACGAAATCGTTGTTGTTGCTTCGGAACGTCCGGTGATTCAAACGGTAATGAATGTTGCTATCAGCGATGTGCACGAAGTAAATCCAGGCGAGGCAATTATTATCTCCAAAGATGCTTCTGTTAGAATGTCGCAGATTGTTCATCCAAAGAAGAAAAGTGCCTGCTCGTTCGAGAGAATTTACTTCTCAAGAGGTAGCGATGCCGATATTTATCAGGAAAGAAAAAAACTTGGTGAATATATTATTCCGTCAGTTTTAAAAGCTGTGGGAAATGATGTTGAACACACTGTGTTCTCATTTATTCCAAATACTGCCGAAGTTGCTTTTTATGGAATGTTGGAAGGTTTGGAAACATATTTGAATTCCATAAAAGAAAATGCCATTTCGAAAGCAAAAAATCTATCATCGGAAAAATTGCATCAGATTTTAAAACAGCGTATTCGTTTCGAGAAAGTTGCAATAAAGGATGTGAAGCTTCGTACGTTCATTTCAGAAAGCAATACTCGAAATGATATGGCAACCCATGTATATGATATCACGTATGGAAGTATTGTTCCTCACGAAGATAATCTAGTTGTTATTGATGATAGTATTGTTCGTGGAACTACGCTGAAACAGAGTATAATACGTATTCTTGACAGATTACATCCAAAGAAAATCGTGATAGTTTCTTCTTCTCCTCAAATCCGTTATCCAGATTGTTATGGTATCGATATGTCGAGAATGGATGACTTTATTGCGTTCAAGGCTGCGATGGCTTTGCTTAAGGAAAACAATATGCAGAGTCTGATAAAGGAAGTGTATGAAAAATCAAAAGCGCAACAGAATCTTCCAAAAGAAAAAGTTGTCAATTATGTGAAGGAAATCTATAAACCTTTTAGTGATGAACAGATTTCTAAAAAAATTGCGGAACTTTTAACGCCTTCGGATGTAAAAACAGAAATTGAGATTGTTTATCAGAAAATCGGAGATTTGCATGCTGCATGTAAAAACTTCTCGGGAGACTGGTATTTTACTGGAAATTATCCTACTCCAGGTGGCAATAGGCTTGTGAATAATGCCTTTGTGAAATATGTGGAGGATAGTGAGAAAATGAATATATAGTCATTCTTTCCAGAAATGAATTTGAATGTGTTTTTAATTAAACAAAAAAGTTAATAAGTTTTCGTTTTTGTTTATTGTGAGAGTGGATTCGAATTCTTATTTTTGTCAAAATAAAAAATACAAAAGCGATGAAGACATTCTTGGATTTACCGATAAAGGTGATGTTGCCAAAAGGCCATCAAGAAAAAGTCTTTTTTTGTTTTTGATTGTAAAATGCGTTAGTTGTTTTTCACTAACGCATTTTTTTTGTTTTACGGAATGAATGAAAAATATATATAGAATGAAAGATGTAAAAAAAGTGCTCTTGCTTGGTTCTGGAGCTCTAAAAATTGGTCAGGCGGGAGAGTTCGACTATTCCGGATCGCAGGCGCTAAAGGCGATGCGCGAGGAAGGAATCTCTACAGTGTTAATCAATCCTAATATCGCTACTATTCAGACTTCTGATGGTATTGCCGATAAGGTATATTTCTTGCCAATTACTCCATATTTTGTGGAAGAAATCATCAAGAAAGAACAACCTGATGGTATTTTGTTGGCTTTCGGCGGACAAACTGCTTTGAACTGTGGAACACAATTATATCTTTCTGGCACGCTTGCAAAATATGGCGTGAAAGTGCTTGGTACTTCTGTAGAAGCAATTATGATTACAGAAGACCGTGATTTGTTCGTGAAGAAATTGAACGAAATCGATGCGAAAACTCCATCTTCACAAGCTGTTGAATCTATAGAGGACGCATTGCAAGTTGCAAACCGTTTGGGCTTCCCAATCATGGTTCGTTCGGCCTACGCTCTTGGTGGTCTTGGTTCAGGTATTTCTACAAACGAAAAAGAATTTGTTGACCTTTGCGAAAATGCGTTGGCTTATTCAAAACAAATTCTTGTAGAAGAATCGTTGAAAGGTTGGAAGGAAATTGAATTTGAGGTAATTCGCGATGCAAACGATCATTGCTTCACTGTGGTTCCAATGGAAAACGTCGATCCACTTGGTATCCATACTGGTGAAAGTATCGTGATTTCTCCAATTGTAACATTGACGAAGGAACAAATTGCAATGTTGCAGGAAATTTCTATAAAAGTTGTTCGTCATATCGGTATCGTTGGTGAATGTAATATTCAATTCGCTTTCAATGCGCAGACAAACGATTATAGAATTATTGAAATCAATGCTCGTTTGAGCCGTTCTTCAGCGTTGGCATCAAAGGCTTCAGGTTATCCTCTTGCATTTGTTGCTGCAAAATTGGCTTTGGGTTATACACTTGACCAAATCGGTGAAATGGGTACGCCAAACTCTGCATACGTTCCACCTTCGGTTGACTATATAATTGCAAAAATCCCTCGTTGGGATTTGACTAAATTCGTTGGCGTTGACCGTGAAATCGGTTCTTCAATGAAGTCTGTCGGTGAAATTATGTCTATCGGTAAATCGTTCGAAGAAATTATGCAAAAAGGTCTTCGTATGATTGGCCAAGGTATGCACGGTTTCGTTGGTAATAATGATTTAGAGTTCGACGATTTAGACAAAGAACTTTCTCATCCAACAGATTTGAGAATTTTCGCTATTGCTAAAGCGTTGGAAAATGGCTATACTCCTGAAAGAATCGAAGAACTTACGAAAATAGATGTGTATTTCATCAAATGTTTGAAAAATATTGTTGACTACACAAAAGTTCTTTCTTCATACAGTAAAATCGAAGATTTGCCAGCAGATGTAATGAAAGAAGCTAAACGCTTGGGCTTCTCTGATTTCCAAATCGCTCGTTATGTGGAAAATCCAGCAGGAAATATGGAAAAAGAACAATTGCGCGTTCGCGATGTTCGTAAGAAATTCAATATTCTTCCTGCTGTTCGTCGTATCAATACTATCGCTTCTGAACATCCAGAATTGACGAACTATTTATATATGACATACGGTGAAACAGAACACAGCATTAGTTATGCGTACAAAAACGATAAATCTATCGTTGTGCTTGGTTCTGGTGCATATAGAATTGGTTCTTCTGTGGAATTTGACTGGTGTTCGGTAAATGCTATTCAAACTGCTCGTAAATTGGGTTACAAATCAATTATGATTAACTACAACCCAGAAACTGTTTCTACCGACTACGATATGTGTGACCGTTTGTACTTTGATGAATTAAGTTTCGAACGTGTACTTGATGTAATCGACCTTGAAATTCCTAAAGGTGTAATAGTTTCGGTTGGTGGACAGATTCCAAATAATTTGGCAATGAAACTTCATCGTCAAAATGTACCAATTTTGGGAACTTCTCCTGTTTCTATAGATAGAGCAGAAAATAGAAATAAATTCTCTGCGATGTTGGATCAACTTGGAATTGACCAACCAAGATGGGAAGCATTGACAAGCTATGATGAAATCGACAAGTTTATTGATGAAGTTGGTTTCCCTGTCTTGATTCGTCCTTCGTATGTACTTTCTGGTGCTGCAATGAATGTTTGCTACGATAAAGAACAAATGCATACGTTCTTGGGCGCGGCTGCAAAAGTTTCTAAGGAATATCCGGTAGTCGTTTCTAAGTTTATGCAAAATGCAAAAGAAATAGAATTCGATGCCGTTGCTAAAAATGGTGAAATTATTGAATACGGTATTTCCGAACATATAGAATTTGCAGGTGTTCACTCTGGCGATGCAACATTAGTATTCCCTGCACAAAATATTTATGTTGCAACAGCTCGCAGAATTAAACAAATTAGTAAGAAGATTGCGCAAGAATTAAATATTAGTGGTCCATTCAATATTCAATTCTTAGCTAAAAATAACGATGTGAAAGTTATTGAGTGTAATCTTCGTGCTTCAAGAAGTTTCCCTTTTGTTTCAAAAGTGTTGAAACGAAACTTCATTGAAACAGCAACAAAGATTATGTTGGGTGAATCTGTTGAAAAACCAGATTCAGCAGTATTCGATGTTGACCATGTTGGTGTAAAGGCTTCGCAATTCTCATTTGCCCGTCTTCATAGAGCTGATCCAATTTTAGGTGTGGATATGTCTTCAACGGGTGAAGTAGGTTGCTTGGGAACAGATTTTAACGATGCGTTGTTGGCTTCGTTATATTCAGTAGGTTTCCATAAACCAGAAAAAGGCGTGTTAGTTTCTTCTGGCGATTCAAAAGGTAAAGTGGATTTGTTGGATTCTTGTAAATTATTGCAAGAAAAAGGTTTGAAAATCTATGCTACCGAAGGAACCCAGAAATTTTTGGCAGAAAATGGTGTAAAAGCCACAACGGTAAGTTGGCCAGACGAAACTGCAACTGAAGATATAACAACATTAATGCAAGAACATACAATAGATTTAGTTATAAATATACCAAAGAATCAAACAAGACGCGAATTGACGAATGGTTACAAGATTCGTCGTGCGGCAATTGATCACAACATTCCATTGTTGACAAATGCCCGTCTTGCAAGTGCATTCTTACAGGCTGCTTGCTCAAAAGAAATGAGTGATATTCAAATCAAGAGCTGGCAGGAGTATATTATTAAGTAAGTCTATCAAATAATTAGATAGTGATTTTAATAAAAGATACAATGTCAAAATTAAAAAGTGCCAAATTGATCTTGGAAAACGGAAAGGAATTCGTTGGTAAGTCCTTTGGTTTTCCAGGTTCGGTTGCCGGTGAAGTCGTTTTCAATACGGCTATGACTGGTTATCCGGAAAGTTTAACCGACCCTTCGTATAAAGGGCAGATTTTAGTGTCAACATACCCATTGATAGGTAATTATGGTGTTCCTAAATCTGATGTTGAAAATAATATGCCGAAATTTTTCGAAAGTGATGTAATCCAAATTGCTGGATTGGTAATTTCGGACTATTCCTTTGTGTATAGCCATTGGAATGCAGAGAAAAGCCTTGCTGATTGGTTGGTTGAAAACA
Organism: Bacteroidales bacterium; assembly: GCA_024409235.1. Classification (GTDB taxonomy): domain Bacteria; phylum Bacteroidota; class Bacteroidia; order Bacteroidales; family UBA1715; genus UBA1715. The sequence goes on along the minus strand of JAKSUA010000019.1, from coordinate 9,600 downwards.
AGGTGCCGGCAATTTTTGATGTTGACACTCGTGCTCTCACAAAAATATTGCGTGAGTCGGGTTGTATGCTTGGTAAAATCGTTATCGATGACGAGGATGTTGCATGGTACGATCCTAATAAAGAAAACTTGGTTGACTTGGTAAGTACTAAGGAAAAAGTTGTGTATGGTAATGGTTCTAATAGAATCATGCTTGTGGATTGTGGTGTGAAAAACAACATTATTCGTTGTTTATTAAAACATGATACTACGGTAATTCGTGTTCCATGGAATTATGATTTTACGAAAGATGAATACGATGGTTTGTTCATCTCGAATGGACCTGGTGATCCTTCAATGTGTAAGGAAACAGTTGCACACTTAAAAACTGCGATTGAAGGCGATAAACCTATTTTCGGTATTTGTTTGGGTAGCCAGTTGTTGGGCTTGGCATCTGGGGCAACAACATATAAGTTGAAATATGGCCATAGAAGTCATAACCAACCTGCTCGTGAAGTTGGTACAAATCGTTGCTTTATTACTTCTCAAAATCACGGTTTTGCTGTTGACCACTCAAAATTGACTGGCGATTGGGAACCATATTTCATCAATCTAAATGATGATACATGTGAGGGTATTAAGCATAAGGTAAAACCGATTTTTGCTACACAATTTCACCCTGAAGCATGTGGCGGTCCGACAGATACAGAATTTTTATTCGAAAAATTCATCAAATTAGTTGAAGAAAATAAAAAGTAACTCCAAAGTAAAATCATACTGAAATGAACGAGATTAAAAAAGTAATAGTATTAGGCTCAGGTGCTTTGAAAATTGGAGAAGCAGGTGAATTCGACTATTCTGGTTCACAAGCCTTGAAAGCGTTACGCGAAGAAGGAATCGAAACGGTTCTTATCAATCCAAATATTGCTACAGTACAAACTTCGGAAGGTATAGCTGACAGAATTTATTTCTTGCCTGTAACTCCTGAATTTGTAGAACGTGTAATCCAAAAAGAAAAACCACAAGGTATTTTGTTGGCTTTCGGTGGACAAACTGCTTTGAACTGTGGTACAGCTTTGTACGACAGTGGTGTGTTTGAAAAATATGGTGTTAAAGTGTTGGGTACACCAGTTCAGGCAATCAAGGATACAGAAGACCGTGACCTTTTCATTCAAAAATTGAATGAAATAAATGTGAAAACTGCTCGTAGTGAAGCTGTGAATTCTGTAGAAGAAGCAGTAAAGGCTGTAGAAAGACTTGGATTCCCTGTAATTGTACGTGCTGCTTATGCTTTGGGTGGTTTAGGTAGTGGATTCTGTTCTAATGTTGAGGAATTGAAAAAACTGTGTGAAACAGCATTTGCATATTCGTCGCAAGTATTGGTCGAAGAATCTTTGAAAGGTTGGAAAGAAGTTGAGTATGAAGTTGTTCGTGATAAATATGATAACTGTATTACTGTTTGTAATATGGAAAACTTCGATCCACTTGGAATCCATACTGGTGAAAGTATTGTTGTTGCTCCTTCGCAAACATTGTCTAATGCGGAATATCATAAACTTCGTGAATTAGCTATCCGTATAGTTCGCCATATCGGTATCGTTGGTGAATGTAATGTGCAATATGCACTTGATCCAAATTCCGAAGATTATCGTGTAATTGAGGTAAATGCTCGTTTGAGCCGTTCTTCTGCTTTGGCTTCGAAAGCTACTGGTTATCCATTGGCATTTGTTGCTGCTAAGTTAGGTTTGGGTTACGGCTTGTTTGAATTGAAGAACTCTGTTACAAAGACTACAAGTGCGTTCTTCGAGCCAGCTTTGGATTACATTGTTTGTAAGATTCCACGTTGGGATTTGGGAAAATTCAATGGCGTTTCAAAAGAAATTGGTTCGTCAATGAAGTCCGTTGGTGAGATTATGGCAATTGGTCGTAACTTCGAAGAAGTTATTCAAAAAGGTTTGCGTATGATAGGTCAAGGTATGCACGGTTTTGTTGCTAACCATGATATTTCGTTCGAAGATCTTGACAAAGAATTACAGAAGCCAACCGACATGCGTATTTTCGCTATCAATATTGCTTTGGAAAAAGGATATTCGGTAGATAAAATCCATGATTTGACAAAGATTGACAAATGGTTCCTTGAAAAGTTGAAGAATATTGCAAATATTCAACAGCAACTCTCTGGTTACTCAAATTTAGAATCTATGCCAGAAGACTTATTGCGTGAGGCAAAAGTACGTGGTTTCTCAGATTTCCAAATTGCTCGTCTTGTATTAAATTCTGCAGATAAGAATATAGAAGACAATATTGATACTGTTCGTCAATTCCGTAAATCAAAAGGAATTGTTCCTGTTGTAAAACAAATAGATACTTTGGCTGCAGAATATCCTGCACAAACGAACTATTTGTACATGACATATTCTGGTAATGAGAACGATATATCATTTAATAATGATAAAAAATCTGTTATCGTTCTTGGTTCTGGGGCATACAGAATTGGTTCTTCTGTAGAATTTGACTGGTGTGGTGTAAATGCATTGAATACTATCAAGAAAGAAGGATTCCATTCGGTTATGATAAACTATAATCCGGAAACAGTATCAACTGATTACGATTCTTGTGATAGATTGTATTTTGATGAATTGACATTGGAACGTGTACTTGATATTTGTGATTTAGAAGATCCACATGGTGTAGTTGTTTCTACAGGTGGTCAGATTCCAAATAACTTGGCTATGCGTTTGTATAACCAAAAGGTAAATGTTTTGGGTACATCTCCAATCAATATTGATAGGGCAGAAGATCGTCATAAATTCTCAGAAATGTGTGATGAACTTGGTATTGACCAACCACGTTGGAGAGAGTTGACAAGCATGGATGATATTTATCAATTTGTTGATGAGGTCGGTTTCCCTGTATTGATTCGTCCTTCGTACGTGCTTTCTGGTGCGGCAATGAATGTCGTTTCAAACAAGGAGGAAATGGAACATTTCTTGACGCTTGCAACCAAGGTCTCAAAACAACATCCAGTAGTTGTTACACAATTTATTGAGCAAGCTAAAGAAATCGAAATTGATGCCGTTGCTCAAAATGGTGAAGTGTTAAGTTATGCTATCTCGGAACACGTTGAATTTGCAGGTGTTCACTCTGGTGATGCAACTATGACATTTCCGCCACAAAAACTATATTTCGAAACTATTCGTAGAATTAAGAAAATTAGTAGAGCAATTGCTAAAGGCTTACAAATTTCTGGTCCATTCAACATGCAGTTCTTGGCAAAAGACAATGATATTAAAGTTATTGAATGTAACCTTCGTGCATCTCGAAGCTTCCCATTCGTATCAAAAGTGTTGAAGAAGAACTTTATAGCTCAGGCAACACAAGTTATGTTGGGAGTTCCAGTGGAAAAATTCGATAAGTCAATTTTTGATTTGGATTATATTGGTATTAAGGCTCCACAATTTAGTTTCGCACGTTTGGCAAAAGCCGATCCTATTTTGGGTGTAGATATGTCTTCAACAGGTGAGGTTGGTTGTATCGGTGATAGTTATTATGAAGCTATCTTAAAATCAATGTTATCGGTTGGTTACAAGATTCCAAAGAAAAATATTTTCTTGAGTACAGGACCTGCTAAGAGTAAGGTTGTTTTGTTGGAACCTTGCCGTCTGTTAGTTCAAAAAGGATATAAACTATTTGGTACTAAGGGAACAGTTGAATTCTTGAAAAACAATGGAGTAGAGGCTACTGCATTACATTGGCCGGATGAAGACCTTAAACCTAATGTAATGGATTATATTCGTGAAAAACAACTTGATTTGGTTATCAATGTTCCAAAAGATCATAGCAAGTCTGAGTTGGATAACGATTATTCTATCCGTCGTGGTGCAATAGATTTCAATATTCCATTGTTGACGAATGCACGATTAGCAACAGCCTTTATTACAGCCTTCTGCAATATTTCTGTAGATGAATTGGAAATAAAGAGTTGGAATGAATATTAATCAAAATAGGTATGCTTCAAGCATACCTATTTTGTATTAAAATAAATAGAAAAGGGTAGGAAATATTTCTTACCCTTTTGTTTTGTTAATAGTAATCAGATTATATTGCAAACATCTGACCGCGTTTCAGCATTTTCTGATAAGCTTTTTTGTCAAATCTGTAAAGACGGGCTGCACGATGAGACACATTGTTTTGTTTCTTTCCTGTGTCATGCAAAATGCCTAAGTTTAATATTTTCTTTCTGAAATTTCTCTTATCAAATTTCTGCATAGTAACTGTTTCATAAACAATCTGAAGGTCAGAAAGAGAAAAATCTTTTGGTAGCAGATTGAATATGATTGGATCTATGCGTACTTGTTCCTGCAATGTTGTTAATGCAGCATTGAACAAGTCGTTATGGTCAAATGTTAATTCTGGCATTTGATTAACTGGAACCCAATGAAGTTCCAACGCATCTTCGCCGATTTTCATAGAATAGTCGGAAACACGCACTAAAGCATAATAGACAACTGTTATAACTCTGCGGATAGGATAACGATCAGTTTTTCCGAAAGTTCCTACTTGCTTCATATAAATGTCTGTTAGTCCTGTTAATTCGTGCAAACGACGAATTGGAGCTGCATCAAGATCCTCGTCCAAATAAACAAATCCTCCAGGAAGCCCTAATTTACCAAAATCTGGTTCTGTATTTCTTTTTATTAGAAGGGCTTTTAATTCACCTTTGTCAAATCCAAAGATTACACAATCGATTGAAAAATTACTTATTTCTGTTTTTGCTGCCATATTGTTATTTCTTTATTGGTTTGAGCGTCACCATAAACACATCATGGCTGTTGATGGTTGTTTTAGTAGGATTTTTGGTCGTACCAATCGTCTTTTTTGCAAACAAGTCACGTATTTGACAAGTTGTCGTTGAAAAATTTATTTTTTTATTGAATATTGTGTCAATTATTGTTTTTTGATTCCAGTTGTAATTTAGGTTATAAGGCTTTTCACTTGTATTTAAAAAGCATATTGCCCATGAATCGTTAACGAGTGGCTTCACCCATATATCTAAACTGTCAATGCTTTCAAAACGAAATCCTTGTATGCCCAATTCATCTTGGTTTACAGCAATGATTTCTTTATTGGTAATAATTTCTAATGTCTCTTTAGATGTCTTTCTAACGTCATTTCCGAGCATAAGTGGGGAAGAAAGCAATGACCATAAGGCGAAATGAGAGCGGTCTTCAGAAAGAGTCATTCCGTTTCCAACTTCCATCATGTCAAAATCATTCCATGCTCCAGGTTTAGAATATTGACGAAGAACTGAGTTGTCGCGCATGTTAAGTATTCTCATAATTCCCCAAGCAGACCATTGTGTTGGTAGCCCGTCATCATGTCGGTCTTCACAATTAAAACAAGGATATATGTCGCCAGAAATTCTCCATGTGTGTCCAATTTCTTCTGCCCATAGCCAAGGCTCTGTGTCGCCCCATTCACAGATGCTGAATAATATTGGGCGGCCTGTTGCGTAAAGTGCATCACGCATTGTTGTGTATGCTGCATCAGATGTTAGATTACCATGTGAACACCAGTCATATTTAAGGAAGTCAACGCCCCAAGAAGCATATAAAAGTGCGTCCTGGTATTCGTGGCCTCTACCTCCGGGATATCCACCGCAGGTGTATGAACCGGCACAGTTATAAATACCGAATTTCATACCTTTTGAGTGTACGTAATCTGCTAAATGTTTTATTCCATTTGGGAACTTTTCTGGGTCTGCAACTAAGTTCCCCTTTTTGTCTCTTTCGTGAAGCATCCAGCCGTCGTCAATAACAATGTAGTTGTAACCAACATCACGTAGTCCTTTGGAAACAATGCTGTCAACAACACTAATAACTAACTGTTCGTTAATGTCGCAAGCGAATGTGTTCCAGCTATTCCAACCCATAGGTGGAGTTTGTGCTAATCCTTCTGCTTTTTGAGAAAAAGCCATTGTTGAGGATAATAGCAGTGTAAGTAAAAACGCAGTTATGCCTTTCATTATTTTTTTTCGTAAAGATTATGCAAAGATAACCTTTTCATGGTAACAACAAAGGAGAATCAAGGTCATAAAATAAAAAATCCAGTAAGAATTCTTACTGGATTTTCATATCTAAAATGTTGTGATTAATCTTCGATAAAATCGTCGTATTCAGAAACTGTTCCGATAACCTTGAATTCAGTTCTACGGTTCATAGCACGTCCATCTGGGTTGTCTGCACCGTCATCAAATTTGTTTGGTGCAACAGGAACTGAGAATCCGTAACCTTTACCGATAATTCTTGATTTTTCTATACCTTGTTTGATTACATAATCAACAATCTCATCAGCACGTTTTTGTGATAATTTTAAGTTGAATGCTTCACCTCCGTGATCATCAGTGTGGCTGCTTAATTCAACTACGATTTCTGGAGCTTCTCTCATCAAAGAAACAACTGATTCGTCAAGAATTTCTTTTTGTTCCTTTTTCAAACGGAATTTTCCATATTCGTAATAAATGTTCTTTACAACCAATGCATCTTTTGTAATAGAGTTGATTCCGTAATCTTTTAAGTGTAATGTGTCAGGTTCTGTAATACCTCTTGTAGAGAATGGAATAAATGCGGAACCAGAACGAACATTTTCAAATTGTAGAACATATTGATGATTTGGTTCTACAGTAAAGTAATAACGGCCGTCAGCGTCTGTTTCTGTACTTGAAATGAATACTTTTTCATTTGAGTTACCCATGTATAATGCAACACGGCTTCCTGCTAAGTAATTTTTCTCTTTTTCAACAGAAGCAGGTGCTGTAGCAACTGAATCTGCTAAATCAACAGAAAGACTGTCTTGGCTTGCATTTGTTTCAAAGTTAGCAGAAATTAAATTTGAAAGTTTGCTGTCAACCAATTCAAATACACGGCCAGTTACAGGAATATCAAATTTAACATCTTCGTAGTCAACTAAATAAATGTCATCGCAACAAGTTTCTTGTCCACCAGTCATTGTGCCAACACGGTTAGTAGCGAAGAAAGCTTTTTTGCCGTCAGGACTTAATGCGAAATAATAATCATCGTATGGAGAGTTGATAGGATATCCCATGTTTTCTGCGGGAGTCCATTTACTCATTTCACCGTTTGATTTGAAAATATCAAATTCACCCATAGAAGCTAAACCGTTAGAAGAGAAGTACAATGTTCTTGTAACAGCATCGTAATAAGGAGAAATTTCATCACCCGATGAGTTTACTTTATTACCACAGTTCTTTGGTGCACGCCATTCGTTTTTCTTCGACATGAAGATTGAATACCAAATATCGTAACCACCACGTCCGCCTTCACGATTTGAAACGAAATACAAAATTTCGTCATTTTTCTTTGATTCGTTTCCTACTGCAACTTGAATGTTAGATGTGTTTTTGGTGTTTATGATTTCTGGAAGTTCTTCAGGAGCTTGCCATGTACCAAAAGTATTTTTTGTTACGTAGATTTTACAAATATCTGGTTTTCTTTTTGTTGAAAGGAATTTCTTCTTTCCTCTTTCGCAGCGAACGAAATAAAAACGTTGCATGTCAGGAGAGAATGCTCCATGAGTAGCGTTAAGGTTAGGAGTTTCCTGAACGTTTAAATTCCAATCATCTTTTGTCATCCATTTGTTGTTGGCATAAGTAGCTTCGTAAAATTTAGGATAAACAATAGAGTCAACAGATGTTGCTCCTAAAGAATCAACTGCTGTAGCTGCGTAAGCAATAGCTCTGTTTTCCAAGAAAATTGGCATATATTCATGTCCTTCTGTGTTTGTTGAGTTATCCATTGCTGTTACAGCCATGTTTAGAGGCGAAGCAATATATGAAGGAGCTGAATCGCAGGCAATCAATTGTTGTTTTACAAGTGCAGAATAAATGCTGAAATCTTTTGCACCGGCATATTCTTTTTTAAATGATTTGAAATGACCTTTTGCTTCAGCATATCTTTCAGATGTTTTCAACATTGTTGCGTAGTAGTACAAAGCAAGAGTGTTTTTTTGTGGATTTGCTTTGTATGCTTTGTCATACCAAACTTCTGCAGCTGCATAGTTTCGAGATAAACGGTAGCTTTCTGCAAGTTGGAACATGATTTTATAATCTTCTACTTCTTTGCAGTAAGCTTCATAATAACGGCTTGCGCTATAAAAATCACCGTTATTCATAGCTGTGTTTCCTAATTTTTTTAGTTTCCCAGAACTCAATGCTGACAAGTCAATCTGGGCGTAAGAATCAGCTGCGAATCCTAAAAATAATAGGAAGAATGGTATAAGATATTTGTACTTCATAAGTGTAATATTACATTAATCATCATAAAACGCCCCAAATATAAGAAACAAATTCAATATACTTGTTCTAATCTTCGTAAATAATTTCAAAATATTGATTGAGCGTACCTATGACTTTAAATTCTGTTCGTCTGTTTTTTGCGCGTCCTTCAGGATTGTCGCTTCCGTCTTCGTTTTCATTTGGTTCAACAGGGTGCATTTCTCCGTATCCTTTTGCTCTCAGTCTTGTAGGTTCTATTCCGTTTTGAACCAGATAGTTAACTACGCTTTCCGCACGTTTTTGTGATAGTTTAAGGTTGTAGTTCTCTCCACCTTTATTATCGGTGTGACTGCCAATTTCAACTACAATCTGAGGATATTCTTTCATAATATACAAAATTGTGCGTGAAATGATTTTCTTTGATTGTAGAGTTAGACTTGATTTGTCAAAGTCGTAATAAATATTTTTTATGCGGAAAATGTCTTTAGAAAGATAGTCGATTCCGATAGCATCAATGTGAATTGTGTCAGATTTGAATATGCCTTTTGTTGTGAAGCGAATTTCCGGAGGCAGTTTTTTGTCGCTTTCAAATTGAAGCATGTAGTCTTTTCTTGCGGTAACGTCGAAAAAGTAATGTCCATTTTCGTCAGTTGTGTCAGCAGCAATAAAGATTGGTTCTTCGGTGTTCTTGTCTATTAAGAATAGTGAAACAATACTTCCTTCTGCAAAAATTGTAGAGTCGCCGGATGAAGTTCTCTCGTTTACTTTCTCCATATTGTCTTTTACAATCTTTTCGATTGTTGCGTTTGGAATAAGCATAACTGTTCCTTCTACTCCAATAGAAATTGCATCAACAAATTTATATGAGAAAATGTCGTCGCAGCAAGTAGATTTGTTTTTGTCTTCCTGTCTGTTAGATACGAAAAATCCGTTAACAGTTGCAGCGTCTGCAGTGAAATAAATGTCATCGAAACCAGTATTGATAGGATAACCTACGTTTTCTGCTGGTGTCCATTTTGTTAGTTCTCCAGTGGAACGGAATATGTCTTGTTCTCCAAGACCGGCCCAACCGTTTGAACTAAAATATAAGGTTCTGTCGCGCATTTGATAGAATGGGGTCATTTCGTCGCCGGCTGTGTTTATCTTGTTTCCACAGTTCTTTGCTTCACGCCATTCTCCTTTTTTTGATAAATATATACTGTACCAGATATCAAGACCACCTTTGCCGTCGGGACGGTCGCTGACAAAGTAAAGGATTTCATCTCCTCTTTTTGAGTCTGTTCCAACAGCTGGTTGTGTGTTGTTTGTATGTTTCATATTGATAGTTGC
>JAKSUA010000018.1 GCA_024409235.1 Bacteroidales bacterium | reverse complement strand
AATGAACGGTTTTAACAGCAATACATACACCACAAGCGACTGGTCAAAAATGGAATCAAACGGCGCGGTTTTTCTTCCTGCTGCTGGCTACTGCCACGGTTCGGTCGTTGGCGACGTGGGTTCCGACGGGTACTACTGGTCGTCTTCGGCTTACGACCTCGCGGGCCACCTGTGCTTCTACAGCGACAATGCCGTCATGAACCTCGGCAGCGCCAGTGCCTACGTGAACGGCAGCGACCGCTACTACGGACTTTCGGTTCGCTTGGTGCGTGGGTTGTAGAATTTACCATTTATAGTACGGGCGTATTCATACGCCCTCTAATTTAAATCGCAGAATCCATTTCGGGTTCTGCGATTTTTTTATTTATAAAATGGATATCCCTATCGGGGCGGGGCTCTGCTCCGCCTATTTTATTGGCAAAATAAATGGAATATATAGGGCAGGGCAGAGCCCTGCCCGTACGGAATTCTATTTGTGTCAATTTGTATTTATTTTGTGATAATTGGTTATAAATGTTGCGGTTGCAATATGTTGTAATGTTCATTATTTTTGTATTAAAGCAACAATACAATGAAAGAACTGCAGCAGGAATCGCTTATAAAACAAGGCGAGATTATTTTGTACAATCTAAACGAAACAATTAGTTTAGATGTTCATATAGAGAATGAAACAGTGTGGCTCACGCAGGCACAAATGGCTGATTTGTTTGGTGTAAAACAACCTGCAATTTCAAAGCATTTGAATAACATTTTTAAGGAAAAGGAATTAGATAAATTTTCAGTGTATTCCATTTTGGAATATACTGCAACAGATGGGAAAATATATAAAACTCAATTTTATAATCTTGATGCCATTTTATCTGTTGGTTATAGGGTAAATAGCAAAAATGCCACTTTATTTCGTCAATGGGCTAACAAGGTTTTGAAAGAATATTTATTAAAAGGATATTCTGTAAATCAAGAATTTCAGGAAATCAATAATACATTACAATCTCACACCCGTCAGATTACTGAATTGAATAAAAAAGTTGATTTCTTTGTACAAACTTCATTACCTCCAATTCAAGGATTATTCTATAATGGTCAAATTTTTGATGCCTACAAATTTGCCAACGATTTAATTCGTTCTGCACAAAAACGAATTATTTTGATAGACAACTATGTGGATGATCTACATTGTCTATGCTTGCAAAAAGGGAAGCGGCTGTTTCCGCCGTTTGCCAAATTGGAAATACCCGCCGATGAATTTATGAAACATCTGTAGGGGTTCACATCAGCAATACGCCCATACAATTAATTATTTTGTTTCGAAACAAATTGGTTTTTGCGAGAAAATCAACAAAAAAAGCACTTACAAATTGTAAGTGCTTTCTGGTGGTGGGCCTTGCTGGGCTTGAACCAGCGACCACCTGATTATGAGTCAGGTGCTCTAACCAGCTGAGCTAAAGGCCCGACTTTTATTGCTAAAAGTTTTGTGATGCAAAAATAGTTAAAATGTGTTATTTTGCAAACGAATAAAAAAAAATCTCATGAAAGAAGGTATAAAGAATATAATTTTTGATTTTGGCGGTGTTGTTTTTAATATAGATGAGAGTCGTACCGTAAATGCTTTTGCACAGATGTTTCAATGTGGTGTTCCAGATTTGTTTCGAAAATTTATGGGAGCAAATGGACTTTTTGAAAGATTTGAACGTGGTGAGCTTTCTACGGATGATTTCTTATCGACAATCCAATCTGTTGTTCCGTCTGCTATAACAAGGGAACAAATAATATCAGCGTGGAATTCAGTTTTAATTGGTTATCCAGAAGAACATGTTCAATTATTGCTAAAGCTGAAGAAGAAATATAGAACCTTTTTGTTAAGTAACACGAACGAGTTACATACACGGGAATTTATAAAGTTTGCGGAAAATCAGAAATTACCGATTCATTCTAATCATGATTTATTTGAAAAGGTGTGGTACTCAAACGAAATTGGAATGCGGAAACCAGATCCACGAATATATGAATATGCGTTGAAAGATGCAGGTATAAAAGCAGAAGAAACCATGTTTGTAGATGATTTGCAACAAAATGTGGATGCGGCATCGTCTGTAGGAATTTATACAGAAAGAATTACTCCAGAACATGGTATCATGCAAATCTTTTCCGAATGGGTTTAATATAAACCGAAACGTAGGATGTTATAAAAAAAGGTTGTAACTTTCGCAAGAAATAAATTTTATATGGATTTTAATTCAACAATAGCAATAATCGGTGGTGGAAATATAGGAATGTCTATAGCCGAAGGATTGGTAAATGCAGGAAAATATAAGCCTGAACAAATTATAATTACAAGAAAGAAATCAGATCTACCAAAAGATTTACATGAGGGAGGATTTGTTTTTCAAGATGATAATGCAGATGCTGTATCAAAAGCACGAATTGTTGTATTGTCGGTTGTTCCGCACATTTATGAAATGATAATGAATGGGATTAAAGATGTTTTTACAGAAAAACATACTTTGATAACTGTGGTAACAGGTGTGGAAATATCTTGTTTTCAGAACTTAATTAAGAAAGATATTTGTATTGCCCGTGCAATGCCTAATACGGCAATAAAAATTCGTCAATCAATGACGTGTATTGCTACAAATAAACCTCAATCAAAAGAATTTGCTGAGGTTACAGAACTGTTTAAAATGTTGGGCGAGACATTATATATTGACGAGGATTTAATGTTGTCGGCAACGGCATTAGGATCTTGTGGTATTGCATATTTCTTACGTGCAATACGTGCGGCATCACAAGGTGGAACACAGATTGGTTTTCATGCAGACGAAGCGCAGTTAATTGCTGCACAGACAGCAAAAGGAGCGGCTGAACTGTTGCTTCAAAGACATTCTCATCCAGAAGATGAAATAGATAAGGTAACTACTCCACGAGGAATTACTATAGCAGGTCTTAATGAAATGGAACACAATGGATTAAGCTCTGCATTTATAAAAGGAATTGTAAAATCATACGATAAAGCTGCAAAAAAAGACGAATAAAATGAAGAAAATTGTAGGAATTATTCCCCTTGCATTGCTAATGTTATTTGTATCATGTGGGGAAAAGAAAAAATCAGTTTCGCTTGAGAAATATGCCGACACAGCAAGTTATTATGCGGAAAAAATTGCTGATATAAGAGAAAAACAGGACATGAACGACATTGATTCGTATCTACAGATGGAAGACTCTGTAAGTGCGAAGATAAAAGAAGCTGATGCTGTTTTGGAAAGTCTGTTTTCGCAAGAGAAGGATACGATGTTTTTACCATTTGAACAAACTAAAAACTTTGAGAGAATAAAAATCTTAAGTGTATGGGTTGTGGGAATGAAATATGACAAGATTTTGTTGGAAGCACGAGTGAAAGCCGTTGACAACAGTAGTTTCTGGGGTCCACATGCTGGTTTGGAAATAAAAGATAAAGAAAAAAATACGTTTGAAGTTGGAGGTGGAATTCAAGGACCTACGGACGAAAAACTATCGGCAGGTACGGAATATATCTTCTCGGGACAGATTGAACATCTACATTTGCTGTCTAACTTCAAATCAATTCTATTTGATGAAGAGATTAAAAAATGGTAATTCGATAAGTTAGAATTTATAATAGAAAAGGTTGTTTCTTATGCGGAAACAACCTTTTTTGTTTAGTATAATCTACAATGTGTTTGGAAAATTGTTGCGTTTTTGTTCGTGTAGGATGATTCTACATTTTCTTCACATAGTTTGTTGTAGAAAATCCTTCAACGAAATCAATAGTTTTCACTTCTCCACCATTTGCAAGAACTTCTTTTGCACCAACAATATTCTCAATTTGGTAGTCACTTCCTTTTACAAGCACATCAGGAAGCAACGTGGAAATCAATTGTAACGGAGTGTCTTCGTCAAACAAAACCACAAGGTCAATAAACTCAAAACTTGCGATTGTCAACGCACGGGATTCTTCTTCCTTTATAGGTCTATTTTCACCCTTCAATCTCTTAATTGACGCATCAGTGTTCAAGCCCAAAATCAACTTTGAACCAAGATCGTGGGCTTTAGCCAAATAATAAATATGTCCTTTGTGAATTATATCAAAACAACCATTGGTGAAAACTACTTTTTCCCCATTTTTTTTCCACTCAGAAACAAGTTCTTTTGCCTCTTCAAGCGATACAATTTTCTTTATTATTGAGTCAAGTTGATTCATACGTTCTTTTTACGAAACACAAAGTATAAGGAAACAATTCCTAACAAAATTTCTAATATCAGTTGAGATTCGTGACTGATAGTTGCATAAAGCAGACCAACACTGTTAAAGTCTAGATTATAGATTGTAAGAGCCAAAGCAACTATGTAATGATATGCTCCTATTCCACCTTGAACAGGTACAGCCATTCCGATACTTCCAACTACAAGTAAAAACAAACCATCATCAAGACCAAGGTTTGCTGTTGGTTGAAGAGCAAGACAAACAAACCAAGTCATTATCCAATAGCAAGCCCACAATGCGATGGTATAGAACATAAACCATCCGCGTTTTTCCAATTTATACACAGAACTTAGTCCTTCGAAAATACCTTTACAAAAAGATTTTATTTTGGTAACCACAAAATTGTCTTTGCCCTTCAATACAAAAAACAGAATAAGGGTAAGTAACAAAAGTGCACAAACTAAAATTACTCCATTTAATGAGATTGACGAGAATCGTTCTGCCGTTGGAGCCAAGACTTTATCACTAATAAAAGCACCAAATAAGTCTATCTGCAAGAAGAATGTGATGAAAGCAAGTAAAAGAGTCACCAACACATCAAAAGCCCGTTCCACAATCACCGTTCCTATTAATGTGTCAAACGGAAGGTTTTCAGTTCTTTTCAATGCACCACAACGAGCAATTTCACCTACGCGTGGCAAAGCTAAGTTGGCGAAATAACCAAACATTTCTGCCCAGAAAGCATTTTTCAACGATGGTTTATGATCGCAAGTTGCTTCTATAAGGAGATTCCAACGGGCTGCACGACAAATGTATGCAACCATAGCCAACACAAGTGCAAGACCTATCCATACATAATTAGCATGAACAATGTCGTTCCACATTGCAGAGAAATCTACATCTTTAAATACAAAAAACAGTAAGGCAACTCCAATAAGAGCAAAAACAATGTAGGAAATTGTTTTTGATAACTTACTGCTCATTATTTAAACAAGTTTATTTGTGGCTGTGTCTGGGAAAACTACAGATGGAGTGAACGATTTAGCTTCTTCAAAATCCATTTGAGCATACGAAATAATAATTGCAACGTCACCTACGTTGAATTTATGTGCAGCAGGGCCGTTAAGACAAACAACACCGCTATTTCGTTCACCTTTAATTGCGTATGTTTCAATTCGTTCCCCAGAATTCAGATTTAAAACCTGAACTTTTTCATTTGGAATGATATTAGAAGCTTCCATTAAGGCTTCGTCCAATGTAATGCTACCGATGTAGTTAAGATTTGCTTCGGTAACCGTTACACGGTGAATTTTAGATTTCATCACTTCTATCATCATAGCCTTAAATATTTTTAAATGCAATATTATCAATTAAACGAACATCACCAACATTTACAGTGATACATCCAACTACCCATTCTGCTTCGTCCCATGAGGAAATTGACTGCATTGTAAAACCATTCACAATTTCAAAATATTCAACTTCCAAAAGAGGCACACTGTTTACTGTATTTTCAACAAATTCTTTTACCTCTGCAACACTAGAAGATTGGACTAAATCAACAGCTTTGAATAATGTTTGAGAAATTTGAACAGCTTGTTTTCTTTGCTCATCGTTCAAACGAGTATTACGAGAGCTCAAAGCCAAACCATCTTCTTCGCGCACGATTGGGCAAGGAATAATTTCAATATCAATGTTACGTTGACGGACCATTTCACGAATGATAGCAATTTGCTGGAAATCTTTCATTCCAAAATAAGCTCTGTCGGCAGGAACAAGTTCAAAAAGGCGGTGAACAACAATGCCTACGCCATTGAAATGGCCAGGACGAGCAGCACCTTCCATAACGGCACCGATTGCACCAAAATCATACGATTCGGTAATATTTTCCAAACCTTCCGGATACATAGCTTCCACAGTTGGAACAAATGCGATGTCGGCACCGGTCTGTTCAAGCAATGCTAAATCAGCATCAACAGTACGAGGATATGTAAGTAGGTCGTTTTTATTATTGAATTGAGTTGGATTCACAAAAATGCTTACAGCAGTACAATCATTTTCGTTGATTGATTTGGAAACCAAAGAAATATGTCCTTTATGAAGAGCTCCCATAGTAGGAATAAAGCCAAGGGTTTTGTGCTCTTTTCTTACGTCAGCAATAGCTTTTGCAATCTCTTCGCGTGTTTTACAAATAATCATTTCAAACAATCAAAAAGTTGACACAAAAGTAACCATTTTTTTCACTATCAATGATAAATTGAAAGTTTATTCATAAAGAATGAAATAAAGTCTATTCCGTGAGGGCAATTTCAAGGTGTAAAAGTTAGTTTTTTGAAAGAAATGTCAAAAATCCCGAAAATTTTTAGTTAATTTTGCATATTAAAATATATGCGATGAAGAAAGCAAGAGTCCTTTATGTTTCCCAGGAAATGGCGAAGTATCTTCCGGATACTGAAATGTCGTTGAAGACACGCTATTTGCCTCAGTATATCCAAGAGAAAGGTAAAGAAATCCGTTGTTTCATGCCAAGATATGGTTTGGTAAATGAACGCCGAAATCAGTTGCACGAGGTGATTCGTCTGTCAGGTATGAACTTGATTATAGATGATACTGATCATCCGTTAATAATAAAAGTAGCATCAATTCAGCAGGCACGTTTGCAGGTGTATTTTATTGATAATGACGAGTTTTTCCACAGAAAGGCGTTGTTTACCGATGAAAATGGAAAAGAATTCGATGATAACGAAGACCGAATGATTTTCTTTGCACGTGGTGTTTTGGAAACAGTTAAAAAGCTTCGTTGGGCACCGGATATCGTTCATTGTCACGGTTGGTTCACATCGTTGCTTCCATTGTATTTGAAAAAAACTTTCTACGAAGATCCATTGTTTGCAAATGCTAAAGTTGTGTATTCTTTGTATAACAATAAGTTTGACACTCCGTTTTCGAAAGATTTTGCTAACAAAATTCATTTTGATGGAATAACTTCGGATGATATTGCTTCAATAAAAGATAAGGCAGATTGGTTGAGTTTGAATAAGTTGGCAATAGATCAGTCTGAGGGAATTGTACTTGGCGAAGAAAAAATCGATGCTGATTTGTTGCAGTATTGCAAGGAAAAAGGTAAGATAATTCTTCCATATCAAGGTTTGGAAGATTACGCTGATGCGTATTCCGATTTTTACGATAGTTTCTTACCTGACGAAAAATAACATGAGATTAAAACCTATTGTAATAGGGCTTGTTTGTAGCTTGCTGTTTCTAAGTTCATGTGATAAAGAGGAGCAGACGGTGGGAATAGAAATGTTGCCTGACTCTGATTTTCTTATAACATGTATTGATAGTGTCTCAACTAAAATAACATATACAACAGTGCAGGATGACAGTGTCCGATCTTCGTTGATAACGTATATGGTTGGGGAAAATAATGATGAGGCTTTTGGCAGAACTCGTGCTGGATATGCTACTCGCATGTATTTGCAGGGAATGATTGGAGATTTGTTAGGGTATAAGTTGGATTCAGCAGTTTTCCGCTTGTCTAAATCTGCGAAATATTATTACGGTGATACAACGGTGGCACAGTCTTTTTCAATCTATGAATTGAAGAATGATATAACGGTAGAAGATTGTAAAAATTACAATCAAAAGGGAACAGTACCTACCTGCATTTCTGCAAAAGAAGAGATTATGACGTTTAATGTGCCAGCTTACAAGGATACTGTATCGTCATATACTCAAAAGATGAATGTTTCGTATGCTACAGATTTGTATGAAAGAGTTCTTTCCTGTTATAATGTGAATGAGACTTTGCAGCATGCTGACTCATTGTTTATTAAAAAGTTCAAAGGATTGTACGTTACAACAAAAGGTGACCAGTTTAATAATGTAAATGCTGTTGTAACTCATTGTATTCCAGAAATAAAATTCTATTTATCGGGAAATGATACAACGGCAGTTTTAACCTATGCACCATCACCTCAGGCCTATGATGATCCGTTGAGCTCTGATCCATCTCAAATATATTTACAGGCTGTGAATATTTTTGAACACGATTATCCTTCGGGAATTTCGTTTGGAACAGTGGATTCAAAGGCTTATGTTCAGGGAATGATGGGATTAAAGGCTAAATTATTGCTTGATGGCCTCGATAATTGGAGAGATAGTGTGATGGTTATAAATATAGCAAAATTGACTTTGCCATTGGAGAAAAGAGATTCGTGGTCAGGTTATCTGCCATTGAACTTACGAATATATGATTCTCAAAGGAATCTGATTTTCTCAACAATGTCGGCAACGACAGACAGCACTAATTTTGAATTTAATATGCATGGTTTCTTGGTAAATTTCTTAAACAGTTCAAAGAAATCCGATACATATTCCTATGAGATTACAGTTCCTGAAAATAACACTTATGGAAATGCTTTTGTTTTGGAAGGAACAGAATCAGACAAGTTGAAATTAGTAATAACTTACACGAAATAGATTATGTGTGGTATTGTTGGTTATATCGGAAATAAAAATGCTTATCCGATAATAATGACTGGACTTAAACGATTGGAATATCGCGGTTATGATTCTGCAGGTATTGCATTGGTTCAAGGTGATGATACAGTTGTATATAAAAAACAGGGAAAAGTTGCTGATTTGGAATCGTATCTGGAAGGAAAAGATACGAATGCATGTATCGGTATGGGCCACACTCGTTGGGCTACTCATGGTGAGCCAAATGATGTGAATGCGCACCCACATGTTTCAATGAACGGTACTTTTACGGTAATCCACAATGGAATCATTGAAAACTACAATACTTTAAAGAAAAAGTTAATTGCGAAAAACTATACTTTTAAAAGTGAAACAGATACAGAGGTTATAGCCAACTATATTGAATATATTTATTTAAAAGGTAAAGGAAAGGTAACTGCCGAAGTGGCGGTTCGTCTTGCTTTATTAGATGTTCAAGGTGCATATGGATTGGTAGTAATCTGTAGAGACGAACAAGATAAACTTGTTGTTGCAAGAAAAGGTAGCCCTCTTGTGGTTGGTGTGGGTGACGGTGAATATTTTGTTGCTTCGGATGCTACGCCAATTGTTGAACATACAAAACGAATTATCTATTTGAATGATTCGGAAATGGCAACAATTACCAAAGATGAGCTTTCTTTGAAAACTATAAAAAATGACACACTAACTCCTGTAATTCAAGAGCTTGAGCTTGATATTGAAGGAATTGAAAAAGGTGGTTACGACCATTTTATGCTAAAGGAAATTTTTGAGCAACCTGGTGCAATTATGGACACATTCCGTGGTCGTGCTACGAAGAATCCTCCAAAGATTTATCTTGGCGGTTTGTTCAATGTGTTTGAAAAATTTGATGAAGCTGATAGAATTATAATAGTTGCCTGCGGTACTTCATGGCATGCGGGATTGGTTGGTGAGTATTTGATTGAAGAATACGCAAGAATACCAGTTGAGGTTGAATATGCTTCGGAATTCCGTTATAGAAATCCTATTATCAATTCTAAAGATGTAGTTATTGCAATTAGCCAGAGTGGTGAAACAGCAGATACTCTTGCTGCGATTCGTTTGGCAAAGGCTGCAGGTGCAACGGTTGTTGGAATCTGTAATGTTGTCGGCTCAAGTATACCTCGCGAAACAGATGCGGGTGTTTATACTCATGCCGGACCTGAGATTGGTGTTGCTTCAACAAAATCATTTACTACACAGGTTACAGTGTTGACTATGATGGCGTTGATGTTAGGAAAACGCAGGAATTATATCTCGGATGATGTCTATAAAAAGCTTATTTCAGAATTATATAAAATTCCTAACAAAGTAGAAGATATTTTAACTCATATTGAAGACTATAAGAAAATTGCTGAGGCATATAAAGATGCCCGGAATTTTATTTACCTAGGTCGTAGTTACTTGTATCCGGTAGCTTTGGAAGGCGCACTAAAATTAAAGGAGATTTCGTACATTCATGCAGAAGGCTATCCTGCAGCAGAAATGAAACATGGGCCAATTGCTTTGATTGATCAGAATATGCCTGTAGTTGTTATAGCAACAAAAGATAATCAGTATGAAAAAGTTGTAAGCAATGTACAGGAAGTAAAAGCTCGTCAAGGAATTGTGATAGCTGTTGTAACACAAGGAGATACTGTTTTATCTAAAATAGCAGACCATGTGATTGAAGTTCCTGAAACTTCTCCTGCTCTTGCTCCGTTAACAACAGTAATACCTTTGCAGGTATTGTCTTATTACATTGCTGTAATGCGTGGGTGTAATGTGGACCAACCAAGAAATTTGGCGAAATCGGTAACTGTTGAGTAGTGCAGAATATCAATAAAATATTGGTGTTTCGTCTAAGTTCAATAGGCGATATTGTACTTACAACGGGTTTGTTACGTTGTTTGCGGAAAACATATCCGGAAGCTCAAATAGATTTTGTTGTTAAGAAGCAGTTTTCCGATATACTTAGTTGCGTTCCTTTTGTTTCTAATGTTATAGAATTAGATTCCAAGAAGGGATTTTCGGAATTGCGGAACTTGAGAAATCAATTGCGGCAGAATAAATATGATGTTGCGTTGGACATTCATAAAAATTGGCGGAGTAAATTCATTTGTAACACAATTGGTGCGAAACAAGTGTATAAGTTTAATAAACACGTGTTCCGCCGTTGGGTGCTAACCACATTTAGAAAAGATATTTATAAGGAAGTTAGACCTGTTTATCTCCGTTTTATAGATGCGGCAAAAAATATTTCCGTGGAACATGACGGTAAATATACGGAGTTGATTGTACCCGAAAATATTCAGCGAACGGTAGATGCAATGTTTGAGCAGGCTGGAATTTCCAAAGAAAAGAAAATTGTTGCTTTGTGCCCTGGTGCTAGTTTTTCAAACAAACAATGGCAACCGGAGAAATTTGAAAAACTTGCAAAAAAAATTATTGATGAACTTGGTTATCAAGTGATTCTACTTGGTGGAAACAAGGAATCAGAAATCTGTAGCATGATAGAAAATGCTAGTGGAGCAGTGAGTTTTGCTGGAAAATTTAATTTAAGCCAATCAATAGCGGCTATTAATAAAGTTTGTGCAACTGTGGCAAACGATACGGGAATGTTGCATGTGTCCGAAGCTCTTGGTGTTCCTGTGGTTGGTTTGTATGGACCTACTGCATGGCAGTTTGGGTATTTCCCGATATTACCAACGAGTAGGGTGGCTCAAATTGAAAATCTGCAATGCCGTCCATGTACAAAAATGGGGAAAAACACCTGTCCGAAAGGGCATTTCAATTGTATGAATGAGATTTCGGTTGATATGGTTTTTGAAAAATTGAAGGGAATCATAAAATCTTAATAAAAGCATGGTTTACATTTTTCTATTTTTTTATACTGTTTTTTATTTAGTAGTATTCATTCCGGTATTTTGTGTTGGAGCATTATTTAATGCAAAAATGCGTCAAGGTTTATTGGGCAGAATAAAGCAGCCGAAACAAATACGTCAGTTTGCAAAGGAACATAAAAACGACACAGTGGTGTTTTTTCACAGCGCTTCGGTGGGTGAGTGGGAACAATCTATTCCTATAATAAAAACATTAAAACAGCAAAGTCCGCAGATAAAAGTTGTCGCTTCGTTTTTTTCTCCTTCGGGCATGAATCATGCAAAAAAGGAAAACGTGGATTTGTCGATATATTTGCCATTTGACTTTGTGTTTTCTAATTATTTATTTTTTAAACGCATACAGCCAAAGGCATGGATTGTTTCCAAATACGATATCTGGCCTGGAATTCTTTTGGCTGCACATTGGGCAAACGTTCCTGTGTTACTTTGTTCTGCGGAATTAGCAAAGGATTCTTTGCGTTATAAAGGATTAAATGCTGTAATCAACAGATTGTTTTATAAATACATAACGTATATTCTTCCTGTTTCGGAGGATTATAAAGAACGTTTTAAAAATATTTTCCCTTACGAAGAACGATTGGAAGTTGTAGGCGATGCCCGGTACGATCAGATTATAGCAAAAGCAGAGGCGGTGAAGATGCAGCCGAATGTAGAATTATTTGAAAATCCATTACCGGTAACTTTTATTGGTGGAAGTTTATGGCCGGCCGACGAAAAACATTTATTTCCGGCTTTGTTGCAAGTGTTTAAGGAACATGATGATTTACAGTTAGTTCTTGTTCCTCATGAGTTACACGAATCACATATTCAGGCAATAGAACAAACTTTTGCTTCTGAAGGTATTGAAACACAGCGTTATTCTGATTTTTCTCAGTCGGAAACAAAGAAAACGTCTTGTAGAGTTGCTATAGTAAATACAGTAGGAATGTTGGCAAAGTTGTACAAGAATACTGATATTGCATATGTTGGAGGTGCTTTTTCCACCGGAGTACACAATGTTGCAGAACCTTCGGCGTTTGCCAATCCTGTAATATATGGACCAAAGCATGTGAATTCTTACGAAGCTATGCAGCTTAAGGAAGTTGCTGGCGGATTTCCTATAAATAATCAGGAAGAATGTTACAAAGTTCTTTCTAAATTAGTGAACGACGAACAGTTCCGAAAAGAAGCAGGTAAGAAAAACCATGATTTTCTGTATGCAAGCAAAGGAGCTTCAGATAAAATCATAAAACATGTATTGGAATTCTTATAGATTTAAGAAGTCCGAAAATATGCGGAATTTATACAATTCCTTCCTTTAGTAAATCATGTAAGTGAATCATTCCAAGGTAGTTGCCGCCATCGGTAACTACAAGTTGTGTAATGTTGTTTTTCTTCATTTGCTCAAAAGCCTTGAAAGCAAGTTCATGACGGCTTATTGTTTTAGGATTTTGAGTCATTATGTCGGCAGCTTTAGCTTCGTTGATATTTTTATTTTTCTCCAACATTCTTCGCAAGTCTCCGTCGGTTATAATACCAAGAAGCTTGTTATCGTTGTCAACTACAGCCGTTGCTCCAAGTCGTTTTGAAGAAATTTCAATAATTACATTAGAAATTACAGTGTCTGCAGTAACACGAGGAGCATTTTCGCTGATAAAAATATCATCAACACGCATATACATTCGTTTGCCTAAGGCACCGCCTGGATGATATTTTGCGAAATCTTGTGGAGAAAATTTTCGTTGTTCCAAAAGACACATCGCAAGTGTATCGCCCATAACTAATTGTGCCGTAGTACTATTTGTTGGTGCAAGATTATTGATGTCTGCCTCGCGTTCCACATGAGCATAGAGAACGTAATCGGCGTGCTCTGCCAAATACGATTTTCTCTCGGAAACCATGGCGATAAGTTTGTTTCCGCCACGTTTCAAAAGCGGAATTAACACTTTAATTTCCGGAGTATTTCCACTTTTTGAGATACAAAGTACAAAGTCGTCTTTTTGAATCATTCCTAAATCGCCGTGAATAGCTTCGGCAGCATGCATAAACAATGCTGGAGTACCAGTTGAGTTCATTGTAGCAACAATTTTATTTGCAATTAATGCACTTTTCCCTATTCCGGTGATGATTAATCGTCCTTTTGAATGAAGAATTTCTTTCACAACTGTAGCAAAATCTTCATCAAGAAAATTCGATAAATTGTTGATAGATTGAGCTTCTTCAAGTATTATACGCTTTGCATTTTCTATAATAGTGGAATTCTCGTTCACGTTTTTAATTATTTTTTTGTAATTATAAATATTATTAGTAATTTCACTATGCAAATTTATCCAATAATCTTCTTAGTTGGTTACAAAAAAATAGAGAATATTTTGGGTCGAAAAACAACTATTGTATATGCCAAAAGTTGACGAAAAAGAATTATTAGACTGTTTAAAGGAAAAATTCGGATTTGATTCATTCAAAGGGAATCAGAAAGAAGTAATTGTGAGTTTAATGGAAGGCAACGACACATTTGTGTTGATGCCGACTGGTGGCGGAAAATCTTTGTGCTATCAGATGCCGGCAATAATGCTGGAAGGTACCGCTATTGTTATTTCGCCTTTAATTGCGTTGATGAAAAATCAAGTTGACGCGATCCGTGGTTTTAGCACAGACAACAGAATTGCACATTTTTTAAATTCTTCGTTGAGCCGTACGGAAATTACTCAGGTGAAGGATGATGTGAGAAATGGCATCACAAAACTATTGTATGTAGCACCGGAATCACTTACTAAAGAAGACAGTGTTGAGTTTTTCCGCAGTATAAAGATTTCGTTTTTTGCAATTGATGAAGCTCACTGTATTTCGGAATGGGGACATGATTTCCGTCCGGAATATCGCCGTATAAAACCTATTGTGGAAGCAATAGGAAGAGCTCCGATAATTGCATTGACGGCAACAGCAACTCCTAAAGTTCAACATGATATTCAGAAGAATTTGGGTATGTTGGATGCAAAGGTTTTTAAATCTTCGTTCAGAAGAAAAAATCTTTACTATGAAATTCGTCCTCAGGTAGATGCTACAAAACAAATAATAAAATTTATAAGAGAAAATCCTGGTAAATCAGGAATTATATATTGCCTTAGTAGAAAGAAAGTTGAAGAATTGGCAAACACATTGATTGTCAATGGAATTAAGGCATTGCCATATCATGCAGGTTTGGATGTCCGTACAAGATCGGAAAATCAGGATAAATTCTTGATGGAAGAGGTTGATGTGATAGTGGCAACTATTGCTTTTGGTATGGGTATTGACAAACCGGATGTTCGTTTTGTTATACATTATAATATACCTAAATCTCTTGAGGGATATTATCAGGAAACAGGTCGTGCAGGTCGTGATGGTGGTGAAGGAAGATGTATTGCCTTTTATAGTTATAAAGATATTCTTCGTCTTGAGAAATTTATGGAAGGCAAACCTGTTGCAGAACAGGAAATTGGAAAACAGTTGTTGCTAGAAACTTCTTCATATGCGGAATCAAGTTTGTGCCGTGTACGAGTGTTGTTGAATTATTTTGGAGAAGAAATGACCGAGGATTGCGGCAATTGTGATAACTGTTTGCATCCGAAACCACAAATCGAAGTGAAAAATGATGCTTTAAAAGTTCTCAAGACAATAAAAGCAGTAAAAGCACGATTCAAACAAGGTCATATTGTTGAGATTTTGATGGGTACAAAATCTTCAGAGATAAAGACTTATAAGCATGACGAATTGGAAGAATTTGGTTGGGGTGATGATCATGATGCAAAATATTGGAATGCAATTGTTCGTCAGTTGTTGTTGGGAAGATTGCTTGATAAGGAAATAGAAAACTATGGTCTTTTGAAAATTACGGAACAAGGTGAAGAATTTTTGAATAAACCTTATTCCTTCACTATTACGGAGGATCATGATTACGAGCAGACGGAATCTGATACTGATGCGCCTCAGGCTGGTGAAGCATTGGATTCAACTTTGGTGTCAATGCTTATGGATCTCCGCAAAAGTGTTTCAAAGAAAAATGGTGTTCCTCCGTATGTTGTATTTCAGGAAATTTCAATCAATGAAATGGCAAGTCAGTATCCAATTACATTACAGGAACTGCAGAATATTTCTGGTGTAGGTGAGGGAAAGGCAAAGAAATATGGACAGCCGTTTGTTGATTTGATTTCGAAATATGTTGAGGAAAATGAGATAGAACGTCCTTTTGATATGGTCGTGAAATCTGTAGGAAACAAATCGGGAAACAAAATACAGATTATAAAGAACATTGATAAACGTCTGTCTCTTGAAACAACAGCCGAAGCGCTTGGCATTTCTATGACTGATTTGTTGATGGAAATAGAAAGCATTGTAAATTCGGGAATGTCGTTGGTAGATATGTCGGGGAAATGTAAGATTGATTATTATATCAACGAGGTTTTGGAAGAAGAAGCTGTGGAAGAATTGTATGATTATTTCTGTACAGAAGAATCAGAATCTATTCAGGCAGCATTGGACGAATGGGTTGCTGATGGAACTTATACCGAGGATGAAGTACGTTTAGTTAGAATAAAATTTTTGAGTGAAAAAGCCAATTAGAGATGAGAATTGCGGTTGATTTTGACGGAACTTTAGTAGAGCATAAATATCCTGAAATAGGTGCAAAGAAATTGTTTGCATTTGAAACATTACGTGAATTGCAGAAACGTGGTGATCAGTTGATTTTGTGGACATACCGATGGGGAAAGGAATTAGATGAAGCTGTTGCTTTCTGTAGAAAAAATGGTATAGAATTTTATGCGGTAAACCGAAATTATCCAGAAGAAAACTACGATGAAACTCAGATGAGTCGTAAAATTGATGCAGATATTTATATTGACGACAGAAATGTTGAATTTGGTGGCGAAATAGACTGGTCGGAAATATGTAAAAAACTAAATGTTGGTACTATGGGCGAATCCAATTACAATGAATACGGAAAGCCTAAAAAACAATCTTTCTTCGCTAGTCTTTTTGGAAAAAAGTGAGCAAAATACGGACATGTATGTGGACGTGATTTTGCCGTTAGCTGTCCCACTATACACTTACCGTGTTCCTGAATCTATGCAATCGTCTGTGCAGATTGGTTGCCGTGTGATTGTTCAGCTAGGAACGCGGAAGATGTACACTGCTATTGTATATTCTCTTCACTATGACAAACCGGAAACTGCAGTAATAAAAGAAATTGATTCAGTTCTTGATGAAAAACCGATTGTAACGGCTAAACAACTTGAATTTTGGGATTGGCTTTCTGATTATTACATGTGCAAACGAGGTGAAGTTATGAAAGCTGCACTTCCTTCAGGATTGAAATTAGAAAGCGAAGCTGTTTTGTCGGTAAACTCTGATTTTGATTGTATGACTTTGTCGGAATCGGATCAATGTGCATATTCCTTGATTGAGAAAAATGAAGGTATTACATTGTTTGATTTGGCAAAAACAATGGGGCGAAAATCAGTAACTACAATGGTTCAGCGTCTTGTGTCGTTGAATGCTGTTGTTGCAGGAGAAACAATCTCAAATCAGTATAAGCCAAAAATTAAAACTTATGTGAAATTTGCAAAACCACCAACGGATAAATCTTTTGTTGATATGTCTTTCACTATGGTTGCAAAGGCGGCAAAACAACAGGAAACTTTTCTTAAGCTACTGAATTTGTATGTTTTACATAAGGAAGATGAAGATTTTGCACTAGAAAAGTCAGAATTTCTTAAGCAAACGACTCCAGCAGTGTTGTCGGAATTGCAGAAGAAAGGAATTATAGTGTATGAAGATAGAATTGTTTCACGTTTTGACCAAAGTATTCAGAGTACAAAGGATTTAGCTAGTTTGAGTGACAAACAGCAGGTCGCGTTGGATGAGATTTTGTCATCGTTCGAAACAAAACAAACTTGTTTGCTTCATGGTGTAACTTCGAGTGGAAAAACTGAAATATATATTCATCTAATTCAGAAGATGATAGATGAAGGAAAACAGGTTCTTTATCTTCTTCCTGAAATTGCATTGACTTCTCAGATAATCAATCGTTTACGAAGTGTATTCGGCTCTCAGGTTGGTATTTATCATTCAAAATTTTCCGACAACGAAAGAATAGAGGTTTGGAATAATTTATTGGCAAATAACGAATCGTCATATAAAGTTATTCTAGGCGTTCGTTCATCTATATTTCTTCCTTTCAATGATTTAGGACTGATAATTGTCGATGAGGAACATGAAACATCGTTTAAACAATATGATCCGTCTCCACGGTACAATGCCAGAGATATGGCATATATTTTAGGGCAGAAATATGAAGCAAAAGTTCTGCTTGGAACAGCAACTCCAAGCATGGAGACATACTATAATGTTTTGACAAACCGAGTTTCGTTAGTAGAATTGAAGGCTCGTCATACGAAAGCTCCGTTACCTGAAATTCATATTGTTGATTTGCGGATGGAACACAAGCATAAACGTATGCATGATGATGTGTTCAGCAAGACAATGCTTGAAAAAATTAATGAAAATCTATCGGAGAATAAACAAATAATCTTGTTTCAGAACCGGCGTGGTTTTTCGCCATATTTGGAATGTCCGGATTGCGGTTATGTTCCTCAATGTATTAATTGTGATGTAAGTCTGACATATCATAAGTTCTCGAATATGTTGATGTGTCATCATTGTGGCTATGCCGTTCGATATGCGGTGGAATGCCCTGAATGTCATCAGAAAAATGTGAGACTTGTTGGTTTTGGAACGGAGAAAATCGAGGACACATTGAAAGAGATTTTCCCTCAGGCACGGATTGCAAGAATGGATTTAGATACAACTCGCGGGAAAAATGCCTACTCGGAATTAATTGACAAATTCGAAAAAAAAGAAATTGATATACTTGTTGGTACTCAAATGATTACCAAAGGTCTTGATTTTGAAAATGTTGGAATGGTTGGAATTTTAAGTGCGGATAGTTTATTGCGTTTTCCTGAATTCCGAGCTTTTGAACGTGCATATCATTTAATGGTTCAGGTTGCAGGACGTGCGGGAAGAAGTGCAACGCAGGGACATGTGTATATTCAAACATATCAGCCAGAACATCCGATATTGAAATTTGTGAAAGAGAATGATTATCAATCTTTGCTCAACACGCAAATGGCGGAACGAAAAACATTTTGGTATCCTCCGTTCACAAGGCTTATAAAAGTAACAATAAAAAATCGTGATGTTGAAAAAGTGAAAGTTGCTGCAAAATTTCTAGCTGATGACTTCAGAAAAATCCAGGGAATCATTGTGTTAGGTCCAGAATTTCCTCCTATTCCAAGAATTCAGTTGTTGTATGCTCAGGACATATTGCTGAAGATTCCAAGAAATATGAATATTGTTGCTGTAAAGAATGAGATCCGTCGTTGTATGGATTCTATTCTAACATTGGAGGAATATAAAACAACAACATTCTCTATCAATGTCGATCCTTATTAATTTTAGAAAACTATGAAGAAACGGTTGATTTTTCTAGTAAAATATTTGTTGTTATGGTTGTTGTTTTTTGAATTCAGCAGAATTTTCTTCATGCTATATAATTATCCATTTCTAACAAAATTGTCGGTAAAAAACATATTGGACGCTTTTGTTTATGGATTTCAGCATGATATTTCGATGGTTGGATACGTAATGGAAATCAGTTCTGTTATTTTGATAATATTTCTTTTTATAGGAAATGTTGTAAAAATAAAGCGGATTTTTAGAGGTCTGACTCTATTTATGTTACTGCCATTTTCTCTTTTAACCGTATCAGACGCAGAATTGTATCGAAATTGGAGTTATCGAACAGACTGTTCGGTGTTGCAATACTTGAAGTTACCGAAGGAAGCTTTGTCGTCAATACCTTTGTGGCATTTATTGTTGTTGTTGTTTGTTGTAATATTAATAGTTGCCTTATTTTATTTGCTATATAGATTTTTTGTAGAAAAGCATCTAAACACATTTGATGACATAAAAAAATGGAATACTGTTGTTTTTATTGTCTTAATGGCTGTTATGATTATACCTATTCGGGGAGGAATTGGTGTAGCAGCTTTGCGTACGGGTTCGGTGTATTTTTGTTCGGAACCATTTGCTAATCATGCTGCAATCAATGACCATTGGCATTTTTTGTATTCAATTGGTTACAGTAAAAGAGAAGTTGCCGATATTTTTATGGATGAATCTGAGTGTGAGAGATTGTGTGCATCTCTAATGGAATCAAAAAATGAGAAACCTGTTCAGTTGATAAATGCAGAACGTCCAAATATATTATTGTTTATACTTGAGAGTTTCACAGAGTCTGAGATATTGTGTCTTGGAGGCGAGGATGTTGCACCTAATATAGATTCAATTGCAAAAACTGGAGTGTTATTTTCAAATTGTTATGGAAATGGAACAAAAAGCGAAATGGGAATTGTTTCTATTTTGAGCGGTTATCCAGCACAGCCAACGACTGCAATTATAAAATACACAGAGAAATCGGAAAAGTTACCTTATTTAAGTAAGGTTTTTGATTCTCTTGGATACAATTTGTCGTTATATCATGGTGGAGATATACGTTTTGGAAATATGAATTCCTACTTCCGAAATGGTAGATTTGAAAAATGCGTAACTATAGATGATTTTGATAAAAAAGAAGGAAATGCAAAGTGGGGAGCATATGACCATGTTGTTTTAAATCGTTTATTTTCAGACTTAAAGCAGGAAACAGAACCATTTTTCTCTGTTTGTTACACCTTAAGTAGCCATGAGCCCTTTGATGTGCCGATGAAAAGTGAATTCTATGGAGATAGTCAGTATGAAAAATTCCAAAATTCGGTGCATTATGCAGATAGTTGTTTAGGAGATTTTATGCGTAAGGCAAAAAATGAAAGTTGGTGGGAAAACACTTTAGTAGTTTTTGTTTCAGATCATGGAGCAAGAATGAGCAAGGAGGCAAAACCTGTTTCTAAAAAAGAAAAGTTTCATATTCCAATGATTTGGTGTGGTGGTGTAGTAGAAAAAGATACTGTGATTCAGGATCTAATTTGTCAATGCGATTTACCAAAAATGCTCTGTAATCAGCTGAATCTTTGTTCTAAGCAGTTTTATTTTAGTAAAGATATTTTATGTGGTGATAAACAGTTTGCTTTCTATGCATTTAACAATGGGTTTGGGTATATGCGTGGTAGTCAGTTTGTTGCGTGGGATAATGAAAGCTCCAGAATTATTGACCGCAGTAGTGATTTGCAGGATACTACAGTTAGTCAAGGGAAGGCTTTTCTGCAAAAAGTAACAACAGATTTTTGTGAGAAATAATGAATTTTCTCTTTTGCTGTTCACATGAATAAATGTATCTTTGACAACATTTTAGAAGAATTATGAAGAAATTATTGATAATAGTATTTTCGTTTATCTGTTGTGCATCATGCACTGACAATTTCTTGGACAAAGAGCCAACGAACTATGCATCTGAGGAATCGTTGATGTCAACAGCTCAGGGAGTTACATCTGCATTGATTGGATGTTATAACGATTTTCAGAGTTATACATACTATGGAAGAAATTTTGTTTTGATTGGTGATGTATATGCAGACAATGCAAAACTTTCTTCGCAAAACACGGGTAATTTCTCTGCATTTTATAATTATGCTGTAACAGCCGATGATGCTGATTTAAAATCATTTTGGTCAACAGCTTATAGAATCATAAAAAATGCAAACAATATTATAAAAGCTTGTAATGATCCAAATCGTAATGATTTGGATGAAATTATTTATGGTGAAGCTTTGGCAATCAGAAGTTTAGCGTATTTTGATTTAGTGAGAATATTTGGAAACAAATCATCTTTTGACAATGCAGGAATTCCGGTTGCGAATGACACTGTTCCATGTCCTCAGAGAACTTCGGTAAAGAATATTTATTCGATGATTATAAAAGACTTAAAAGAAGCTGAATCTTTGTTGGAAAATGCTGAGGTTACTCCGTTTCGTTTTAATAAATATAGTGTAGAAGCTTTGCTTGTTGTTGTGTATAAAAGCGGTGGATACTATACTAATGCACGAAATTTAGGTGAACAGTTAGTTGCAAGTGGACAATATTCGTTGTTGACTGCGGATAATTATATTGAAAGTTGGTCTCAGGAATCATCTTCTGAAAGTATTTTTTCTGTTGCAATGTCGTCAACTGATAATGCAGGAACAAACAGTATTGGACACATGCTGTCGCCTGATGGATATGGAGGCTTGATTCCTACTGACGATTTGTTGAAATTGTATTCTGACAGTGATATTCGTACACGTTTCTTTAATACTCGTTCTGAAACCTTCTTTAATAAGTATCCAGGACGTGATGGATTGGGTGTTGATAATGTACCTGTACTTCGTCTGTCGGAAATCTATTTTATTTTAGCAGACTGCTATATGTATGAAATAGTGAAACCTGGAGCTACAGCAGAATCCCAGAAGGAAAATTATGATAAGCTCATTGCCGTTATGGATGCTTTAACAAAACGTGTCGATCCAACTGCTGTGTTCGATAATTTATCTATGGACGATTTGTTGTTGAAAATCCATGAGGAATATCGTAAAGAGTTCGCATTTGAAGGAAAACGTTTCTTTCAGATAAAACGTTCAATTTATTCTTTTGCAATATCAAGAGAAGATTGTAATTCAAATATCTGCACTGTTGAAAATCCAAGTTACATGTTTGCTTTTCCAATTCCAACAGCTGAATTGAATGCAAACCCTAATTTAACTCAAAATCAAGGTTATTAATGAAAAAGGTAATAGTATATTTATTTGGTATTCTTTGTGTTATTTCGTGTTCAAAGAATCCTTATATAGACGCTACTGTTGATAAGGCAACTGTAGAATTTGCATCAACAACATTGAACGAAACAATTTCTTTTGTCGCTGACGAAGAATATTGTATTTCGGTACCAATTCAGATTTTTGGCGGTTTGTCTTCGGCAACACTTAACGTAGCTGTAGAAACAAAATTACCAGAGGATTCTTATTCTATAAACAAGTCAAAAGTGCTTACTGGCAATAGTCTGGACACAATTCAAGTGTTGATAAAAACTTCAAAGCTGAAAAAAGGTACTTCTTATTCGATAAAACTAACTTTGAATTCGTCTAATGTTGCAGTGTCAGAAAATTATAAATCGTGTGTTCTAACGTTTGCACAACAGGCGTTTATGGATTTCTTTACGGGAGAATATTCTTGCTATGAATCATCAACGGGTGCAACGTACAATGTGGAATTTATAAAGGTAAACGACACAATTGTGAAGAATAATAACTTCTACGATTTCCCTCTGCCTGGACAGTATGTTTCGTATGTCTTTAAACAAGATGAATCTAGATCTGTCACGATTCCAGAAGACTCGGAATGGACTGATAATCTTGGGAATAAATATCTCATTTCTGGAAATGGCTCTTATGATTTACAAGGAAATTTCGTTGTAGATTTTACTATGAAAGAAGCCCCAACGGAATCGATTTATCTGTCTGGAAAACATTCCTTTAAGAGAAAATAATATTATCTCTTGCAATGGATACGGTTTCAAAAGAGCAGCGAAGCCGCAACATGAGCCGTATTAGAAGTACGGATACAAAGCCGGAAATGATTGTCCGACAGTATTTGTATAAAAATGGATTCCGCTATAGGGTAAACGTAAAGACATTGCCAGGTTCACCTGATATAGTTCTGAAAAAATACCATACAGCTATTTTTATACATGGTTGCTTTTGGCATCGGCATGAATGTCAGAATGGTCGTTTTCCACAGACAAATATTGAATTTTGGCAGCAGAAATTCACAAGAAATGTAGAACGTGATGCATTGGTTCGTGAGCAACTTCGTATGCTTGGTTGGAAAACAATGATAGTCTGGGAATGTCAGTTAAAGAAAAAAATACGACAGCAGACACTGCAGGAAATTACGTATCTCCTGAATAAAGCAAATCTTGATGTACTGCATAAAAAATATCAGTTGAGCAGTGATAATTCTATAGTGACGATAGCTGCAGAGGATTCTATTAAATACGGAAATTAATTTATCTTTGTTCGTGTAATGAGAATATACGGTTCCATAGAAGAATTTTCAGCAAAAAATCCAATTGTTACAATAGGAATGTTCGATGGTGTACATTCTGGACATAGAGCTATTTTAAGTCAATTGGAAAAGATTAAACAAAGAGAAGGAGGAGAATCGGTACTGCTTACATTTTGGCCGCATCCACGAGTTTATTTTGGAAAAACGGAAGGATTTAATCTTCTTACAACTCTTGACGAAAAAATGGAACTTCTCGAAAAAAACGGGCTTGATGTCTGTCTTGTTTTGCCTTTTTCTCAGGAACTTTCCGAATTGTCCCCAGAAGATTATATCTATAAGATTTTATATAAAGGAATTGGTGCAAAGACAGTTGTTATTGGTTACGATCATAAGTATGGAAGAGCAGGTGAGGGCACTTTTGAGTTGATGAAGCAATGTGGTAAACAATATGGATTTTCGGTGGAACAAATTTCAGCGTATAGTGTTGATAGTGAAACGGTAAGTTCTACAAAAATTCGTAACTGTTTGTCCGAAGGAAATATTGAACGGGTAAATCAAATGTTGTCGTATGAATATTTCTTTACAGGAAAGGTGGTTGCAGGAAGAAAAATTGGGCGTACAATAGGTTTCCCAACGGCAAATTTGCAGTCGGAATTTTCGTATAAAAAACTTCCGGAAAAAGGAGTTTATGTTGGAATGGCTTATGTGGAAAACAAAATTTATAAGGCGGTGATAAATATTGGGAATAATCCAACTATTTGTGAAAACCTGCCTTTGTCTGTCGAAGTTCATCTGATAGATTTTAGTGAAGAAATCTATGATAAAAATGTACGCGTAACTTTTTTGAAAAAACTCCGGGATGAACAGCATTTTGAATCGTTGGATGAGTTAAAAAGTGCAATAAAAAAAGATGTTGTTAAGGCAAAAATGATTTTAAAAAATCATATTTTTGTAGGACAATTTTAAAGATAAAAAACAATAATTTAAAAACTATCGTAATGGCACTGTTGATAGGATGTATTTCTTTCAGCAGTTGTACAAAAGAAGAAGAAAAGTATTCTGTAACGGTAACTGTTAATGATCCCAAAATGGGTTCTGTTGCCAATGTTGACGGTGAATACAAAGAAAACACTGAGTTGAATTTGTATGCTACGGCAAATGAGGGGTATCATTTCTCTATGTGGAATGATATGAACACTGAAAACCCACGAAAACTTATTGTTACAAAGGACCTTGTTTTAATTGCAATTTTTGCAGAAGGTGCAGGTAATGGCGGAAACGGCGGCGATGTTACTGACATTAACGATGCGATGACACTGTCGGGATCTATGAACGAAAACAAAACATTAAAAGACCTTGGTTTGCCAATCGACTATATTATTGATGGTTATTTTTACATTGAAGGCAACGCATGCTTGACCATCGAGCCAGGTGTAACCATTGCGTTTACAGGTGTAGATGGTGGCATTACTGTTACCGAAAACGCTGGTTTGAAGATGGTAGGTACTGCTGAGAAGCCAATTACATTTACTGGCCCAGTGAACAATCAGAATAAGGGTTCCTGGGGATACATTGAGTATCACTCTAACCGTTCAGACAACCAAATGGAGTATGTCATCTTGAAGAATGGTGGTTCATACGATGGATTTGGAGTTTTGAACACTGTAGAAAAGGGCTCTGTATCTGTAAAGAACTGCACAATTGATGGAGGCTTGGGCTTTGGCGTTCAAACTCATTGGGGTAATGGCAAGAACTTTAAGGCATTTGAAAACAACACTATCAAGAACGTGGCAAAAGCTCCTATGGATATTGATGCCTGGAATGCTAATAACATCGGTAGTGGCAACAAGTTTGAAGAGAATGGCGAGAACTACATCATGATGACAAACAGCATTAATGACAACGATGAGTTGACACTCAACAATGCAGGCATTCCTTATTACTTCCCTGATGGATTTACGGTAGACGGCCAATCTGAGTTGACAGTAACTGCTGGCGTAAAAATGGCATTTGGCAAGAATGCGGAAATGTTTACCAACTCTGAAACTGTAGTGAAATTTGAAGGAACAGAAGCATCTCCTATCATACTTTGTGGTTTGGTAAGCAAGGTTGGCTACTGGAAGGGTGTTAACCATGCTTCAGCAGATGACGAGTGCATCTTTAAGAACGTTGTCATCAGCGATGGTGATGAGTTTGGCTTGAAACTTGATTGTTTTGACGAGGTGCTTAAGATTGAGAACCTCACAATCAAGAACATCAAGGAGTATGGCTTGATCGTTCGTACAGGCACAAAAGATGAAGAAGTTGATGGAGAGATAGTTTACTCACGTATCTGGTCAGAAGCTTTCCCTGGTGGTGTTTCAGGCTTGAAGTTTGAGGACTGCGGCAAGGGCAATATCTTCGACAACAATGTGCTATCTAATGAAACAGAGGGCGTTGATAACGTATTTGAGGCTATTCCATAGTTTACTAACTAAAAAAATATGTTATGAAAAGAAAAATTTTTATGGCCTTAATGGCAATTGTATCTTGCTTTGTGTTGGCAAGTTGTGGTGATGATCCAAAAGATGATCCAAAACCTAAAACAGAAAATACTGCAGCTGATTGGAAAGATACAGGAAAGGAAATTGTAATAACAAGTTCGGAATCAACTCCTTATGGAACTGTAGGACTTACAATAAAATATCCTTATTCAGGTGAAATGCTTACTGGTTATAGTATAGTGTATGACTGTGCTTCGGAGACAGTTGCAAAACTTGTTTATGAAGAACTAATAAAAGAGGAGGACTCTGATGATATGGTATTCACATTGAAAGGCTCTAAAATAACAGGAACTTCAAAGGGTAGAGCATTCGAAGGACTTACAAAAGATTATGCAATTATAATTGCAGGAGTGATAACAGCTGCTCCTGGTGGTGAATTAGTAGATTAAGTAAGTTAGAAGTAATTCAATAAAAAATCCCCGTTCTGAAAACAGAGCGGGGATTTTTTTTGAAAGACTATTAGTCTTAGCTATTATTTTTGTTTTTCTGTAACAGCATCAATAACTGCTACGGCAACAATGTTCACAATGTCGTCGACTGATGATTCAAAGTCGATGAAGTGAATTGGTTTGT
Organism: Bacteroidales bacterium; assembly: GCA_024409235.1. Lineage (GTDB taxonomy): Bacteria > Bacteroidota > Bacteroidia > Bacteroidales > UBA1715 > UBA1715. Next base: position 18,454 of record JAKSUA010000018.1, on the reverse strand, counting down.
TCAAACCCATTTGGATAGGACCGATAAGCTCCACATTTTTGTTCATTGCAGCCAACATCTTGTATGATGTATTTGCACTACCAAGGTTAGGGAATACAAGTGTATTTACCACTTTACCTTTTAAACGGTTGAATGGGAATGTGCGGTCACGAAGTTCATCGTCTATAGCGAAATTTACTTGCATTTCACCATCAATGTCAAGTTCAGGCATTTGTTCGTGAACAATGTCTGTTGCTTCGCGAACTATTGCAGGAGTACCTGTTTCGTCTGAGCCAAAGTTCGAGTACGAAAGCATTGCAATGACAGGCTCGTTGTTGAAGAAACGAACCGTTTGTGCTGCAAGTTTTGCTGTGTCAACCAATGTTTCAACATCAGGATGACGGTTTATTAGCGTGTCTGCCAAGAAGAATGTTCCTCTTTCAGAGTTCAAAATGTGCATAGCACCGAAGTGGTTGTAACCCTCGCGAATACCAATCACATCTTTTGCTATTTGAATTGTGTCGCGGTAACGGGTATAAATACCAGTAATGAATGCATCTGCTTCGCCTGTTTCAACCATCATCATACCGAAGTAGTTACGGTCGAACATCTTATCGTTAGCCTCTTGGAATGTCATACCATTACGTTGACGTTTTTCTGCAAGGATTTTTGCGAATCTTTCACGACGAGAAGCCTCTTTGTCTTCACGAAGATTGATGATTTCTATCCCGTTAAGGTTTAGGTGGTTCTTCTTTGCTATTTCTTTGATTTTCTCTGTGTTACCTAATAGAATAGGGTAGCAAAGTCCTTCGTTCTTTGATTCAACAGCTGCAGCAAGCATATTTGGGTGGATACCTTCGGCGAAAACAACTTTTTGAGGATTTTGTTTTGCAATGTTGAACATTTGAGCCGAAAGTTTAGACTCATAACCCATAAGTTGTTTAAGGTGAAGTTTATATGCATCCCAATTGTCAATCTTCTTGCGTGCAACGCCAGATTCGATAGCTGCTTTTGCCACTGCTGTTGACACTTCTGTAATCAATCGTGGATCAACAGGCTTTGGAATAAAGTAATCGCGACCGAATGTCAAGTTGTTTACATTATATACTTTGTTCACAACATCAGGTACGCGTTCTTTTGCAAGATTTGCAATAGCACGAACAGCAGCAAGCTTCATCTTTTCGTTGATTGCTGTAGCAGCAACATCCAATGCACCACGGAATATGTATGGGAAACCAATCACATTGTTGATCTGGTTTGGATAGTCGCTACGGCCAGTTGACATCAAAACATCTGGTCTTGAAGCCATTGCATCTTCGTATGTGATTTCTGGAACAGGGTTCGCAAGAGCAAATACGATAGGATCTTTCGCCATAGAACGAATCATATCTTGGGTAAGGATGTTTCCTTTTGAAAGTCCCAAAAATACATCTGCACCCTTCATTGCTTCTTCCAATGTGTGTATATCGCGACGAGTTGTTGCAAAGAATTTCTTCTCTGGAGTAAGATTTGGACGGTCGTCAGTGATAACTCCTTTCGAGTCAAGCATTACGATGTTTTCAATCTTTGCACCAAGAGCAACATATAATTTTGTACAACTAATAGCAGCTGCACCAGCACCGTTTACAACGATTTTAATGTCTTCGATTTTTTTGCCGTTTACGTCGAGTGCGTTGATAAGACCAGCAGAGGAAATAATAGCTGTTCCGTGTTGGTCATCATGCATTACAGGAATGTCAAGTTCTTCCTTCAAACGACGCTCGATTTCAAAGCATTCAGGAGCCTTAATGTCTTCAAGGTTGATACCACCGAATGTTGGAGCAATAGCTTTCACCGCTTCGATAAACTTGTCAGGATCTTTCTCGTTGATTTCGATGTCGAATACATCGATACCACCGTAAATTTTGAATAGAAGACCTTTACCTTCCATTACTGGTTTTCCCGAAAGAGCGCCAATGTCGCCAAGTCCAAGAACGGCAGTGCCGTTTGAAATAACGGCAACAAGATTTCCTTTGTCGGTGTATTTATAAGCATCATTAGGATTTTTCTGAATCTCAAGGCAAGGCTCAGCAACGCCTGGAGAGTATGCAAGAGATAAGTCTGTTTGTGTACGATATGGTTTTGTAGGAACCACTTCGATTTTTCCTGGTCTGCCTTCTGAGTGATATTTTAAGGCAGCTTCTTTGGTAATTTTTGCCATTGTCTTTTTTATTTTTTGCCACGCAAAATTATTTTTTTTTTGCGAGAATGCGTTATAAATCAAGAAAAGAGTGCTTTATAGTCTGATAAAGAAATTTTAAAATTTCTAAAATTCAATTATATTGCACTCACCATTTACACTGATGACTAAATACGAGGAAATATTACAGCAATATTGGGGTTATACAAAATTCCGTCCGTTACAGCAGGAAATTATCGAAAGTGTCTGTGAAGGAAAGGATACACTTGGTTTGATGCCGACAGGAGGAGGAAAATCAATAACGTTTCAAGTTGCAACTTTATCAAAACCAGGGATTTGTATAGTAATTACGCCGTTAATTGCTCTTATGAAAGATCAGGTTGATAATCTGAAAAAAAGACGCATAAAAGCTGTTGCTATATATTCCGGGATGACTTATAATGAAATAGAACTTGCATTTAATAATTGCATTCTTGGGGATTATAAGTTCCTATATATTTCTCCGGAAAGGTTAAAAACGCAGATGTTCATAAATGCGGTAGCTCAGATGAAAGTAAATCTGATTGCTGTTGATGAATCTCATTGTATTTCGCAGTGGGGATATGATTTTCGGCCATCGTATCTTGAGATTGCAAAAATTAGAGAAATTCTACCTCGTGTTCCGATTCTTGCACTTACTGCAACAGCAACTCCGGATGTAGTTGATGACATTCAGGAAAAACTAAATTTCAAAGAGAAAAATGTTTTTTCAAAAAGCTTCGAACGGAAAAATCTAACATATAATGTCGCCGAAAAAAATGATAAATTAGGAGCTCTACTTCAAATTTGTGAAAAAACAAAAGGTACAGGAATTGTTTACGTAGGCACACGAAAGGAAACAAAAGAAATTGCATACGTTCTTCAGCAGAAAGGATTCGTTGCTGATTTTTATCATGGTGGTCTTAATGCAAAAGAACGTACAAAAAAACAGGAAATATGGATGCGTACACCAAATGAGATTATGGTTTCAACCAATGCTTTTGGTATGGGAATTGATAAACCTGACGTGCGCTTTGTGGTTCATTTAAATATTCCCGAATCTTTGGAAGCCTATTTTCAGGAAGCAGGACGTGCCGGACGTGATGAAAAAGAATCTCAGGCTTATTTGTTCTTTAATCAAAGTGATATAGAGAAACTTAAAGATAATTTTGAGAAGAAATATCCTTCTTTCGATTATTTACGCAAAATCTATGATTCGCTTGGAAACTATTGTAGTGTTCCCGTTTATGAAGGAGCCGGTTCCATACATGATTTTGATTTAATAGATTTTTGTAAAAAGTTCCAATTAGACATTATTCAAACATTAAATGGAATGAAAATCCTTGAAGAAGAGGATTTAATAGTGTCATCGGATGCCGAGGAAACAGTCTCAAAATTTCATTTTAATTGTAATCGTAATGACTTATACAAGTTCCAAATTGAACACAAGGATTTGGATCCGTTTATAAAGTTTCTTCTTAGAAATTACACAGACTGTTTTTATGATTTTGCTAATATTTATGAAAATGATTTAGCAAGAAAAGCAAACTGCACAGTTGATGTAATTTTTAAGTATTTGAATTATTTGGCTAAAATTGATGTTATTACTTACCTTCCAGCAAAGGAGAATCCTATAATAGTCTTTCGTACTGATAGGATACATATAAAGGACTTACGTTTTCAAGAGAAACGTATTAATGAAAGAAAAGAACGTCAGAAATCACGATTAGAAGCTGTTATTAAATATGTAACAAATACTTCGAAATGTCGCAGCATTCAGTTGCTGGAGTATTTTGGCGAGAAAGCTGCTGTTCGTTGTGGAAAATGTGATGTCTGCAATCGCCGTAACGACCTTGATGTCAGTACTTTACAGTTCGATTATATTGTAGAAGATTTAAAAAAGATTATTGGTGAAACTCCGTGTGCAGTAGCAGAAATTCTTCAAAAAACATCAATAAAAGACGAACGTCAAGTATTGAGCGTAATAAAATTTCTTCTTGATAATCAAAAGATTAGATATATAGAAGGCTCACAACTTATTTGGAACCGATAGATTTATTCAAAAACGTAAACTCGTTTTACTCTTCGGTCGATAGACGTCATTACTTCATAAGGAATTGTGCCTATTTTTTCTGCCATTTTTGTAATAGGCAAATCTTTTCCAAACAAAATAACTTCATCGCCAAGTTGAACATCTGGAATATCTGTAACATCTATCATCGTGGCATCCATACAAATATTGCCTACAATAGGAACTTCTTTGCCACGTACTAAAACAGTTCCTACGCCATTACTTAATTTCCTATTGAAACCATCTGCATAACCTATTGGGATAACGGCGATTTTAGAATCACGTTTCAACATTCCTTTTCGGGAGTATCCAACAGAAGTTTCATTTGCTTTTTCTCTTATTCCGGAAATAAAAGTTTTTAAAGTGCTGATATGTTGACAATTATGTTGGTTAACAAAGCTAATTCCATACAAACCAATTCCCAAACGAACCATATCAAACTGATAATCTCTGAATCTTTCAATACCTGCGGAATTTAAAATATGCCGCATTATTGGATATGGGAATTCATTCATAATTTGTGAGGACATTTTCTCAAATAAATTGAGCTGTTCCATAGTGAAAGAGTCAAATTGACTGTCGTCGCTACCTACCAGATGAGAGAAAATGGAGGTAATGCTGCAATTTGGGATAGTCTTTAATTCAGCAATTAAATCCGTAATTTGATGTTGCTGGAATCCATAACGAGCCATTCCTGTGTCCATTTTTAAATGAATTGGAAATGTCTTGTCAGGAAACATTGTGCAGAGTTGTTTGAACTCTTCGAGTACGGCAAAATTGTGGATATTTGGTTCTAAACCGTAGTCATAGAGTTTAGAAAGCATACCGTATTCTGGATTCATTACAATTATAGGAACGGTAATTCCTGAATTACGTAACTCTACGCCTTCATCGATAAATGCAACAGCAAGATAATCTACTTTATTGTGTTGCAATATGTTAGCAATTTCATAAGAACCATTTCCATAGCATGAAGCCTTTACCATTATCATAATTTTGGTTTTTGGATTCAGGCAAGAGCGGAAATAATTCAGATTATGGACAATTGCGTTTAGGTTAACTTCCAAAACAGTTTGATGTGCTTGAGCTTCAAGTTTATCAACTAATCGTTCAAATTCAAATTCTCTGGCTGCTTTAAAAAGAATTGTTTCATTTTGAAACGCAAATTCATGGAATTTTAGAAGTAAAGCATCGGTAGATTTAAAATAAAAGCCGGTTGGTAGGAATTTCTTCAGATATTTTGAAATATCCTTTCCTACACCAATTACACGGTTTATGGAATATTCGCGAATCATATCAGCAATGCTTGAATATAATTCATCGAAGTTCATACCTGTCTGCTTTACATCGGAGAGAATTAATGTTTTCGAAGCGTTTTTGTGTTGTTGGCTTAAATATTGTAGGGCGATTTTAACACTTTGAAAATCAGAGTTGTAACTGTCATTTATTAGCACACAATTGTTTCGTCCGGAAATTTGTTCCAAACGCATGGCAACACATGGCAGTTCTTTAAATCTTTCTAAATCAACAGACACGCCGAGAACTTGTAAGGCATAAAAACAATGTATTGCATTTTCAATGGAAGCCTTGTCGCAGAAAGGAATTTCAAAAATAAATGATTGTTTTTGCCATGCTGCAGTAATTTCAGTGCTTTCGTTTTTAGAAGAAACGTGAACCTTATTTAAAGCATTTTCCGAAAATCCCCATGAAACTAAATTTGCAGAAAGTTTTTGGGCTTCTTCGTCAATTTGTTTATAATCAGAACAATATACCAACGATTCCACGTCCTTAAACAATTGCATTTTTTCGCTAATTTTCTGTTCTATAGATGTGAAATGTTGTTGATGCGCATCACCGATATTTGAGAAAATACCAATTGTTGGCAAAATCATTTTTTGAAGTCTTTCCATTTCTCCGACTTCGGAGATTCCGGCTTCAAAAATTCCAAATGAGAATTTTTTATCAAGCAACATCAGCGATAGGGGAACTCCAATTTGGGAATTATAACTTCGTGGACTACGTACAACAGAAGTGTTTTGTTTCATTAAAAAATACAACCATTCTTTAATGATTGTTTTTCCATTACTTCCTGTAATACCAATTATAGGATTAGTGAAAACGAATTGTCGGTAGTGTGAAACTAATTTTTGAAAAGCATGCAAAACTGACGATGAAACAATATAATTAGAGTCTTTGTATTGTGGATAATTTTCGCCTTCTTCAACCCAGAAATTTCGGCAACCACGTTCGTGCATATCCGAAATGTAGTCATGACCATTGCTTCTTGCACCTTTTATAGCCAGAAAAATTGCAGAAATTTCATCAAACGATGTTCTGCTGTCTATTTGAACTTTTGTGATTTTTAGATTACCATTACCTACACATTCTGAATTTGTAATGGCGGCAATTTCTGATAACGAAAATTGAAACATAACTAAACTCTATAGCCAATAACTAAGACATCGTCAATTTGTTCGGTATTTCCTTTTTCAATCCAATCTACCAATTCATGATCCAACAACTCTCGTTGTTCGTGCATTGGTGATTCGTAGATATTAACAAAAACTTGTTTTAGTTTCTTAATCATGAACTTTTTACCTTTAGGACCACCAAACTGATCTTGGAATCCGTCGGAGAATGTGTACAGTGTATCACCTGTTTTTAATTGCAGACAAACTTCTTCAAATGGAACCATTTCTGGATAAATTGCAATCGGCTGTTTGTTACCTGCTATTTGAATAATGTGATAAGTTTCGTTATTTGTTTCAGAAACAAATTCTTGAATCTTTATTCTATCATTTTCTGCAATTTCGCCTTCAACAAAGTCTTTACGGACAATAATTAATGGGTTGTTTGCTCCGGCGTAACGAACTTGTTTTGTTTCGTCGTTGAACATCCACATTGCCAAGTCCATACCATCTTTTTGTTCTCCGGCAGCACCAGTCTGTTTAAGAGATTTGATAATATGATCACGAAGTTTGTCAAGCACTTCTCCGGCGTGAATGTCAGGCATTGTTGGATCATTAATGATTTCATTTAAACCTGCAGTTCCTAACATACTCATGAATGCTCCAGGAACTCCGTGACCTGTACAGTCTGCGGCAATAGCTATTTTCCAAGTAGCTTTACGTCCAATCCAGAAGTAGTCACCACTTACAATGTCGCGAGGTTTGAACAAGATAAATCTATGATCAGAGAATAATTCTTCAACTAATTCCGGTTTTGGTAGGATAGCGGTTTGTATTCGACTTGCATAGTGAATACTATCCATGATGCTTTCCTGTTGGATTTCAATCTGTTCTTTTTGGGCAGTTACTTCGTCTTTTTGCCTTTCGATTTCCAGATTCTGTTTCTGAATTTCTTCGTTCTTTGATTCAAGTTCCGCATTTTGTGCCTGAATCCTTTTATTCAATTGTCGTGATCTTATGAATAAATAAACTACGAATATCAAGAATATTGCAATGATTATAGATGCTCCAATCATGATTAAGAAACGTTTTCTCAACGCATCCTGCTCACGGCTCATCAATTCCTGACGTTCTTTTGCTGCGGCGATTTCCTGATCTTTTAACTCAGAACCGTAACGTACAGAAAGTAAATTCATCTGTTTTGCGGCATCGGCATTACGCAAAGTGTCGTATAATTCTACATATTTTCTATATGAATGCAGAGCACCTTCATATTCCTTCAAAGAATCCAGCGTAGTGGCATAGTCCAAATACCACATAAACTCTTTTTCCTTGTATTCACCGGCTTGAATTCGAGGCAACTCCTTTAAGAAAAATTCTCTTGATTTTTCGAATTCTCCCATCTTCTGATATAAAAGTGCGTAGCCGTTTTCTATGCTGATAATGTCAGCTATAGAATTTTTTGCAAGAGCAATTTTATATACAGAGTCAAAGAATTTTTTCGAGCGGTCGAAGTCGTCTATCATATAATATCCAACACCCAAATTCATGCGGCATTTTAGAATGTTTGCCGTATCGTGTAATTCTTCACTATATTTCAACGCTTCGTTAAAGTAGTAAAACATTGAATCTATGTTGGAAATAGCACGTTTAACACCTTTACGGTTATGGCCAGAATAAATAGCACCAATGTTTGTTAATTCTTGAGCGTATTGCGAAAGATTTCCGGTAGCATGAAATACTTCCATGCTCTTTCTATGGTATTCAATGGATTCATTGAACTTCTCAAGCTGATAATATACGGCTGCCATGTTTTGCCACGCATTTGCCACGTCTGCTTCAAAACCTCCTTCATGAAAACTTCTTCCGGCTGCCTGAAAACACTGTAAGGCTTCTTCGTAACGAGCCAACTCGTTATAGGCATTTCCAGCCTGCATGTTTGCAACAGCAACACCACGTACATATTTTGCTTTTTCACCGGCTTCGACAGCCTCTTTAGCAAACTGCAATGCTTCTTGGTTTTTCCCGCCAAACATTCGTGTCAAATTCGCCACTTGACACAATGCCATGTTTAGTTCTTTCCATGATTTCCCTTTTCTTGCTACATCGGCAGCTTTTGTGAAATAAACTAATGCAGAATCAGCGGAACTCATCATCAGATACAACTTCGCAATCTCTCTGTAAACATTTGCGGATTGCGTTGCTAATCCATAGGCTTGAGCTTTTGTTTGAGCTACATTATAATAATGGAATATAGAATCGACTTTGGCTGTTGCGTAAAAGCCTTTGGCTTTTTGAATGTATGATTCTACTTCTTTAATGTTTGTAGAATCTATCTGTGCATGTAATTGAATACTGCACAGGAACGCCATTAAGCATATTAAAAGAATCTTTTTCATCAATGCAATAATAGAGAATTCGTTTCAAAAAAAATGATTGTGACATAAAAATGAATTAACATATTTATGAACAATAGAAAATAAAGAAATTTATGTTCGCATTTATAAATAATTTCTACCTTTGAGCCGTTAAAATAAAGTTTAATCCATTTAATTGTTTAAAGAACTATGACTCCTCAAGATTATATGGACAGAGAGCTTAAGTATGGTGCTCACAACTACCATCCACTTCCTGTCGTATTGGAAAAAGGTGAAGGCGTTTTCGTATGGGATGTTGACGGAAAACGTTACTTCGACTATTTGTCAGCATATTCAGCTGTAAACCAAGGTCACTGTCATCCAAAGATTATTAAGGCTATGACAGACCAAGCACAAAAAATGACTCTTACTTCAAGAGCATTCTTCAACAATATGTTGGGAGCATATGAAGAATATGCGTCAAAATTCTTCGGATATGACAAACTTCTTCCTATGAACACAGGTGCTGAAGGTGATGAAACAGCATTGAAATTAGCTCGTCGTTGGGGTGTTGTTAAAAAAGGTATTCCAAATGATGAAGTGAAAATCATCTGTTGTGAAGGTAACTTCCATGGAAGAACAATTTCTATTATATCAATGTCTATCGATCCTGATTCATATGCAAACTATGGACCTCTAACTCCAGGTTTCATTAAAGTTCCTTATGATGATGTTGATGCATTGGCAAAAGTATTGGAAAAAGAAGGCGATAAAGTTGCTGGTTTCTTGGTTGAACCAATTCAAGGTGAAGCTGGTGTATATGTTCCACAAGAAGGTTATTTGAAAAAATGCTATGACTTGTGTAAAAAGCACAATGTTCTTTTCATTGCTGACGAAGTTCAAACAGGTCTTGCAAGAACAGGTAAAATGCTTTGTTGCGATCACGAAGGTGTTCGTCCAGATATCTTGATTTTGGGTAAAGCTCTTAGTGGTGGTACAATGCCAGTTTCTGCAGTTTTGGCTGATGATGAAATTATGTTAACAATCAAACCTGGTGAACACGGTTCTACTTATGGTGGAAACCCTGTTGCTGCTGCTGTAGGTATTGCATCTCTTCAAGTATTGAAAGATGAAAAACTTGCTGAAAATGCAGAAAAACTTGGTAAGATTTTCCGTGATGAATTGAATTCATTTGATCATCCAATGAAGAAATTAGTTCGCGGTAAAGGTCTTTTGAATGCTGTTATTATCGAACCTAAAAACGGTAAATCAGCATGGGATTTCTGTTTGGCATTGAGAGACAATGGATTGTTGGCAAAACCAACACACGAACACATTATCCGTTTCGCTCCACCACTTGTAATCAACGAAGCTCAAATTAGAGAAAGCATCGAGATTATCAAGAAAACTTTCAAACAATTTGAATAATAGAAAAGAGGACCTTAATGGTCCTCTTTTTTTATATCTAATTAAACTATTCATTGGGTTTTCTTAAAAAATCTTGTTCCTTTGTGAAATAGAACATGAAAATAATACTGAATGGAATAGTTTATGAAAATCAAGACATTTTTACTTCTTTCACTTCATTTATTTTTTTCATTTTCTGTTTTTGGACAGTATTTTTCGTGGGGAAGCGAACCGACGAGAACTGCTTGGAAACAAATAAATACTGCAAATTTCCAGGTAATCTACCCGAAAGACTTTGATTCTGTTGCTCAGGAATTCACTAAAAAACTTGAGTACGTCTATTATTCATGTAGTAAAGGCTTACAACATGAACCAAAGAAAATCTCGGTTATTCTACATAATCAGACAAATATAAGCAACGGCTCTCTTGCATGGTGTCCTAGCCAGATGGATATTTATACAATTCCATCGCAAAATCTAAATGCTCAGGAATGGTATGAGAATTTAGCAATTCACGAATTCCGTCATTTTGTTCAAATGGATAAAATGAATCAGGGAATTACAAAAATCTTATACTTTATTCTTGGAGAACAAGCTGTGGGAGCAATTGCGGGTATTTATATTCCTAAATGGTTCATGGAAGGAGATGCTGTTTTTGCCGAAACTTCTTTAAGTTCAAGTGGAAGGGGACGGCAAGCGGATTTTTCCATGGGATTACGTGCTCAACTTTACGAAAAGGGAATATATTCTTATAGTAAAGGATATTTTGGCTCTTATAAAGATTTTGTACCAAATTATTATGAGCTTGGATATTTTCTTTTAGCGAATAGCAACAAACTATATGGTGATGGTTTGCAGGCAAATGTAATTGACTATACTGCACGACATCCTTTTAGTTTACGTCCTGTAAATAAAGCAATAAAAGAAAAAACAGGTTTGTCGAGAAGAAAGTTGTATGAAGATATTTTTCAACAGCAGGCAAATGAATGGAAGCTAAAACATGATAGGGAAATTCAAACGAAATACGATACAATAGCAAGAGCCAAAAAAATTTATACGAATTATTCTAACGGAATTCAATTGAACGATTCGGTTTTCTTAGCAGAACGTTATGGTTTAGATAGAATTCCACAACTCATAAAAATAGAAAACGGTAAGGAAAAAATCTTGTCAAATATCGCTTTTAAGCAAAACGAGGAAAAAGTCAGCTCAAATGGAAAATCACTTGTTTGGTTTGAAACACATTACAACGTTCGCTGGGAGATGAAACAATCTTCAGTTGTGTACATATACGATATAGAGAAAGATAAGACAAAGAAAATTAAGACTAAAAAACATATTTTTTCTCCTGCAATTTCTCCTTCAAATGAGAGAATTGTTTCATCTGAAACAGACGAAAGCGGGAAATATTATCTTACTTTTTTTGATATAAACACAAAAGAAATCCTAAAGCAGGTTGCTGCACCGAACCATGATGCGATTTTACAACCTTCATGGAATGAAAATGGATCAAAAATCATATTTATCGGTCTAAATACAAAAGGTAAACGAATACTTGAATACGATGTTTTAGAAGATTCTTTTAATGAAATATTGCCATACACAAATGAAGATTTGACATCTCCTCTTTATTGGCATGAATATGTTCTGTACTCTTCGTCATATTCAGGTGTGGATAATATGTATGCGATACATCGTGAGACAAAGAATATTTCTAGAATAACAGTTTCCGATTTTGGATGTAAATTTCCTTCTGTTTCAGACAGTTCTCTAGTTTTTTCGAATTACACATCTGATGGATATCAGCTTTGTAGAATAAAATTGAATCCTAAAGATTGGCACGATCTTAAGATTGTGAAAAAAGACAATTATAATTTGGCGCAAATGCTTACAAACAAAGCTGGTGGCTCGTTGAATTTTGAGAATATGCCTGATACTACATATCTCTCAAAGAAATATTCGAAAATACTCCATGCTATAAATATTCATAGTTGGATGCCGTTGTGTCTTATATATAATGGGGATAATCTTCAGGAAATTGGAAATGGATTACAAATTGTTTCTCAGAACAAGTTGGGAACTACATTTGTAAATGCTGGTTATAAATGGAATAAGTTTGAGGCTTCTAGAGGTGCTTTTGCAAAAATAACTTACAAAGGTTTATATCCTATTTTTGAATTAGAATGTAGTAAAGGTTCGCAAGATTTTACAAGAACTGTTTTGGATAAAGGAAAGTTTAAAGATGTTGATATACAATATGATATATTTAACATATATGGCAGAATATATGTGCCTTTTAATCTATCATCAAAATCATATTATAGGCAGATAACTTTGGGAACAACTTTCCAGCATTTAGATTATCAGCTTGTTGAATGTCCAAATGAGTTTAGGAAGAATTTTTATAATCAAATTAGCAGTGAGTTGCTGGCATATACAGTTTCTTTTTATAATATAAGAAAACAGGCTCTGAGGGAACTAGCTCCTCGTTATGGACAAAAAATCTTTATGGGATATGAAACATTCAATCTTCCATTTCTTCATGAGAGCAAAACAAATCCACCACTATTTTTCACCGAATTGTGGCTTTATTTTCCAGGACTTCAGAGAAGTCATAGTTTAAATTTCTACGGTGGTTTAGAACGCTATACAAAAGAACTCGATGAATTTACAATATCAGAGCGGCAGATTTCGTTACCTCGTGGTTTAACGGAGAATTTATTAACACAAAGAAATCTTTATACGTTCAAGGTTAATTATGCTTTTCCTGTTTGTTATCCTGATGTGGAACTTGGAGATTTTTTATATGTAAAAAGACTCCGTTGCAATGCATTTTGCGACAATGCTATTTGGGATGAAAAGAAGTGGTTATATACATTAGGTACAGAATTTATAGCCGATTTTCATTTTTGTAATATTCTAGTTCCTGTGAATTCTGGAATAAGAATTTCATTTGTTCCTAATTATCATGATTTGTTAGCTGAATTTTTGTTATCTTTCAATTTCAGCGAGTTATAAAATTTGTACTTTTGTGCAAAACAGAACATAAATACATTTAATGCGGAACCGTATATTTTTTCGATTTTTATTTTTCACATTCTGCATTCCTTTCTTTTTCTGCCGATGTTCTGTTACTCATCATTTAACTGATGAACAGAAACTCCTTGTGAAACATAAGATTACTGTCGATAATCGAAAGATTGACAAGGATGAAATGCTTAATTATGTGAAGCCTAAACCTAACAGGACAATTTTAAAATGTCAGTTTCCCCTTCACACTTATTATAGGTTCGAAAATAAAAATGGAAAATTTGCATCATGGATGCGTGATGTAGTTGGTGAACCACCTGTTTTGCTTGAGGAATCTGTCATTTCTAAAAATGAAGAACAGCTTAGGCTGTATTTAAATGAGCAAGGTTATTATAATGCAAAGGTGTCTTCTTTTATATCGTATAAAGGGAAAGGCGACAAGAAGGCGGTGGCTAACTATAATATATCGTGCGGAAAATTATTTACACTCTCAAATGTGACTTATCAGATTCCGGATTCGGCAATCAACTCTATAATTGAACGAACACAAAATTCATCCAAATTGAAACAGGGCAAACCGTTTGCTATAAATCTCTTACAGGAAGAACAGGCTAGAATAGTTCGTTTATGCAATTTTGTAGGTTATTATGCTTTCACAAAAGACAATGTGTTTTTTGCTGCTGACACAACACATGGTCCAGACAGTGTTTCGCTTGTAATAAGTATTAAAAAGACGTCAGAAAATTCTCTAAAAAAACACGTCGTTCAAAAAACAGTTGTCGATCAGGATTATAAACCTAAAAGTTTTCGTCCTCCGCAGGAAAATACAGCACAAGATTCTTCTAGTTCAACGTATGTGAAAGATGAAACTATTCAGCAGGCGAATTTTATAGAAAACGGCAAATTATATAGTCTTTTCCGTGTAGAAAGAACTCAGAAAATTTTAAGTAGTTATCCTCTTTTTAAATTGGTAAATATAGAGTTCAAACCATCAGAATCTCAACAAAATTCGGATTCTGTCAGTCTTGATTGTTTCATAAATCTTACTCCGGAAAATAGACAATCAATTAGCGTTGATCTGGAAGGAACAAATACTAGTGGTGACTGGGGAGCTGAATTAAATACTTCTTACATTAACAGAAATGTGTTCCATGGTGCTGAATATTTAAGTCTAAAATTAAAACTTGCTGGTGAATACAATAATGTCTTGAAGGAAAGCAATGAAAACATACGTTTTTTCAACTCTCTGGAATATGGAATTTCTACAGATTTAACTACTCCGAAATTTGTAGTTCCTTTCAATGTGAAAAAATATGATAAGAAATTCCGTGCAAAAACAAATATCCATCTGGAGTACAATTATTTACAAACTCCCGATTATACTCGTCCTACAACTGAAATAAATTTCGGTTATACGTGGTACGGAAAGCGTTTCCTTACATACAATTTGAATCCTGTAGATATTAGTTACATTAGATATTACGACATATCGGAACGATTCAGTAATTTTATAAATAGCAGAAATTATTACAAATACAGTTACGAAGACTATCTACTTTATAGCAACAATTTTTCTATGATTTTCTACAACAAAAGGAGAAATGATACTCGTAACTATCAATATTTCAGGCTCTATGCCGAAACAAGTGGGAATTTGATGTATCTATATTGTAAATCATCAGGAAAAGAGAAAAATGATGAAGGAAATTATGAAACATTTAATCTTCCTTTTGCTCAATATGTTAAAACAGAGGCTGACTTTAGATATTATCATGTAATCTCTCCAAAAACAACTTTTGTTTATCGTGTATTTGGCGGTGTCTCGGTTCCATATTTAAATTCCAATGGTCTTCCTGGTGTAAAAAAATACTATGCAGGAGGAGCAAATAGTATGCGGGCGTGGGAAAGTCGTTCGTTAGGTCTTGGTTCATATCAGGATACAGTCAACTCGTTTAAATATTATCTTGGTGATATAAAATTAGAGATGAATTTAGAAAGTCGTTTTCATTTGTTCTGGTTAGTAGATGGAGCTGCATTCGTTGATATTGGAAATATATGGTCTTTTCAAGATAATGAACTTAAAGGAGCAGAATTTAATTTCAGTGATTTTTATAAAAATCTTGCTGTTGGAACTGGAGTTGGATTAAGATTTGATTTTTCATTTCTTATTCTTCGTTGTGATTTAGGAATTAAAGTTAGAGAAGCATACACCATTAATAATACAAATTCACACATAATCTGGGGTAACCGAAAACTTACGGGAGACGATTTTAATCTAAGCGTAGGAATTGGGTATCCATTCTAAAAAAATGAAACATATTAATCAATCATGGGTTAGATTAGGAAAAAATCTAACTACTCTTATTGTTGTAGTAACAATTGCATTGTTCTTTTACGTTTATCAGCCAAAAACGCAGTATAGTCCTGTGTTACAGCAATCAGATTCTACTATTACAGACAATGTTCCGAGGAATAATATTGCAAAATATGATACTACGATAAATCCTAATAGTGCAACTTTCGAGAATCTTATACGAGTTGGTTTTTCAGAGAAGCAGGCTAAAAGTTGTATAAAATATAGAGAAAAAGGAGGCAGATTCTATAAAAAAGATGATTTGAAGAAAATCTACAGTATTACAGACGAAGACTTCTTGCGAATATCACCTTTTATTGTAATCCCGACAAAAGAAATTAAAACTCAATGCAGTAGAAAAGAATTAAGAGTAGAAAATAAAGTTAAGTCCAAAGAGGTTACGTTAATCAACATCAATATTTGTGATACAACTGAACTACAAAAATTACCAGGGATTGGTAGTTACCGGGCAAAAAAAATCATAGAATACAGAGATAAATGTGGGGGATTTTATTCGATAGGACAGTTTTATTCAATTTATTCTATGGATAGTGCAACAATAAAGAAAATTCAGGATAAAGTCATTTTTGATATATCTCAAATTAAGAAAATTAACATTAATACAGCTTCATTTAAAGAAATCAATAAGCATCCGTTTATATCTTATGAACAAACGAAGAATATACTGAATTATAAAAAGATAGTGGGACAGATAAATTCTATTGAGGAACTTAGTGAAAATAATATTATCACAAATGAAGAATTTGAGAAAATGAAATTCTATATAAAAACAATTGACTAAAAACTTGTTCATTATTTAAAAGTTTATACATTTGCAGTCCAATTTAATAAACATTCTAAATAGAGAATAATATGATTATCGTACCAGTAAAAGAAGGCGAAAACATTGACAAGGCATTAAAAAAATTCAAAAGAAAATTTGAAAAAACTGGCGTTGTTAAAGAATTAAGAAACAGACAAGCTTTCACAAAACCATCTGTAGTTCGTAGAGAACAACTTATCAAGGCTATTTACAAACAGAAAATGCAATTAACAGATGAGCAATAATTCCCATAATGAGGAATTATTGCAATCTTTTTTGAACTATCTCGATTTTGAGAAAAAAAGTTCAAAGCATACTGTAACGTCGTATAAAAACGACTTACTGCATTTTTTGAAAAATATAGGCGAGAAGCCGATTGCTGAACTGACGTCGAAAGATATTCGACTTTGGATTAGTAAACTTTCAGAAGAAGGAACTGCACCAAGATCTATTAATAGAAAGATTACAGCGGTTCGTTCTTTTTTTTATTTCTTACAGAAAGTTGGTAAACTCAATCAGAACGTTGCAAGAAAAGTTCATTCTTTAAAAGCAAAAAAAAGGCTTCCTTTCTTTGTGGAAGACGAAAAAATGAATATCTTGCTGAACGAAAATATGTTCACAAAAGATTTTTCAGGTCTGCGTGACAAAGTGATCATTGAGTTATTGTATACAACTGGTATTCGCCGTGCTGAATTGCTTGGTTTGGAAATTCAATCTGTAAATCTTGCTGAGGGTAACGTAAAGGTTTTTGGTAAAAGAAGTAAAGAAAGAATTATTCCGCTTTTACCCGAAAGCCTGGCACTCTTGAAAGAATATATCGCGGAAAGGAATAAAGTAGTAGAAACATCAACCACGCGTTTGATTGTAACAGACAAAGGGGAGGAAGCTTACGAAAATTTTGTGTATAGGACTGTACGTAAGTATTTGGGTGAGGTTACTACGATAGACAAGAAAAGCCCTCATGTGTTACGACATTCCTTTGCGACACACTTATTAAATAATGGTGCTGACATAAACGATATAAAAGAATTGCTCGGACATGCTAACTTAGCGGCGACACAAGTTTATACTCATAACTCTTTTGAAAAGCTAAAAGAAGTTTATAAACATTCTCATCCGAGAAATTAAAATAATAGTGTTATGGAAGTAAAAATTCAATCAGTAGGCTTCAAAGCCGATGCAAAACTTCAGGATTTTGCAACAAAAAAAGTCAACAAGTTGGATACATTCTCAGATGTGCTTCAATCTGCTGAAGTTTTCTTCAAATTAATCAACACATCTTCTGAAGAAAATAAAGAAGTAGAAATTAGTTTAAAGACTCCAGGAAAAGAATTGTTCGCAAAAAAAACAGCGAAAACATTTGAAGAAGCAACAGATTTGGCAACGGAAGCGTTGCGAAATCAGATAGAAAAAATGAAAGGAAAACAAGAAAAGAAATAAAATATTTTGTTTTTATAGAAAAATAACTACATTTGCAGTCCGAATTTTCGGGCAGAGAACACTGTACGGAATCGAACTGGCCGATGTAGCTCAGAGGCAGAGCACTTCCTTGGTAAGGAAGAGGTCATGGGTTCAATTCCCATCATCGGCTCTCTGGTGTATGAAAGAATTTTATATGTTGAATAATAAATATTAGTAGAAATGGCAAAAGAAAAATTTGATAGATCCAAAGATCATGTGAACATTGGTACTATCGGTCACGTTGACCACGGAAAAACAACTTTGACAGCAGCTATCACAGCAGTATTGGCAAAGAAAGGTCTTTCAGAAGTAAAATCATTCGATCAAATCGATAACGCTCCTGAAGAAAAAGAAAGAGGTATCACTAT
>JAKSUA010000017.1 GCA_024409235.1 Bacteroidales bacterium | reverse complement strand
CTGGTTGTGTTAGCTGATGAAGAATACGAACTTTGCGCTTTGTGTTGGCTGCAGCAGCAAACACCGATTTACGAAAATCTTCCTTGCTTACAGCCTGAGAACATGAAAAAGTAAATAAAATTCCGCCTTTCTTGATTTGCTCGATTGCTTTCATATTTAACCGTTTGTAACCCTGAAGAGCGTTGTTCAATACTTTTCCGTGTTTTGCAAAAGCTGGAGGATCAAGTATTATTAAGTCAAATTCGTCTTTGTTGTTGTCGAGATATTTGAATGTGTCGCTTACAACAGATGTGTGGGCGGCATTCGGAAAATTCATTGCCACAGTTTTATCAGTTAACTCAATTGCACGTGCCGAACAGTCAACTGAGACAACTTTTTCTGCGCCGCCACGGAGTGCATATACAGAAAAACCTCCGGTGTAACAAAATGTATTAAGAACAGATTTACCTTTTGAGTATTTTTCAACTAATCTTCGGTTTTCTCTTTGATCAATAAAGAATCCTGTTTTTTGACCTTGAATCCAGTCGATAAAAAATGAATTGCCATATTCTAAAGCGTTCTCAGTCTTGATTTCGCCCCACAAAAGACCATCGGCATTTTCTACACCAGCTTTGAATGGGAGAGTGCTTTCGCTCTTGTTGTATATAGCGGTAAGATTATCTTTCATTACAGATTGCAAAGCTTTAACTATGCAGTCCAAATTTTTATACATTCCAACCGAGTGGCATTGAATAACTGCAGTACCGTTATAGTAGTCAATGACTAATCCGGAAAGGTTGTCGCCTTCGCCGTGAACTAATCTGTAACATGTTGTTTCTGTATTGTTTACAAGTCCTAACTGCTTACGATAGTTTAAGGTCGATTCTATGCGTTCGTTCCAGAATTTTTGATTGATTTCAATGTCGTCAAAACTTAAAATTCTGACTGCAATAGATGATTTTTGGTAATGTCCAATTGCTAGAAATTCTTTTTCGGAAGAATACACTTGTACAAGTTCGCCTTCTTCTGGTTCACCTGTCATTTTTGCAATGGCACCCGAAAAAATCCAAGGGTGTAAGCGTTTAACACTCTGTTCTTTACCTGGTCGTAATGTGATTTTTATCATAGCGTATATGGTCGTAGTTGTTGATATATTTTTAGACTAACCCAAGCATCTGTTGCTGCATATAGTTTCTGAGAGCCAGAAAGGGTGTCGTTTTCCCAGTTTGACAATTGTTGGCGTTTCGAAATTTTAAATCCTAAAACAACGGGAGTTAGTGTTCTTAAACCCATCGCTTCTATATGCAATTGCTTTGCAACTGATTGAAGCTCAATAAAATTGCCTTCGTCAAAGTTGTGTATCTTCTTTAATCCTTTTATGTCATCTTTTACTGCAACTCCAACTTTTGCCACTGTGGTATTTTCAAGTAGTTTAACTAAATTCAACGGCAGTCCGATTTTTTTAAGTTGAAAAAGAAAAGCTTCGTTTTCGTCGCTTAACTGCAATAAAGCCACAGTATTTGTATGGTTTTTAGAAAATGTGGGACGTGTTTCTGTATCGAAACCAATCATTTTTTTTGCAGAAAGATATTCTACAGCAGAATCAACATCCTGTTGTTTGGAAATGACGTGTATTTTACCCTCAAAAGCTTTTGTGGGGTAGTTCACAAGTTCTTCTTTATTGACAGAAATAAGTTCAGGAAATACTTTCATTATTCTTTGTCAATTGTTGTGTCAGAAGCAAATAGAAAATTATGAAACTCTGTCAAAATTGCTAAAGCACGCGTTCCCCAGTAGAGTTTATAATTCATAATAAATTCTGCTCCAGCAGCTTCCAAACCTTCGTCGTTAGTGTCTTTACATTGTTCCACAAAATTTCTGGCGTCTTGGTAAATATCTGCAAAACATTCCGAAATATATGTTTCAACGGCGTCACCGTTAGTGTAACTATCCGGTTCTATAATTTCAATGCGGTTGTCGTGTTCTCCAAGTTTTTCTTCAATAGAAGAACGAATGATTTCCCAATCGTTTTCTGTAACGAAATGTTCACAGGAATCGTCTGGTTCGGAATATGTGGATAGTACCGCTGTTTTCATATATAGAAGGGACAATAGTTTATGGCTTCTATCTATGAAATCCTTTTTTGTTAAATTGCCTACAGATTCCAATGTGGAGCAAAATTCCACAACAACAGCAACTAATTCAACTAAACTTTTTTTATCTGCCATGGACTTGTATTTATTGTTGCAAAGATAGCTATTAATCTTTTGTTTTCTATTGATTTAGCAATTTTGTTTTACATGAGTTTTTCTATAATAGGAATGATGATGGAGGTGAAAATTCCCATAATTCCTATTGCCATTCCGGCAACAGCACCTTCAACTGGTCCCATTTCCATTGCGCGTGCAGTACCAATGCCATGCGATGCGGCACCCATGGCTAATCCTTTTGCGACAGGACTCTTAACTTTTATTTTTTCTAAAAGCCATGGGCCTATAACACTTCCTAAAATACCACAAATAGCAACTGAAACTGCTGTAAGTGAAAGTATTCCATGTGAACGTTCTGAAATTCCTAAGGCAATCGGCATTGTTACAGATTTTGGTTCCATTGCAGTCATTATTTCCATTGGTGCATTAAAAAGTTTGCAGATACCGATTACGCTTAAAACACCAACTAAACTACCTATAAAAACAGTGATTAAAATAGGAACAATGTTCTTTTTTATAGATTTTGACTGCTTATGCATATTATATCCTAAAGCAACAACCGTTGGAGCGAGAAGAAATGTAATAACATGAGTTCCTTTTTCGTATGTTGGATAATCTATATCGAGCACTAAAAGAAGAGGAATTAAAAATATGATTGCCAACAATATAGGACTTGTATATGGTTTTGAATATTTCTTATTAATAAGAGTGCCAAGCAAAAAGCAAAAGATTGTCAAGGCTAAAATTACAGGCTCGCTATTGATAATATTCTTCATTCGTCTTTTCCGATTTTATCTTGTATTTTTCCAACTACTGCAATTACTAAAATCGTACTTACAACAACAGAAAGTACAATAGTTAAGATATTGTCTCCAAGTATTTTATACGATGCCATTAAACCTATTGCTGGAGGAAGAAAAAACAGAGTCATATTTGTTGTTAAAAAAGTAGCGATAGACTCTATTGATTCTTCTTTTACAAAACCTATCTGTAAGGAAATGAATAGCAAAATCATACCAAACACACTTCCGGGAATGAAATTATCTATGGCATAGCTCAAACAATTTCCAAGAATTAGATATACAAGTATTATCAATATGCCTTTCAATCCGTTTGCCATTATTTTGCGTCTTTTTTGTTACAAACCATCAACCCTATAAATGTCAATAAACCATTGAGTATCAACAATTCAAACCCAAATTTATAACCAAATAAAAGTTGCTCTGAATAGATATTCAAAATATAGCAAATAATAGGAGAAAGAATAGCAATAAAAGGAACAGCTTTATCGTTAGGTTTTCGATTTTTTACAAATAATCCAAAGCAAAACAGACCTAATAGAGGCCCGTACGTGTATCCGGCAATATCGAATAGGGTTTTTATTAAAGAATCGTTGTGGAATGGCCTGAATAGTATAATTATGGCAAAATACACTATTGCAAAGCCAATATGTACAAATTTGCGAATCTTGATTTTTTGTTCTTCTGTATGTTTTGTATCTTTTTCAAAGTTTAGGATATCGAAACAAAATGTCGTTGTTAAGGATGTTAAGGTTCCGTCGGCACTGGAATAGCCGGCTGCAACTAATCCTACAACAAACACTATGCAAGTAATTGAATTTAAATGAAATGCAACAGCAGGGAAGATACTGTCCGATTTTTCAGGAAGAGTAAATCCTGTTTGGTTTGCATAAAATAGGAGAGCGACTCCTAATGCTAAGAATAGGAAATTCACCAGCAATAACGAAAAGCTAAGGCTGATCATATTTTTCTGGGCGCTCTTTAATGATTTGCAGGTTAAATTTTTCTGCATCATATCTTGGTCAAGTCCTGTCATTGCTATTGTTATGAACGCACCGCTAAGTATTTGTTTCCAAAAGAAATTGTTTGAACGCCAGTCACCTTCGTATAGTTTTGTGTATCCTTTTTCTGCTGCTTGGCTCAGCATATCAAACAAAGACAGATTCAGTTCTTTTAGTAGAAATATTACCGTAACTACAGTTGAGAGCAGCATAAATGTTGTTTGAAGCGTATCGGTCCAAATGACTGTTTTTATGCCTCCTTTGAAAGTATAAATAAGAATTAAAATAATAAAACTCATTGCTAATGCCCAAAATGGAATACCGATTTGTTTGAAGACAAATTCATAAAGAACAAATACGACAAGATACATTCTAAGAGCTGAGCCCAGCATACGTGAGATAATGAAGAAAGTCGCTCCTGTTTTTTGTGATTTATTACCAAAACGGGAACCAAGGTAGGTATAGATTGATGTTAAATTCAACTTATAGTAAAGGGGGAGAAGAATGTATGCAATTGCAAGATAACCAAATATATAGCCTGCAACAACTCCAAGATATGTAAATTGTGTTGTCTGCACATATCCGGGTACAGACATGAACGTTACACCCGATAGGGAAGCGCCAATCATACCGTATGCCACAACAAACCATGGTGATTTTCTGTTACCAGTAAAAAAAGTGTCGTTTGTCGCTTTTTTCGAAGTTATATTTGATATAAGAATAAGTAATCCAAAGTATGCGATTACTATTCCTGCTATAAGATATGGATTCATTTTGACTATTTTTTCGCAAAACTATGGTTTTCAGTTTTCTGAGAGTACAAAATAGAGAAAACATATTCACTAAATACAAACAATTCGTAAATCAGAAACGTATTCCATTTATATTTGCACCATATCAATGCCAACAGTATGGAAAATAACGAATTACTTGAGCTAATTTCAACAAAAATGCCTTATGGGAAATACAAAGACAGAGCTTTGTGTGATTTACCGGAACATTATCTTGTTTGGTACAAACAAAAGGGCTTTCCGCAAGGTAAATTAGGTCGTCAGCTTGGTCTCATGTACGAAATCAAGCTGAATGGACTTGAGTATATCTTTAAGGAATTAAGAAGAAAATAGGGGAGTTATTTCTTGGTATTTTTACTTTTGTTTTTCTTCCTGTTAAACTCGTCTATCTGCTCCATTTCCAACAACATAGATTTTAAATCTTCCTGTGTGTGGTCCGAAGTCATTTTGATAGTTTCTTTATATGTTCCTTTGTCTATCGTAAGCTCATTAATTGGCTTTGTTAAATATGTCTCAATTTCCTGTAGGAGAGGACGTTCCTCTTTACTACAGAACGAAATTGATTTTCCAAATTTATCGCCACGTCCAGTTCTTCCAACACGGTGAACGTAATTTTCTGTTTGTTCCGGAAGGTCATAATTAATTACCAAATCAATGTTTGGAATGTCAATTCCTCGAGCAGAAACATCTGTGGCTATCAATATTTTTAATGCTCCGGAACGGAAGTCTTGCATAACACTGTTTCGTTCCTGTTGCGTTTTGCTTCCATGAATTGTTTCACAAGTAATGTCTGCTCGTTCCATAGCTTTTTTTACTCGTTCAGCACGAACTTTTGTACGTACAAAAACCAACATTTTGTCTTCTGGATTTTCTTTGATTAACCGTTCAAGGAAAAAACGCTTGTCATCCATTTCTATGTACGATACATAATGTTCAACATGTTTTGACACAGGATCTTTTGGGGAAATTTCTATTTTTACTGGTTTTGAGACAAGCGAATAGGCAAGTTCCTTTATTTCTGCATTAATAGTTGCAGAAAAAAATAATGTCTGTCTGTATCGAGGCAAATGCTTGATTAACTGTCTTATATCGTTAATAAAACCCATATCGAGCATTTGATCAGCTTCGTCTAGAACAAGCAGTTTAATCTTGTTTAAATGGACATGTCCTTGACTAACCAAATCAAAAAGACGTCCTGGTGTACAAACTAAAACATCAACTCCATGCTGAAGCCGGGCAATTTGAGGATCTTGTTCAACACCTCCGAATAATCCCAGGACAGTAAGGTCTAGATATTTTCCAACAGAACGGAATACTTCGGCAACTTGAATTACTAGTTCTCGTGTTGGTTCCATTACTATTGTGTGGATAAAAGAGTCGTCGTTTCTTGTTTTTGCGCGGTTTCGTGAAATTAGTTCCAATGCAGGTATGGCAAAAGCACCGGTTTTTCCCGTTCCCGTTTGAGCAATAGCTAAAACATCATCACCTTTAAGAATAGGGGTGATGGCTTTATATTGGATGTCTGTAGGACGACGAAACTCAAGTTCCACAAGGCTTTGCTTGATTTTCTGACTTATATGATAATCTTCGAATTTCATTTGCGAATTTTTTACAAAAATAAATAAAAACGTTGATTGACACCAATGTAGAATGATGTTTAACAAGATAGATTTATTTCTAAATACAATCCATGAGTTCTATTTAACATAATATTTGCTGTTTCAATAAAGATCATTTAGAATAATCGTTACAAATCGACAAATAATGTGAGGGAACAATTTGTTGTAAAAATTAATTTCAGACAATAGGTTTTATTTCTTTACATATAAAAATGACGTTTTTAGCATAGCAAATATTATTGAGTTAAAAAACGTCGATTTTACATAGTTGAATAAATTTCATTTTAACAGAAATAAAAATAAATAATACGGAAAAAATTAAGTGAAATTATTTTCCTTTTATCAATTGACAAAAAAATGAACTAATTTTTTTTATTGTTCATTAACAACTTAGATTCTGAAAATACAGCTAATTATGAAAGGACTAAATAAAATTTGATATAGCTAATTTTTTTTGATGAATATTTAGGTGAGTTAGTTGTAAATCAAAAGCATTTACAGTTATAAAAGCAAGCGACAAATAATGATTCTTTTGAGCAAGATTACTTATTTTTCTATAAAATTGATGTATATTCACTTTTGTCCTATAATTAACATTATGTTAAATAGATATAAAATTAAATAGTCCCCACAGCTAGAAAATCATCTCTGAAAGAATTCTCTGATTTTATTTAAATAGATAGTGTTTTGTTCTGTTGTACCTGGTTTTTGGTATTTAGAATTACCAACAGGATTTGGGATAAATTCTAAGGTTAAATCTTCTTGTAATGTGATATTTCCATTTTCTGACCATGAAAATAAAGAATCACCTTCAACAACTGTCATTATTGTTAATGGATCCCACATTCGTTGGAATGGGTCTTCTTCGCATTGTAAATAGATTTCTTTTAACGGATGCTTATAAATCCACGACATATCTTGTAAAACCTGTTCTTTTGTCCAATATATTTGATTTCCTACAGATTCTGGTGAATAAATAACAGGAATTTCTTTTGGAACTGTTTTGTAGAATTTTTTAGCAAAATCGGCACTTAATTGTATGTTATATTCTCCGCTTTTGTCAATTTCATCAAATTTTCCTCCCATAATTATTATCCGTTCAACTTTTTGTCTCATTAATTCAATGCCTGTAAGTTGACTGAATTCATCTGGTTTTGAATCTAATAAGTTTGCTAAACTTGTAAGGAAACCGATCGATAATATGGTAACAGATTTTTCTGGTTGTTCCGCCAAGATTTTTCTATACGTTTTAAAATCATCTAGAAAATCGCACGAATTAGTTTTTGTTCGCTGAAATAACGGACGTCCGTCTTCGTCTTTTGCATTTGCTAAAAAAGAATAATCTGTAAAAATCTGGGGATTTTCTATACCTTTTCTGCATAAGCCAATTGGAATTTGAGGAAATCCATAATATGTGTTCAAAACATCTGCAAATTCAGCGTTTTGTTCCCCCATTCTATCTACAATAATTCCTAATAAGTTTACCTTTTTTTGCTGCATATATTTGTATGCCATACAAATACATGCTACGTCGTCGGTAGAACTTCCTAAATCGGTGTCAATAATAAGAGAATGCATTGATTCGACTCTCCTATTTAATATTTAATGACATTATTTTCGGATATGTTACTGTATATGATAGTTTTACAGATTGTGTTTCTGCAGGTTTAAGATGCAGCGTCCAAGTTGCTATATTTTTATCATTTATGGTAGCACCATTATATGATTGGTTGGAAACAGTTATGTCGGATGAACCGGCAACCGGAAGATTGTCTTGAATTTCTAACTGTACATCTGTCGATTTATTATTTCTTGCTGAAATAGTCCAGGAAACGTTTTGTTTATAGTTTTTCCCAACGGAAGATTTTTTATTAAAGTCATCGGATAGATTTCTTTCCACCACTATCCCATTGTCCTGGCCTAACGAAAATTGAAGTGTATCGGTTGTTTGATAAATATTAAGATACGATGTTCCAACATATTTACCGCTTAGATATAATGAGGCATCGCCCGAAAGAAAATTATATTTTGAAAAATCTGTGATTTTTGCAAGTAAATACGCATGTTTATCCAGTTTAGGAACACAACGGTAAACATAGTTCGCAGGTAATTTATTTTCATTGATTGTCAACATAGCATCATTCTGCTGCGATTTAACACTGAATAATTCATCCACCGCAAATTCTATTGAAGTCATCTTCTCGTTTGTTGTTGTCTTTAATTTTGTAGCTTTTGATAACTTGTTTGCTGCTGGTGCTTCCATTTCGTAATCTTCTTCTATTTCCATTGAATCGTAAGCAATAACCATTGATTTTTCCATTCTTGCAGAAGAATAACGAACCTGTGGCTGTTGTTCTCTCAAAATCCATTTAGATAATGTAGGAACTGTTCCGTTTAAGGTTGGATTCCCTGTAGAAAGAATTACTTTAACATCGTTCCAGTCAAATCCAGAATTTTGAAAAACTTTTGCTTTATAAGTTACTGAAATATCTTTGTTTACCTCTTCTACTCGTACTTCGTAAAATGGAGTCCACCATGCACAGTCAACATAATAAGATAAACCTAACTGTATGTTCTGTGCTTTTGTTGTTGATACAAAAACAGTTATTTCACCTTTATTTTTGTTTTTATAGAAAGATAATTCATTGTTTATTTTTTTCAGTTCTTCTTTTGCTTCTGTTAATGATTTTTCAGTTTCGTAAATCTTTGATTTTAAATCAAGCATTTGTGACTGATAAAACTTCATTACTTTTTCAAGTTCAACAACATTTAAATTGCTGTTAGTTCCTTTTATTTCTTTGTTTGCATTCAGCAAGTCTATTTCATTTGAATATACATCTTTCGTATATTGTAACGAAGCGATTTTCGCATTTAATTTCTTCTGAATTTGAGCAAGGCTGTCACCTTTAGGACTTTTGTCATTTGTAATTGCATAAGAAACATTGTTTATAGAGAAGTTTCCAATGCCTTCAATCTGAATAGACTCTTCATTAATCATTGTCGGTAAATCAGTAAGTTTTATACAACTCACTCCTACTGGAATCTTTGTTTCTGCAATACTGTTTATTGAAGCTCCTTGTAAGTAAACAGTAACTTCTGTCATTTTTGGCGAAACTGAGATTTCTGTTGCAGAAGCAACATCCAGTGTGAAAATTATTACAAAAAACAAAACTAACTTCTTCATTTTGAATAGATTAATGGGTTATGTGTATTACATGTTAATTTTCTTCTTTCCAAATGTCCAGCCGAATGAAAGTCCTAAGTCTGGTGTGAAATAGAATTTGTTTGCTTTTGCTCCCATTCCAAAACCAACCTCGATTTCTGCTGTCAAACCGCTTGCAATGCAACCTTTGCCGAAAAAAGCTACACCGCATAGGTGTTCGGTCATATCTTCTTTTTCGTAAATACCATCATCTGTAACATTATAATGGTTATTTTGTTTAAAATATTCTATATTATGAGAATCATGCATATAACCGTCTTTCTTAAATTCACTCATTGTTGTTAAAAGATTCTCACCTACAAAATTCCAATATTTATAAGATACGCTAACACCATATTGAAGCATACATGACTGACTTGCTTTCAAAAAATAATATCGAGGTTCAATCATGCCGTAAAATCCTCCAGGAATACATGGTTGCTGAGCTTCATTAAAAAGAATTCTCATTCCCATGACTGTTCCCACACCTACTTTAACGGCAAATTGTGGAACAATATTGCATTCGTAATTTAAATTTACAGTTCCCGTTGCGAATTGCAAAGTGTTGGTTGAAATGAAATGTCTGTGTTCCGATAAACATTTCACTGGAGTTATATCTGTTGTATCTGCTAAATCTATTTCCTGTGAAAATAAATTTATAGAACTTGTTAATATACAGAAAACTAATACTGTTGATTTAAATAATTGCTTCATATTATTCGTAACTTAGTTAAACATGAAAACAAAAGTATAAAATATTTTATGACGTGGAGTTGAATGTTGAAAAACTCCGGAATTGTTGATAAGTTATTTTACCTATTTCAATTCCTTTTTGCTATGTTTTTTGTATTATTGTAAAAATTAAAACTTAGGCTTTATGGCAAGAAAAAACGAACATTACAGAAAAGTGACTGCATCGGAATTTTCATCCGATATTCTTGCAATTTTCAGAAAGTCACCAAAAAAGCCGTTGAACTGTAAACAAATAGCAATTCAACTGGGAGTCAACAATAAAGAAGGTTTGGATTTGACTGAAAAATATCTGACTTCACTAACTCAGAAAGGTGAACTGGAAGAGTGTCAAAAAGGTAAGTATAGACTAAAATCTAACATGGGTTGTATTACCGGCCGTGTTGATTTAACTCCATACGGGACAGCCTATGTGGTTAGTCCGCAATTAGAAGAGGATGTGTTTGTTGCTTCTCCTAATTTAAATCATGCTTTAAATAACGACCTTGTAAAAGTTGCTGTGTTCGCCCCTCATGGACGCCGTGCCCGTTTGGAAGGGGAAGTGCTTGAAATATTGGAAGAAGGCAGACGCGAGTTTGTTGGAATTATTGAACGTAATAAAAAGTATTCTTTTGTAGTTGTAGATAAAAGGTATATTCCCTACGATATCTTTGTTGACAATGATGATACAATGAATGCGAAAAACGGACAGAAGGTTGTCGTTAAGATTACTGACTGGCCTAAAAAAGCAAAGAATCCGATAGGAAAAATTACAAGTGTGCTTGGTGATGTTGGTAATAACGAAACCGAAATGCATGCTATTCTCGAAGAATTTGATCTACCTTATCGTTTCTCAAAGGAACTAGATGACGAAGCGAACGCATTGCCAGATGAAATTCCTGCTTCAGAAATAAAAAACAGACGGGATTTCCGCGATGCACTGACATTTACGATAGATCCAGCTGATGCAAAAGACTTTGATGATGCTCTTTCTATAGAATTTTTGGAAGACGGTACTTATCAGATTGGTGTGCATATTGCGGATGTAACATATTATGTACGTCCAGAGACAAAGCTGGAGGAAGAAGCAAAAAAACGTGGTACATCGGTATATTTAGTTGACCGTGTTGTTCCAATGTTGCCGGAAAAATTGTCAAATAACGTATGTTCACTCCGTCCTAATGAGGATAAACTTACGTTTTCAGCAGTGTTTATTATGGACGACGAAGCAAATGTGTTGAAACAGTGGTTTGGCAGGACTATTATACGTTCAAAGCGTCGTTTTGCATACGAAGAAGCACAACAAGTGATTGAAACTGGTGAAGGTGATTTGGTAAAAGAAATCCTTACTATGGACAAGCTTGCAAAGAAACTTCGTGCTGCCCGTTATGAAAAGGGAGCAATTTCTTTCGACCGTAAGGAAGTAAAATTCCATTTGGATAAAAATGGACACCCTACCGGCGTATATTTTAAAGAATCAAAAGATGCCAATAAGTTGATTGAGGAATTCATGCTTTTGGCTAATAAGAAGGTTGCAGAATTCGTTGGTAAACAAAGCTCTGCTCCAACATTTGTTTATCGTGTTCACGATAATCCAGATGACATGAAACTGAAGGATTTTTCTAATTTCATCAGAAAATTCGGATATAGAATTAATACTTCAGGTGGAATCAATACGTCAAAGTCTATCAATAAGTTACTTGGTGACTTGAAGGGCAAAAGCGAATGTGATATCTTTGCCGGATTAGCAGTCCGTTCCATGGCTAAAGCTATCTATACAACCGAAAATATTGGACACTACGGATTGGCTTTTGATTATTATTGCCACTTTACCTCTCCTATTCGTCGTTATCCTGATATGATGGTACACAGATTATTGGACCGTTATTTAAAGAAAAAAGGTAGTGTTTCAGAAGAAGAATACGAAGAATACTGTAAACATGCTTCTTCACGGGAACAATTAGCGGCAAATGCTGAACGTGCATCTATCAAATATAAACAGGTGGAATGGATGAAAGACCATGTTGGTGAGATATTTGAAGGAACCGTTTCTAGTATTACTGAATGGGGATTTTACGTTGAATTAGACGGCAACCTTTGTGAAGGTATGGTTTCTATCCGCGATCTTTCTGATGATATGTATGTTTTTGATGACAGAAACTACTGCCTACGAGGACGTTATACAAAAAATGAATATACATTGGGCGACAGAGTGACTGTAAAAATAGCCCGAGCAGATTTGGTTAAACGACAATTAGATTTTGTATTGATTACAGAAGACGATAAAGGTACAGAAAGCGATGAACAATAGATCACAAATATTACAAACGGTCAAAGAACTATCATCACCGGAATCATATAATCTTGTATTCCATAAATCGAACGGTGATGTGCCTATGCCATCGGTAAATGCTTTGGCAAAAATTGTGGAGACAATTCAAGAAATTATATTTCCTGGTTATTTTGGTAAAGATGTGGTTTGTACCGATACTATTGAATTTTATACAGGAGTGAACATCGATAAACTCTATGCTATGCTGTCTCAGCAGGTTTTTCGTGGCCTTATGTTTGACGGTGAGCAGTCTAACAGCGAAGAAGTGTCAAAGAAGAGTGAAAAAACGACCGTCGCATTTATTCAAAAACTCCCCTACATACGCCACATGCTGTCGATGGACATTCAGGCTGCATACAATGGTGATCCGGCGGCAAAGTCGTTTGGAGAAATAATATTTTGCTATCCAGTAATAAAAACATTGTTGCATTATAGAATAGCACATGAATTACTTTTGTTGGAAGTTCCGCTGATTCCAAGAATTATTACAGAAATGGCACATTCGGCAACAGGTATTGACATACACCCTGCCGCTCAAATCGGTGAATATTTCACAATTGACCACGGAACCGGTGTTGTTATTGGTGCAACATGTATTATTGGTAATCATGTACAGTTATATCAAGGTGTAACGTTGGGAGCAAAAAACTTCCCGTTGGACGAAAATGGCAACCCGATTAAAGGAATACCACGCCACCCTATTGTTGAAGATAACGTGGTAATTTATTCGAATGCAACATTATTAGGTAGAATTACCATTGGGAAAGATTCAATTATTGGAGCAAACGTTTGGGTAACACACGATGTGGAACCAAATTCCAAAGTTTTATACTCTCAATCACAGAAAAATTAAAAAGAAAGCAAGTCTTAGGCTTGCTTTTTTTATTAACAATTGTGAGCAAAAACATAACTAACCCATAATTTTTAGGAGAAAAAGTCTTACATTTGCCGTAATAAAAATAAATTTATTTTCTCATTTATGAATAATACTGAAAATATGGACAAACAAAATGAGTCCAAATCGCTCTCCACTCCAGGAGAAAAACTAGCTTGGTCTAGTGGTGGTATTGCCGAAAACCTTGCTATGAATGTATTCCCATCGTTAAGTTTCAACATCTTCCAGATTGGTATGGGTGTAAGCCCACTTATCATTACCATCGCAACAAGTGGTTCGAAATTTATCGAGGCTGTTTCCGACACTTTCTTTGGTAACAAGAGTGACAATACGCGTTCTAAATGGGGACGCCGTCGTCCTTGGATTGTTCTTGGTGCCATTGTTATGGCTCTTGCTTTCATTGCCATTTGGTTTACTCCTCGTACACATGGCACATTCCAAGCAGTTTACTTTATTGGTGTAGTTTCTATCTTCTACATTGTAATGGCTATTTGGCAAATGCCTTTTGGTGCATTAGGACTAGAACTAGAAGAAGATTACGCTGAACGAACCAAATTACAAACCTACAAATCTATCTTCTCTTATGTAGTTGGTATTCTTGTTGGCTCTGCTTACCTACTTTGTCAAATGGATTTCCTAAAAGGTGCCGGCGACGAAGTTGATGGTGCTCGTAACCTTGGTCTTATTGTTGGTGTACTTATTATTATATTTGGTATTATACCAGCACTTTTCTGCAAAGAAAAAATCATTGATAAATCAAAAGAAAATGAATCCTTCGGACAAGCTACTAAAGGATTCATCAAATCAATATTCACAAAAGCTGACACACAATCAAAAGATCAAGAATCTCTACTTGATTCAGTTAAAGTAACATTCAAATCGAAACCATTCCTTTTGTTAATGGGATCATTATTCTTTGTATATGTAGCTTTGTTCTTTATGTTGCCATTGCTTGGTTACATATCAATGTACCATGTATGTTCAGATGGTATGCATAACATTTTCAATTGGACTTGGAGACATCCTTTCACATTCTCATTTGAAGAACAATTTGTTACCCACAAAGAATTAGCAGGTCATATTGGTGTTTACACTGCAATTCTTCAACCTGCGACACAAATTCTTATGGTTATCATCGTTAACCGTATTGCAAAATTCTTCGATAAACGCACATTATTGATTATGGGTTCTACCATTGCAATCATTGGATATGTATCAAGTTGGTTCCTATTCACTCCAACTACTCCATTCTTAGCTGTATTCCCTCCAGTAATCATCAATATGGGATTGGCAATGTGCTGGCCATTGATCGGTGCTTTTACAGCAGACATTTGTGACTACGATGAATACGAACACGGTGGTCGTCGTGAAGGTATGTTTACTGCAGTATCAGGTTTCTTAATTAAACTTGCTATTGCAATCGTATCAATCATCGCCGGTTATGTTCTTGTACTTATTGGTATTGATGGCGCAAATCCTGTCATTTCACTTTCTGACTTGAATCTTGTTCGCGAAATGTATGTAATCATACCTACATTATCAATGATTCTAACTATTGTTTTAATTTGGAAATATCCTCTAACAAAAGCAAAAGTTAACGAAATTCAGGCTGAACTTAAAAAACGTGCTGCAAATGCATAATAACAAACAGTTAAAGACTATAGAAATGAAAAAAACATTAATTATAGCTTCTTCCCTTGCACTCTTATTTGCATGTAGCGAAGAAAAACAAGAAGCAACATATTCACGATGCCCACAAGCATCTGCTGACGATGTTGTAAATACAGTTGCCGATGTTGAAGGCAACACATATAAAGTAGTAAAGATTGGTGGAAACGAATGGTTTACATCTAACTTAAAAACTACAAAATTAAACGACGGTACAGACATTGCAGTTGTTTCTGACAACGAACAATGGGCAAACACAACAGAAGCTGCTTGCGCATCGTACAACAATGCTGAAAACGCTGAAATGGTTTACAACTATGCCGCTGTAAAAACAGAAAAACTTTGTCCAGAAGGTTGGTCTGTTGCTACAGAAAATGACTGGTTACAATTAGCAGCAACATACGCTGCTGTTGAAAATGCCGAAGGTTGGGATCAAGTTCCTACTACTATTGGTTGGGACAGCACAAGTTTCTCAGCTGTAGCAGCTGGCTTCCGTGAAAAGAACGGAAATTTCTACGAAGAAGGTAACCTTGGTTTATGGTGGACAAGCACTGACCACAACGAAGCTAACGCTATGTATGTTTACATGAGAAATATCGGTAGCGAAAAAGCTAAATATGTTGGTCTTACTAAGAGCCACATCGGCAGAACAAAAGGTTTGAGCGTTCGTTGCGTTCGTAAATATGATGCTGCAAACACATACGCTCAACCAAAAACAACATGCCCTGTAGGTGAAGTTGATGGTGTTTCAGGTGCAACAGAACAAGCTGATTCAACACAAGTTGAGAAGTAATCTGTAATCATTGATAGAAAAAAAGCGGTTCAAATGAACCGCTTTTTTTGTTTATAACTATTTTATTCATTACAAGATGAAAAAATAAATAGTTGTTACATTTACCCAAAAATTAGATGTAATTATGAAACGATTATTTACTCTCCCACTCTTATTATTAATAGAAACAATTGCTTTTGCTATAGACATTGAAATAGACAATATTTATTATAGCATAGATGTGGATTCGAAAACAGCATCTGTAACATTTAGAGATTATAATTTTAATTCATATTCTGAAGATGTTGTTGTACCATCAATTATAGTATATGAAGACGAAGAATATACTGTAACAGAAATCGCGACAAATGCATTTTTACAATGCACTAGACTTACAAGTGTAACACTTCCAGAAACTATCACAAAAATCAACAGTAATGCTTTTCAAGGCTGTTCAAAATTACAAACCATAACAATACCATCTTCAGTAATTTCTATAGGTTCCGAAGCATTCAGCGACTGTAGTCGATTGAATTCTATAACTCTACCGGACGGATTACAAAGATTAGAATCACGTACATTTAACGAATGTTCATCACTGAAATCTATTGTAATTCCTGAAAATGTAACAAATATAGCTACTTCTATTTTTTGGGGATGTAGCAAACTTTCAAGTATTACTCTTAATTGTAAATCATTAAAAACAATACCTGAATATTTTTGTTATCAATGTACTAGTCTTACATCTATAAATATTCCTGAAGGAGTAAAATTTATTGATAAAGAAGCTTTCTCTTTATGTAGTAATTTAAAGGAAGTAATTTTACCTGAAAGCCTTTTGGAAATTGGTTCAAACAGTTTCGCTTATTGTACAGTTTTATCAGACATAAATATTCCAAGTTCCATCACAGATATTGGAGAAAAAGCATTTGGATATACAGCTATTTCTAATATTATTATTCCAGATGGAGTCACCGAAATAAATAAAGAAACTTTTTCAAGTTGTACTAAACTTGTTTCAATTTCATTATCAAAAAATATTACTGAAATTGGCAATAATGCATTCACAAATTGTACACAACTACAATCTATAGATATACCAGAAGGTGTAGAAATAATACCACAAGAAGCATTTTTATACTGCGAAAGTCTTTCTAATATAACATTACCTAATACAATCAAAGAAATTGAAGCCGATGCATTCCGTTCATGTACATCATTACAAACAATTCTATTACCAAATGGATTAACAACAATTGGGAAAGAAGCATTTTCCGATTGTGCAAACTTACAACAAATACATATACCAGAAACTGTAACAGAAATCGGCAACAATGCCTTCTCGCAATGCCAATTAAAGAAATTCACATTACCAAAGACCGTTACAACTATTGGTAGTGCTATTTTAGAAAACACATATAGTTTAGAAGAAATCACTATCCTAAATGAAAATCCTATAAATCTAACAAGTGACGCATTTTATTCTGTCAATAAAGAAATACCCGTCTATATTCCATGTGGTTCTTTAGAATCGTACACATCACAAGAATATTGGAAAGAATTCACAAATTACATTGAATGCAATTCTGTTTTTCGTGCTATTTGTGATGAAGAGCGTGGATATATTGAAAAAGACGGAAATTTTTGTTCAGAATTTTCTATTACAGCAACCGCATACGATGGTTACCTATTTACTGGTTGGAGTGACGGAAACACCGACAACCCTCGTTTTATTACATTAACTGAAGACACACTTATTCTTGAAGCTATTTTTGCCGAAATATTCTATATAGAACCATCATACGAACTTCCTAATTGTGAATCAGCAGATGGGGCAATCACAATTGAAATACACGGAGGCCTTCCTCCCTATTCAATTGTATGGGAAGATGGCAGTACAGAGAAAACACTAAAAAATATAACATACGGCACACATAGCATTAGCATTACAGATGCACTTGGTATATTGCTACAAGACACTTTATATCTACCAAGAAAAGAATTATGGGAACTTGAGCCAGAAATCAGTTTAGTAACCGTAAGCCAGGAAGCTGCTCCAGCAAACTTAATTGTTTGGAAAAAAGAGCCTTCCGATGTTTTAGACTTCTATACAATTTATCGTGAAACTGCCATAAAAGACCAATATGAAGCTATAGACACAGTTTCATATAACGAAACAAGCATTTATGTAGATGAATCAGCAAATAGCCTACAAAAATCATATAGATATAAACTAACGGTAACTGACGCTTGTGGCTTTGAATCAGAATTAAGCAACCATCACAAAACTATACATCTACAGAAAAATGTTGGTATCGGAGGCGAAGTCAATCTTTCATGGGACGGCTACGAAGGTGTTGAATTTTCTACCTACTCTATCTTTAGAGTAACAACTGACACCGTGGAAGAAATAGACAAAGTAACTGCATCATCATGGACCTATACTGATTTGCAACCTGTAGAAGGAACACTATCGTACTATGTTGGTATAGTCCTACCAGAAGTTGTTGACGCCAACGATCCACTAACAAAAGCAGAAAGCGGTCCTTTCAACATTGCAATCAGTAATATTGCCGAATTAGAAAATGATTTGAGTTTCAAATCATTAAGAAATGATGCCGTTGTTTTCTCAGACAAGCAAAACATAATTATTAAAAATGCAGAAAACTTACCGGTCCGTGTATATTCTGCTGCAGGAGTATTAATTTATGCTTCAAATGAATATGCAGTTGCATATTCAATACCAGTGGTACATAATGCCGCATATATCGTTGTTGTTGGAGAAAAAACATTCAAGGTAATCACGAAGTAATGTTTCTGTATGGAAAGCTGGAAAATAAATACTCCGCATATAGAACTTTATTCCGATGGCTCTGCAGATCCTAATCCAGGTAAAGGTGGTTATGGTTTGATTCTCCGTTATGCAGGGAAATCAAAAGAATTTGCAGAAGGATTTGAACTTACAACTAATAACAGAATGGAGTTACTTGGTGTAATTTCAGGATTGGAGAAATTAAAAACAAGATCAATTGTAGAAGTTTATACAGATTCTTCATACGTGGTTGACTCTATAACAAAAGGATGGGTATTTAGTTGGAAAATGAAAGGTTGGCGAAAAGCAGACAAAAAGCCTGTGATTAATGTCGATTTATGGGAACGACTACTCCCTCTTTTAGAAAAACACGAAGTCCTTTTTCATTGGTTAAAAGGTCATGCTGGGCATCCCGAAAATGAACGTTGTGATGAATTAGCTAAAGCTGCACGTGGTAATGGAAATGTTCTGGCTAAGGATTTTGGATATTCTTCAGCTATTTCATTGTCAAATAATCCATCATTGTTTTAAAAAAGAAAAGTCCTTTATGAAAAAGGACTTTTTTGTCGGGGTTACCCGATTCGAACGGGCGACCTCTACGTCCCGAACGTAGCGCGCTACCAACTGCGCTAAACCCCGATAATCATAGCAAAAATACACTATTATTGTTTTTCGACAAAAAAGGATATTGGATATTATCCGCTTATTCTCTTTCACACTAAAGTTTCTTCCTTTACATATTTTATTAGTTTTGCACTATTAAATTTATTGTATGCAAATACTTATAATAGCTGGAATATATCTCCTCTTCCCTTTACTGATTATTTATGTTTTTCGTAAATGGCAATTTTTTCAGAAAATTGGAACTGTCATTATGGCCTATGCAGTTGGAATTATAATGGCGATTTCGGGATATATGGAAGTAGAACATGGCGTAGAAACTCTTTTAGTTATGCAAAAATGGTTTATGAATATAACAGTTCCAGTTGCAATTCCTTTGATGCTTTTTAGTTGTAATTTTCGTTTATGGGCAAAATCATTACCTAAAACCATATATGCACTTGTTGGTGGAGTTATTTCAATTTTTATATCCGTACTATGTGCTTATTTTTTGTTTAGAAATAATGAAATAACAAATTTTGAAGATATATCCGCTCTGATGATTGGAATATACACAGGCGGCACAATGAATTTTGCATCAATAGGTTCTGCTATCTCTGCAGATTCAACAACAATGACATGTTTAATGACTATAGAAATGTTAGTTACATTTCCCCTATTGCTATTTATTGTTGGCGGAGGATATAATTTTTTCAGGAAAATGCTTCCATTTCAAGACGAATACAACGGAGAAATTGTTAATGAAAAAAAACTTCGGGACATTGAAAATTATAACTATATGTTAAACCGTCGTATAATTCCTTATACACTTATCGGATTAGGATTGTCAATCCTATATGTTATAATTGGCGCTCTAATTTCATTGCTTTTGTTAGGAAATCTAAATGAATTAATAGTGATTCTTACAGTTACAACTTTAGGAATTATATCTTCATTTTCCGAGAAAATCAGACATTTGCCCAAAACATTTGAAATGGGAATGATTTTTATTCTTTGTTTCAGTATTGTTGTTGCTTCTCAATTCAATTTTAAAATTTTAGCTGAAACAGGTTTGTCATTAGCATTTTTTGTGTTGGTGATAATGATTACTTCCTTAGTTCTGCATTTTATCTGGTGCAGAATTACGAAAGTTCATGGAGATCTTTTCACTGTTGCAATTGTCGGATTTCTGTGTTCCCCGCCTTTTGTGCCTCCTGTTGTTGGTGCTATGGGTAATAAAAAAGTCTTGGTTAGCGGTTTAGCTGTTGGTCTTGTTGGTTATGCAATCGGAACATATCTCGGCATAGGAATGTCTTTTTTGTTAAAATTCTTATAGAATACCAAGCTTTATTCTTTAGTTTTTCAATACTTTTGCCTACAGAATTGGTGTCGGCACGAATTCGTGAAGGTGAAAAGGGAATCAGGTGTAAAACCTGAACTGTTTCCGCAGCTGTTAATTCCACGAAGTTCTATACAACCAAGCATCACTGTTCAATCGAATGGGAAGATCAGTATAGAATGGAATAAGTCAGAAGACCTGCCAGTTCTACATATTTACTAAATGAGCGTGAAAATCATTTCGTAACTGATGAAAAGACAATTGATTGTACTTTTGTGGTTGCTTATTGCAAGTATGCCATCGGTATGCCAATCGGTGAACGACACCGTTCGATTGGATATTGTATCCGTATTTGCCAAACCGAACTTCTTTAATGACGGAGCAAAAAGAGAAACTATTGACTCTCTCACGATTCAAACATCATTAAGCAACAATCTTTCTGAACTACTCTCCCATTCAAGCTCACTTATCGTGAAAAATTACGGAACCGAAGGAATGTCAAGCTCCATCTCACTACGTGGTGGCGGAGCGACAAGGACACAGGTTCAATGGGAAGGATTTCCACTTAATGCAAATTCCAATGGAGAACAAAACCTATCAATAATACCCTCTAATGGATTTAATTTCATTGCAATAGACCATAGTGCATCAGCAACAAACTTCGGCAGTGGAACATATGGCGGTGCTATTGAATTAAAAACCATCCCTCTTTTTCGTAAACATGCAAACGCATCATTTTTAGCATCTTATGGCAGTTTTAACACATTTAAAGGAAGTATTAACGTTAACGCTGGAAACGAATATCTACAATATTCCGGAGTGTTTTTCACAACAAAATCCGATAGCGATTTTGAATATTATGATTATGTACGCCTAGAAGACTGCAAACGAAAAAATGCTGAATATCAAAAATTTGGAACAATTCAGAATCTACACTTTAAACTTTCAGAACATTGGTTAGCTCACTTGGGAGTATGGTATCAGGTAAATCAATCTAATTTACCTGCATTACTCGGCAGTAATCCAAATAATGCAGAAAAGCAGACCGACTCAGTTTTTCGTGCTGTCTTCTCTCTCAAGATGATTTATCCAAAAACAAAATTGACTTATAAAACATCATATATTGATGACTACGAGCTTTATACAAAGAAAATCACACCAGAAGCAACGCAATACAGTACCTATAGTGAGATTCTGAACAGATCTAATATGCATTCATTGCAGTTGCAACAACGAATTTCTTCAAAATTCTATTTCAGCACAGAGTTGCAGGGAAAAATCGCTATTGCCGAAGTTGGAGATTATGGTGGGAAGAAAAAAGAAAACTCTATCGCAGGAATTAGTGCTCTACAATACAAAAACACAAACTTTGCCGGCAACATTTCTATTCGAAAAGAATGGAATAGTCAATATCACATTCCATTCATCTGTAATGCAGGTTTTGATTATGCTTTGCTTGCCCAAAAGTTACAGCTACGAGCATCTGTTGGAAACAAATACCGCACTCCTACTTTCAACGATTTGTATTGGATAGCTTGGGGAAATCCTGATTTAAAACCAGAATATGGTTTTGCTGGAGAATGTGGTGG
The DNA here is from genome assembly GCA_024409235.1 of Bacteroidales bacterium. Lineage (GTDB taxonomy): Bacteria > Bacteroidota > Bacteroidia > Bacteroidales > UBA1715 > UBA1715. The sequence continues at coordinate 23,671 of JAKSUA010000017.1, read as the reverse complement.
TGAATACACATTTATATCAAAAGATTCGGCAAAACTATCATCAGAAATCACACTTTTTCACTCTGTAATCAACGATATGATTATGTGGGAACCACAAGGTGCAGTTTGGCACCCTAACAACACTGCACAAGCAGTTCTACAAGGAATTGAAATATCAACGAATATCACAATAGCAAAACAAAAATACAGCATTCGCAATAAATTCGGAGTAAATTTTAACAATGCTCACATTTCTAAGACATATAACAACAATTCAAAAGAAGAAGTTGGTCATCAGCTATATTATGTACCAAAATCCGAAGTGTTTTTCAATCCAAATTTCTCGTTTTATAATTGGAATATTTCACTCTTTGCACACTATGAAACTAAACGATATTATAGTCTAACAAAAACACTTGACGATTACTTTTTGTTAGATATCAGTGTACAAAAAACGCTCTCTTTCAAAAATTCAAAATTCGTTATTGGAGGAAAAATCAACAACGCGACAAATACAGTTTATGAGCAAATTCGCTCATACCCTCTTCCAAAACGGAATTATGAAATCAGTATTCAATATTTTATTAACTCATAAATTTAATTCAAATGAAAAAAAACAGTATCAAAATCTCAACCTTGTTTATTGCAGGTTTAGCAGTGTTTGCTTCGTGTAATAGAAACGACGATCCAAAACCACAAGGCGAATTCGAAAAAGCAAGCTTTATAGTTTGTGAAGGTAATTTTAACAGCAACGATGCCGACGTTTACGCAGTTGTTGACAAAGAATTACAAAAAGAAATTTTTGCAGAAACAAACTCCCGTCCTCTTGGAGATGTAGCAAACTCTATGAAAATCATCGGCAACAAAGCGTATATTGTTGTAAACAATTCTCAAAAAGTAGAAGTTGTAAATGCTAACACATTCGAAAGCGAAGGAACAATTAAAGACTTGTCATACCCACGTTATGTAGAAAAAAGAAACGATAACGAAGTTTTCATTTCAAACGGAAATGGTTATGGAAGTGATTTCATTTATGTTGTAAATACATCTTCTCTTCAAAAAGTTGATTCTGTAGCAACAGGTGCTGGACCAAATGCAATGGTTGTGTCTAATGGAAAACTATTCGTAGCAAACATGGGTGGTTACTCAACAGACAACACTGTAACTGTAATTGATGTTAAATCACTTGCTGTAGAAAAAACTATCACTGTTGGTGACGTTCCTGCAGACATGGAAATTGACGAGCAAGGAAACATTCTTGTTCTTTGTAAAGGTTTGACAAACTACAATTACGATGCAGAAGGTAACTACCTTGGAGCTGAAATCGTTAGCAACTCATCATTAGTAAAAATAGATGCAAGTTCATTAACCGTATCAACTATAAAAGATTTCGACCATCAAATTGCTTGTTATGGAGAAAATGTAATGGCTTACAACAACGGAACAATCTATCTTCTTGATGGTGGCGTAATGAGCATAAAAGGTTCTACAGAAACAACACTTGTTGAAGACTACAACGTATATGGAATTTCTATTGACAATGCAACGAAAGGTTTCTGGTTAATGTCAGCACCTTATGGAAGTTTACATACAGCAACTTTGTATGATCAAGCAGGTGTAAAAGTAAACTCTTACAATGTAGGAAACTACCCAAAAATGGTAACTTCTAAATAGTTTTCAATAGTCCATAAATAAAAAATCCATTGCCTTTCGACAATGGATTTTTTTATTTTTATATGTTATAGATAAACTATAATTTGTAAACAAATCCTATTGAAATTCCACCTAAAGTACTGATTTGTTCTGCATTAGCATTTAAACCAATGCTATTTTTCACTGTTTTTATATTTTTATCATCAGGATCTTTTGTAGAAGATGTGTAAGCTCCTAAACTGAAGAAATTAAGGCTTGATTCTAATTCAAAATGTTCATTCAATTCGTACGAAATAATTGGAGTTACATTCAAAGCAAGAACGTTAGTTTTCCATCCTTTTGTTTTTGTAGAACCAGCATTAGTTACAGGCGTTGATTGTCCGAAAGAAGCTACAGCCTGAGCTTTTACTGCAAAATTGCCAAACGAAATTAATTCATAACGGATAAAAGGAGCAATTTCCCATTCGTTATTTTTATTCCATGCATCTTTATCATCAATTTTATCATAAACAGATTTTGATGTTGATAATTCCAACATAACGCCAGCTTCTAATTTTTCTGACAATTCAAAACCAACAATTGGTGCAAGATGAAAGCTGTTTTTTACTGGTTTTGTTGTGTCTAAGCTAGTAACAGTTTTTGTTGCTGTTGTGTTTGCACCGGCAAAACCGCCAATGAAAATCTGAGCATTTGCAGACATTGCAAGAGCAATAGTTGCAAGTGAAAGTAATACTTTTTTCATTCTATTTAAGTTTTAAAATTAACGGCTGCAAAAGTAAACTTTTATGTAATAAAAACAATTATTTGAAGGATAATCCCTTTTATAATAAACAAAAAACGCAGAACTCCGTAAGAATTCTGCATTTTCATAGATTTTATTCTATAATTCTTGTACTTTTTCGTAAACGCTACCAAAAACTTTTTGGATTATGTCGCTAGCCCATTGGAATGGATTTTTACGAATTTCCTTTTCCTGCTCTCCTACTTTTACAAATAAACCATCCAAAGCTTTTCCTGTAGTATATTCACCTAAATCAGTATTTACTTCATGAAGATTTAAACTTTTTCCTGTTTGGGTTTCAAGTAATTTTACAGCAGTTATAGCTAGAACGCTTGATTCATATGTTTCCATTAAACCGTTCCATCTTCCTGTAATGTCATTCCATATACTTGTTGCAGAAGCATTTCCAGCAATTTTTTTACTTAATGCTGTATTGATTTTTGGAGCGTATGCCTGAACCAACGCTTCATATGTTTGATTTTTCAAATACGTTGTTGCTGCAAGTGAATCAAAAGCTTCATCAGATTTTAGTGACTTGTCAGGAACTATTCCGTTTAAGATTTCCAAACCGTCAACTATTGTTAGATTTGTGATGGCATCAGAAAATATTGGTGCTGCATCTTTAGCTGCATCTTCTGCAGAATGGTTTATTGCTTCCACTAATTGATCCAATTCGTTAGAAATAACTGCAGATGCACTAGAGAAAAATTGGATATCGCTTAACAATTCAATTTTTTCCTGAACATATTGAGCTTCTTTTGGTAAAAGAATTTTTACAGCTTCGTCTTTAAAGTATCCGTTAGCAGCAGACAATACAGCTGTTGAAGAGTCTGTACCAATATTTAATGCTGTTTTCAAACCTTTTACAATGTCGTTTGTTGATAGTTCCCCTTCGGAAAAAATGTCTTCACATGAAGTGAATGCAATCAAGGCAATAAAAAAGAAACAATATTTTTTCATACTTAGATTTTTTAGTTTAAACGATTCAAATTTAATTCTTTTATGTAATTTTGAAGTGGAAATAGTTCACTATTTATGAACATTGAGGAAAGATATTCCTACTGTATTAAGAGATTTGGTAAAATCATGCCGAATCCCAAAACGGAGCTAAACTATAGGAATCCGTTTGAGCTACTTGTCGCCGTTATTCTTTCCGCACAATGCACCGATAAACGAATAAATCAGATTACTCCAAACTTGTTCAAGTCCTTTCCTACTCCTGAAGCAATGTCTTTAGCTACAGAGGATGAAATTTTTGAACTGATAAAATCTTGTTCTTATCCGCAGAATAAGGCTAAACACTTAAAAAATATGGCAGTAATGCTTCACAATGAATTTCATGACGAAATTCCCGATGATGTGGAGCTAATGCAAAAACTTCCTGGTGTTGGAAGAAAAACTGCCAATGTAATGGCGGCTGTAATTTTTCATAAACCTGCAATGGCTGTTGATACGCACGTATTTCGTGTTTCTGCAAGAATCGGTTTGGTACACAACGCAAAAACTCCTTTGGAAACAGAAAAACAACTGATGCGGCATATTCCTAAAGATAAGGTTCACGATATGCACCATTGGTTAATTCTTCACGGAAGATATACGTGCAAAGCTATTGGACCGGAATGTAAAAAATGTCCGATTACGTTAGCCTGCGCTACTTTCAATCACGAGAAAAAAGAAATTAAAGAACTTTTAATATTTAAATAGTATGAAAATCGCTATTGCTCAACAAAATTATTCAATTGGAGATTTCGGAAAAAATGCCACAAAAATCTCCAAAGCAATTTTTGAGGCTAAACAAAAAAATGCCGATTTAATTGTTTTCCCTGAAATGTGTATTTGTGGCTCATTCCCGTTTGATTTACTGCAAAAGGAAGACTTTATTGAAACAACAATGCAGGTGCTTCAACGTATTGCAACAGAATCTTTCGGAATTGCTGTTTTGTTAGGTTGCCCTACTTACAGTGAGGACGAAAATGAAACAAAACTTTACAATTCGGCAATTTTTATTGAAAACGGTGTTTTAACAAGACGTTTCAATAAAAAGAACTTGTCGCATTTGGAGACCAAATATTTTATTTCCGATACGGAAAAAAATGTTTTTGAATGGAAAAACAAGAAAATTGCTGTCTGTGTTGGAAATGATAAACCAGAGAAAGAAGACGGAATTTCATTGGCAATAAATATTGCGGCAAAATCGTTCAAACATAAAGAATGTCAGTGCAATAATATTGCAAAAAACTCTTTTCCAACTATTTATGTAAGTCAGTTTGGTGGAAATACCGAAGTACTTTATGAAGGTCATTCTTCAGTATATAATGCTGATGGAGAAAAAATTATAGAACTTCCATATTTTGAAGAAGGTTTTGAAATCTATGATACAGAAAAAACATACGAACCTATCAAAACTTCAGCTCCAAGTGAAATACAATTATTACATGATGCTTTAGTACTTGGTTTGAAGGATTATTTTGAGAAAAACAATTTTAAAACTGCAACTCTTGGACTATCAGGTGGAATTGACTCTGCTGTTGTGTTATCGTTAGCTGCAGAAGCTATTGGAAGTGAAAATATTCGTGTATTGCTTTTACCTTCAGAATTTTCGACTTCGCATTCAATTACAGATGCCGAAGGTTTGGCAAAAAATCTAGGTGTGCAGTATGATATTGTTCCAATAAAATCAATTTATACGGAATCTTTGTCATCCTTGTCTCCTCTATTCCAGAATTTACCATTTTCTTTGGCAGAAGAAAACCTTCAGGCAAGAATCCGTGGAATTCTGTTGATGGCTGTTAGTAATAAATTTGGAAACATTCTGCTAAACACTTCTAATAAAAGTGAGGTTGCTGTTGGATACGGAACATTGTACGGTGACACAAACGGAAGTATTTCTGTTCTTGGAGATGTTTACAAGACAGATGTGTTCAATTTGGCACGTTATATCAACCGCGACAAGGAAATCATTCCAATAAATACAATTTTAAAACCACCTTCGGCAGAACTTCATCCGGACCAAAAAGATTCAGATTCTTTACCAGATTATGATACGTTGGATAAGATTTTATATCAATATGTTGAATGTGGTAAATCAGAAAACGCCATTGTTGAAATGGGGTTCTCTAAAGAAACTGTTGCAAAAACAATTTCTTTACTAAAACGATGCGAATATAAACGTAAACAATGCTGTCCAGCAATACGTGTTTCACAAAAACCATTTGCCGAAACAGCAATACCACTTATAGCTAAGTTTTAATAAAAATCCCCGCAGGAAATACTTGCGGGGATTTTTTATGTTTAAAACGTAAGATATTCTGGGATTTAAAATATTTATTTCCCCACGCAGAAAATCCAATCTCTATAATTATTAAAGACTTACATCCTACGAGGTACATTTGGGATACAAACTATGTCTTAATAACTATTGATATATTTTTTCTCTATCCCAAATATACATAGAAAAATCTGCATATCCATCAAAATTTCACTCCTTCAAAAAATTTTTTTCAACTTTTTTTCGGGCGTTTTTATGGATATATCTCAATAAATCTTAAAAACGATATATAAAAATGGCTCTATCGCCTGCTACCACTGACTTCTACGGATTTTAACATTTGGTTAATAAAAATTTTTAACACACTTTCGCACCGTTTTAATGACTATACCACGCTAATCTATTGTCCTTAACATTAACTTAAATTTACATAAATGTCAGAGATTAATATCAATTTTGAAATGTTGCCACAAGCAGTGGGCGTACTAATCAGTGAAGTAAGAGAACTGAAAGAATTAGTAGTAAGAAAAACAAATGACGCATTGCCAGACAAAGAAGTATGGCTTGATTTGCAGGAATTACGGGCATATTTGCCAAATCACCCTGCACAAACAACCATTTATAGTTGGGTTGCTCAAAAAACAATTCCTTATCACAAGAAAGGAAAGAAACTCATATTTCTTCAAAAAGAAATAGACAACTGGCTACACGAAGAAAACCAGTCTGATACTGAAAAACAAGTATTGCAATACCTTAATTCAAAAAGATTCTAACCAATGGATTCCCAACATTTCGTTTGTCCGCTCGCCAATCAGTCACAATCTCTTTCCGACACCTGGCTCGACAATCAAGATGTAACTATGCAGTTGCACATCTCTTTGAGAACTCTACAGGAATTACGCTCAAAAGGCGTAATTCCTTATACCAAGTTAGGAAACAAGATTTATTATCGACGAGCCGACATTGATAGTCTTTTAACATCAAACATCATCTATGGAAACAAATAGATTTTCATTCTTCAAATCTCCAATCAACAACACCCATCCGTATTCCGAAGTCACTCTTGTCGACATTTACAATTACATCAAGGGCGATTCTGCTGCGCAGAACACCCAAAATCTGCGTAAAATCACCGACAAGAAACAGGCACAGAAATTCAAGTGTTACAATTTCGATTATTGTACGTTCTCTGGGGTTTTCTCCGAACGGAAAGACAAACACCTTATGGAACATTCAAATCTTCTCTGCATTGATTTTGATGGGCTGTATTCCTATGAATGTCCAACAGCTTTCGCTGCTGAAAAATCATATCCGTCTGTTGAATTACTTCGTTACAAACTATTACAAGACGAATATTTTGAAACAATGCTGCTTTTCCGTAGTCCATCGGGCAATGGCTTGAAATGGGTTATTCCCATCGAAGTTCGCGACACGAAATCGGCATTCTACGCAAGCCATTTGGATTACTTTCAGGCTGTAGAAAAATACATTCGGCAAACCTACCGAATACAAATCGACACATCTGGGAAAGATGTGTCACGAGCATGCTACCTACCACACGACCAATCCGTTTTTATCAATCCGCATTTGTTAGAACCATGAAAAGACCTTTCTACCCTCAACAATGGAAGAACGACGATATTCCCAACGCCATTGAAGAACTTACCTCTCGTATAGAACAGGCAGCCGTCGATATTGCGCCGACTTACAACGAATGGCTGCAACTTGGATTTGCTTTGGTTGACGCACTTGGCGAGAACGGCCGGCCGTTCTTTCAACGATTAAGCCGTTTCTATCACAATTACACCGAAAAGGAAACCAACGAGCAGTATTCTCGCTGTCTTTCCTCAAATAGAGACGGAATCACCATCAAAACGCTTTTCTATCTCGCTAAAAAGGCAGGAATCAACATTCTTCTGTCAAAAACGCCAAAATTGCTAACTGACTTTATTGGAATTATTGACAATTTTGGAGATTTACCGAAAAAAGAGATGCCCAAATCTTCAATATCTCCAAAATCTCCAATATTTTCCCCTCTAACGATTTGCAAAGAAGAACCGATGCCAACGTTCTCCAACCTCATCAAGGACAATCTTCCGTATCTGCTTTCTCAAATTGTAGGCAAAGCCAAGTCCGACGAAGATGCCGACTTGCTCATTCTTGGCTCTATCACCGTCTTTTCTGCGTGTTTGCCAAACATCTATGGCGTGTACAACAAACGCGATGTTTATCCAAACCTATTCGTTTTTATCACCGCACAGGCATCAGCAGGAAAAGGTCGATTGTCGCTCTGTCGTAAGTTGGTCGAACCTATTCAGAAGCATTTGCGTGAAACCAACAAAGCCGAATACGAGGACTATAAACGCAAACAGGCGGAATATGTCGCCAATCGAAAAAATCACGACTACGAACAGCCCGAAGAACCACCCTTGCGTACATTGTTTATGCCTGCCAATAGTAGTGCCACATCGGTGTACAAGGTTCTCAACGACAACGAGGGCGTTGGTCTTATGTTCGAAACCGAAGGCGACACGCTTGCAAATACGTTCAATTCCGATTTCGGAAATTTCTCCGACGGACTTCGCAAAGCGTTTCATCACGAGCCAATTTCCTACAATCGACGTAAGGAAAATGAATTTGTGGAGCTCGACAAACCAAAATTTTCCGTTCTTCTATCTGGTACACCTCGCCAAATAACAAACCTCATCCCCGATGCAGAAAATGGGTTGTTTAGTCGCTTTTTGTTCTATTATATGAACATTCGTATGGAATGGGACGATGTGTTTTCCGATGATGATGATTGCACCGACGACAGTTCTTTTGAATTATTGGGACACAAATTTGAGGAATACTACAATTCCCTAAAAGCAATGAAGCCGATGCGTTTCTGTTTCACAGAACCTCAACGAAAGGAATTCAATGAGTTCTTCAAGGATATTCAGCAAAACTATGCGTCAATTCTTGGTTTGGACATTCTTGGTTCAATCCGTCGACTGGGAATCATCACGTTTCGTATAGCTATGATTTTATCAACGCTACGAATGTGCGACACTGGCAATTACTGTACTCCGATTGTTTGTTCCGATGCCGACTTTCGTTCGGCCATTACAATGGCAAAAATACTTCTACGGCACACCGAAAAAGTGTTCTGCTCGCTTCCTGGCAATGACAAGAAAGATGGCAACCAAGATTGCTCTGGTCAGGAATCCACACGAATCAAACAGATTTTCTTAGATAATCTTCCCACAAATTTCGACCGTAAGCAGTTCCAAGAAATAGCCCAGTCGCTAAACATTCCCGAAACTACAGCCGACCGTTTTGTTAAAAACTGGTGTCAAATCGGAACTCTCATTCACACCTCGCATGGACGATATGGGAGACCGACATAATTTTTATATAAAATTGGCAATGAATTTTGTTTATTGCCGACTGCATTTTTTTTGAAAAAAATTTAAGGGAATGAATAAAAAAGGCTTGCCTCGAAAAGCAAGCCTCATACATTCATTTTAGAGTGCAGTATGAAAATCGTAATTAACAAGTGCACTTAATTGTTATGCAAATATACTTCTATTTTTTGAAAAATCAACAATTTTATATTTTATTTTCTTTCAAACCAGACTTTTTCTCTATGATATTGGTTACAATGTCATCTGGAACTTGATTTAATGCACGCTTCATATCTTCTTGCATCTCTAAAACTCTATTGGGAGAAACTTTTCCCAAGAAATACTTGAATACAATGTATGCTCCTGCGAACCTTGTTTTGTTTTCTGCCATATATCCACAAACACCATCAGGAATGGCTTTCGGCAATCTTAAGTCAAAAAGAACTTTGCCGTGAGCTGAATAATTCCTAAGTATTCTAATTACATCCATATATGTACAAAACTTTGTAGTCTCTGAAATCCCATATAAGTAGGATATCTCACATTTCAATTTAGGGTTCTTTAGATTTCTGTATATCTCTAATATTGTTCCAAACGGCATAAATTCTAATGCTTTCCAAGCTGGAGCATATTGCGTGTTATGAATGGCTATATCTCGTTTTATTACTGGCTCTATGTTTAAACCTAACAGTGTGTTTTGATATTTTTCGCCATTTAAAAAAGATTCATTCAAAACTGTTGAATCAACATACCACATAGAATTTTCTGGATAACAGTTTGAGGCATAGTATATAAGTTTCGTTCTGAAATTTATTTCTATTCGGCTGATATATTTTTGTAAAATGTTTCTTATATCAAAATCAAAATAATAAAGTTTGATTGCATTCTCCAAGGTTGTCCCAGCATTAAAATAATGATTTCTGAGTGTTAGATTAGGATATGTTTTTTCAAACGGGAACCAATAAAAGCCCAATCTATAGTACCCAATGTCAAGAAGATATTCTTTTGCTTTTTCTATATCAACTATCACCATTCCACGTTCTTGTAACAACGATATTTGTTGTTCTATCGTAGTTGCCTTTTTTATTGCCACCATATTTTTTCTTTTTATGCAAATTTAAGTTAATATGATGTATTCCCAATAAATGTTGATATTTATTTCCCATACCACTCTACACACTTTTCTATATTGATCAAAAATCACTCAAAAACACATAAATAGATAGAACTTTGAACTTTTATATATTTTCAGAAATCCATTTAAACTGAGTGATAAATCGTTGAAAAATGTCATTTACAACATCCTGACATGGATATATGTCCAATTTAAACCACTTCATAAGATTGGCATCTTTTTTGTTTGGATGGGTTGATTTTCTGTGGGCGACTGTTGATGATCGTAGTGCTTGTACTTTATTTAGTAATTCAATAAAATCTTTATTCTCGATATTCTTTGTTTCCATAAACGCAGTAAGTTTCTTGATACCTCCGGATATCGTTTGCTTATTGTTGGTCGGATTTTGAGTACATTGTGTTTTTACGTTTGGATTGTTATAGTCAATCTGTTTGTCCAGTTCTTTCTCATTAAGGGAATCTATTGTTACTTTTGTAATAGCTAATACAAAAGAGTCAAAAGTACTATCATTATTTAACTCATTCATAGAATGTAACTCATTAAAGAAATGTTCATCACCTCTTGCTAAAGATAGATAAAGTTCAAAACCATATTTTTCTTTCCATGCTTTGTTTGCTTTTTTGTAATAGTCTTTGAAGATTAGGTCTGGGGCGTTTTGTGTGTCACAAGGGTTCCCCGCTATCCAACGAAGCCAGGTTGTATTACTCAACGAAGCGAACTTAGGATACGCCACATTATATTCTTTCCAGTGCTGTTGTTCTTTATATGGCATTTTCCCTAAATCTTTAAGAACCATGACAACATATTCATCATCACGATCGTTATCAATATGGCAGCTCCAGTCTAGTCCAGATATATAACCATCTTGGATATTGTATTTTGTAGTGTCTGAATAATATTTTTGTAGAACTTCTCGTCTAAAGAATACTAAACTCATTTGCCATGGTTTGCCATATTCAAAATTTCCTAGATGCTTCAAATTCTTTTCATCGCATGTCGAATATATAGGTCGCTCGTTTTCGTCTTTGCCAGCTATAAACTCTTCAAATTTTTTTCCATGATAATCCCATAAACGTTTAATGAATGCTTTATCATGAAGGATGAATGATTTTCCTCGTATAAAAGAACATGTTTTGCCACAATCACTTGATTTATTTATGAAATAAGAAAAAATTAAATTGTTCGTTTTATATATCGAATAAGGTTTTGGAGAAAATTTCAATTCTTCAAGTGATTTATTTGAATATTGACCAGCATCAAATTGAATTATAAGATTTAGGTCTTTTATCGTTATGAATTCTTTTATATAGGATGCTTTTATTTTTAATGAACCTTTATTGACATAAGCTACAAGTATATCATCTCCATTTTCATCTAATTGGTAATATTCAATAATTCCATTTAAGCGTTCCACACTTCTTAAATCATAGAAAAGAACAAATGTATCAATTAATCTTACTCGTTCTGTATAGTAGCCTTTTTCTTCCTGAGTTATCACGATTGGAAACACTTCGTTAGAGTTAGGATAATCCAAGCCATTAACGTTAGTAGTTCCATCATCATATTGAAAGGCAGGTCTCATCATGGAACTATTAACAATCCATGAATCATTTTTCATTTCTTTTTTTACAGCATCATCGGATGCCATAATAGCAAAAACTCTATTGTTGTACAATGTTATCCAATCGTCCTCAATAAACATTTTTGATGCTAAATCGACCCAAAACTCACAAAGTGGAAATTGAGAAGAGTCAACACATTCTAATTCATTAATTGTATTAATCATATGTTTTATATCTTTCATCCCCTTTTGTCATTTCTTAATATAAAAAAACTTTTGTTTCTATCATTACTATACAAATATAGTAATTTGTTTTTTCCTAGATATTACAGATTGCTTTAAAATGTAGGCATAAGTTTCTCCAACTAAAAAAATAAAATAACCAATGTAGTCCTACTTTCACACTTCACATATATGGGAGCACAGCTTATAAAAACTTTTTTCAACTCAATATTGAATAATCTTAACATTACATATTTTTGCTATGAATTTATCTTTATTTTCGTAAAAATTAAAAATATGGCTACAAAAATAGCCAAGCAGAAATTTCAAAAAATGCAAAATGAAGTAAACAAACTTTATTAATTATTATTCACGAAACATCATTTGTAAACGTAATAAAAGATGGGAAAAATAAATCAATTTACAAATAAACTTTCAAAAGTTAGGACATGGGCTAAAGAGCACGACTTGATGACATATCTAATTTTATGTTTAACTATTACATATATTTTAGTCGCTTACAATTCTCAATATATGTCTTGGTACGACGAAAACACCCTGCCAATCCTAAGTTATTTTATTCCAAACATATGGATTAGTCTATTGACATTCGTCTTGATTATTATAGCTATATGTGACATTTCAAGAAAATGTGGAGCAAACTATCAATATGATAAGAAAGTCATATTGACATTATTTTTCCTATCTATAGTTTTAATAATTTGTCGATTAAGTGGAAATTATGACTATGTTAATTGGCTCTTATCTATTTCCTATGTTGATATTATAACCATGCTTTGTATTGCATATACTATTGCTGCAATTGTAAACAAGTGTAGGAAATATTACAAATTGTACAATAGTAAAAATGATAATTCGGTATGTAGAAAAGAATCAATATTAAACGATTGGCCGATAGAACATAAAGAGGATGATATTTTCGATCTTGATGATGAAGCTATAAAACTTGCAGAAAAGATAAAAAAACTGGATAGGAAGAATACCTGGAGTTTGGCTATTACGGCTCCATGGGGAACAGGAAAGACCTCTTTCCTAAATCTAATATTAGAACATATAAATGAAAAGGAGTTTGAGGTTGTGCGTTTTATTCCTCGAGATAGCAAATCATACCAAACGATTCAAGAAGATTTCTTTAATTCCATAGCATGTGTGTTATCCAAATACAACTCAAAATGTAGCAATGCTTTAAAAGATTATATGGCATCATTACAATTGATTGATAATCGTGGAGTGGTTGAGAAATTTGTGAATTTTTACAGGATTTGGAATAAAGATAGCCTTAAGGATTCAATAAAAAAATCTTTTGCTTCTCTTGACAAGAAAGTATTAGTGTTAATAGATGACTTTGATAGATTATCAAAAGACGAGATTCTTGAAGTTCTAAAATTGATAGATAGTAATGCAGCATTTACTAATCTTGTTTTCCTTACAGCATACGATAAAGAACAAGTTAATAAATCATTAGGAGATTCTTATATAACCAAAGATGCATGCTTTGTTGACAAATTCTTCAATTTGGAATTTTCCATACCGTCTCGTCCATATTCTTACATATCAAGGTATATCGAAGAAGCATTATGCGAATTTTTGAATGTGGATGAAAGTGAGAAAAAAAATATTCAGCAAACAATAACAAATCAAAACTCTATATTTAAGGAGTACATACCAACCCTGAGAGATGCAAAACGTTACATTAATCAGTTTGTACTCGATTTTAAGCAAGTTGAGGGAGATGTTATGGTTGATGAGTATTTGTTGGTCCAGTTAGTAAAATATCGTTATCCAGAACAATATAGATCTTTGTATAAAAAAGAATATACATATACTCAAGGAAAATATCTGTTTTTTGGCAATACGGATATAATATATTTAAAGGAAAAATTAGATGAAAATTTGAAAATACTTCCCATCTTGAAACTATTGTTTCCAACGAATAATAATAATTCTATCGGTAATTCTTATAAACATATTTATGAGACACAAAGTTTTGATAACTACTTTGTAAACCAAATATATTCTTCTTTACGGATTAGGGATATGCAGGCTTTATTCTCTCTTGAATGGAATGATGTGACATGTATTTTAGACGAATGGATTTCCAACGATAAAAAGTCAAAAGATTTCATGGATTATCTTGATAGTCGTAATATGGATAACCTTTCTACTAATACTTTTTTAAAATATGCAGAAATGGTAGCATATTTAGCATGTAAGTTGCCTGATTCACGAGCATATTGGATGTTTCTGAGACTCATATATAACAAAAATCTAAAAGATTATGACAAGAAGTATAAATTAAATCCTGAGTCATATAAAGAACGTTTGCTTGATATTGTCAAAAATAATGATTCAAAACAGCAATTAATTACAAGGATTCATTATATGTATAAAACATTAAAACTCAATGAAGAAGAAGAAGTAATAAAAGATGATGACATTTGGCCATCCATCAAGAAAAAATTCATCCAAACAACGAAAATGTCTTCTGTCAATGAGGATGAGCTCCAAGAGTGGCTTTATCAATGTATTGATTCTATGGAGAAAACATCTACGATATTAGATAGAACTTGTCTTGATGCTTATCGAAAAAGAGTTGAAGAATCACCAGATTATTACATAAAAACATTTGTACGTTTAGGTATGGTTTCGTCAAGTCCAGATTGGAACTCTGTGGCTTGTGAACCATTTTGGCGTCAGATATTTGGAGATGAATCTCAATTTGAAAATTTCGTGAATGAATGTAAAGAAAAGCAGATTGAAAAATCTGCTTTGGTTTGGAATTTCTGGCAATTATATAAAGTCAATGATTTTGAGCAAATTCGGTTTGAGAATCAAGGATCTGTTCAAGACAAAATAGATAATAATCTAGAAGATGAGATAAAAAAACTTGAAGAAATAAAGCAGATTGAAAAAGATCTGTCCAAAATCCCTGATAATATAGATTCAATTTCAGAAGAAATAAAGAAACAAAACAAAAATTCGTTACTTCAATATAAGAAAGATTTGGATAATATTAAACTCCAAATATTATTAAAAAATCAAATTAAGAAATCGATTACTAATAAGCTAAAAACATATGAATGACAACCTACCATAAAAAACAGACAGATTTTTCTTCTGTCTTTTTTTTGAAAAAAGCGTTTAGATGATTTTTCTTACTTCTGCACAACTATCGGCTGGGTAAACGTGTCTTTGTTTGTCTCTATTTGTACAAAGTAGTTCCTATTGTCAAAATATGCTTTACTGTATAGCTCCAATTCTCTCATTCATCTTCCAACCTAATTTCGGCATCAATTGGTTTTCCTCTTGCTTGTTCCCATAAATCTTGTATAAATTTTGTCATCGGTCGTTTTTCTATTTCTTCTTGTCTTACATAAGTACCTAAATACAACCGTAATTGATTCATAGGGGAATAATTAGGTACCCAGTTGTAGTTTTGAGGATTTGACCAATACGGATATTGATATGCTTTTGCAAATACTTCTCTTGCAATATCTCCGTGTCTTTGGTACAATGTTTTTATATGAAACATCTGATAATATTCTTTCAGTTCCGTAGATGTTGTAGCATTTTGATGTATCAGATCTATGTTTATATAATCTTTTTTTTGTATGTCGTATAAAACATCCTCTGTATTAGGAATTCTAAATACAAACTGCTTATAGATATCAGATTTATAAGGATGAAATTTCAAACCAAGAGTCCCCGTACTTTTCCCATGATTACATTCAGCACATGACGGTATTAAATTATATAATGACATACTTAACCATGGATATTCTTGTTTTGAGAAAAAATGATCAAATTGAAATTTTGCAAGAGAACTACTATTCTCATCTGCCACTAATGTGTACTGCATATTACAATATGGACAAATCTTTACATTTAAAATTCTTGCCAACTTTATAAGAATTGTTTTTCTAAACCCCTTATAATCAAAAGCATCTAAGATTAGTTTACATAAAGTCTCTCCTTGGGAGGCTGTATTATAAATTTTGTTTGTTTTGTTGTATTTGTTTTGTTTACATGACCGAAACATGGTGTAAACAATCATATTATTACTATTCGATTTGTTTATATCATTAGGATCAATTAACAGAAAACTTTTAATATTTTGTTTCAGGTAATTTACAATTTGAATTTCTTGTTTACAAGATTTATGAAACTGTAGGTTATTAAGATTTCCAGTGATTTTGCATCTGACACATTTCACATACCACCTTTCAATTGCTTTTTGTGAGTGAGACTTTCCATCTACACTAACCCGATTATTCAAATCAATTTTGTTCATTTCTTCCTTTTAACTCTTTAATTTTTTCCTCGTAATACGCAATAAGTTGTTCTTTTGATTTCAAACATAATAGTTTGTCTTGAAGATATTTTTTCAAACCTACATCCCCAATCATATCCACTTGTATTTGTAGATTTAACATTTTTTCATCCGATATACTATAGTTACAATCTCCTTCTTTTTTCTCGATTTCAGAATCGATATCGTAATTAAAATTGCGTATTTTCTCTTGTGCAAATTTACCTACCAATCCGTTAGTCATCAGGAAAGAATGCCTATATAGTTCAAATACATTATTACCGAATGTTTCTTTTTGTTCATCTGTAATAGTATGGTCTTTTGTTAAACACATAGTGCAACATTTCGGTATATCAGACAATATTATGGGGGAATGTGTTGTTATAACTATCTGTACAGGGTTGGCTAGGTTTTTCGCCTCTCTGAATGCATTCAAAAAATCTAAAATAACTTCAACATATTTCAGTTGCCATTCTGGATGAAAACCTATTTCGGCTTCATCTAAAAAAATCATTTGAGGAATATTCTCCGAAGTAAAAGCCTTATACAAACGAGAAAACAAATTTAAAAATTCCAATTCGCCACTACTCAACATCGACGATGAAACATATTCCAATGATTGGCAATATGAAAAATCAAATATTCTTGCGACTAAGTATATTTTTTTCTTATCTAATATTTTTTCTATTTTTTCTCCGAATTTACAATCTAACGTATCCAAATATAAACATTCATTTCCCTGGTTATCGTTAAACTCTGCATGAGTATTAATTTTATCAACCTCTATTCTTATATACTCCAAATATTCTAAAGATTTCCTTTCTATGATAAAGTTGCCAAAGTTTTTTAGTACCGATTTCGTTGAACGATAGTTTTCTTGCAAATAAACCTTCCATCCAACAAGTATATCTATTCCTAAGTTCAAATCATATCTTTCCACAATCAGGTTTAATATAGCATGGTGTATTATATCTGCAAGTATTTGTTCTCGTGTTGGAAAAAAAGCATTCTCGTCTAATTTTAATGTTTCTAACTCTTGATCGCTACAATCAAGCCCGCGTTCTTTCCGTCTTGCAGGAGTCATACTTTTAAGTTGATACTCGCCACTTCTATTTGGCTGTATCAAAACATATTTGGGAAACACAAACTTTCTAAGCTTATCCGAAACATTTTTGTCAGCAAGCATTCTGCATATCTTATGAGCATTTTGCAACACATAACAATGTAATGCATCATATAAGGATTCACTCATTGGCATTTTTGCTGCGTTATAATAGTTTTCTGCTGACAGTAAGATTTCCGCATAATCTGAAGCATTATAAAAACCTGCAAGTTCTGCCGTAGTTCGAATATCCGAATTTATATATGAAGAAAAATGACCGCTATAATAAAAACATGGTATAGAAATTTTATTGCAAGGAGTTATATTTAGGGGATAAGAAAATTTCGGTTCTATTTCTGTGATATCGTTTGATACCCAAGCATATAAATCATCGTTTTTTTCATATACTAAGATTCCAGAAAAGGAACCTTTTGAATTCCATGGCGACCCCTCAACGAGTGCATTTAAAATAAAGCTGACAATTGTACTTTTTCCAGCTCCATTGTTTCCCAACAAACAGGTTACAGAAGATACACTATCTCCCCAAAAGTTTTCTGGGAAACGAAAAACTTTTTCTCCAATTAAGGTATTTTTAGTTTTATCATACTTGATATTATAACGTGCATCAAAACACAATTCAATATCTTCCAAACACTTATATTTTTTTATATAAGCATAACATAATTTAGTTGTCATTTGATTATTTGACTTTTTCTTTATTTTAGGAACTATTATGTCCATATAATTAACTTATTGTTGCATTTTTTTTATTTAATTCAATTTCATTCCGTATTTATATTCATATTCGCAAAGAAAATCCAAAGGATCAATCTCGGCTGTTTCCTTCATCCTTTCTTCAATAAAATCATTAGTAGAAGGTGCTATATTAAGCTTAATATTCTGGAATATTGGCAGCGATTTTATCTTATCTTGATACTTCACGAACTTATCTTCTCGCGGTGTAAGAGCAAAGCACAATGCACTTGCGAACACATCTGCTAACTGTATTCCGAACTCTTCATAAGACTTTGCAATTTCCATGTTACAAACAGGCAGAGGATAGACGTGTTTTCCTTTACCATACCCTACGACAGTTTCCGGCACATTCATATCTCTTAAGTGTTCAAGTAACTTCTTATTTGCATAGAATGGTTCAGAAGAATCAAAAAGAATATCCTCCTTGGTTCCCGTTTTTTTATACCATTCTTGAATTGACAAAGAAAACAATGGTATTGTTAGGTCAATATAGAATTTTTCGTTGGTTAAAGCTTCTTCAATATATTGTATTGTACGAGGTATCTCTGACAGCAGATAAAAGAATTCTTCATTTGTATCAGCATCTTTTCTCAACTTGTCTGTAGTTCTGTAAAAGTTTGCAACGGACTTCTTTGATGGTTCTCTAACCATTATAACAAAATTATTTTCAAATTCTTCCACTAACTTCTTATTAGGATGCGAAACAGAATAATAATACAAACCATTAGCCAGAATTAAATTCATAGCCTTCTCATATAGGTTTATACCATTGTTATGATACCATGTTTCTATTAAAACATTTACAATATGCGCATAAATACAAAATCGCTTGTTTGCAAATGATAGAAGTACATGATTATCGTTCATAAGAGAGTGGTTAAATATCTTATCCAGCATTTTCTGTCCTTGGGGATTTTTATACATACGTTTGAAATGAAGTTCTTTCCCCCATTCACAATAGCCGATGTCTTGTTTCACACGAATAATTTCATCATCTGTCATCCTAATGGATGCTAATGTAAAATAGGGTTGTTGGTTATTTGTCAAATCCGGACCTGTATATCCCGCCTCATCAAAATATATCATATTCTATCATTATTTGATTTTGTAAAAATGTATATTTCTTATATATAGAAAATACATCACTTAATATTCTTATTTTCTATATAGTATTTATTTTCCCCAACCAACGTATCATTTACATATTTTTTTTCATAATATATCTTTCCCCCAACTGTATAAACAATATCTTGGGTTATATATTCAGTATCATTTCCAAATCTTATGTAAGTTCTTATAAGATTGTCATCTTTATATACATTTTCTTCATAACATTCCCCATCATCCCCCAAAAATTTTTCTGTTCTATTGGAAAAATCATTAAAATTCTCAATAACCCTACAACTCCTATAATAGGATTCTTTTATCGAAATCAAAGTCCCATTGTCAAATTCATATTCCAGAAATTCTTCTTCTCCATAGCTATTTTTCCATTTTATCAACCATTTACCATGTTCCAAGCCATTCTTGTAAAAACGTTTTTGTACTATTTCTCCGTTTTTACCATATACCAGCCACTCCCCGTCGGGCTTCCCCTTCTTGTAATGTGCTTTTAAAACATAACCTTCATTTCGGTATGTCCGTTTTTTATAGATATGCCTAAAAAAATCTATAATTGGTCTCCGATGCCATGTAAACCCTTGGGTAGAATTAAAATAATAAATATGTCCAAGTTGCTTCTTGCAATAGGAGGCCGGAACATAAACTTTTCCATCTATGTCCATGTATTTTAATTTCTTGAATTTAGATATATCTTCTTCCATTAAAACAGAAATACTTGTGACGTTTCCCAGATACAATTTTTTTAAATTTTTCAGTTGAAAGATTTGTTCTGGTAGTGGTGAAACCATTAAATTGATATAATCATCGTTTGAGGGAGTTCCCAAACAAACTTCTTCATCATCAGAATACACTAGTATTTGTAACAATGGATACTGTGTCAGATTATGAGGTATGCAACATCTAAATATCTGTAGTTCTTGCAGATTAGGAAAGTTCAATTCTTCTATTGGTATTTGTTCTATTGGAGCCATATCCACCCATAATCGGAAAACTTTATTTTTGTCAGTGCTCGGAGATATAACGTGAAAATTATGAGAGTCCAATATGGGACTTTTTAAATCACTTGAATCCAACACATAAACATCTTGCTGTTTCAAAAGTTTAAGACTCATTGGCTTTTGTGCACAACAATCCAATGCTAATATAAGCAGTGTGGTAACAAGCAGAATGTTAGTTCTCCGTGTTCTTAAATTTAGACTCTTCTGTAGCATCTCTATACCATTTAAAATCATTATAATCAGTGTATTTTATCTCTTTTGCTATGCCTTTGGTTAAATCAACCTTTATGCTCCTATTATCTATATCCAATTTGTTTGATATTACTTCTATTTCATCCGATGTCTTTCCTAATACTTTAGCTTCATTAATTAATATATCGCGTATCGCTTCCAATATTCCAAAAGAACGGAAGGCGCTGAGTATAGGATTATATGACGGAATGCGACTATAGTCTTCTAATTTCACGTATGCATCGCTATTGGCATTATTTCCATATAGTGTGAACTGATTGAGTTCGTTTATTTTCGCTTGCTTGGCTTCTTCTGTCTGCAAGGTATAGTTGTCTTCTTTCATTCTCCTGTCCAACCTCGAACGGACGGGACTAACATAGGATTCTATGTTTATCGTCAATCGTGAATTATTGTATTCTATTTTTGCATAACTATATTTATATGCCTCTAAATTGTCCCCACCTGCTAATTCATTTTTTCTTGATGAATATGGAATATTAAAATAATATGATTTATCACTTATTAATTTCGATTCTTTTGTACTCTTTGGATTTGTATCTTTTCCGACAAAATTTCCCCTCAATATTACTTCTACATTTAAATTATTGGGGTTATATAAAATTGAATTTATAACGTCATCAAATTCTTTCTTGTGGGGTTCAAGCAATGCGGCTTTCTTTGTACGTTCCAATTCAAATCTATCGTCGTCGAATAAATTATGTAAATGTAAAATTACTTGTTTTGTCTTGTTTGTAGCTTCGATTACATTTAGTAGCAATTGTACTTCATCAGAATCAAATGTATATAAAGCCAGCTCTATTTCTTGACCATTTTTTATTTGTAATTCATTAATATTTTCATCATAATAAGCAACTATATTTCCTTGTTTTATAAACGACTTCTTTTCGCTATCATAGTATGTCAATTGTTCTTTCGTTATTAATTTTCGCTTATCATTAATATCAAATGGAATATCCAAAGGATATAAATGATGTGATTTTGAATTATAAAAAGCATTTATGTTATTAATTGCTTTTATCGTTCTTGCTTCATAAAACTTTTCGTTATCTTCCATAATATCCTTCGCACTAGAATAAAAACAACAATAATAACCATTTATTTTTACGGCAATAATAACAGGTCCAGCATTATCTATTCCCATTATAGAAAAATGAACGGCAGAATCAGCTTCCACAAGGATTTTATTTTTTTGTAAATTTTGGACATCCACCTTTTTATTTTCTTTATCATATTGATATTGATAATCAAAAAGTAATACACCAAAATCCCCCTCCTGTTCTAAAATTCCAACCGTACCGCTACCATTCCCCACCGCTAACATCATAGATTGTGGAATTATCGTCGTGGGGCGAAAATTCTGATATAAACAACTGCTATATTGCTGTATTATTTTACTACATTCTGTTCGAATCATAACTAAATGTTCATATATACATTCGGTTGCTATTTCTTCAAACTTTTTTTTCAAAGTAGGAGCTCTTTTATTGTTTGGAAACACATAGTCATTGCGATATTCCCACATCTTATTTAACAGTTTTTTTTGCAAAGTATCATTGGGAGCATTTATTTTGGGGGCAGAAGAACCTATGGCTATATCTGGTTTTAATAACTTATCAAAAACAGAGTCATTCAAATTTTTATTAAATCCAAAATCTTTCCCATTATCGTAAACAATCAATGTGTTCTTTAACGCCTTATAAATATCACTACTCTTTTCAGACTCATTCAATAATTTTCTCAAATACCACAACGTAAATATGGTGCAATACTCAGCTAAGTAGCCATTAGGCAAATCCGTAATATTGTCCACATTTAAAGAAAAATCTCTTTTTAAATCATCCGAAGATATCTGTATTGTCCTTTTTATTTTATCATATAAAATTTTTTCGGCTGGTCGATTTTCTTTTTGGGCAGCACTACGTAGTTCAGAATTAAACTCATGTAGAGCTCTTAAAATGTATGTTTTTTGTAATATTTCAGGATCACATTCGTTTATAGGTAAATCATAATTTAACCTATGTGATTCTTCCACAAACAAATATGGTGTCCTATTAAACACTACTTTCCCGTAAACTCCTTTTGTGATTTGTTTGCCATCCAAATTCTTTCCATCATAAGAACCCAACGCAACGACATATTTCTCAACGCCTTGTTTGTTCACCTCGTCTTCCTTTTCAAAAATCAGACATATATCGGACGCATCATTTCCAACGGTTTCTAAAAGGTTCTTGAATGATTCTTTTTCAAATATGACACCGAAGAAATCTTCATCTCCCCCTAATGTTCTTTTTAATTCTATATATACCGAATCATTGTTATCAGAATTTTTATTTTTTACTAATCCATGTTGCAATGTGCAGTCGGCATATTTCTTTTCTATATATTCCTCTATGGTTTTCTCATCAGCCAGACCACTTTCAATACGCCCATTTTTCTTTCTGTCTAAGCTGATTTTATTTCCTTTCCAATACACCTTGGGAACTGCAAAATACATTATGTTATTTTCATCTTCGGCTACTCCGAGGCTCGCCACAAATTCTCTACCGGCTGATATGAAGTATTCCTCGTCATATACCTTCACCATCGTCTTTCCTGAAACCTTGTAGGGTATCTTCATCTGCAACGGCATTATCATATTGTCCCAGAACGTGTTCCTGCTGTTTGTCGGGGAATTCGCTTGTATGCCTTCCATCAAATCCTCGTCGCTGTTGCCGTTCAGATACTTCAGCCGTATGTACGACGACATCAAATCCCCATCAACCACGGGGACGCATACGGTAAAGGGCTTCGTATAGTCCTGCTCCTTTTTATTGGATTGGATTTGGGTAAATTTATCGGAGTCTTCTGGCTCGTAGGGAAACGGATTGCGTTTGTCATGCACAAAACCCTGAACCACATAGAGCAATGGATTGGGGTTCGCTGCTTCGTCGTACGGAAGTTCCAACGATATTTTCATGAAACTGTCTTCCGAGGGGTTCTCCATGTCTTGTATCACTATCGGCCAATGGCACTTTTGATAATAGTCGTACTCATCGTGGGCGTTTCCCATATTTAGATGTATTATGTCGCTTTCGTAATTCCGAAGATAGTTGAACGACTGGTTGTACTCGTTCCGTATGTCTATAT
>JAKSUA010000016.1 GCA_024409235.1 Bacteroidales bacterium | reverse complement strand
TAGAGCACATCCCTTTTAAGGATGGGGTCATGGGTTCGAGCCCCATCTGGATCACGGAAGAGGAAGATGAAAGTCTTCCTCTTTTTTTATATTTACAGTAATGAATTTATTTTTTTCAACGGAAATCGACGAACATTCAATTATCTTGAATGAAGATGAAGCAAAACATTGCACCAAAGTTTTGAGAAAAACTGTTGGCGATAATATTCATGTTATCGATGGTAACGGTAATTTATATTTGGTTAGAATAGATTCTATTGGAAAACGAGATTGTGTTTGCTCTATATTGCAGAAGACAGAACATTTTGGTAAACATGATTATTATCTCCGGATGTGCGTTGCACCGACAAAAAACATAGATCGTTTTGAATTTTTTGTAGAAAAAGCTGTAGAAATTGGGGTAGATGAGATTATTCCTGTTTGTTCAGAGAATTCGGAACGAAAGATATTGAAATTAGATAGGGTAGAACGTATTGTGCTATCGGCAATGAAGCAGTCCTACAAAGCATATATGCCCAAGTTATCGGAGATGATAGAAGTGGACAAAGTGATAACGTCTGATTTTTCAGGAAAGAAATGTATTGCACACTGCGAGGATTTAGAGAAAATATTATTAAGAAATGAAGTTGAACCAGGAAAGGAGATAACTATTCTAATTGGGCCGGAAGGAGATTTCTCAATTACTGAAATAGAATTGGCAATACAAAACAATTGGATTCCGGTATCACTTGGAGAAAGCCGATTACGCACAGAAACAGCAGCAATCGCCGCTGTACATACAGTTGAGCTGATGAATCAGTGAGAATATTACTGGAAAAAGCTTGTAGTATCGATAAAAATTGTAAGTTTACGAAAATGTAAATGATATGGATACTCCATTAGTTTCTGTTTGTTGCTTAGTCTATAATCATGAACCATTTCTTCGGGAATGTTTCGAAGGCTTTGTAATGCAGAAAACAACATTTCCTATAGAAGTGTTGGTTCACGATGACGCATCAACAGATCATTCTGCTGATATAATTCGGGAATACACTGAAAAATATCCAGATATTTTTAAACCTATATATCAGACTGAAAACCAGTATTCAAAAGGTGTAGATATTTGCGGTGTATACCAATTCCCAAGAGTTTGCGGTAAATATATTGCAATGTGTGAAGGTGATGATTACTGGACTGATCCTTTAAAATTGCAAAAGCAGGTGGATTTTTTGGAGGAGAATCCTGATTTTTCTTTATGTTATCATGATAGAGATGTATTAAGAAATAATGTTTTACAAAAAGAGTCTGTAAAACCAATTAAAGATGTTTTTGAAAAAAATGAAATTATTGATTTTTTCATTCCTACCCAGACCGTTGTTTTTCGTAATATAGATGAAATTATACCTTCTAAATGTATGTCATTAGATATTGTGATTTGGATGTCGTTGTCTCGTTTTGGGAAAACAAGATATTTAGATTTTTGTGGAGCTGTGTATAGAATACATGATGGAGGTTTATGGAGTGGAAATTCTTTTATTGAAAATTATACGCGTTCAATAGTTGCTAGGAAGGCTTGTTTTTGGCATATGAAAGGAATCGATAGAAAAGGACTTGCAAATATAATTGGGAAATGGATGGTTTGGAGATATGAATATTATGCGAAAGAAAAAAAATATGCAAATCTCTTTTGGGATTTTTGCATAATCTCTTTTTATTCATTATGGATAGGTAATATGGATAATATGAGAAGATGTAAATGGATATTAAAGGAGTGTAATCTATTATAAATGTCCCCTTTTTTCTCCATAATAATCCCCGTATATAATCGAGCCAATCGGTTGCCGTACGTTTTAGAGTCTTTGAAAAACCAAACCTTTCAGGATTTTGAAACTATTATTGTTGATGATGCTTCAACCGACAACTCATATCAAGTAGCTATTGAATACGCTTTGCCTAACAAGGTTGTTATCAAAAACGAAAATAATTGTGAACGTTGCGTAACAAGAAACAAGGGCATTGCTGTAGCTAAAGGATTATACATTTGTTTTCTTGATAGTGACGATTATCATTTGCCAAATCACTTGCAGATTTTGTACAATTTTATTGTTAGTAAAGCTACTCCAAAGGCCTTATTCTTTACCAACGCTTGGGATGAATCGGAATCAGGAGAAAGAAACGAACGTTACTGCCCAGACTTTGAATATAGCAACCGGCTGCCATACTTTTTGCGATACACGCCCAATCCTCAACGGTGGGCAATACATAGAGATATTTTGCAAAAAATTCAATTTGACGAGAATATTGTTATTGCTGAAGATATGGATTTGCTTTTGCGCATTTCAGTAAATCAGTTTCCAATTTTCCAAATACACGAACGTACAACTATATATGTTGCTGCCAGCGATAGTTTTACTCACAGCGATAATGCAAAAGCCGAAAAGGAATTATTTTATTTCAAACGTATATTTCAAAAAGAAGAATTGAGAGGATTGTTGCCTAAAAAAGAAACAAATAGACTTTTAAGCCAATGTTACTTTCATTTGATGGAAAAAGCTTTTGCTAATAAGCAAAAATGGGCAACTCTAAAAAATGGTATTTTATCGGTTTTGCTTTGCCCATCAGGATACAATGGCAAAACAAACAAGATTGTTTTTGTTAGTTGTTTGTATTCTGCCCCTTTGTTTGGATATTTGCTACAACGAATAAAACAAGGAGGCAATAGATGAGAAAAAAACAAAAAATACAAATTGAGTTGCCCATTGATATAGATAGCAGATACAAGAATTTATATATAAAGAAATCGTCGTATTTATGTCCTAAATTATATGTAAAGGAGTATAGAAATGTTTTTGTATCGCATGAGGGCTTATGCCTAAAAAACTATCATTTGCTTCCTTATTCAGCTTTTAATATTTGCACTAACTACGACAAATCGTTTGGTTTAAAATACTACCGCCTTGTTTTAGAACAGTATCTTGTTAGTACTTACGGCAAAAGCCTAAAAAAAATAAATCTCAACGAAAACACTACGTATGCTTTAATACATACAAAATGGTTTAATTATTCATTTTGGATAACAGCAGCCTTGGTTAGACTATTGATGCTGCAAAAAACTGGTAAGAATTTTACTTTGTTGTACCCCGAAGAATGGGATAGTATTGCTTATGTGCAGCAAACATTACAAGCATTCCCTAATTTGAAATATGAGAAAATACCCGTAGGAGTTCATGTACAAGTAAAAACTCTACTACTTCCTGAGGTTAGACCATTTACAGCGTGCTTTAATGGCGAAGAACTACAAATGGTGAGTAACTATTTTGTAGGTAAAATTCCTGATGGAATAAAAAATAAAACATATCCCAAACGAATATTCGTTACTCGTAAAAAAGCAAAATATCGAAAAATTGCTAACGAACAAGAGGTGATAAATCTTGTGGCGAAATATGGATTTACGGTAATTGATTTTGATGATATGACCTTTTGGGAGCAAGTTGCACAAATGCAATCGGCTGAATGTGTTGTTCAAATACATGGTGCGGGTATGGCAAATGTTGTTTTTGCCAAAAGGAACACTCATGTTTTGGAACTTTTGCACGAATATAAATCATCTTCGGCATATAGATTTCCATATTGGACTGCTTGTGAAACAATGGGAATACAGTATCGTTGTATGTTCAACAAATTGGTAGGAAATAAGGATGATTCTATAATTATTCGTAATGATTTATTCGTAGATTTATTCGTATTGGAGTCTCATATAAAACAAATGTTGAATACATGAAATTCTCTATAATAATTCCTACATTTAATCGTGCTTCATTTTTGACCAAAGCAATAGAATCAGTATTAACACAAACCTGTACTGATTGGGAATTAATTATTGTGGATGATGGTAGTACGGATAATACAAAAGATGTTGTCTTGCGATACAAAGATCCTCGTATTCGATATATCTATCAGCAAAATGCCGAACGAAGTTCTGCTCGGAATAATGGTATAAATCATGCTAATGGAGATTATGTATGTTTTATGGATAGTGATAACCTAATGCTTTCTCACAGATTACAATTGTTAGCAGATACCATTACGACAAAATCTTGTTATTATACTGATATAGAATATCGTAATGAAGCAAATACCTCTTCCGTAATAAAAGGAGGCAAAGAATTTGGATTCCCTATTAATAAAGATGAACTTATACAGGAGATAATAGCAACTCCTCAAATTTGTTGCGCAACACCGATATTACGAAAACATCAGTTTAATCCTCAAATAACAATTGGAGAGGATATGGAATTGTTATTTCGTATAACGGATGAATTTCCATTAGTGTATTTACCAAATCAGGCAACAATTGTGGAATTTGAACATGAAGGAAGATCGGTAGCACAAGGCTCAAGAGCAAGTGAAAAACAATTACAGACTTTGCAAATAATGTTTTCTGGAAATCATCCAGCTAATAAAGTTTCTTCAAAAATGAAACGATGGTTGAAATCTGCTGTTTTATTTAATGCGTCAAAGAATTATATTTTAGAAGGCAAAATAAAAGGCTTGC
The DNA here is from genome assembly GCA_024409235.1 of Bacteroidales bacterium. Classification (GTDB taxonomy): domain Bacteria; phylum Bacteroidota; class Bacteroidia; order Bacteroidales; family UBA1715; genus UBA1715. The sequence goes on along the minus strand of JAKSUA010000016.1, from coordinate 41,819 downwards.
TATATCTGTTGCGTTCGATTATTATAAAACCGATACAAAAAAATACAAAATACAAGTGTAATATTTTGTTTTCTTGTATCTTTAGAAAGCAAAAATTACGTGAACTGCTTGCTTATGAATAAGTATAGATTGTTGTTGTCAAAGATATATCGATTCTTTTTCCCTATTGATGAGGTGTCAAAATATAGGAAAATGGGAGTAAGGATAGGCGATAACTGTAAGTTTCAGTCTGATGTAATTATAGATTATTCACATTATTGGCTGATAGAAATAGGTTGTAATGTTACGTTGGCACCTCGTGTTCATGTTTTAGCTCATGATGCAAGTACTAAACGAGAACTAGGATATACCAAATTAGGATATATTAAAATAGCAGATGATGTTTTTGTAGGAGCAGGTTCTATTATTCTCCCTGGAATTTCAATTGGTAAAGGCGCAATTATAGGTGCTGGTAGTGTTGTTACAAAAGATATTCCTCAAGGAGTAGTTGCTGCAGGAAATCCAGTCAAGGTCATTTGTACAGTTGAAGACTATTATAAAAAAATAAAAAATAAAATGCATCTGGAAAATTGTTTTGACGAATCGTATACATTGCGAAAGAATGTGTCTGAAGGTAAAAAACAAAATATGATAGATGTTATAGAAAAATATGGCTGTGCCTTTGTAGAATAGTATATGAAACGACACATTAAAAATTTGGATACTTTTCGTGCCATAGCAGCAATAGTTGTAATGATTGGGCATATTGAATTGTTTCGTTTACAAAAGTTTGGTAGTGAGTTTTTTTATTTTATGCCAAGTGGGCATACGGCAGTAATGTTGTTTTTTGTTATTTCAGGATTCTTAATAACATATTTACTGACACAGGAGAAAGAACGATATGGTCAAATTTCGTTAAAAGCTTTTTATTTACGCCGAATTTTTAGAATTTGGCCAGTATATTACTTGGTATTGCTGATTTCTGCTTTTTTTATAGACTCATTGTCGTGGTCTAATGTATTATATGCTGTTACTATATTACCTAATGTTTCTCATTCAATAGGTTGTGGTTGGAGTGGAAGTCCACAAATTTGGTCTATAGGGGTAGAAAATTTATTTTATATCTTTTTTCCTTTTGTAATTATGTTTATTCGAGAGGAAAGAATTCCTATGTTGTTAATTCTTTTTATTGTTTGTTATGCTTTGTTGCCTCATTTTATTGCTTTTATAAATATTCGGACCTGGCAAAATGAAACGTTGGAGATGATTAACAATAGTTTTTTTTATAATAATAAGTTTGATTCTCTGGCTATAGGTTGTTTAATAGGGTATTTATATGCAAAGAATCATACTTGGTTAAAATATTTGTATAATAGATATGTGTTCTTTGTTTGTCTTTTTGTTTCGATTGTATGTTGGTTTGGAAATATAGAAACGAAACATTTTAATGATGAATTTATGTCGGTTCTTTTTGCTGTTGTTATATTAAATGTTTGCACCAATAACAATTTGAAAATCAATATTGAGAATTCTGTAACAAAATTTCTTGGAAAAATCTCTTATGGCATTTATATGTATCATTGGATTGTTCTACTTTTTACATTCAAGTATTTGCCAATAAAAAACGATATTTTATCAACTACACTTTTGTATATTTTCGTTTTATTAACTACAATTTTGATTGCTTGGTTGTCATACAACACTTTTGAAAAATACTTCTTGAATATCAAAAAACAATTTGAGAGATGAAATATGACTTCTTAATAGTTGGTTCTGGTTTGTTCGGGGCAACATTTGCCTATAAAGCAAAGAAAGCAGGCAAATCATGCTTGGTAATAGACAAGCGTCCGCATTTAGGAGGAAATGTATATTGTGAAAATATTGAAGGAATTAATGTCCATAAATACGGTGCACATATTTTTCATACTTCAAATAAGGAAGTTTGGGATTTTGTAAATTCAATAGTGAAATTTAATCGTTATACGAATTGTCCTATGGCAAATTACAAAGACAAATTGTATAATTTGCCTTTCAATATGAACACATTCTATCAAATGTGGGGTGTAACAACGCCAGAACAAGCACAAGCAAAAATTGAAGAACAGAAAGCCGAAGCCATAGCTTCCTTAAATGGTAAGGAACTTTCAAATTTGGAGGAACAAGCATTAACACTTGTTGGTAAGGATATTTTTGAGAAGTTGATAAAAGACTATACCGAGAAACAGTGGGGACGCTCATGTAAAGATCTGCCTGCATTTATTATAAAACGATTGCCTGTTCGTTTTGTATTTGACAACAATTATTTTAACGATACGTATCAAGGTATTCCGATTGGAGGATACAATAAACTAATTGATGGGTTATTAGATGGCATAGAGTGTAAGACTAATCTAGATTTCTTTAATTCGGAATACATAGATTGGCAGAAGTTTGCAGATAGTTTGGTTTACACGGGTGCCATAGATGAGTATTTTGGCAATTCGCTTGGAAAGCTTGATTGGAGAACAGTATCATTTAAAACTCGTGTTGAAAGCATTCCAAATTATCAAGGTAATGCAGTCGTAAATTACACATCGCACGAGCAACCGTATACACGTGTTATAGAACATAAGCATTTTGAGATGTTTGGGCAAGCTGTGTATGAATGCCAGAAAACTGTGGTAAGTGAAGAGTATTCACTGGAATACAAAGAGGGCCTGGAACCATACTATCCCGTAAATAATGACAGAAATAATATCTTGGCGGAACAATACAGAAAATTGGCAGAACAAGAAAAAAATGTCATATTTGGAGGGCGTCTTGCTGAGTACAAATATTATGATATGGCTCCAATTATAGAAACAGTTCTGTCATTAACTAATCAGTTGTTTGATAAATGATAAAGAATATTTTTATAAGATACAGAGAACTAATTCTTTATGGATTGATAGGTGCTTCATGTGCTTTGCTAGATTTTTGTATATATTCCATACTTTGTACAGTCCTCTCTTTTTTAATTGCAAAGTTAAATAGTACACCTTGTGGTATATTTTGTAGTTTCTTCTTAAATAGAAATTTCAATTTTAAGGTTGTTGACAAATCTTTTCGTAGATTTTTTATGTTTTATTTAGTTGGCTTATTAGGCTTGGTGGTAAGTGAAGGCCTACTATTTGTTATGATAAATTATTTTTGCACAGAGAAGCTATTGGCGAAATTGATAACTGTTGGTATTGTGGCAATAATTCAATTTCTATTAAACAAATTTGTAACATTTAATACTAGTGAAAAATGAAAAAATTTTTCATTGTAATGCCAGCATATAATGAGGCGGATAACATAGAAGAAACCATTAGCCAATGGTATCCTATATCTGAAGAAATAACAACTAATGGTTGTGAATGTAGATTGGTTATTGCTAACGATGGTAGTAAAGATGACACTTATGCAAGAATGTGTCAATTACAAGTTGATAAGCCTTTACTTATCCCATTGACAAAGCAAAACTCTGGACATGGTGCAAGTGTTCTGTTTCTTTATAATTATGCTATTGAAAATGGTGCAGATTACATTTTTCAAACTGATAGCGACGGGCAAACAAATCCAGACGAGTTCTGGCAAATGTGGGAGCATAAAGAGCAATTTGACATTCAAATAGGTACACGTAGTGGACGTCAAGATGGTTTTAGTCGTGTAGTTGTTACTAAAGCTTTGCGTTTGATTGTTTGGTTAATATTTGGCGTGTGGGTAAAGGATGCTAATACTCCATTTAGATTAATGAAAGCGTCCCGCCTAAAGCATATATTGTCATATATCCCAAGCGATTTCTTTTTAGCAAATGTTGCCGTTTCTGCAATTGCTGTAAAGAAAAATGAAAGAGTTGCCTGGTATCCTATAACTTTCCGTCCACGACAAGGTGGTGTAAATTCCATTAATATGAAACGGATTGTTAAAATAGGCTGGAAGGCCATAGGAGACTTTATGAAAATTAATCAAAAACTAAAAACAAAATGATATCATCATTTATAGCAACTATAGTTTGTGTCGTTGTTTTTTATCTCGTTGGTTCACTAATTTTATTGTGTTTCAAGATAAACCAGATAGAAGATAGATTTGCAAATGTGTTTGTAAAAACTATACTTGGTTTCTTGTTTTCTTCCACTATATATTCAATTGTAAAAACATCTGGAAACACAATTAGTTGGGGATTTATTTTTGTTTTTTTTATATTCCTTTCATACTATAAAAGAAATGATAATGTGAAAAAAGGTATTTCGTTAAAGGAATCCTTTGGGATAACGTGCTATGATCTACCTTGTTGGTTAACGATTTTTGTAACTTCATTATTGTTTGTTCTAGCTAATGGTTATTTCTTTTATGGAAAACCATTCAATTTTGAACCACATTTTGATTATAATTACTATGCAGCTGTTGCTGATGAAATTGCCGTGCGAGGAGTTGAGTCAAATAATGTAATGCGTGATATTTTGCGTCAACGAGAGATTGCTCCAACTCCATATCATTATATAGAATTATGGGCAACATCTATGATTTCGTCTTTATTTCGTATTAATAGTACAGAAACCATTTTTATTATTGTTTATGCGTTGTTAGGTACATTATTGGTTATAGGATTATTTGCTTTAGTAAGCCAATATAAAAACAATCTAATATTTTATATAATTGCTGTATTTGCAATATTCTATGTTCCAATTGCTTATTTTGATTATACAATAGGATTTAATGTTTTTAAAGTTTTAAATCTTGAAACAATTTTTACTTCTTTAATAAACACGAAAACACAAATAGTTGCAGTATTTTTCGTGTTTTCTATATTACTTTACAAATATGATAAAAACTATTTCCTGATATCGTTATTATTTTTACCTATTGTAAATATTGTTTTGGCCCCATCAATATTTATTGCAGTGGGATGTTTGTTGTTACAATCAATAAAAAAATCAAAAAAATCATTTGTGCTTTTGTTGGAGACAATAGGACTAGGAGTGTTTATTATCTGTTTTTATGTTTTGCAATCCAGAAGTGACTCCTTTGGAAATTTTAGTCGTGAAAATATAGAAGGTAATATAGTAGGATGGTCTTCGATTGTAAAATCAACGATTAAATTAATTATGTTCTTGTTGATTTATCATCTACCTATTATACTAATGTTATTTTATTATAGGAAGAAAGATAAAATTGCTATAGAAAATCTTATAAGTAGAAATGATATTTTGATTATTTCAACCTCAATACTTTTATTAACAGGTTTTATCTTTGCACAATTAACAAAGGGCGTTCGTGACAATACGCAATTTTATGCTTTAGCAACTGAGATATTGCCTATTGTTTATGTGATTTTTGTTTTTGAATTTTTAGTATTAAGTAACAAATTATGGGAGCAAATAACTATAATTATAGTTTGTTTATTTTTCTTTGTTTTTAGTTTGCATTATAACACATTTCAAGTGGAAAATCCATATCCTTTTAGTACAGATGTTAAGTTTTTAAATGATGTGGAAAATTCGGTTTCAAAAACGAACTCAAAAGTTGTAGCATCATTGGATGTCTCTTATTCTTATCCTTATCCTTTAAGTTCTCAAACTGATATCTATTTGAGAACAATTTATATAGGAGAAAGGAATATGTATGCTCCGATTGTCTCAACTTTTACAGCTTTCTGTGATAATCGTGAAAAGTCAAGTGGAAAAATAACATTAGATACACTGCAATACGAATTTTTGCTTGCTAATAATATAAAGCAAATTGTTTCAAAATCCTGTTTGAAATTACCTAATTGTATTGAAGACCTTGTCGATACAACTTATGTTTCAGAAGAAGGAAAAGTGTTTTATTTGTTGAAATAACTTTGGATGCTTAAAACCATAAAAATGCTTCGAATTCTTCATATAATACCTCGATTACGCAAAGGCGGTGCCGAACGGCTTTGCTTGGATATTTGTAATGAGTTACAAAAGCGAGAGAATATTCAAGTGCAACTGATTACATTTTCAGAAGAAAATGCGTATCCGTTTTTAACGGAATCTTTAGATTGGAAGATAATTCCTGCTACTGTAAAATTGTCGGTGTTTCATAAGAATCAGTATTATATTGAATCCTTACAAAAAGCCATAGAAGATTTTGCCCCAACAGTAATACATACCCATTTATTTGAAGCAGAAGTTGTCTCTCGTTCTGTGCTATATCCACAAGCGAAATGGGTAAGTCATTGCCATGATAATATGAAACAATTCAAGAGTTTTAGTTTTAAAACTATATTGAATAAGGAATTGTTTACGAATTATTTCGAGAAAAAATATTTAGTACACCGGTATAAAGCAAATGGAGGAAATACCTTTATTGCTATATCAAAAGATACCGAGGCTTATTTCAAGCAGAATGTAGATGATTTAGAAACTGTACTTCTTCCAAATGCAATTGATTATCGAAGATTTTGCAGAAAAACAAACAAAACAAATTCTGATTGCTTTCGCTTAGTTCATGTTGGTTCTTTTACACCGAATAAAAATCAAAAATTTTTGGTGGAAGTTGCTTCTATATTACAAAGTAGAAATATTTTGTTTGAATTACATTTCTTAGGTGCAGGTGAATGCTATAAGGCTGTAGAAAATTTGGTTGTAGAAAAACAATTGCAGCAACAAGTTATTATGCATGGAAATGTTGCAAATGTAGAAGAATATTTATGGCAATCGGATATATATGTGCATTCGTCCTATTCTGAAGCCTTAGGCTTAACATTGATTGAAGCTATGGCTGCAGGTTTACCTGTTGTTACTCTTGACGGTAAAGGAAATCGTGATTTGATCGAAGAAGGTAAAAATGGCTATATGATTTATGAGCAAAATCCAGAATTATTTGCCGATAAGATTTTAGAAATATGGAATGATAAACAAAAATATCAGGAAATGTCGTTGTATGCACAAGAATATGCAAAATGGTATGATATAGTTCCGTATGTGGGTCGATTGTTAGAGATTTATTCCGAAAAATAATTAATATAATCTGTCCGTTTCTGGATATACCTTGGTTTTGGAACAAAAATTATTTGATTTTACCTTGGTTTTGAAACAAGGTATATATCTTTGTTTATGAAAGACAATGTGTTACGCATTGCAGGAAAAATTAAAGAAATGTAGCATTGGGTCTACTTGAACTTTAGTATCTTTGTAGATACTAACAGAAACACTTTATGTTGCCGCAAAAAGAAACCAGTACAATTGAATTTAAAGAAAGCTTCTCCGACGAGGTTATAGTTTCGTTGGTGGCATTTGTCAATGCACAAGGGGGAAGTGTTTATGTCGGTGTTCGCGATGATGGTAATGTTGTTGGAGTTCAATTGGGGATAGAAACTCTGCAACAATGGCTGAATTTGATAAAAAGTAAGACATTACCATCTGTAGTTCCTAATGTTGACATATTGCAAGAGAAAGGAAAAACGGTTGTGTGTCTGTCGGTCGCAGAATATCCGATAAAACCGATATCGTTTAAAGGAAGATTCTATCAGCGAAGGGTCAATTCAAATCGCTTGTTGACAGCGGAGGAGATTGTAAATCTCAATCTGCAATCGCGTAATGTGTCGTGGGATTCGTATGTGTATGTTAATGCTACGTTAGAAGAGTTAAGTGAGGAAAAAATTGCGGATTTTGTATCGGTTGTGAATGCGGGGGGGCGTTTCTTGTTGCCAGAGAATCCGTTTGCAGCATTGACAAAATTGGGAATGTTGGTGGATGGTGTACCAACGAATGCAGCAATGTTGCTGTTTTCTCGTAGAGATTTACATTATAATGTACACATTGGTAGATTTAAATCACCAAGTATGATAATTGCTGATAAAATGTTATCAGGGAATTTGTTTGATGTGGTAGAAGAAGCATATCAAACAATAGTAGGACATATAAATTTTTCATTTCAAATTGAAGCTTCGAAATCAAATAATTCCCGAAAGGAAATTCCGGAATATCCTTTGGATGCCATTCGTGAATTATTGTTAAATTGCATTGTTCATCGTGATTATCAAAGTCCTACCGATATACAGATAAAGATATTTGATGATAGAATTAGTTTCTTTAATCCAAGTGGATTATATGGCAATATAACAGAGGCAGACTTGGCAACAGATAGCTATAAGGCATGTACGAGAAACAAATTAATTGCTGAAGCCTTTTATTTGGCGAACAAAATAGAAAAATATGGTAGTGGCTATGTTCGTATCCGTAAGGCTTTACAAAATTACGAAAATGTTACTTTTGAATATTCTAACTGGGGATATGGGTACGTTGCAGATCTTGTACTAAAAAGTACCGAGAAAAGTACCGAGAAAAGTACCGAGAAAAGTACCGAGAAAAGTACCGAGAAAAGTACCGAGAAAATATTGACTATTATAAAAGAGCAACCACATATTACAATTATAGAATTGTGTAAACAAACAGGCTTGTCCGATAAGGGGGTTCGTAAAAACTTGGATAAATTAAAGAAAGAAGGTTTACTTTTGCGTGTAGGCCCCGATAAAGGTGGCTATTGGAAAATCATAAAAAATGAATAAAAAAACTCTCATATTTTTTTGCTCAGGTTACCCTCATACGGGCGAGTATTTTATCGATGATGAAATGCGTGTTGCACAATCGCATTTTGAGCATATTTATGTGGTTACTAGAAAGTCCGAATCGAAAGATTCAAATCGTTTTTTGCCAAGTAATGCAACGTTAATAGAGCTTGATTCAAAGGTTTCAAAATTACAGAGCCTCGCTGCTTTCTCTATGATATTTTGTCCTTTCTTTTTGAAAGAACTGTGGTTTGTTGTGCGGAAATATTCACCAAAATATTGGTGGCGTATTTTCAAAATACAACTTGTGGCATTGGCGCAAGCACGAGCTATGCAACCGATTTTAGCAAAATTTTCAGTAGAAAATAGTGTTCTTTATTCCTATTGGCATGATGAAAAAGCGTTGGCACTTGCATTATTTAAACAAAAAAATCCAGGAATAAAGTGTGTTGCTCGTGCCCATGGATGGGATGTGTATGTTGAGCGTCATCAGGTTCCATATCTTCCGTTTAAAAATTTTATTTTTAGCAAATTAGATAGGACTTTCTCCATTTCGCAGAATGGAAAAGATTATTTTGAACAAAACTATTCGGCAAGTCGTGGAAAGATTACCGTTTCTCGATTGGGAAGATTTAATAATCGAGTTCCGTTGTTTACAAAACAAAATACGGAAGAAATTCTAATATGTACTTGCAGTCGTATTAGTTATGAAAAACGTTTGCTTTTAATGGTTGATATAGTTGCGGTATTGGCTCAAACGATGCCTTTGAAATGGGTACATTTTGGAGATGGACCTATGCGTAAAAAAGTTGAACGATATGCGAAGACAAAACTAAAACCGAATCAGGTAGAATTTAGAGGATTGGTTCCTACTGATGAAATTCTTGATTTTTATGCTACAAATTATGTAGATGTATTTGTAAATGTAAGTTCTTCCGAAGGAATACCGGTAAGTATAATGGAGGCTATTTCTGCTGGAATACCTACAGTGGCAACTGCAGTGGGTGGAACACCAGAAATAGTTTGTGATGAAACAGGTTATCTACTTGATGCAGTTTTTAATCCAGTAGATGCTGCTCGGATAATTGCAAAATATATATCGTCACCTGTTGCAGAACAAGAAAAGAAACGTAAATCTGCATACTCTTTCTGGAAAAATAATTACAAGGCAGGGAAAAATTATATAGAGTTCCTTACTGTTGTAGACCACTAATTTCACGAATTTAAACGAAAAATAATCAGTACAAATTATCGAGGTTAAACTAATAATTCATTGCTAACCAACGAGAAAAGAAAACATTATAGATGCTGTAACTTTTGTGTTCCAAGGTAATAGTTTCAAGCAGCAATTCTTTTTGTGTTAATGATTCGAGACTTCTTCGTGCGTTTGTGGCGCTTCCTATTTGATATTTGGTTAGAAAATTAGCGGAAGTAACAGATGTTACCGATTCTTCTTTTGCAATGGCAATGAGCATTTTCCATTGTTGTTGTGTAACCAACTCTCGTATCTGTAAAAAATTAGATTCCTCTTTCTCCAATATGTTGTTTGCTGCACTATGTGCGTGTTCTATAGTTAGTTTCTTTAGTCGTTTGGAAAATATTTCGTTGCAAAGCGATTGTGTATAGAATGTATGTGTTTTGGTCCAGTCTAAGATAAATTGTATAGCCTCGTCGGTAATTGTGGCAGGTTTGAATTTTTCTCTAATGAATTCGGAGTAGGCGTTGGTATTTATTTTGTTGAGTGATATTTGTTGTGTACTAGAAAAAAAAGGACGGTTTGCATCGTTGAACATTTGTGTCATGAGTGTTTTTTTACTTCCGCAAAATATAAATCGGATGTTATGCAGTTGTTGAATATATGTTCGCAATAACGCCTCTACATTGGTTTCTGGATATTCTGTAATTTGTTGAAATTCATCTATTGCAAGTACAACTTGTTTTTTTTGTGTGTTGAGGAAGGTAAGTATACCTTTTAGCGTGTATTCTTTCTCATTTTCCGTATGAAATCCGAATTCTATTTGAGGATTTCCGCTTATAAGGTCATAGGAAATAATAGGTTTGTACCCTTTTATAAAAGAGAGGAATTTGTTTCCTATACTGCTCTTTTCTGGAAATTTTGCTATAATCGCTTCTGTCAACGCCCGTACTAAATCGTGTAGTGATTGAGTTGCAAAAATATCTACATATATTGTTTCGAAAGGAATGCTTTGCTCCTTTATAAGGTAAAAAACATGTTGTATAAGTCCTGTTTTTCCGTATTTTCTAGGAGATATGAGTGTAGTATCAATTCCGTTTTCTATGTTGGAAAGTAGAATTGCAGTTTCTTTTTCTCTGTCACAGAAATAATTAGGAGATATGTATCCTTTTACTAAAAATGGGTTGTATTCCATGTTTATATATTTTTAGCAAATATATAAAATTTTGGAAATGTAACCTATTTTAGGTAACCTATTTTAGGTAACCTATTTTAGGCAAGATGTTAGTTGTGTAAGGTCGTGATTATTGTGGAAAGTATTTTGACTTGTGTTTCCCTTGAAAAGTTATCTTGGTTTGTAGTTGAACATTTTATTCCTCCTTGCTGAAATTCTTTGTGAATTTGTGGAAGAAGTTCAATAAGGTGTTGTTTGTCACGAACGATAGTGCCAGCTTTTGTGATTTGTATTATTTCCTTTTGAGGATTCGCTGTGCATTCTTCGTTTCCAAGATATTTTTGTTTTAGTTGTAAGGCTTCTTTGTCGTTGTCGTAACAAAATAAAATATGTCTTTGTAAAGCTATGTAATCATATATTTTTGTACCCACAATTGAGTAGTAGTTGAATAAAACTAAAATGTTATGTTTTGCAAGTTCTTGCAATAATTCTTTGTTTTTTAATTGAGGATGGATATGAATAAATGGTTGTAATGATTGATATTTTTCGTTAAGTAGTTTTTTTATTCCAATATGGTCACGAATACCATAGAAATTAAATTCAAAGTTGTCTAATTGCTTATTTAAAACGGCTTGGTTGAAACAATCAAGTACGCTATCCAAAGGATGATATTTGTAGATAGTTCCAACATAGGCAAAGCGTAGTTTGTCGGATTGTTGTGGAATGTCTTTAATGGCTTTTATAGCCTCCGGATCATAACCGTTTGCGATAACAAATATCTTTTTTTGTACGAGACTTTGAATTTTTGAAACAAAATAGTCGTTTACTGTTGTAACGAATAGTGCATTCTTAGTATATCTTTTCTCAAAAAAAGAGTTTCTCAATAAGAAGAATTTATTTCTGCTTCTATCCGGGTCTTGTGTCCAAGGATCCCGATAGTCTGCTATCCATGGGATGTTGTGTTTTTTGCTCAATTCAGAAGCGTATTTAAAAAGAACAAAAGGCTCTCCAGTTGCAATAATATAATCAACGGAATTATGTTGTAGGAATTCTTTTGCTCCTTGGTATATGCCTGATTTCGGGCCAATGTTTAAAATATATTGTGCGGAGTCGTAAAAAGCAGAGATAGCTTTTCGAAGAAACGAGTATTTATTTTTCCCGTATTTAAGTAGGATTTTGTTTGCAAGATTTGGTTTATACGGAGTTCGAATTATGGTACCATATTCGGTTTCTTCAACTATCGTTTTGTTGGTTGCTGATGGTGCTATGTAGTCAAGCTCGTTACCGTATTTGTTCTCCCATTGGCGTGTAACTACGATAGGATAAATCCCATAGTTTTTGAAATACTTATACCATGCGTATGGTCGAAGCCCTCCAACGGAAACATAAGGAGGAAAGTCGTATGCCAGTATAAGTACCCGTTTCATTTTTTGTAAAGATAGTAATTTGTTTATCGAGCGCGATATATCCTTTCAATAATATCAACGACTTTCATTCCATCGTATGCATTGGTATTGGCAACTCCATTGTTGTGTAACGTGTCTATTACATTCTGAACGACAAATTCATGGTTATTTGTTTTTGAAGGTGAAAATGTTGGTAGAACATAGTCCTTTATATGGCAATATTCAATTGCGTCCATGTATTGTCCTGCAACTTTGATTGTTCCGTTTTTGCCGATAATGGTTATGGAGCTTTCCATGTTTTTGTCCCATATCGCAGTGGAATAGGAGAGTGTTCCCATTCCTCCGTTTACAAAATCAAAGGTTATTGTTCCACTGTCTTCAAAGTCGATTACCGATTTGTGTGTGAAATTATTGAAAGAACTTTTTATGTTTGTTATATCTCCAAATAACCAGTATAGAGTGTCTATGAAATGAGAAAATTGGGTGAATAGTGGACCTCCATCAAGAAGTGCATTCCCGTGCCAATTTCCAGTATAGTATCGTTCGTCTCTATTCCAAAAACAGTTTACTTGTACAAGGAAGATTTCGCCAAGAATATTGTCTTTAATGATTTTTTTTAGCCATTGTGATGGGGCGGAATAGCGATTTTGCATAACGCAGAATACATTCTTACCAACACTGTTTGCTGTAATAATAATTTTTTCGGCATCGTTTTTTTTCAGCGCAATAGGTTTTTCTATAACGACATGTTTGTTGTGTTGGAGTGCCGTTATCGCTTGGTTTGCATGTAATCCATTCGGTGTACAAATATTTACGACATCAATGTCTATTTGTGATTCTAAAAGATCTTCCAGTGAGTTGAAGAGTGGTACCGAAAAGTCGCAGTTTTGTATGGTGTCGCAAACGGCAACTAGTTCAGCCTTAGGATTCTGCTGAATTATTGAAACATGTCGTTTCCCTATATGACCTAATCCTATGACTGCAAATCGTATCATTTCACTGCAAAAATCTGGTCGTTTTCTAATCTATAAATTTCTCCAGTTTCTGGACAAGTAGCTGTATTATTTTCGAATGTAAGCCTATGTCCGTTTTTGCTAACCCAGCCTAATTGTTTTGCTGGATTCCCTACCATAAGTGCGTATGGTTTTACGTCTTTTGTAATGACAGATCCTGCTCCAATCAATGCATATTCTCCTATCTCGTGTCCGCAAACAATAGTAGCATTGGCTCCAATAGAAGCACCTTTTCGTATGATTGTTTGTTTAAATTCGGATTTTCTGGAAATGAAACTTCGTGGGTTAATCACATTCGTGAATACCATCGAAGGTCCAAGAAACACATCGTCTTCGCAGATTACGCCAGTGTAAACCGATACATTATTTTGAATTTTGACATTGTTGCCGATAACAACTTGAGGTGAAACAACAACATTCTGTCCGATATTGCAATCTTCTCCAATCTCACAATTTTGCATAATATGAGAAAAATGCCAAATCTTGGTGTTTGTACCAATATGGCAACCGTCGTCTATAATAGCCGTTTCGTGTGCAAAATATGTTTTACCTTCCATTATTGTATCAGTTCTAATACTGTTTGGGTGATGTATGTTTGTTGTTCCTTGTCCAATTCTGTATGCATAGGTAGCGATAATACGCATTGAGAAAGATGTTCTGCATTCGGAAAATCTCCCTTTTTGTATCTGTCGTTTGTATATGCCTTCTGCAAATGTAAAGGAATTGGGTAATAAATCATTGCAGGAATCCCCTTTTCTTTAAGACTGGCTTGGAGTTTATTCCTGTCAATACTTGCGTGTAGTTTAATTGTGTATTGATGGAACACATGGCTCGATTGGGGATTTCGAGCGGGAATGGTTAGTTTTGAATTATGTGAAAACGCATTGTCGTAGAATGCCGCAGCCGCTTGTCTTGCTTTGGTATATTCGTTGAGGTGCTGTAGTTTTACATCAAGAATAGCTGCTTGTATGCTATCAAGACGCGAGTTTACACCAATTCTGTCGTGGTGGTATCGTTCTGTCATGCCGTGATTGGCAATACATTGTATTTCTTTTGCCAAAACATCGTCATTGGTAAAAATTGCACCGCCATCCCCGTAACAGCCAAGGTTTTTGGAAGGGAAAAACGATGTGCATCCAATCGTTCCCATACAACCTGATTGTTTGGTTGTGCCATCAGAAAAAGTGTAAGTAGCTCCAATTGATTGACAGGCATCTTCAATTACATACAAATTGTGTTCTTTGGCAATTTGCAAAATAGATTCCATATCGGCATGTTGTCCAAATAAATGTACGGGAACAATCGCTTTTGTCTTGGGAGTTATCGCTTTTTTTACACTTTCTACGGACATACAAAATGTATCGGGGTCAACATCCACAACAATAGGAGTTAACCCAAGTAAAGCAACAACTTCGGCAGTTGCAATAAATGTGAATGTCGGTGTAATGACTTCATCGCCAGGTTTGAGTCCTAAAGCCATTAAGGAAATTTGCAATGCATCGGTACCGTTCCCTACGGGAATGACATGCGTAACTTGCAGATATTGTTCAAGATGTTTTTGGAAAGTTGTTACCATTCCACCTTTTACAAATGCCGCAGAATCAAGCACATTTTGAATGTTTGCATTAATCTCGTCTTTGATTTTTTCGTATTGACTTTGCAGGTCAACCATAAAAATATCTCTCATAATGGAAGCAGGGAGGACTAAAAAAAATGCACAATGTAAAATTACACTGTGCATTTTTTTTAAAAGTAAGAACTATTATTTCTGTTTTAAATTTTCTGGAAGGAATTGGAAGAAAGTGTCTCCACGAAATCCCATTCTTAGAGCTTCAAGGGCAATTACTTCGTTGGTTGCAACATTACCCAAGTTTACATTTGCACCAAGCATTTTAATAAACATGGCCTGTTGAGGTTTGTTTGGAGCTTCCCACATTATTTGATTGCTGTCGAAATTTTTGATAATTGTATCTATCAACTCAGTGTTTGGAGAACCATCTTTTTTGTAGATGCCTATAGTTCCGCTTTCTCGAGCTTCTGTGATAACTTTTTGAGATCCTGCTTCTAGTTCAGCTTTAATAGATTCAATCCATTTTGCAATAGGAATATCTACACTAGCATCTTTTGAACCAACTTCGGAAATTACATTAAAGTTCTTCTTTAATTCTTTGATATAGTTTAATTTATCCTCTGTTGGCATAAACATTGATCCGTCGCTAACTTCAGCAGTGTTTACTCCATATTGTTCCAAAAATTTTTGATATTCATTAAATTGTCCTCTAACAATAAATAATTCAAACAATGTGCCTCCAAAATATGGCGTGATACCATTGTTTTTATATATGTCAATTTTTTTTTGTAGGTTTTTAGTAACTAAACTTGTTCCAAAACCTAATTTAACGTAGTCGATATAATCTCCTGCGTCTTGAGCCATTCCTTCGGCTTCAATACAAGTAAGACCCTTGTCAATAACCATTGTTTGACCTGCTTTGCGAGGTTTGTTTTCTCGATTTGGAGTAAATGATAATGGAAAATTCATCGTATGAAATTTTTGTTTTATTTATTTTTGTTGATGTTCTTTTCGTAATAAATCGTTAACTTCTTTTACTGGATTGAAGGTAATGGATGGTACTTCTACGAATATAGTGTTCCAATTAGACATTGCGCCATTCCATAATCCAGGAAGTTCCAAGGCTTTTAATTCTTTTCCGTCTTTGCTTTTGGAAGTAATAATTCCAGCTTCGTTGTCAACAAATTCGGTCAAGTTAAATTTTTTATCATCAATGTCTTTTACGCCACAGATTAAATCAACAGGATTAAAATGTGTTGAAGAATTGAAAATTTCTTCCTGCCCGTTTGCTTTTGTGTTTATTTGTGCTTTTTCAATAATCTGAAGTGTTTGGGCTCCATCTCGTTCTTGTACGAAAAATGGACCACCTCCAGGTTCTCCTTCGTTTTTAACCATTCCACAAACACGAATCGGACGGTGGAGAATTTCTAAAATATAGTCTTTACAGTCATTTCTTGCCCAATTCTGGAAATCTTCAGGAAAAATGTAGTTTAACTCATTTTGGATGAAGTTTACTGCTTTGAAAAAGCGTTTATCAGATAAATGACGGCTGTTTTTAATCTTTTTGTAAAGTTTGAATATTTCGGATTGATAGTTAATCAGTATTCCGGCTAAAGCTTTCTTGTATAGTATAGTTGCTTCTTTGTAGTCGTCAGGAACGATATTGTCAATGTTTTTTATAAAGATAATATCGTAGTTTAGATCATTCAGATTTTCTATTAATGCTCCGTGTCCGGCAGGTCTAAATAGAAGTGACCCGTCTTCATTATGGAATGGAGTGTTATCTGGATTAACAGCAATGGTATCAGTTTTGGGCTTTTGAACGCTATAATCCAAATAGAATTTTACTTTGTGATTATTTTGATATCTTTCTTTAACCTCAGAAACCTTGTTCTGAAATCCTTGCATGAATTCTGGTGAAACAGTGAAATGTAGGTGTACGTCGTTGTGTTTGTCTTTTGCGTACAAAGCTCCTTCTACAAGATGTTCCTCTAAAGGTGTACGGTTTTCATTCTCATATTTATGGAATAACAAAAGTCCTTTTGGAAGGTTCCCGTAGTTTAATCCTTTAGATGTAAGTAAATATTCGAAAATTGGATGGTAATTTTTTGTTCGAATTAATTCATCAATATCAAAGCTATCTTTACCCAAAGCAACTTTTAATTCGTCGTAGAAAGCAAATTTTTCTATGTTTTCAATAAAGTTCTTAGGAGAATGAAGTCCTGTTTTTGTAAATAAGTTTTTATATGATTCTTCACTGCCGTCATACTCATTTAATAGTCCAAAAAGCATTTTGAACATACGTGAGGCTGCACCAGAGGCAGGAATGAATTTTACAATTTTCTTTTTCTTTTTTTTCTTTTCGTAAAGTTTTGCAAAATCAGCGATTTCGTCTTCTTCGTAGTGCTTAATACCTTTTTCTAAAGTTGCAGGAGCAACAATGTTCATCGGTTCGAAACCGTTTTCAAATCTCTTGATTTGTTTTTCAACCTGTTCGGCTTGTAAACCACGAGACTGAATTTCGTGAAGATTAGATTCTGAAAACATACTCCTAAATTTTTGATTCTTCAAAATTAACTATTTTCGTTCAAATGACCAACGTGAAACAGGTTTCTTTTAAGGAAAAACATTGTTTTTGTTAGAAAAAATAAAAAGTAATGATGGTTTTTAATGGTTTAAAAGTCTTTTTCACCAAAAAAGTCTTTTTTGAAGTTTACAAGGTATATTTTCTCTGATGCCCGTGTGAAGGCAGTGTAAAGCCATCGTAAAAATTCTTTGTTGACCATTTCTTCGGTAAAATAACCATGGTCAATAAAAACGTGTTTCCATTGTCCGCCCTGTGCTTTATGACATGTTACAGCATAGGCAAATTTGATTTGTAGTGCGTTGAAATATGGATTTTTCTTGACTTTCTCGTATAATGTTTTTTTACTTTTTACATCAGAGTAGTCTGCGCAAACTTCTGTATATAATTTGTTGCTTTCTTCGTAAGTAAGTGATGCCGATTCTGAAGAAAGTGTGTTGAGTAGGATTTTTACGGTAAGTTCTGTGTCGCGATAGTCTGGAAAACGAAGGGTAACTTCAGCAAAATCGAACCCGTAAATCTGTTCATGTTTACCAATACTGATAATTTCAGCTATATCTCCGTTTGCTATAAATGGAATTTCTTTGTTTCCTTCAGTCCAGAAATAGTTGTTTTTTACAACCATTATATAATCTCCTTTGCTTATAGTTGATTCTTTCCAAAGAATTCTGCTGCGAATACCTGCGTTGTAACGATTGGCAAGTTTGTTTGTTCGTGTAATAACGATGGTATCTTGTATTCCAACTTTGTTTTGGGAACTTTCAAGCGCCTCAAGCAACATACTTCCGTCAATTCTTTCTACATCACTTGTTGTTTGCAGTAATGGAAGGGAAATATTCTCGTTTTCTAAAAGTTGGCGTATGATGGTTGCATTTGTTAAAATCCCTGATTTTTCTGCTTGACGAATAACTTGTGTGAGTGTAGATGTCTTTGCCTCTTTATAAAAGTTTGCTTCTATATAATCAGCATCAAGAGCCGGTGATTCTGCAATGCCAATAGGTGGTAATTGGGCAGTGTCGCCTATTAAAAGTAGTTTACAGTTGTGCTCGTTGAATACGAATCGAAAAAGGTCATCTAAAACCGAACCTGAACCAAAAATTGCGTTTTCACCTATTGTGTCAGAAAGCATAGATGCTTCGTCAACGATGTAAACCATATTCTGGGCTGCATTAAAATTCATTCCGAATTTTTGAATTCCGTCACTGATATTGCGTTGCCTGTATATTTTTTTGTGTATTGTATAAGCTGGTTTTGAAGTGTAATTGGAAAGAACTTTTGCTGCACGTCCGGTTGGAGCGAGTAGGGAATAAGGTGTTTCTAGAGCCGTTAAGGTGTCTGTAACAGCCTTTATGAGTGTCGTCTTTCCTGTTCCTGCAAATCCGTTTATTATAAATACTTCTTGATCTGATGTAAGAAATATCGCTAATTCACTGAAAGTCTTTTTCTGATCTTCAGTTGGAGAGAACGAAAAATATGACAGAAGTTGTTTTTCTATGTAATCGTGTAGCATTGAGTTGAAAAATATTTGGTAATAGTAGCAATAAAAAGGACAAAAAGTTTTATGTTTGTGAACGAAATTTTTACAAAATATAAACTGATAGAAATGAATAAGAATTTGAAATTAGGAATTGAGGTTGTTTTGGCAGTGGTAATTGTTGTTTTATGCTATACAATTTACCATACAGTTAATGTTGATATTGAATTTGGTGATGAAAAAGCAAAACGTCAGGCTGCTGCGATAACAAAATTGCAAGATGCCAGAGAATTACAGTTTGCTTATGAATCAAAATATAGTAAATATGCTGATAATTGGGACGAGTTAATTCGTTTTGCAAAAGAAGATTCTTTGGAATTTACAAAAACAATTGGTGATATTGAGGATTCAGTAGAGGTTGCTGAAGGACGTGCATGGCAGGAAAAAGTAAAAATACCTGCATTTGAAAAATTGCAATCAGATTCTTTGTTGTCGGAATCATTCAGCCTGGAAGATCTTAGTAGAGTTCCTGGAACTGATAAAACATTTGAAATTGCTGCAAGCACAATTACCTCTGGAGGTGCAAAGATTCCAACATTTCAGATGGGTGTTCTTTGGGATGTTTTATTGTACGATTTGAATCATCAGTTGGTGGTGAATTCAAAGGAATATTCAAGAAAAACCAGTGGCTACGAAGGCTTGCGTATTGGTAAAATTGATGAAGCTTCTACTGAAGGTAACTGGCAATAATTTGTTATGCAAGATTTAATCTTCGTTTCTGAAGACTATAACAAACGAAAACCGAAAGATTATCGTTTATCCATTTCGATTCGTCGAGATGGATTTTCTTTTTTGATAATGTATAAGCAACAAGTTCTTGCTTATTCTTATACAACTGTTTCGGAAGAAAATAGGAAAACAGCGTTTAAGAGTTTTCTAGAACAGGAAATTTTACAGGAGAAATTTGCAGCTGTTACGTTTATTATCGTAACTCCAAAATTTACCCTTGTTCCTAAAAAAATGTATGACGATTCCATGTGGGAATTATATTCTGATTTAAACTTTAAGAAATCTGATAGTGAATCTGTTATAAGTTATGAATCAGAAAATTCTGATGTAGTTGTTTTGTTCCCGATAGAAACTGATTTTTGGGCGTTATGCCGAACTGCATTTAAAGAACAACATGTAGTTTCATACGTTCCTCAAGTTGCACCATTACTTGAAAAAAATATAAAAACACGTCAGGAGAAACTTTGTATTTCTGTAGAAAGTAGTTTCTTTACTGCAATGTTAGTAAAAGGTAAGAAATTGATGTTCTGCAATTCTTTTGAGTTCAGTAATGTGAATGATTTCTTATTTTATGTAATGAACATTGTTGAACAGTTGCACCTGGATCCTCAGAGTTTACAAATAGAATTGTCAGGAAAAATTAGTGGAAAATCTTCGTATTTTTCTGCTATTCAGATGTTTGTGAAAAATGTTTCAATGGTGGAAAATGATTTGAAAACGAAGAATTTTCCGTTCTCTCTGTTTTATAACCATTGTAATATTGCTTTATGCGAATAATAAGTGGAGAACTGCGCGGGAGAGTTGTAAATGCTCCGAAGAACTTCGATTTGCGTCCAACTACAGATATGGCAAAAGAAGGATTGTTCAATGTTTTGAACAATGAGTTTGATTTTTCTGAGATTTCTGTGTTAGATCTTTTTTCTGGAATCGGAAGTATTTCTTTGGAATGTGTTTCTCGTGGTTGTACAGATGTTGTTAGTGTTGAAATGAATGCAAAACATGCCGCTTTCATAAAACAAACTGCAGCCTCGTTTAAGATAAAAGGAATGAAAGTGTTAAATTCAGAGGTACGTGATTTTCTAAGAATCGCTAATCGTGAATTTGATTTAATCTTTGCTGATCCACCATATAGTTTGCCTTGGATTTCTGAGGTTCCTAATTTTATTTATGCAAGTAAGGCTGTAAATTCAGATACTTTAGTGATAGTTGAACATCCTGCAGAAGTTGATTTCTCACAACATCCAAATTTTGCACGTTTATGCAAATATGGAAAAGTACACTTCTCCTTTTTCAGAACCCAGAAATAACTTAGTTGTTTTCTAAAAGTAATTTTGCATTAGAAAGCGCAGCTTCTGAAATAGTTTTTCCACTTAACATTTTTGCAATTTCTTCAATACGTTGCTCTTTCGATAAAATTGCGATGTTTGATGTTGTTGTATCTGCAGTTTCTGTTTTGAAAACTTTGTATTGATTTTGTGCTTTTACTGCAATTTGTGGTAGGTGGGTGATTGTCAAAACTTGCATGTCGTTTGACATTGAAAGCATCATGTTACCCATTTGGTCTGCAATTTCTCCTGAAACTCCAGTGTCTATTTCATCAAAAATAATTGTCTGTACGGATTTGTTTTTTGCAAGAATATATTTTAGACAAAGCATAACTCTTGAAAGTTCTCCTCCCGAACTGATTTCTCCAAGCCATTGTGGAGAAATATTTTTGTTCGCAGAAAATACCATTCTCACATCGTCGAATCCATTGCTTTGCAGTTCTTTAGTTTCATTTAAAAGAATGTTGAATGAAACGGAAGGCATTCCTAATTTTTGCAATAAATTAGTTATTAGAGGACAAAGTTTTTTTATTGCCGTTGCACGGTTTTCGTGAAGTTTCTTTGCGTAATCTAATACGATTTTCTCTTGTTCAAAATATTTTTTCTGTAATTCATCACAGTGAAAATCTGCATTTTCAAGGTTAGAAACGAGCGTCTGCAATTCTTCTTTTTTTACAAGAAGTTCTTTTTCATTAGAAGCAGAATATTTATGTAGAAGGTTGTTAAGTAAATCCAAACGTTCGTCAATTGCAATTTTTTGTTGTGGATCAAACTCGAATTTAGAATTCGTGTGTGAAATTTCTTCTGCGACATCGGCAATTTCTATATATGTCTCAGATAAGCGTTCTGCAATTGATTTTAATTGAGATGAAATAGTTGACTTCTTTTCAAAATCCTGAATAATGCTTTTGAATTGAGGAAGAATTGCATTTTCTCCGGAAAAGAAATCATCAGCTAAAGATAAGGTGACTTTAATATCTTCGCTGTGTTCAATTAAATTCGATTCCTGTTCAAGGTCTGTTAGTTCTCCTTCTTTTATATTTGCTTTTGTTAATTCTTCCAGCCGGAATTTATAGTATGACAGGTCGTCTTTCTTTTTTTGTGTGTCTGCAAGAAAATTATTAAGCTCAATTTTAATGCTGTTAAGTTGTTGTAATTCTCTGCGATATGTGTCCAAAACCTCTCCATTGTTTGCTTCTGCATCAACTACTTGGCATTGGAATGACGATTCTTTCAAAAACAAATTTTGATGTTGAGAATGAATGTCAATAAGAAGTGCGCCTAATTCTTTTAATGTTTGAAGACCTACAGGTGTGTCATTTATGAATGAACGAGATTTTCCTTGTGGAGTAATCTCTCTTCTGATAATAGTCTCTTTGTCAAAGTCTATATCTAAAGATTCAAAGATATTTTGTAGTGATTTATCAGGGAATAAGAAAGTTGCTTCAATTATACTTTTTTGATTCTTGTCTTTTAGAACTGTAGTGTCGGCACGTTTCCCCAAAAGTAGCGACAGTGCACCTAAAATGATAGATTTTCCTGCACCAGTTTCACCGGTGATAGATGACATTCCTTTTTCAAATTGAATGTTCAGATTATCAATCAGTGCATAGTTAGAAATAGTAAGTTTATGCAGCATAGTTATTTAGTGGAATTTATTTTGTCGTAATCATTAACATTAGCTGGATTTAGTTTTTTTGCTAATGTTACAATTCGATTTTTTTCGTCAGTGTTGCCTTCTGAATATATTTGAACGATTTCGTCCTTTTTTGCATAAAAAAATGCTGTCAATAGATATGAACTAGGCTTTTGTTTGAACACTTTTTCTAGTTCTGCAACAGCATTGTAAACTTCTTTTCTACCTTCTTCTGGTTTGTCGTACATTACATCTAAGCCTAATCTGTGATACTTGTACATTGCTGTATGAAAGGCGGAGTAGCTTGAATTTAAAAGGTTTTCTATAAACCAATATCTTGTTTTGTCGTTTCTTGAAGATGAACTCCAGCCTGCTTCGTCATTTGCTTGTGCTGCAGAAACCACATTTTGCGCTTTTTGGAAAAACTCAACACCTCCATTGGGGCTGAATGTGTCGTAATCTAAACCTAAAACAATGTAAGCATAGTAAGCTAAGATTGATGATAAGTTTGAAACAAACGAGTTTTCGGAAAATTCAATAGGTTCATTTTCCTCGTATTGGAAACTTATTTTGTCATCAACATGGTTGAATAATGTTGTTGTGTATGTTGAATTGTAAACAGGTCGTGATGACTGTATCTGCAAAGTTCCTGAAAAATTTTTTGAAGATTGTGCTGTTATTCGAAATGAGAGTTTCATTTCAATTTTTTCCTGTTCTTCAAAAGAATGTGTTGTCCATGACTGAGAATTCATGAAGTCTTCTATTGAACTTCGTAAAGTGTTGTACAAATCTTTGTCAGCATTGGCAACTTCATTGTATTGGAAATTGACTCTGCAACGAAATTCTTGAGAAAAGGAATTTATTGCAAAAAGAGAAAATAGTATAGCGAGAATTTGTTTTTTCATCTGTTAACCATCTACTTGCAAATATATTGTTTTTTCAGTTTGAACGATTTCTGGAATGAAAAATTGTTCAAACTGAATGTCTAAAACATAAACTGATGGGTTGTTGTTATTTATTCTGTAGATTTTGTATTTTTGTAATCAAAATTAAGAACAATGACACGCGAGGAAATTGTAAAAATAACAAATGAATTTTTAGTAGAAGAGATTGAGGTTGAAGCTGAAAAAATTAATGATAATGCTCTTCTAAAAGAAGATTTAGGTATAGATAGCCTTGATTTTGTTGATATTGTTGTGATTGTAGAAAGTCATTTTGGTTTTAAAATAAAGCCAGAAGAAATGAAGGAAGTAAAGACTCTTTCTCAATTTTACGATTATATAGCAAGTAAAGTTCAATAAGATGAATTCTGAAAACCGTCAGTGGACTGGTAAAACAGGAGGCGGTTCGTTAGGACAAAAAATTCTATTCTGGATGCTCTCCCGTATTCAGGTACGTTTTTTTTATCCTATATTATATATTGTAGTGCCTTTTTATATGCTTTTCGGACGAAAAGGGTATAGGGCGATGATAGCTTATTTTTGCAATCATTTTGGAAAAAACAAATGGCAGGCTTTCTGTTCTACTTATAAAAACCACATTGTATTTGGACAAGTTGTTTTAGACAAATTTGCAATTTTAGCAGGGAATTTTAGTCAATTTAGGCTTTCTGTTGATAATATTGATGCGTTGAATCAAGCTTTGGATAAATCAGAAGGCTTTTTTGTTGTAAGTGCTCATGTTGGTAATTTTGAATTATCTGGAGTTACTTTTCGACAAAATAAGAAAAAATTAAATGGTATTGTTTATGGAGGCGAAGTTCAAACATTGCAACAACGTAGAAACGAAGTGTTTAATCAGTCCAACATGAATTTTATATCAGTTACAAATGATATGTCTCATTTGTTTATAATAAAGGATGCTATAGAAAATGGAGAGATTGTAACAATTCATGGTGATAGATTGTTTGGCAGTCCAAAATCTTATTACACAGATTTTATTAATAAGTCTGCAAAATTTCCTATAGGTGCGTTTCGTCTTGCTACGCAATTAGATGCTGCTGTTTACACAGTTTTTATAATGAAGGAAAAAGGTGTTTCATATAAAGGATATGTAACACAGTTAAATCCATTGAAAGATGAAAATTCTTCAATAAAAAAAGCAGAACATCTTGGCAAACAATATGCTGCGGCGTTGGAAAAAGTTGTTCTGCAGTATCCCGAACAGTGGTTTAATTTTTATGATTTTTGGAATGAGATAGAATAAAAAAAAAGAGACGCATCAATTTGATGCGTCTCCCTATTATTCTATATAAGAATTACTTATTCAGCTTTTCCGTTAGAACCAAGTACGTTCACGATTTTGTGAGTGTACATTTTCTTCATGTTTTCACGAGCTGGACCAAGATATTTACGTGGGTCGAATTCTCCTGGTTTTTCAGCGAATGTTTGACGGATAGCAGCAGTCATAGCCAAACGAGAGTCTGAGTCGATGTTGATTTTGCAAACAGCAGACTTAGCAGCTTGACGCAATTGTTCTTCTGGAATACCTACTGCATCTGGCAATTTACCACCGAATTTGTTGATAGTATCAACTTCGTCTTGTGGAACTGAAGAAGAACCGTGAAGTACGATTGGGAAACCTGGAAGTTGTTTTTCGATTTCTGCCAATACGTCGAATGCCAATGGAGGAGGAACTAATTTACCTTCTGCATTACGAGTACATTGTTCTGGAGTGAATTTGTAAGCACCGTGAGAAGTACCGATAGAGATAGCCAAAGAATCGCAACCTGTTCTCTTAGTGAAGTCGATTACTTCTTCTGGTTTAGTATAGTGAGATTCAGCAGCAGAAACTTCGTCTTCAACACCTGCCAACACACCAAGTTCACCTTCAACAGTTACATCGAATTGGTGAGCGTAGTCAACAACTTTCTTAGTTAAAGCTACGTTTTCTTCGTATGGAAGATGAGAACCATCGATCATTACAGAAGAGAAACCCATGTCGATACAAGATTTACATGTTTCAAATGTATCACCATGATCCAAGTGAAGACAGATTTGTGGTTTTTCCCAACCTAATTCTTTTGCGTATTCTACAGCACCTTCTGCCATGTAACGAAGCAAAGTTTGGTTTGCATATTGGCGAGCACCTTTAGAAACTTGAAGGATAACTGGAGATTTTTGTTCAGCACATGCCATGATGATAGCTTGAAGCTGTTCCATGTTGTTGAAGTTGAATGCAGGAATTGCATATCCACCTTTTACTGCTTTAGCAAACATATCTTTTGTGTTTACCAAGCCAAGATCTTTGTAATTAATCATTTTTTATAGTTTAAAATTGTTAAACAAATCAATCAACCTTTCGGTTTATAATTGCGGTGCTAATGTACAAAAAATACTTACACACTATTAAATTGAAATGAAAGAAAATAGTATTTCCTGAAAAAATCGGTTCTTAGTCAAATGATTGGTTAGGTTGAATGGAAATTTGACGGATTTCTTCAAATTCATTTGCCGATAAATCATTAAGAAAATAATTAATAGGATTCACTTTCTGACCATTTTTGATAATCTCATAGTGAAGGTGAGAACCTGTTGATACTCCAGTGTTTCCAACGAGCGCAATGACTTCTCCTCGTTTTACTTTTTGTCCTTTATGTACTAGCAATTCAGAACAATGGGCATACATTGACTGATATTTATATCCGTGATCAATTACCACAGTTTTTCCGTAACCTCTTTCAAAATCAGCTGTTTTTACAACACCGTCTCCGGTTGCATAGATTTTCGTTCCTGAAGGTGCAACTAAATCTATTCCAGAATGGGTTCTCAATGTTTTGTAAATAGGGTGCATTCTGGTTCCATATCCAGATACATATTTATATGTTTTCAATGGTTGGATGCCAGGAATGTGTTGCAACATTTCTTGTTTGTTTTTTGCTAAATCAACTATAGTGTCAAATGACAACGACTGAATATATATTTTCTTCATTAAAATATCCATTCGTTGGTTCGTTTTCACTACAATTTCCATGTTTGGAATAGCTTCGATTTCTACGTAACGATTAACTCCTCCGAAACCTCCATTTCTGATTGCATCGGGAATGGGTTCGGATTCAAATACCATACGGTAGATATTATTGTCTTTGTCTGCCAAGTCATTCATGACTTTTTCCATGTTGGAAAGTCGTCCGTTTAACGTTTTATATTGACTTCTCAACATTTTGTTCTCGTCAATCAATTGTTTTTCTCGTGTGGAAGGGAAGAAATGCAGCCAGGTAAACATGAATGCAAACCCGACCATGACAATCATAACAATATATGAAACTAATACTCCTATGGCTCTTTTGAAGGTCGTTTCAATTTTTTCATATTGAAGCGTTTCTGGATTAAATCTAAATTTACTTTTTGCCATAGTTTTTGTTTGAGTTTGCAAATATAAGCAAAAAAAATTACTTTTGCACCCGTTATAACAAACTCATATATATGAACGCTCAAGAACTACGTCAGTCGTTTTTAGACTTCTTTGCGTCTAAACAACACACTATCGTGCCTTCTGCCCCTATGGTAGTTAAAGGCGACCCAACGTTGATGTTTACCAACGCTGGTATGAATCAATTCAAAGATATTTTCCTAGGAATTTCTCCTATCACTAAACCTCGTATTGCGGACTCTCAAAAATGTCTTCGTGTTTCTGGTAAACACAATGACCTAGAAGAAGTTGGACACGATACATATCACCATACTATGTTCGAAATGCTTGGAAACTGGTCGTTCGGCGACTACTTCAAAAAAGAAGCTGTTAGCTGGGCTTGGGAATATCTTACCGAAGTTTTGAAAATAGACAAAAATTGTTTGTATGCAACTGTTTTCGAAGGTGACAAAACCGACGGAACTGAATTTGACCAAGAAGCATATGACATTTGGAAACAATATCTTCCAGAAGAAAGAATACTTCGTGGTAACAAACACGATAACTTCTGGGAAATGGGTGAAGTTGGTCCTTGCGGTCCTTGCTCCGAAATCCATGTTGATATTCGTTCTGCCGAAGAAAAAGCAAAGAAACCTGGACATGAATTGGTAAACCACGATCATCCACAAGTAATCGAAATCTGGAACCTTGTGTTCATGCAATACAACCGTAAAGCGAACGGCGAATTGGAACTGCTTCCAAAAAAACACATCGACACAGGTATGGGTTTCGAACGTCTTGCCATGGTTACTCAAGGTAAACAATCGAACTACGACACTGATGTGTTCCAACCTCTTATTCAAGAAATTGGAGCTATCTCAAATACAAAATATGGTCAAGATGCAAAACAAGACATCGCAATGCGTGTTATCGCCGACCATATCCGTACTATCGCATTCGCAATCGCCGATGGACAATTGCCATCGAACATCAAAGCTGGTTATGTAATCCGTCGTATTTTACGTCGTGCTGTTCGTTACGGTTACACATTCTTGAACCTTCACGAACCATTTATGTATCAACTTCTTCCTTGTTTAATCCAAACAATGGGAAAAGCTTATCCAGAAATCATTGCTCAAGAAAAATTGATTACCAAAGTGATTTTCGAAGAAGAAAAATCATTCTTGAAAACACTTGCTACAGGTATCAATCTTTTGAATTCAAAAATAGAAAAGACAAAACAAACAGGAAGCAACAAAATTTCTGGTGTTGATGCATTCACATTGTACGACACATACGGTTTCCCTCTTGATTTGACTACATTGATTGCCCGCGAACAAAATATGGAAGTGGACATTGACGAGTTCCAAAAAGAACTTGACAAGCAAAAAGAACGTGCTCGTCAGGCAACAAACATTTCAACTGGCGACTGGGTTGTTCTTTCTAACGAACAAGGAAACGCATTCGTTGGCTACGACACAACGGAATGTATGGTAACTCTTGTAAAATACCGTCAAGTAACTGCAAAAGGTAAATCTCTATACCAATTAGTATTCGACAAAACTCCTTTCTATGGTGAAATGGGTGGTCAAGTTGGCGATAAAGGTTACATCGAAGCTAATGGTGTTAAAACAACAATCGTTGACACTGTTCGCGAAAACGGCCTTACTGTTCACCTTTGTGAAAAATTACCAGAAGTACTTGATACAGAATTCAATGCTGTTGTTAACGCAAAAGCACGTGAGTTAACAGAATGTAACCACTCTGCTACTCACTTATTGCAATATGCATTACAACAAGTTCTTGGAACACACGTTGAACAAAAAGGTTCATTGGTTACACCAGAACATTTGCGTTTCGACTTCTCTCACTTCCAAAAAATGACAGACGAAGAAATCCGTAAAGTTGAGCAAATCGTGAACCAAATGATTCGCCAAGATATTCATTTGGAAGAATTCCGCGACCTTCCTATTGACGAAGCAAAAGCAATGGGTGCCAAAGCATTGTTCGGCGAAAAATATGGAGACAAAGTTCGTGTAATCAAATTTGGTGAATCTATGGAACTTTGTGGTGGTACGCACATTGGTTCAACTGGAAAAATTGGTTTCTTGAAAATTACATCGGAAAGTGCTATTGCTGCAGGTATCCGCCGTATTGAAGCCGTTACTTCCGACAATGCAGAACAATATATTTTCGAACAAGTTGATACATTGAGTGCAATCAAAGAAACATTGAAAAACCCTGTTAACTTGATGAAACAAGTTGAACAATTAGTTGCAGACAATGCAAAATTGCAAAAACAACTTGAAGCATTCGAGAAAATGCAGACACAACAACTTGCAACAGATTTGTTGAAAGAAGTTGCATCTAAAAACAATATTTCGACTATCGTAAAAGAAGTATCTGTTTCAAATGCAAATGCTTTGAAAGACATTGCATTCTCAATGAAGAACAGTCTTGCTTCGTTCATCATCGTACTTGCAGCAAACATCGACGGCAAAGCAAACATCTGCGTAGCTCTTTCACAAGATGTAATCGACGACTACAAACTAACAGCAAAAGATTTGATTTCGTTGATGGCGAAAGAAATTGCCGGCGGCGGTGGCGGACAACCATTTTTTGCAACAGCTGGTGGAAAGAATCCACAAGGTATTCCAAATGCTTTGCAATTGGTACAAAATAAAATTAATGAAATATAAGCATATCTAAATAATTATAAACTAACACATTATTATTATGAAAAAATTACGATTATTAGCATTGTTAGCCATGGCATTATTGGCTTCAGTTTCATTCATTTCATGCGGTTCAGAGAGTTGCGATGATGATTTCGATTACGACAATCTTGAAAAATGTACATGGAACCAACTGTCTAAAAAGGCTAGTTTCCTATCTGCCTTTCCTAAATTGGAAGGTACATTCAGCGACGGAAGTGTTATTTTGAACACAAATATTGGAGAAAGAGAAGCTGATATGGTAATGTTTACGTACAATATTTCAAGCAATGACCTTGATTCTTACATACAAAAACTTGCTGATAATAAGTTTTGCGTAACCAGAATGGGAGAACTTTTACTTACATATAAAGTTGCCAATGGTTATCAGTATAGTCTTGAATACGTAGAAGAAAATTTCATATTTATGGCAGAAAAATTCCTCATTAGTTCGGACTACGAAATTGCGTTAGAAGACTATCTAGAAAGCTTAGAAAATGCTACACAAGTAAATGCTTCTTGGGAAGATGTAGTAAGTGAATATGAATGGCTAAATAATATGCCAGCACCAGAATTCCGTTTTACTAACTACAGACTTGTAGCAAGCGACGAAGTTGCACTTACTGGCAGCTTTTCAGCTTCATCTCTTGAAGCATATGCCCAACAACTTGAGGCAGCCGGTTTTAAAGAAATGCCAAACACAGACCGTGCAATATTCAAGAAAGAATTTGAAGATGGTGGATATTATGTCGTTACGATGAACGAAGCAATGGTGGATTTTAGAGATTTCACACTCTAAAAAACTTGTTATAAGTTAGCATAACCAAAATGCCCGGACAAAAGTTCGGGCATTTTTTTTGCAAAAAACATTGCTAAGTGAAGTGTTTTTAATAGGTGATATAAACCTGAAATGAAAGCGGAGTCATAATTCTATTTTATTCATTGAGTCCTCATTTTTTTGTTTGAGTCCTTTTTTTTTATGATTCGGTACGAATTATATGTTTTGTTTTTCTTGAAAAATATACTTTCGCCGACGATAATACTAAAAAAGGAAAATTATAAATTATGAAAACATTCATTGAATTATTTAACGAATCCGTACAAAACTATTGGGATAAACCATGTATCTCTTTATATGGTAACAGCCCTCTTACATACGGAGAATTTGCCAAAGAAATCTGTGCATTACAAAAAATGTGGGAGAAAGCAGGTTTGAAAAAAGGCGACAAAATTGCAATTAACGCAAAAAGTAGCGTCAATTGGATGACAGCATTTATGGCATCAACAACAGGTGGTTTTGTCAGCGTACAACTTTTCAATGGATTTACGCCAGCCGACACGCAAAAATTAGTAAACCATTCTGATAGCAAAATCCTTTACACAGAAAAGAAGACATTTTCTGCTATGAATATAGAAGAGATGCCTGAAATCATTGCTGTAATCGATACAGACACATTAGAATTGCTAGCATTCCGTGGCAATTTCAACGAATTGTACGAAAGCAGATACGATGCTGTTGCAAACTTTAAATACGAAGATTACACTGTTGCAGGCGCAGGAATGGACGAAATTTGTGCTATAATGTACACTTCTGGTTCGACAGGTAATCCTAAAGGTGTTATGTTGAGTGTGAAGAATTTCAGTGCAAATGTTGTAATGCTTCACAGAGAATTACCATTGGAAGCTGGAGAAAACCATTTGAGCGTATTGCCATACGCACACATCTTCGGTTTAACAGTTGATGGTATCACAACTATATGTAAAGGTATGCACTTGTGCATCTTAGGTTGTGCTCCAATACCAAACATCTTGAAAAAAGCAATGATGGAATTGCGCCCACGCATTTTCTTCGCAGTACCTTTGATTTTGGCTAAATTCACAGAATATGTTCTTGGTGATTTGATTAAATCAGAAGAAAACAAAGCAAAATTGGAAGATTACGAAAACAACGAAGAATTTTGCAAAACATTACACGATATTGTAATGTCATCTCTTGGTGGTAGAGTTGAAGGATTTTTAACAGGTGGTGCAGCTATTCCTCCTGAAGTTGAATCTTTGTTGGCTTTCAAATTGAAAACACCATTTGCAACAGGTTACGGTATGACAGAAACTGCTCCTGTGATTTCACTTGGTCCATTGGGCAAATACAAAGCGAAATCTTGTGGTCAAGTTCCTGCAAATTACATAGACATAAAGATCAATTCTTCAAATCCTAGTTGTATTCCTGGCGAAGTTCTTATTAAAGGCGATATTGTTTTTGCTGGCTATTACAAAAATGAAGAAGCTACAAAAGCTGTATTTACTGAAGACGGTTGGTTGCGTACAGGTGATGTTGGTGTATTGGATGAAGAAAATACATTATTCCTTTCTGGCCGCTGCAAGAATATGATTCTTACAAGCAACGGACAAAACATCTTCCCAGAAGAAATTGAAGTTGTTTTAAATGCACAACCATTTGTTGCTGAATCAGTTGTTATACAACGCGACACTCAAATTCACGCTATCATCGTTCCTAACGAAGCACAAATTGAAGAAGCTGGTTTTGATGCAAATGCAATAAATGCAGTGATGAAAGAAAACATCAATAATTTGAATAACATTATACCAAAATACTCTTCGGTAAACACATTTGAATTGCGTTTTGAACCATTCGCAAAAACGCCAAAAGGAAGTATCAAGAGATTTTTGTATATGTAAAACATTGTTAATGTTATAAATTAAAACGCTACATTGTATATAAATTCAATATTTTTAACATAAAGTTTTTATATTTGAATGGTTGAAATGTGTGGCGTATAATAGATTAAGAGTTTAGAACTAAGATAAATATGAAAAGAGTAGTTATTACAGGTATGGGAGTTATCTCCCCAATCGGAAACAGTATTGAAAAATTCAGAGATTCATTATACCAAGGAAAATGTGGTATTTCATTGTTGGAATTACCAGAGTCAAATGACAATATTGGTATCGCAGTAAAAGTTGCTGGTCAAGTTAAAGATTTCAATCCAGAAGAATTTGGTTTGACAAAAGCAGACACTCGTCGTAGCGACAGATTTACCCATTTTGCTTTAGCTGCATCACAGCAGGCAATGCAGGATAGTGGTCTTGTTGTTGGTGAAAATATTGATGCAGACAAATTAGGCGTGTATATCGGTTCTGGTATCGGTGGTTTGGAAACATTTGTTAAACAAACAAAAGTTATGACAGACAACGGTGCAAAGATGGTCTCTCCACTTTTCATTCCTATGATGATTGGCAACATCGGTGGCGCAAATGTAGCTATCCGTTTCGGAGCTCAAGGTCCTTGTTTAACACCAATTTCTGCTTGTGCTACAGGTACAAACGCTGTAGGAGAAGCATTCCTTGCAATACAACGCGGTGATGCTGATGCAATTATTGCAGGTGGTACCGAAGCTGCTATCAATCCAATCGCAATCGGTGGTTTCCAAAACGCTCGTGCATTATCGTTGGCTGAAGATCCAAATCAAGCTTGTCTTCCATTCGACATCCGTCGTGGTGGTTTCGTAATGGCGGAAGGTGCTGGTGTGCTTATTATGGAAGAATACGAACACGCAATTGCTCGTGGAGCAAACATTATTGCAGAAGTTTGTGGTTATGGTCATACTTGTGATGCTCACCACGTTACAGCTCCTTCGCCAGACGGTATTCCTGCATCAAGAGCAATGCGTCATGCATTAGAACAAGCTGGTTACAAATCAGGTGAATGTTTGTATGTAAATGCTCATGGAACAGGAACACACTTGAACGATTCAAGCGAAACAAAAGCAGTTAAGTTGGCTATCGGCGAAGACGATGCTAGAAAAGCAATGATTAGCTCAACAAAATCAATGACAGGTCACATGATTGGTGCAGCAGGTGCTGTTGAAGCAATCGTTTGCGCATTAGCATTGAAAGACGGAATGGTTCCTCCGACAATTGGTCTAGAACAACCAGATCCAGAATGTGATTTGGATTATGTACCTTTGAAAGCTCGTAAAGCAGATGTTGATATAGCACTTTCAAATTCACTAGGTTTTGGTGGTCATAACGCATGTGTCGTTTTACGTAAATTCAAAAACTAATGAACCGAGAGGAAATAAAGAGAATATTGCCACACCGTGAGCCAATGCTTTTGGTGGACGAGGTTGTATTAGAGAATGGGGAAGCCATATCTAAATATACAGTCAAAGGCGATGAACATTTCTTGAATGGACATTTCCCTGGCATGCCTGTCGTGCCAGGTGTTATTCTTTGTGAAATAATGGCACAAGGTTCTTCTTTGTTGGTAGCGGAAAAATTAGATGGTAATGTCGTACCAATGTTTGTTGGTTTAAATGATGTCCGTTTCAAAAGAACTGTTTTGCCTGGAGATACTGTGGAAACGCACGCAAAGTTGGCAAATGTCAGAGGAAATATTATATTTACGGACGCAACTGCTTATGTGAACGGAAAAGTTTGCTGTTCAGGAAAGTTGACAGTTGCATTAACTCCTAGAAAATAATATGCTATGGTAGAAAATATGAATAAATTACTAGCAGGAAAAGTTGCTGTTGTAACTGGTGGTGTTCGTGGAATTGGTTTTGCAATATCAAAAGCTTTTGCAGAAGCAGGTGCAGACTTGATTGTAACAACGACTCGTAATACCGATGATTCTGCAGCAGCTGTTGAACAACTTCAGGCTTTCGGTGGTAAGGTAAAAATCGTAGCTGTGAATGTTGCAGACAAACAAGCTGTGGTTGACATTTTGCAACCTGCAATCCAAGAATTCGGTGGTCTTGATGTACTTGTAAACAATGCCGGTATCACTCGCGATGGTTTATTGTTGCGTATGAGTGAAAAAGCTTGGGACGATGTTATGTCAGTTGACTTAAAAGCTGCATTCAATACGATTCAGACAGCACTTCCATTTTTCTTGAAAAGAAAAGGCGGAAGCATTATAAACATTTCCAGTGTTGTTGGTCAAGGTGGAAATCCTGGTCAATGTAATTATGCTGCAGCTAAAGCTGGATTAATAGGATTTTCTAAATCTTTGGCAAAAGAAATGGGACCTAAAAACATTAGAACAAACTGTATTGCTCCAGGTTATATTCTTACAGAAATGACTGAATTTATGCCAGAAGCAATGGTTACTGACTATGTAGGTAGAATTGCTTTACGTCGTCCAGGTAAACCAGAAGAAGTTGCACAGGTTGCTTTATTTTTAGCATCAGAAATGTCTTCTTATATAAATGCACAAGTTATTAGTTGTTGCGGAGGTATGAACAAATAAAAACAAAGAAAATGGCCGATTTATTAAAAGGTAAAAAAGGAATTATTTTCGGTGCGTTGAATGATAAATCAATTGCATGGAAAACTGCTGAAGCTGCTGTTCGTGAAGGTGCTGAAATTGTACTTACGAATACCGCAATGGCTTTGCGTTTAGGAACAATCAATGCTTTATCAGAAAAGTGTAAAGCTCCTGTTATTGTTGCTGATGCAACAAGTGTGACAGATTTGGAAGCGTTGGTTGATGAAACAATGGTACATTTTGAAGGAAAATTTGATTTTGTTCTTCATTCTGTAGGTATGTCTCCAAATATTAGAAAGAGTATTCCTTACGAAAGTCTTAATTATGATTTTATGAATAAGACTCTGGACATATCTGCAATTTCTTTCCATAAATTATTAAGTGTGCTTTATGCAAAAGATGCACTTAAAGATAATGGATCTGTTGTTGCATTGTCATATATTGCTGCCGACCGTGCGGTTGCAGGATATTCGGATATGGCAGATGCGAAAGCTTTGCTTCAGTCTGTGACTCGAAATTTTGGTACGATATACGGTCGTCGTAATCGTGTTCGTATCAATACTGTTTCTCAGTCTCCAACAATGACTTCTGCAGGTTCAGGTATTGCTGGAATGGATAAGATGTTTGATTACGCAGATCGTCTTTCTCCTCTAGGAAATGCTTCTGCAGATGATTGTGCAGATTATATAGTAACATTATTCAGTGATTATACTCGTGCGATAACAATGCAAAATCTTTACAATGATGGAGGATTTTCAAGTATGATTACAAGTTCAGAAATTTTATAAGAAAAAGAAAATGAAAGCATATGTATTCCCAGGTCAGGGAGCTCAGTTCGTAGGAATGGGTAAAGACCTATATGAAAGTAATGCTAAGGCAAAAGAAATGTTTGATAAAGCAAACGAAATTCTTGGCTATCGTATTACGGATATAATGTTCGAAGGAACAGCAGAAGAGTTAAAAGAAACTAAGGTTACTCAACCTGCAGTTTTCCTATATTCTGTAATTTCTGCAGTTTGTTTAGGTGAAGAATTCAAACCAGATATGGTTGCAGGTCATTCACTTGGTGAATTTTCTGCACTTGTAGCAAGTGGTTGTTTAAGCTTTGAAGATGGGTTGCGTTTGGTGTATGCCCGTGCAATGGCTATGCAAGCTTGTTGCGAAAAAGTAAAAGGTACGATGGCTGCAATCATAGCTTTACCAGATGATGTTATTGAAAAAATCTGTTCGGATACAGAAGGTATAGTTGTTGCTGCAAATTATAATAGTCCTGGACAGGTTGTTATTTCAGGTGAAATTTCAGCTATCGATAAAGCTTGTGCTTCAATGAAAGAAGCTGGAGCAAAACGTGCTCTTCCTCTTACTGTTGGTGGTGCATTCCATTCTCCATTGATGGAACCTGCTCGTGTGGAATTAGCAAAAGCAATTGAAAATACAGAATTTAAAACTCCGGTTTGTCCAATCTATCAAAATGTAGATGCATTACCTCATACCAATACAGAGGAAATAAAAAAGAATTTGTTGGCACAACTAACAGCACCTGTTAGATGGACAAATTCGGTTAAAAATATGATAGCCGACGGCATGACTGAATTCACAGAATGCGGTCCAGGTCAAGTATTGACTGGTCTAATTGGTCGTATTCAAGCTAGTAAATAGTTGTATTTGGCACAGATATTATGAAATGGTTTAACATATCAACACAAAATTTCCTAACGCAGCATAATATCTGGCTTTTAATGGTTGCGTTAACCCTCTTTAGCACTGGCCTATGGTCAGTGCTATTGTTTATTTTCTACCACCATTCGTGGATGGAAATTGCAATGGAATTAGTTCAATCACTATTGCTATATTTCTGTATATACGAGATCCTACATATTGTTTCAAAATGGGGAAATCAGAATGGTGCATCACAAGTCAAAATTGTATTAGTTTCATTAGCAGTTTTGGCAATAATCTACTACCCATTATTTAAATTGATGGTTCATTCTCAACTATGGATTTTGAAAATTACCGGCGTTGAGAGTTTGGTGACATTGGAAGACAGATTTCTATTTAGTCACTTAATTTGGCTAGTACAAATTGTATATGGCTACCTTACAGCTTATTCTTTGAGATTCTTATTACAATCTCGCGAGCAACAGCTTGAATTGGTAAGTCAACGAGCCGAGAATCTACAAAAAGAAGCTACCCTACTTAAAAAACAACTATCACCTCATTTTCTGTTCAATTCGCTTAACACGTTGGAAGGATTGATGAAGAATGAAAATGTACGTGGAAAAAAATTCCTAACGGAATTAAGTAACGTGTACCATTACCTTCTACGAAATGCAAATGTTGTGACATTGCAAGAAGAATTGGATTTTACACGTTCCTATTTATATATGACTGAAGTGCGATATGGCAAAGCTTTTCAAGTAAACATCAGCATACCAGAAGATTGGATGGAAACACATATTCCTGCCGTAAGTATTCAATTGTTGGTTGAAAATGCGATAAAGCACAACACGTTCAGTGAGGAAAAACCACTCATTATAGAAATAAGCACTGATATGCGTCCTGATAGTTTATACGTAATTGTCAGCAATAACGTAAATTTGAAGCCGTATCAACAAGCAAGTCGTAATTCCGGTACGGGATTAAGTAATTTGAACGAACGATACCGATTAATGGACTTGCCAGAAATCATAATTCGTAAAAACGACCTTCGTTTTTCTGTTGAAATACCAGTATTTGTATGAGAGTTGCCATAGTAGAAGATGAATTGATAGCGTCAGAATCGTTACAAGATAAAATTTTGAGCATTCGTCCCAATACGGAAATTGTTGCCACACTACGAAGTGTACACCAAGCCGTTCAGTGGTTTGAACAAAACGAGCAACCGGACTTGCTATTTATGGACATTCAACTAAGCGATGGCTTGTCTTTCTGCATATTTGAGCAAACAGAAGTAACCTGTCCGACTGTTTTTACAACTAGTTATGATGAGTATGCCTTGCGTGCGTTTGAAGTAAATTGTGTGGATTATCTTCTAAAACCTGTTTCTACAGAAAAGCTAGAGAGAGCTTTTGTAAAAATAGAGCAGGGCTTGCTATCTTCTGCAAATAAGCAAGATGCGGGGGACATTATGAGAGAACAAATTTCTAATCTGCTTGCTACATATACATCCGATCAGAAAATTTATCCACGTAGTATATTGATTCCATCAGGAGATAAATTTGTACCTTTAGAAATAGCACAAATTGCTTTTATAAAAGCTGAAATGCGAATGGCAAAGATTTATACATTGGACGGACGTTCTGTTGTTCTTGATAAATCTCTAGATTCGTTACGTACTCAGTTAGATCCACGTGATTTTTATCGGGTAAATCGTCAGTATATTGTTGCTCGTAAAGCTATTCGGGATATTTCACATTGGTTTAAAAGTAAGTTACGGGTAAATTTAATCATCACCCCTCCCGATGATATTGTAATTCCTCCGACTTCGGCTACGGAATTTAAACAATGGTTGACAAAATAGAAAAAAGTAAAATAGGGTAGATATATAAAAAAAGACTTACAATTTGTAAGTCTTTTTTTATATCTATATGGTAGGTTAGATTATAACATACCTTTTTCGTGCATGAATTCGTCGTAGAAAGCAACATAGTCATCTTTCTTTTCACTGTCCATCCAAGCCATAGCAGAGCGTGGGTGTTCGTTCATTGAACCGGAAATCAAGTAAGGCATAAAATATCCCCAGTCAATTTGTTTCTGAAGAGGTTTTACTTGTTCTTGAATAACCTTAAGAATTGGACGTAATTTGTATTTAGGATTTTTTAGGAATGAAATTAATAATTCCATAGGACAGTTTCCTGCACCACGGCCAATACCTAACATTGTGGCATCAAGCATGTTAGCTCCGTCGATGATACATTCAATTGTATTTGCATAAGCTAATTGTTGGTTGTTGTGTCCGTGGAAACCAATTGTTTTTCCAGGTAATGCTTCTTTGTATTTAGTCATCAAGTTGTGAATGTCCTCAGAATACAAACTACCGAAACTGTCAACCAAATAGAATGTGCCAACTCTTGATTTTGCAACATCGTCAAGAACTTCATTCAAACTACGTTCTGTAACTTTTGAAACAGCCATAAGGTTGATAGTTGCTTCGTAACCTTTGTCCATTACATGATGAGCAAGTTCTATTGCTTTATCAATCTGATGATCGTAGCATGCTACACGGAACAAATCAATAACACTTTCTGATTTAGGACGTATGTCGTCAAATTTAATACGACCGATATCTGCCATTACAGAAAGTTTTGTGTTTGTATTGTTGTCGCCAACAATCTCACGAAGTTCGTCTTCTGCACAGAATTTCCATGGACCATATACATCGCGCGAAAATTGGTCTTCGCTACTGATATAGCCAATTTCCATATAATCAATTCCAGCATCTACACAAGAAGTGTAAATGGCTTTAACAAAATCTTTACTGAATTGCCATTTGTTCATCAAACCACCGTCACGGACAGTGCAATCCAAAATTTTTAATTCTTTTCTGAACATATTATTAAAGTATATAATTTACAAATTTATAATCTTTTTCTCTTCGTCTATAAAGTATTGAATAAGACGTTTGTAGATTTCTTCAATGACATCTGGATTCAAACCGTTTTCTTCAGCCCATTGGCGGCGTTGAACAATAACTGCTTCACGTCTGTCGGAAGCTTCTATGCTTGCTGCCGTTTTTTCTTTGTATTTAACAACTTCCTTAACATATTGAAAACGTTCTTTCAAAAGAGCAATCACAACCTTGTCGATGTTGTCGATTTCATTACGAACTTCGGTAATATTGGTACATTCCGAAGGCTTTTTCTGTGTTATATTTAGTTCCAATACAATAAGTTTAAATTGAAGAATCGAATTTTTGCGAAATTACAATTTTTTGCATGTAAGATTCTCTAAAACAAGAAGAAATTTTGAAAAATTCGATAAAAACATTTTTATCTAACGATATTAGTGGTGTAAAGTACAAATTTGTTTTTCTATTTTTGTGGAGAAAAATCTTTTTGATAATAAAATATGCGAATAGGTTTAGGAATAAAAGTTACACTGATTGTATTATTAGGGTTACAATTTGTACAGGGAACAGCACAAACAGATTCTGTATTATGTTCAGAAAAAGAGACTCGTTTCGATGCAAAACAAATCATAATGCCTGTTTCAATCGGATTAGTCGGAGCAACAGGATTAATTCCTAATTCGCCATTGAGTAAATTGTCAGTTGCAACGCACGAAAAGATATTGTTGCATTCTTATCATACCGAAGTAGATGATTGGATTCAATATCTTCCTGTAACAATGTATATGGGCTTGAATCTGACTTCTTTGAATACAAACCGTTCGTTTGCAGAAAAACTGCTGACTCCTTTGATTGCGTATGCAAGCATGGTGGTTATGACAGAAGGTTTGAAATATACTGTTAGTGAAAAACGCCCTGACAGCAACAAATGTAATTCATTTCCTTCTGGACATACTGCTACAGCATTTACGGGAGCAGAACTTGTAAGATTGGAATATGGAAACATCTATGGATCAGTTGCTTATGTGGTAGCAACAACAGTAGGAGCAATGCGTGTATATAATGATAGACATTGGATTCACGATGTGGTTGCGGGAGCTGGAATTGGTATTTTGAGTGCAAGAATAGGAAATTGGTTGTGTCCTGAGTTAAATAAAAAATCAAACAAAGTAAGCGCAATAACTCCAACAATATCTATTGGGGAAAATAATTGCTTGATGGGCTTTTCTCTAGTTTTTTAATAAATTAGGAAGGATTTTGTTGTTACTTAAATAACTAAAGGATTATGGAAAAATTGACTATGTTGGGTGTTGGTGCGGCAATGGTAACAACAATGTATAACACCTGTTTTACGATTTCAAGAGATGATGGCGAGTTATTTTTAGTTGATGGGGGTGGGGGAAACGGATTGTTACGTCAGTTAGAATTGGCAAATTTAAGTCCTCTTTCTATTCATAATGTTTTTGTATCACATAACCATTCGGATCATATTCTTGGTGTTGTCTGGCTTGTTAGAACAATTGCACAGCATATTCGAAAGGAACGGTATATAGGCGACCTTACAATATATGCACATCAAAAGTCACTTGATGCAATCCGGACAATTTGTGGGATAGTTATGCAACCAAGATTAAATGCTTTTTTTGATAGCAGAATAATTCTTGTGCCAATTGATGATGGGAAAACT
This sequence comes from Bacteroidales bacterium, assembly GCA_024409235.1. GTDB lineage: Bacteria > Bacteroidota > Bacteroidia > Bacteroidales > UBA1715 > UBA1715. The sequence continues at coordinate 530 of JAKSUA010000016.1, read as the reverse complement.
ATTGATATATTAGGAAGAAAAACAACATTTTTTAGTGTTCAAAGCAAAAAAGAATTACAGCATGGTTTTACCTGTACTCTGTTGAATGGGAAAAAGTTATCCTTTCTGGGTGATGAACCTTATTGTGAATATGAAAAAACTTTTGTTGATAATTCTGATTATTTATTACAAGAAGCTTATTGTTTATATTCAGAAAAGGATGTCTATAATCCTTATCAAAAGCACCATGGAACAGTAAAAGATTCATGTTCCAATGCAGAAATGTTAGGGGCAAAAGCGACGTTATTGTTTCATACAGAAGGAAAAACTGCAGTTTCTGAACGACAGCAAAAATATATGAATGAGGCAAAACAGTTTTTTCAAGGGAAAATTTTCATACCTAACGATTTAGACGTTATTGAACTTTAGTATTGAAACTAGATTGTTTGAAACGAAAAAAAATAAAACAAAATTTTATTTTTGTCTTTTCTTATAAAACCTCAAATCCGCAACTATCATCCAATGCACGATTAAGGGTAGATTTGAAGAGT